>JAWKUM010000034.1:0-36933 GCA_041398545.1 Planctomycetota bacterium | reverse complement strand
GCCGCAGCGACTCGACGAGCTCACGGCCGTCGCGGCCGGGCAGGACGAGGTCGGTCAGCAGGAGGTCGACGGCCCCCTCGGCCCGGTCGAACAGGCGCTCGGCCTCCTCGGCGTCGGCCGCGCTCTGCACCTCGTAGCCGCTGCGGCGCAGGAGACGCTCGACGAACTGCCGCACGTGGTGGTCGTCCTCGCACAGCAGCAGGCGCGCGCCCGGGACCGTGGCCACCGGGCTCTCGCCCCGGCCACGCCAGGCCGGACCGGCTCCAGGATCCGTGTCCTCGGACCGCTGCTGCGCTGCGGTCGCGAGGGGGAACAGGAGGTCGAAGCGGGTGCCCCGGCCGGGGCTGCTCTCGACGTGGACGAAGCCCCGGCTCGCCTGCACGAAGCCGTGCACGCCGGCGAGGCCGAGGCCGGTGCCCTTGGACGCGGCCTTGGTCGTGAAGAACGGCTCGAAGATGCGGTCGAGGTCGTCGGCCTCGATCCCGACGCCGGTGTCCTCGACCGAGATGCGGCCGTAGGTCCCGGCGGGGATGTCCGGCCGCGGCGAGGGGGCCTGCGCGTCGAAGCGCTCGGTCCCGGTCGAGATCACGATCCGGCCCCCGCCCGGCATCGCGTCGCGGGCGTTGAGCACGAGGTCGAGCACGGCCTGGGCCAGCTGACCCTCGTCGGCGCGGATGCTCAGCGGCGGGTCCGCGGGCACGAGGGTCAGCGACACGTCGCGGCTGATGACCCGCGTCAGCATGCGCTCGAGGTCGGCGAGAACGCGGTCGGGGTCGAGCTCGCGGAGCTCGACGGGCTGCTGCCGGGCGAAGACGAGCAGCTGGCGCACGAGGCGCGCGGCCCGGTCGGCGACGTCGTGGATCTGCCGCAGCTCCTCGAGGTCGGTCTGGGCGACGAGGCGGCCCGGGACGAGCCGGCGCGCGAGGAAGTCGTAGTGCCCGAACAGGGCCGTCAGGAGGTTGCTGAAGTCGTGGGCGACGCCGCCCGCGAGCCGGCCGATGGCCTCGAGCTTGTGGGCCCGGCGGAGCTGCTCCTCGAGCGCCTGCTTCTCGCGGTGGGCGAGGTCCTTCTTGGTCGCGATGCCGGCCAGGTGGCGCGCGGACTCGAGCAACGAGGCCTCGAACCGGTCGGGCATCCTCGGCGCGCCGAACGAGATCGCGACCGTGCCGAGGACCTCGCCGTCGTCGGACAGCAGCGGCAGCGACCAGCACGCGCGGATGCCCCAGCGCTCGGCCATCGGGCGCAGCAGCGCCCAGCGCTCGTCCGTCGCGGTGTCGCCGACGATGGCCGGCTCGCCGGTCGCGGCCGCGGTGCCGCAGGAGCCCATGCCGACCGCCGGCTCGAGCCGGTCGAGCTCGGGCCTGAGGTCCGGGGGGATGCTCGGGCCGGCCGCGAGGCGCAGGCGCCGGCGGACCGGGTCGAGGAGCAGCACGGTGGCAAGCGCGCCGGCGACCGACTGCTCGATCAGCCTGGTCAGGAGGTCGAGGCTCGCGGACAGCCCGTCACCGCGCGCGATGCTCTCGAGCACGCGGTTCTGCAGCGCGAGCAGCCGCTGCTCATCCGTCGTCCGCGCGAGGTCGGAGCCCTCGGACGGTCCACTCTCCATGGCCGTACCTCCCTGACGTTGCCCCCGGCGCGGAGTCTAGCCGGCGCCGGCCCGCGGTCCATCGTCGAGGACGGGGGGAGTCGCCACGGTCAGGCCGGCGCGGCCTGGTACACCAGCTTGACGTTGGCCGGGACCTCGGCGCCCGGCTCGAGCAGGCGCAGGCTGCGCTCGCCGATCGCGAACAGCGGCAGCGCCTCCGGGTTGTCGGCGCGGAAGCGGCCCGCGTCGTACGCCTCGTTGATGTTCGTGACCTTGAACTCGCCCCCGGCCCAGAAGCGCCGCGCGAGCCGCTTGAAGGTCCCGTCTTCACCCCAGGGCGTGCGCCCGAAGTGGGCCCTGCTCTCCGGCTCCTTCTCGGGCGACAGCTGGTACAGCGCCTCGCTGCCGAAGGCGTTGCGGAAGTGGGTGCAGACGAGGGCGTTGTAGTGGTCGTCCTCGGTCGCGACGAGGACCTGGCTGAGGCGCTCGAGGGGCAGGTCGAGGGCGAGGTCGTCGGCGAGGACGTCGCCGTAGTGGACCTCGAGGCCCTTCATGCGCGCCCGCGCGACGCGGTGGTAGCGCGTGTCGGCCAGGATGACGAGGGCGCCGGCCTTGACGAGGGCCTCGGCCAGCTGCGTCGTCCAGTTGGACGCGCCGACGACGAGGAGGCCCTTGCCGGTCGACGTCGCGAGGCCGAGCCGGGTCGCGAGCGGGCGGATCGTCAGGCCGTTGAGCGTCACGGTCGTCAGGATCACGCCGAACACGATCGGCACGAGGAGGTCGCTGTCGACGAACTCGGCCCGCCGGAGCTCGACCGAGAACGCGCCGGCCACGGCGGCGGCGACGACCCCGCGCGGCGCGATCCACCCGATCAGCAGGCGCTCCTGCCACGGCAGGCCCGAGCGCAGGGTCGCCAGCCACACGACCAGCGGGCGGCTGACGAACAGGATGCCGCCGAGCAGCAGCAGGTGCCGCGGCTCGAGCCGCCCGAGGTCGCGGAGCTCGAGGCGGGCCGACAGCACGAGGAACAGGAGCGCGACGAGGAGGTGGGCGATCTGCTCCTTGAACCAGCGGATGCGCTCGAGGCCGTGGTGCCCGGTGTTGGCCAGCCCGATGCCGAGGAGGGTCACCGAGATGAGCCCGAGCTCGTGGCCGACGACCTCGCCGAGGGCGAAGGCCAGCAGCGTCATCGCCAGCGTGACGGGGTTCTTGAGGTGCTCGGGCACGAGCTCGTGCTTGAGCGCGAGGTGCAGCAGCCAGGCGAGGCCCAGGCCGAGCCCCGCGGCCAGCACGATGTCGAGCAGGAGCTCGATCCCGATCGCCCAGGCGCTGCCGCCGGTCGCCCCGGCCTGCGTGGCCAGGGCGAACACGAAGAAGGCCAGGATCGCGCCGAAGGGGTCGTTGACGATCCCCTCCCACTTGAGCAGGGTCGCCGGGCGCCACGCGATGCGCGCGCTGCGCAGCATCGGCAGGATCACGGTCGGGCCGGTCACGACGAGGATCGCGCCCAGGGTCGCCGAGGTCACGAGGTCGAGGCCGCCGACGAAGCGCGCCATCAGGGTGACGACCGCGAACCCGATGAACAGCCCGGCGAGGATCAGGAGCCAGAGGGTCCGGCCGGCCTTCCGGGCCTCGTCGAGGTCCAGGGTCAGCCCGCCCTCGAACAGGACCAGGGCCACCGACAAGGAGATGATCGGCGACAGGAGGTCGCCGAACACCGCGTCCGGGTCGAGGATCCGGCTGCCGAGGACGAGCTCGGAGATGGGCCCGAGGCACAGGCCGGTCAGGAGCAGCAGGATCAGGGCGGGGACGTGCAGCCGCGCCGCGAGCCACTGCGCGCCGACGCCGAGGACGACGAGGGCGGTGAGCAGGTAGATGAGCTGCTGGGGATCCATTCCGGTCGTCGGCCCCGGGGGAGCGGCGGTCCCGAGCCCGGGGTTCTACCGCCTCGGAGGGGGCCGCGACAGCTTGGGCCCGGCGGCGCGGCCCGCTTCCCTCGCCCCGGGAACCTGCTAGGCTCCCCGGTCCATGTCGTCGGACCAGGAGTTGATCGAGCGCTTCCGGGAGGAGCCGGCGCCGCTCCTGCCGCTGCTGCACGCGTTCCACGAGCGGGACGGGTTCCTGTCCGAGGACGCCGTCCGTGGCGTCGCGGCAGCCCTGCGCATCCCGCTGGCCGACCTGTACGGCACGACGACCTTCTACCACCACCTCGCGCGCGTCCCCGGCGGCGAGGCCGCGCCGCGGGTCTGCACCGGGCCGGTCTGCGCGTCGCGCGGGGGCACGGCCCTGCTCGAGGCCCTGCGCAAGGACGGCGCGACGCCGATGCCCTGCGCCGGCCGCTGCGACGAGCCGGTGCCGGTCCTGTTCGGCCAGGAGGTCCGCGTCGGGACCGACGCCGGCGCGCTCCACGCCCGGCCGTCCCCGCTGCCGGTGCCCAACCCCGGCGGCGTCGAGGAGTGCGTGTTCGCCGCGATCCGCGAGCCCGGTCGCGCCGGCATCGACGGCTACCGCCGCACCGGGGGCTACGAGGCCCTGGCCGAGGCCCTGGCGTCGTTCGGGGCCGACGGCGTGCTCCGGGTCGTGACCGACAGCGGGCTGGCCGGGCGCGGCGGCGCCGGCTTCCCGACCGGCCGCAAGTGGCAGGCGGTGCGCGAGGCTTCCGGGGGCCCCAAGACGATCGTCGCCAACGCCGACGAGGGCGAGCCCGGCTGCTTCAAGGACCGGGCGCTGATGGACCACGACCCGCACGCGCTGATCGAGGGCATGGTCCTCGCGGGGATCGCGACCGGCGCGACCCGGGGCTTCGTCTACCTGCGCTACGAGTACCCCGAGACGCTCCGGATCCTCGAGCGGGCGATCGCCGAGGCGGCCGCCGAGGGCTGGCTCGGCCGCGACATCCGCGGCAGCGGGATCGACTTCGACCTCCACCTCCGCCGCGGCGCCGGGGCCTACATCTGCGGCGAGGAGACCTCGCTGCTGAACTCGCTCGAGGGGCGCCACCCGTTCCCGCGCAACCGGCCCCCGTTCCCGGTCACGCACGGCTACGAGGGGACGCCGACCGCGGTCAACAACGTCGAGACCCTGTGCTCGGTCCCGCCGATCGTGCGCCGGGGCGCGGCCTGGTACCGCGGGCTCGGGCTCGGCGACCACGCCGGGACCAAGGTCGTCTCGCTGAGCGGCGACGTCGCCCGCCCGGGCAACTACGAGGTCCCCCTGGGCCTGCCGCTGAGGACCCTGCTGGAGGACTGGGCCGGCGGCGCCCCCGGCGGGCGCCGCGTCCGCGCCGTGACGATGGCCGGGCTGTCGGGCGGTTTCCTGTCCGGCCCGGGCCTCGAGGTCACGCTCGACGAGCCCTCGATCCGCGCCCACGGCTCGTTCCTCGGCGCCGGCGGGATCATCGTCTACGACGACAGCCGGGACATGGTCGAGGCGGCCCGGGAGGGCATGGAATTCTTCGCCGAGGAGAGCTGCGGCAAGTGCTTCCCGTGCCGCATCGGGACCCGCCGGCTCGTCGAGCGGCTGGGGGGTACGCACGGGCCCGCGGATCTGGCATCCTGGGAGGCCGAGGTGCGCGACCTGGCCGAGGTCATGCGGGCGACGTCGGCCTGTGGGCTCGGGCAGGCGGCGCCGCTGCTCGCCCTGAGCCTGATCGACGGCTTCGGGGACCGGGTGCGCGCGCACGTCGAGCGCGAGAGGAGGAGCTGAGCGGGACATGGGACCGGTGGCCGAGAGCACGACGACCGTGACGATCGACGGGCGGGAGGTCGCCTTCGAGCCCGGCGACAGCCTGTACGACGTCGTCCGGCGCTGCGGCCGGGAGGTCCCGACGCTGTGCTACGACGACCGCCTCGAGGCCTTCGGCGCCTGCCGGCTCTGCGTCGTCGAGGTCGAGGGCATCCGCAACCCCGTGGCCTCGTGCACGACCAAGGCCGAGGCAGGCATGGTCGTGACGACGCACGGGGCCAAGGTCGAGAAGCACCGGCGCACGCTGCTCGAGATGGTCGCGTCCGAGAACCGCGAGGTCGACGTCGACCCCCTGCGCGGCCTCGCGTCCCAGGAGCTCCGCGCGCTCGTCGACCGCTACGATGCGCGCACCGGCCGCTTCGAGGGCGCGCGCTCCGGCCGCGCCCACCCGACCGACGACAACCCCTTCCTGCTCCGCGACTACGAGCTGTGCATCTCCTGCTACCGCTGCGTGCGCGTCTGCGACGAGCAGCAGGGCGACTCGGCGATCTCGGTCGCGGGGCGCGGCTTCCACACGCAGATCACGACCGAGTTCGACAACGTCCTGCGCGACTCGGCCTGCGTGTTCTGCGGCCAGTGCGTGCAGACCTGCCCGACCGGGGCGCTCGGCGACCGCAAGGCCATGGCCGCCGCCGACCTGCCGGGCGAGCTCGCCCGGACGCGGACGATCTGCCCGTACTGCGGCGTCGGCTGCTCGGTCGACCTCCTGACCAAGGACGGGACCCTCGTCGGCGTCCAGCCGGCCATGGACGGCCCGGCCAACGAGGGGGCCCTGTGCATCAAGGGCCAGTTCGCCTTCGACTTCGTCCAGCACGAGGACCGGCTCCGGCACCCGATGGTGCGCGGCGCCGACGGGGAGCTGCACGCCACCGACTGGGACACGGCCCTCGACCGGGCCGCCGCGGGCTTCCGCGAGGTCGCCGAGCGGCACGGCCGCCACGCGGTCTACGCCGTGGCCTCGGGCCGCGCGCCGCACGAGGCCGCGTACTCGGTGCAGAAGTTCATGCGCTCGGGCTTCGGCACCAACTTCGTCGATAACTGTAGTAGAGCCTGACACGCTCCAACGGTCGCCGGTCTGGCGGCCACGATCGGTCGAGGCGCCATGTCGAACCCCCTCCGCGACATGGAGCACCCGGACCTCATCTTCTGCATCGGCACGAACATGATCGAGTGCCACCCGGTCGCGGCCACGCGCCTCAAGAAGGCGCTGCGCCGGGGCGCGCGCATGATCGTGGCCGACCCGCGTCGGATCAGGCTGGCGGCCCACGCGGACCTGTACCTGCCGCTCCGCGTCGGCACCGACGTGGCCCTGCTCCTGGGCATGGCCCACGTCATCGACCGCGAGGGGCTGGTCGACGAGGAGTTCGTCGCGGCCCGGACGACCGGCTACGCCGAGCTCCGCGAGCACCTGCGCGCCTTCACGCCCGAGTGGGCGGCCGGCATCACCGGCCTGCCCGCGGCCGACATCGAGAAGGCCGGGCTCTGGTACGGGCAGGGGCGGCCCTCGGCGATCTTCTACACGCTGGGCATCACGGAGCACATCTGCGGCGTCGACAACGTCCAGAGCCTCTGCAACCTCGCGCTGATGACCGGCAACCTCGGCGTCGAGGGCGGCGGCATCAACCCGATGCGCGGGCAGAACAACATCCAGGGCGCCGGGGACTGCGGGGCCATCCCGACCAACTTCCCGGGCTTCCAGCCCTGCGACGACCCCGCCAACGTCCGCAGGTTCTCGGAGGCCTACGGCCGGGAGATCGACGCCGAGCGCGGGATCACCAAGGTCACGGCCCTCGACCGCTGCGGCGAGTCGATCCACGCGATGCTGATCGACGGCGAGAACACCGTCGTCTCGGACCCCGACCGCCGGCACTGCGAGCACGCGCTGCGCGCCCTCGAGCACCTCGTCGTCATCGACATCTTCCCGACCGACACGACGGCGCTGGCCGACGTCGTGCTCCCGGCCACAGCCTGGGGCGAGACCGACGGGACGTTCACCAACACCGAGCGCCGCGTGCAGCGCGTACGGGCCGCCGTCGCGCCGCAGGGCGAGGCCCGGCCGGACTGGTGGATCGTGGCCCAGATCGGCCGGCGGCTCGGCGCGAAGGGGTTCGACTGGACGTCGCCGGGCGACGTCTTCGACGAGCTGTGCTCCCTGTCGCCGATCTACGCCGGCCTGGACTGGGAGTCGGCCGGGACCGGGCGCTACCAGTGGCCCGTGCCCGAGCGCGGCCACCCCGGCACGCCGCGCCTGCACGAGCGGGAGTTCAAGAACGGCCGCGGGGTGTTCAAGCTGATCTCGTTCCGCGACCCGGCCGAGGTCGTCGACGCCGAGTTCCCGGTCTGGCTGACGACCGGCAGGCGCCTCCAGGCCTACCACACCCGGACGCAGACCGGCCGGGCCCGGGGCATGGACTACCTCCTGCCCGAGGAGCTGCTCGAGGTCCACCCCGACGACGCCGCGGCCTGGCGCCTCGTCGACGGCGGCGAGGCCCTCGTCACGAGCCGCCGCGGCAGCGTCCGCGTCCGCGTCCGCGCGACCGACCGGTCGCCCCGGGGGACCGTGTTCACGTCGTTCTCGTTCGGCCAGACCCCGATCAACGTCCTGACCGGCTCGGGCTACGACCCGGTCACGCAGACCGCCGAGCTCAAGGTCTGCCCGGTCCGCGTCGAGCCGGCCCCGGTCGAGGAGCCTGTCCGGACGGGATGACGCCCATGCCCACGAGGCCCCGAGGCTTCGTCGTCTCCGACCTGCACCTGTTCACGCAGCGGAGCCACGCCGAGAGCCTGCAGCCGCACATCGACGAGGCCATGCGCTGGGCCGACTGGGTCGTCCTCAACGGGGACATCGTCGACTTCAAGTGGAGCGTCGAGCCGACGGTCGAGGGCACGATCCGGGTCGGGCTCGACTGGCTCGAGCGCCTCGCCTGCATCTCCCCCGGGACCGAGCTCCACTACGTCCTCGGCAACCACGACGCCCTCGAGGCCTGGGCCGACGCCCTCGAGGCCCTGGCGCGGCGGGTGGCCGGGTTCCACTGGCACCCGACCCACGTCCGCCTCGGCTCGGCCTTCTTCACCCACGGCGACCTAGCCCCGGCCGCGCCGCCGCGCGACCGGCTCGAGCGCCGCCTCCGCCGCCGGATCCCGCGCCAGCAGCAGGTCCTCCACGACTCGTACGACACCCTGTTCGCCCTGCGCCTCCACCACGTCGTGCGCGTGACCCACGGCCGGCGGCAGTCGGTGCGGCGGATGCTGCGCGTGCTCGGCTCGCTCGCCCCGGAGCTCACCGACGGCGTCGAGGACGTCTACTTCGGGCACACGCACGTCCCGTTCTCGGGCCACGCCGAGGGCGGCTACGTGTTCCACAACACCGGCTCGGCGATCCGCGGCCTGCCGTTCCACCCCAGGTCGTCCTGCCGACCTGAGCCGGGGCCGCCTGCGTGCGGCCGGCCCCGGTCGGGCGACCGGGGCCGGCGTCACCGGCCCGCCCCGAGGGCGGGCCCGGGCCGCGGGGGCGGCTCAGTTGATGATCATCTTGGCCGTGTTGCTGAAGCAGAGCACCTGCGGCTTGATCTGGATCGACAGGCCCTGGATGGCGTAGGTGCCCTTGAGGCTCGCGTCGTTGGGGATGACGAACGCGACGGAGGCCAGCTCCGAGGCGTCCTTGTGGACGAGCGTCGTGAACGGCGTGTACAGCGTCGTCAGGTCGAGGCCGAACTCGCCGAAGAAGCCCGTCAGCGTGATCGGCTTGGCGATCAGGCCGCCCGAGAGCATCACGACGGTGATGTTGGGCGCGAACGGGCTGGTCGTGTTGTCGAAGCCGGCGTGGAGGTCCATCGTGCCGTTGAGCGTCTCGACGTCGCCGACGAGCCAGGAGCCGAAGCCCTCGACGGCGGCCTGGTAGTAAGGGGTCGGCGTGCTGGACGCGTCGGCCCAGATGAACATGCCGCCGGCCACGCCGCCGTTGTTCTGCCAGTAGGTGTGCGCGTTGACGAGGCCGTGCGGGGTCTTGGGGTCGAGGTCGTCGGCGAAGAACATGTTGCTCTCGTTGCCGTTGCGCTCGGCCAGGAACAGGCCCTCGACGTCCCCGTCGGGGCCGTGGATCGGCGTCGGCGAGTGGACGATGTTGCCCGAGACGTTGGGCACGGCGACCAGGACCTGGGTCTTGGTGTCGATCGACCAGTTGCCCGAGGTGTCCTTCTTGAGGTCGGCCATGAAGATCCCGGTCGAGCTGACGGTGTCGACCCAGAACAGCTTGAGGCTGCCGTTGACGTTGCCCAGCGAGGGGTCGACGTAGGTCGCCGAGATGCCCGAGATCGGCTTCGGCGTGCCGTAGGCGGCCGTCGGGGTCGTGCGCTCGGCGATGACGGGCCCGGACGGCTGGTCGACGACGGCGTAGTTGGCGAAGGGCCCGAAGACGTGCATGCCGAAGACGTTGCCGCTCGACAGGTTCAGCGAGTTGGCCTGGGTCGTCGGCGTGAAGGTCTGCTTGACCTTGTCGTACACGCCCATGACCACGCCCTGCTGGGTCGTGCTCCCGGAGCCGCCGTAGGTCGTGCTCAGGCCGTAGGTCGTGATGCAGGCGGTCCAGACGCCCGTGCCCTTCTGGGTGACCATCTGGTATATCGAGACGGCCATGCAGCCGGTGGCGCCGAGCTGGGCCAGTTGACCGTTGGTGCTGGCGTCGAACACGGCGCTCGGGATGTCACCCTTGATGATCCCCGGGGGGGACTGGGCGAAGGCCGGGCCGCTCAGCGCGAGCAGGGAGAGCAGGGTGAGGTGACGCATCGTGGATCCTTTGGAGGAGGACAGGAGGGTCTCGTCGCTCCGGTGCGGGGTCCGCACCGGAGGGTCGGTCCGGCCCCGGGACCGGCCCGGAGCCTCGTGCAGGAGAGAGGAGTCGAGGGCCGCAACCCTCGTTTGGAACGGGCCTCCGATCGTCGGAGGCTGGGCTCCAGTATCGGTCGGCCGGCCGGGGGCTCAAGTGGGGTCGAAGCCTGTCCCCGAAGGTCCGATCGGATAGCCTTTTCGGTCCGCTGCCCCGAGCCGTTCCCGTGAGCACCCCCAAGATCCCCCGCGTCCCCCCCGTCCGGTCCGCTGGATCGGCGTCCTGGTCCTCGTCCTGGGCCTTGCTGCCGGGGCCTGGGCCCTGTTCGGCCCCAGGCCCGGTGAGCCGTCCGGAGGCAACGGCGGTCCCGGACCCGGCCCCGGCGGGACGATGCCCCACCTGCCCGAGTCGGACCCCAAGCTGCCGCCCGGGGCGCTGTCGCCCAAGATCGGCCCGCTGACGCCGTCCGAGACGCCCAAGCAGGAGATGGCCCGGCTCGAGCAGATCCTGCTCGACCCCCGCTACACCGTCGACGACCGCGTCGGCGCGATCGGCCGCCTGTACGACCTCGACAAGACCAAGGAGCACTACTCGGTGTTCCTCGCCGACATGATCGGGAGCGCGCGGAGCCCCGAGATGGTCGACGGCCTGGCCCCGCTGGCCGAGAAGTACCCCAACCCCGTCGTCATCGACCGCTTCATGGGCGGCTTCCTGGCGATCGAGAACATCGAGATGCGCCGGGCCTTCCTGCGCGCGCTGCGCCCGCACATCAAGCAGCGCAAGGACATCTTCGAGCAGCTCCAGGGCTGGTCGGGCGAGACGTCGCCCGAGCTCAAGCAGGAGTGGGAGGAGGCGATCCGGGAGGGCCGGGCGGCCTTCGGGGGGGCGGACGGGGGCCGATGAGCTCGGCCGAAGGCGGACCGGGTCTCGCCGGCCTGCCCCGCGAGGAGGCCATCCCGCGCCTCGTCGACGAGGTCGGCCCGCGGCTGTTCCGGCTCGCGTCGCGGGTCTGTGGCGACCCCGGCGACGCCGAGGACATCGTCCAGGAGACCTTCCTCCAGGCCTGGCGCAAGTGGGACCAGTTCGAGGGCAGGTCCAGCGCCGCGTCCTGGCTGTTCACGATCGCCGCGCGGCTGTGCCGGAGGATGCACCGGCGGCGTGCGGGTGAGCCGGCGCGCCGCCTGTCCCTCGACGAGCTCCTGCCGTTCGCCGAGCCGACGATGCCCGACCTCGAGGGTGGGGTCGAGGCCCAGGTCCGGCGCGAGGCCCAGGAGCGGCTCGAGGACGCGATGACCGGCCTGCCCCTGGTCTACCGCCTGCCGCTCGTGCTCAAGGAGATCGCCGGCCTCGGCTACGCCGAGATCGCGTCGATCCTCGGGATCCGGCTGGGCACGGCCAAGAGCCGCGTCCACCGCGGGCGGCTGGAGCTGCGCAAGGCCGTCGACCGGACGCTGCCGCGGCGCCCCGGCACCGACCCCGCCTATCCCCGGCAGGTCTGCCTGGACCTGCTGCAGGCCAAGCAGGAGGCCATGGACCGGGGCGTCCCGATGGCCGAGACGGTCGTCTGCGAGCGCTGCCGCGCGGTCTTCGCCAGCCTCGACCTGACCCAGGACCTGTGCCGCCGCGTCGCCATCGGCGACCTGCCCGCCGACGTCCGCAAGCGCATCCTCGCCGGCCTCGAGCGCTAGCGGCCGGGGGCCTGACCCGCCCGGCCGCCCGATTCCGGGAACCCTCGCCGGCCCCCCGGCCTCCCTGTCCGCGTGCCGGGTCCGAGGGCCGCCGGCCCGCCCGTGGGGGCGGGGCGGCCCGGGCCGGCCCGGCGAGGAGGAGAACATGAAGGCAGTCCTCAACCGGCACCCCTGGTCCCCGTACGCGGTCGGGGCCGGCATCGGGGTGCTGTCCTGGATCACGTTCCTCGTGATGCACAAGGCGCTCGGGGCCTCGACGACGATGGTCCGCGCGGTCGGCCTCGTCGAGGGCTCGATCTCGGAGAGCCACGTCCGCGAGACCCCGTACCTGGCCAAGTACATGGTCGGCCACCCTGCCATCGACTGGCAGTTCGCGCTGGTCGTGTTCCTCGTCGTCGGCGGCTTCCTGGCCGCTCGCCTGGCGGGCACGCCCAAGGAGTCGTACGTGCCGCCGACCTGGGCGCGCAGCTTCGGCCCGTCCCGCAAGGTCCGCACGGTCGGGGCCTTCCTCGGCGGCGCCCTCCTGCTCTACGGCGCCCGCCTCGCCGGCGGCTGCACGTCGGGCCACGCGATCAGCGGCGGCCTGCAGCTCGCCGTCTCGTCCTGGACCTTCCTCGCCGCGATGTTCCTGACCGGCATCGTGACCGCGAAGCTCCTCTACCGGAAGGAGGCCTGAGCCATGTTCGACACTTCGCTTTTCGCGCCCATGGGGACCCTGCTCCTCGGCGCCCTGACCGGCCTGGTCTTCGGCTTCCTGCTGATGCGCGGCAACGTCGCGCGCAACGAGACGATCGTCGGGCAGTTCCTGCTCCGCGACCACACCGTGCTCAAGGTCATGCTGACGGCCATCGTCGTCGGCGGCGTCGGCATCCACCTGATGTCGGGCCTCGGCTGGATCGCCCTGAGCGTCAAGGGCGCCCACGTCATCGGCCAGCTCGTCGGCGGGGTGATCTTCGGCGCCGGCATGGCGATCCTCGGCTACTGCCCGGGCACGGCCTTCGTCGCCCTCGGCGCAGGCTCGCGCGGCGCGATCCCGGGCATCCTCGGCATGCTGTTCGGCACCGCGGTCTACGCCGAGACCGACGTGTGGATGCAGGAGACGGTGCTCAAGCCCCTCGCCCTCGGCAAGGTCACGCTCGACTCCGTCACCGGCCTGTCGCCGTGGCTGTTCCTGGCCGCGCTGGCCGCCGGAGGGGGCGCGCTGTTCGTCGCCCTCGAGCGCCACGCGCGGCGCGGCGCCACGGCCTAGCCCTGCGGCTTCTCCTTGGCCTTGGGCTTGATCGGGAGAGGCGCCCTGATCGAGCCCGGGCCGAGCATGCCGAGGGCGACCAGCATCACGCCCAGGGTCAGCGGGAACTCGTAGCCCGGCTTGGTCGGGTCCGCGTTCCAGAACCCGTTCGCCCAGTGGGCGGCGAACACGGCCACGGCCATCGTGAACGCCATCGGCACGATGACGAGGGGGAAGAACCAGCCGAGGATCAGGCACAGGCCGCCGAAGAACTCGGCGCAGGCGGCCAGGAACGCGCTGACCCCGGGCATGGGGACGCCCATCCCGGTCAGCCAGCCCGAGAAATTGGACAGGCCAGGGCCGTCGAAGGCCCCGAACAGCTTCTGCGCTCCGTGGAAGACGAAGACGATCCCCAGCATCAGCCGGATCAGCAGGCGGGCGAGGTCTTGGCGTGATCGGTCCATGCGTGCTCCTGGTTCCTGCGGTGTGACGGACGGCTCCCTACTGTCCGCCGGGGATCAGGGTCCCCGCGAACCGGCAGGAAATCCATCACGGCCCTCGAATCGCCCGGCTCCGAATCCGGTCCGGGGGGTACGCCCGGTCCGGGAACCGGGTCGACCCGGCCCCGTCCGTCCCCGCCTCGCGAGCGCGACCCGACCCGGGCGCGCCGGAGAGGAGGACGACATGCGTAGCTGGACCCCGTACGTCTTGGCCCTCGGCCTGTGCACCGCCTGCCGCGAGGCCCCCGACCCCGCGCCGGCGCCCCGGCCCCTCGGCGACAAGCTCGCCGGCGCGTCGATCGAGAAGGTCTCCGACGGGGCCTGGTCCCTGCGCCGGGCCCACGTCGCGGGTGGGGGCGGCCGCGGCCGTCCCACCGACCCCGACGCTCCCGCGTCCGAGGCCGCGGCGCCGAGCGGGAGCGCGACCTACGGGCTCATGCGCGAGGCCGAGGGCAGCGACATGCCGGAGAAGCGAGCCGAGGTCGCCGGGAAGCCAGCCCTCGACCTCGGGGAGGCCGAGGCCGACGTCGAGGCCGTCGACGAGCACGTCGTCGCCGACCCCGCGCCCCGGGACGGCCGCGCCGACCACGCCGCCAAGCCGAGCCGGCTGGCCCCCCTGCGCGCCGGCTCGACCGACGACAACGCCGACTACGAGGCCTTCCTGGCCTTCCTCGCGTCGTGCCGGCAGGCCGGCGCGGACACCGGGAGCTGGCTGACCCTCGACGTCGCCGGCCGCCGCTACGTGCGGGTCACCGACGCCAAGGGCAGGCCCTGCCCCGGCGCCGAGGTCCGCGTCGTCGACCTGGCCGAGGACCGGGTCCTGACCACCGGCAAGGTCATGGGCGATGGGCGGCTGCCGTTCTACCCGGCCCTGGCCGGCCTCGCCGCGGACCGCCGCGTCATGGTCGAGGTCGCCCTCGGCGACGCCCGGGCGCGCAAGCCCTGGGACGGCAAGGCCGACCTCGAGGTCGGGCTCGACGTCGCGCGCCCCGACAGCCCGGTCGCCCTCGACGTCGTGTTCCTGGTCGACACGACCGGGTCGATGGGGGACGAGATCGACGCGATCAAGTCGACCCTGGCCGGCGTCACGAAGAAGCTCCGCTCGCTGGAGCGCGAGTTCAGCCTGCGCTACGGCGCGGTCCTCTACCGCGACCTCGGCGACGAGTACGTGACCAAGGCCCACCCCTTCACCGAGGACCTCGCGGCCTTCGACAGCGCGCTGGCCGGCATCCGCGCCGACGGCGGCGGCGACGGCCCCGAGTCGCTCAACCAGGGCCTGGCCGTGGCCGTGCACGGCATGGCCTGGCGCCCGGACGCGGCCAAGCTCGTGTTCCTGATCGCCGACGCCCAGCCCCACCTCGACTACGAGGACGACGTCCCCTACACCGCGACGATCCAGGACGCGCTGCGCCTCGGCATCAAGGTCCACGCGGTCGCGGCCTCGGGCCTCGACGGCGCGGGCACGATCGTGTTCCGGCAGGTCGCCCAGCTGACCCGCGGCAAGTTCATCTTCATCGAGTACGGCTCGACCGAGGCCACGGCCGCGAGCCACGGCGTCGCCGGCAAGGTCAAGAGCAACAACCTCGACGACATCCTGTTCGAGCAGTGCCGCGACGAGATCGCCGCCTGGGGCCGCTGAGCGGCGGCCCTCGGGCGCTCAGGCGAGGGCGAAGCCGGTGGGCGCCGCGCGCGGAGCGAGCGGGCTCGCCGGCAGCGTCGCGGGCAGGGGCGCGCGGTTGAAGTCCCGCGGCGCGCAGTCGTTGGGCGCGTCGGGGTGGAACAGGGCCGCGAGGTACTGGATCTGGTCGCGGCCGACGCCGAGCTCGTACTGGCCGCCGGCGTACATCGCGATCCCGCGCCGCTGGCACCAGGCGTAGACCGCGAGCAGCTCGAGCACGCGGCCGAACCGGGACGGCTTGATGTTGACGCAGCGGAGCCCCTCGTCGCGGGCCTCGAGGTCGGCCAGCGAGTGCAGCGGGGCGTCCCAGGTCAGGCGGCCCCGGTGGTCCTCGAGGGCGGCGGCGCAGTCCCCGCCCAGGTCCGGGTCCTCGAGCCAGGCCTCGGGCAGCCCGGCCGCGACGACGCGGTACAGCTCGGCGTCGGCCGGGGCCCCGGCGTACGGGCCGTGGTACTGCCCCTTGAAGTCGACGACGTCGACGCCGCCGAAGGCGCGGAGCTCGGCGACGAGGTCGGCGGTCCAGCCGGCCGAGAAGTCGACCTTGAAGCCGATGCCCGGGCTGCGCGCGCGGCGCTCGGCGAGCGGCGCGGTGCCGGCCGGGTCGCCGAGGCCGAGCGAGGACACGAAGCGCAGCGGCCGGAGCTCGCGACCCAGGACCGCGGCCAGCGACAGGCCGTTCTGGCGCAGGGCGAGGTCGAGGGCCGCCGACTCGAAGCCCCAGCGCCGGTAGTCGCGCGAGGCGTGGTCCTCGGGCTCCTTGCCGAAGCACAGGTCCTCGCCGTCGAGCCGCCGGGACAGCTCGGCGAAGCGGTACCGGCCCGACAGGTCGAGGCCGGGGCCGTGCTCCTGGAGGTGGGACTGGTCCGGCTCCTGGTACGTCACGTCCTCGCCGCGGCCCTCGTGGCCGCCGCCGCGCAGCACGATCGTCGTCGTGCGCCGGGTCCAGCCCGGCGTCGGCGTCTCGGACCGGTCCTCCAGCGTCATGCCCTCGACCTCGAGCCCGAGGGCCGCGATCCGCTCGGCGGCCTGCAGCGTCGCTCCGTCCATGCTTCCTCCGGCGCGGCTCACCACACGGCCCGCGCGGCGTTCCTGCCGAGGTAGGGCGGGCTCAGGAACAGGGCCTGGAACCAGGCCTCGACCGGCTTGGGGATCCCGGCCGGGACCAGGACCGTGCTCCACACGCCGCCGGCGTCGGTCGTGCCGCCGGCGAACGGGAGGATCGTGCCCGACAGGTGGAGGCCCGGGACCCAGGGGGTCGTCGTCGTCCCGTCGGCGACGAACAGGAACACGCCGGTGTTGGGCGGGCCCACGGCCGCGAGCTCGAGCCGGAGCGAGCCGGCCGTCGGCTTCGTCGCGACGTGGCAGACGAGGTCGTGGTGCTCGGCGGGGCCGATGTCGGGCGCCGTCGGCGAGAAGGCCCCGCCCCGCGGCTGCCCGTAGAGGTCGTCGGTCACGCTCCCGGCCGTGCCCCTGTCGATGCCGGGCGAGCCGGGCGCGAGCCGGTAGTCCTCGGCGTTGGCCGACAGCAGGAACGTCGGGCTGCCCTGGACGTTGCCGCCGAGCTTGGCCAGCGCCGCGTCCTGGACGAGGCAGGTCGTCCACGTGAACGCCGCGGTGTTGATGCCGGGGACCTCGTTGACGACCGAGGTGAACGCCGTGTTGCGGACCGAGAACGTCGGCCAGGACGAGGCCTGGACGTTGACGATCGCGCCCGGGCTGCCGCCGATGACGCCCTTGCCGATGTCCTTGAACAGGCAGTGGTCGAGCTGGACGGCGAGCGTGCCCGAGCGCAGGTCGGTCAGGAGGCCGGCCTTGGTCGCGCCCTCGACGGCCGTGTTGACGACGTGGAGCAGGCCCTTGGACCGCGTGTCGACGGAGACGTAGAGGCCGGCGCGCAGGCCGCTGCGGACCGTGCAGCGCTCGACGGCGACGACGGCCTGGGCGTCCTGCGACAGGTTGAAGGTCAGCGGCGTGTCGGGCCCGGTCAGGGCGCAGTCCCGGAGCGTCACGAGGCAGGTCGCCGCGCTCGAGGCGTTGACGGCCACGCAGCGGCTCTGCTGGATCCGGCAGCGCTCGACCGTGAGGTCGAGGCTCATGCCCTGGCCGGAGACGTTGCCCTGGACCCCGCGGAACATCCCGCCGGTGAGGAACAGGTCGCGGACGACGACCTTGCCGTTGGCCGCCGAGGTCGTCCGGAGCAGCGCCGTCAACGCCAGGGACGAGCCGAACTGCACGGCGACCGAGCCCGGCGGGACGACGGCCGGGTCGGCCTCGACCGTGCACCGCGCCGGCAGGACGATCGGGTACGCCTCGCCGAGGGCCTCGTCGTAGCGGCCGGGGCGCAGCCGGAACGTCGTATCGAGCCGCGCCCCGTTGGCCGCGACGGCCCGGGTCAGCGTCCGCCACGGCGCCGTCGCCGTGCCGGTGCCCTTGGCGTCGTCGCCGACGCGGGCGTCGACCCACACGGTGGTCGCCTGCGCGCGCGCGAGCGGCGACGCGACCACGGAGGCGAGGAGCAGCGTGGCAAGGGGGCGGTGGGGGAACATTTCGGCGGTGCGGCCCGACGCGGGCAGGGCGGGGGATCATAGCGGGAAGCCCGCCGCGCGGGCCCTATGCTGCCCGTTCCCCACCCGACGGAGGCAACCATCCCGGTCAGCCACGAGGCCCTGCTCGACCCGCGCGCCTTCCCCAGGCCCGCGGACCACGTCGAGACGCTCGAGACCCACATCTCGCGGCTGTACTTCGTCGGCGACCGCGTCTACAAGGTCAAGAAGCCGGTCGACCTCGGCTTCCTCGACTTCCGTGCGCTCGATGACCGACGCCACTACTGCGAGGAGGAGCTGCGCCTCAACCGCCGCCTGTCCCCCGACGTCTACCTCGGGGTCCTGCCGATCGTCGCGGTCGGCGACGGCGCCGTGCGGGTCGGCGGGGACGGGGAGCCGCTCGACTGGTGCGTCGAGATGCGCCGGCTGCCGGCCGACCGCATGCTCGACCGCCTGCTGGCCGCGGGCGAGATCGACAACGAGCTGTGCCGGGGCCTGGCGACGCTCCTGGCCCGGTTCCACGGCGGGGCCGCGACCGGCGAGGGCGTCGACGAGCACGGGAGCTTCGCCGCCGTCTCGGCCAACACCCTCGACAACTTCGCCCACTGCAGGGCCTTCGCCGGCCGGGTGTTCCCGGCGCGGGCCTTCGACCGCCTCGAGGCCTGGACCGCGGCGCGGCTCGACGAGCTCCGGGACCTCATCGAGGCCAGGGTCCGCGCCGGCCACGTGCGCGAGGGCCACGGCGACCTGCACGCCGGCAACGTCTGCGTCCTGCGCGGCGTGGACGGCCACCCGAGCTTCCGCGTCTACGACTGCATCGAGTTCACGCCGAGGTTCCGCTGCGCCGACGTCGCCTGCGACCTGGCCTTCCTGCTGATGGACCTCGACCTCCGCCGCTACCGCGGCTTCTCGGGCTGGCTCGAGCACGCCTACGTCGAGGCCGCCGGCGACCGCGAGCTGCGCGCGCTGCTCCCGTTCTACAAGGCCTACCGCGCGATGGTCCGGGCCAAGGTCGCGGCCCTGCGCTCGGCCCAGTGCGAGGGCGGCCTGCGCGAGGCCTGCGAGGCCGAGGCCCTGCGCTACTTCCTGCTCGCCACGAGCTACGCGCTGCCGCCCGTGCTCGTCCTGTGCTGCGGGCTGCCCGGCTCGGGCAAGAGCAGCGCGGCCGGCGAGGTCGCGGCCCCGTTCGAGGCCCGGGTCCTCGAGTCGGACCGGGTGCGCAAGCGCCAGCACGGCCTCGCGCCCGGGGAGCGCAGCGGCTCGGGCGTGGGCGAGGGCATCTACGTCGCCTCGGCCAGCGACGCGACCTACGCCGAGCTCCTCGCCCTCGCCACGGAGAGCCTCGACGAGCACCGCTCGGTCGTCGTCGACGCGGGCCTGCGTACGCGCGACCGGCGGCGGCCGTTCCTCGCGCTGGGGCGCGCGCGCCGCGTGCCGACGGTCCTCGTCTGGCTGGACCCGCCCGAGCGCGTCGTGCTCGAGCGGCTCGCGGCGCGGGAGCGACGGGGCGGCTCGGTCTCCGAGGCCGGCCCCGAGGTCTGGCACGCCCTGCGGGCGGGCTTCGAGCCGCCCGAGGCCGGCGAGGGGGCCCTGTGCGTCGCCGACCACGGCGTGGCGGCGCCGCTCGCGCTCGCGACGCGGGTCGTCGACGAGCTCTGCGCGGCCCTCCTCCCGGCCCCGCTCAGAACGTCGTCGCGAACACCAGGGCGACCTGGTGGTAGCCGTTGTTGAGCGTCGTGCCGAACAGGTCGACCTCGCTGCCGAACAGCCCGCGGTACTCGAGGCCGAGGCCCTGCGTGTCGTTGAGGCGGATCAGTGCGCCGAGCTGGCCGTACGCGCCGAGCGTGAAGTCGCTCGAGCGGTTGGTCGCGCTCGGGGCCGCGTAGAAGCCGCCCTCGATGTCCTCGTAGGTGAACGAGACGCCGGCGCCGGCGTAGAGGACGAACGGCGTGTTGCGGAGGCCGAGGTAGTACTTGGGCCCGACCATGAACTCGATCGTCCACGCGTCGAGGGTCGTCAGGCCGGTGTTGCCCGTGTCGCGGGTGTACGACCAGCCGAGCCCGGCGTTGAGCGCCAGGTCGGAGTCGGTGAAGAACCACGCGAACTCGAGGGTGCCCGCGGCGCGCGAGTCGACCGGCTTCCAGTCGCTGCGGTCCTCCTTCTCCTGGATGCCGAGGGTCAGCGAGAAGATGCCGCCCTGGCCGCCGTAGCTCGCCAGCGTCCGCGTGTGGCTCGCCTGGGGCGCGTCGACCGGCTCGGCCTCCGCCGGCATCGACAGCAGGAACGGCTCGGCCGGCGCCGCCAGCGGCTCGCCCGGCGCCTCGTCCACGACGATCGCCGGTCGCACGATGCCCGGCACCTCGCGGACGTCGAGCGGCACGCTCGGGGCGGCGCACGAGGCGAGGAGGGCGAGGAGGGCGAGGGTGGAGAGGTTCGACGGGACGGCGGTTCGCTCGGGCATGGCAGGATCCTCAGGGACCGGGGGTTTTGGCCGCGATGCGGATCGGCTTCCACCCCAATCCGGGCATTTCTCGCCGGCCCGATCCCGGCGTCCCCGCGCGGGCCGGTCCGGCAAGAACCCCGCGGAGCCAGCCCCGGGAGCCGCCCATGCCCGACGACCGCCATCGCGCCCTGATCGCCACCCTGTCCGCGCTGTCGTTGGCGGCGGCCCTCCCCGGCCAGGACCGGCGCGAGCCGCCCGAGCCGCCGATGCGCCGGCTGTACGACCTGCGCTACGCCGAGGTCGACGGGGTCGACGCGCGCTTCCACAGCCTCGACCTGTACGTGCCGGAGCGGGCGCAGCGCTGCCCCCTCGTCGTGATGCTCCACGGCGGCGCCTGGGCGCTCGGGGACAAGCGCTCGCTCGGGGTGTCCGAGCGCAAGGCCCGCCGGCTCGTCGCCGAGGGCTTCGCCCTGGCCTCGGTCAACTACCGCCTGTCGCCGGCCGTGCGCCACCCGGCCCACGTCGAGGACGTGGCCCGGGCCCTCGCCTGGCTCCACGACAACGCGGCCCGCTACGGCCTCGACCGCGACCGGATCTTCGTCATGGGCCACTCGGCCGGCGCCCACCTCGCCGCCCTCGTCGCGACCGACCCCCGCTGGCTGGCCGCGGCCGGCAAGGATCTCACGATCATCAAGGGCGTCGTCCCCCTCGACAGCGCGGCCTACGACCTGCCGCGGCTGTTCGCGGACTACGTCGGCGGGTCCGGCCGCGAGCCGCTGTACCGGCTGCCGTTCGGGGACCGCGAGGAGGGGTGGAAGGACGCCTCCCCGATCGAGCACGTCGCCCGCGACCGCGGCATCGCGCCGTTCCTGATCTTCCACACCGGCCTGCGCCGCGACGCCAAGGCCATCAGCGAGGCCTTCGCGGCCCGGCTCCGTGAGGCCGGCGTCGCGGCGACGACGGTGCACGCGGTCCCGTACGACCACGCGGCGATCAACCGCGAGCTCGGCCTCGTCGGCGACGCGGTCACGCGGCAGGTCCTCGTGTTCCTCCGGCGCCGGCTGCAGGAGCTCGACCGCGCCGCCCCGGGCCAGGGCGGCGCCGCGTCGCGGCCGGCCGCGCCCGAGGACCGCCCGACCCGGCGCTGAGCTCAGCCGACGAGGGCCAGGATCGAGCGGGCGACGCGCCGCAGGAGGTGGTGGACGTTCTCGAGCTCGTCCACGAACTCGGTCTGGAGCCGGAAGATGTCGAAGCGCCGCTCGCCCCCGGCCGACAGGCGCTGGCCGATGCGCCAGTGCAGGGCCTGGACCTCGCCCTGGATCTCCTCGCGCCGGGCCAGGGCCTGGCGCGCCACCTCGGCGTCCTTCTCGCCGAGCGCGCGGAGGACCTCCTCGAGCTCGGCCCGGACCGAGGCCGACAGCTCCTGGAGCATCCCTCTCGTCTCCGTGCTGGCCTCGAGCCGCTTGCGCTGCCACTCGCGCACGACCCGGTCGAGGCGGACGGCGATCGAGTCGCTGATCGCGGCCAGCTGCCCCGCGGCCTGGACCAGCCAGCCGAGCCGGACCGAGTCCGCCTCGAGCAGGCCCCGGCCGGTCAGCTCGACGCCGTACTCGTGGATGGCCTCCTCGAGCGCCTGGGCGTCCTCGGCGAGCTGCCGGCCCGACCCGGGGGCCGCCAGTTCCTCCCCCGGCCGGGGCAGCGTGGTGACGAGGCTCTCGAGGGCGATGTCGCCCAGCCGGACGACCTCGAGGCGCACGCGCTCGACGGCCTCGGCCGGCGTGGCCAGGTAGATCCGGTCGAGGTACCTGGGCTCGGCGCGGGGGCGCTCGTCGACGCGCGGGGGCACGAGCAGGCGGACGAAGCGGGCGATCCACGGCGTGAAGCCGAGGAACAGGACCGAGCTGCCCAGCGCGATGGCCGTCGCGGCGTTGGCGACCTGCCGGGCGGGGTCGTCGCCGAGCCCGCGCAGGAACGCGGCCAGCGGGTCGATGAACCAGACCCAGAGGCAGGCGCTGCCGACGTTGACCGTGATGTGGATCAGCGACGCGCGGAGGGCCTCCTTGGGCCGGCCCAGGGCGGCGATCAGCGCGGTCGCGCAGGTCCCGATCTTGGCGCCCAGGACGAGGGCGATGCCGGCCTCGAGCGAGAGCAGGCCCTCGCTGGCCATGAGGATCACGATCCCGGTCGTGGCCGAGGAGCTCTGCACGACGGCCGTGAAGGCCGCGCCGACGAGGATCGACAGCAGCGGGGTCTCGAGCTGCTTCATGACCTCGAGGAACGGCTCGTGGCTCCGGAGCGGCTGCGTCGCGTCGCCCATGAGCTTCATGCCGTAGAACACGAGGCCGAGCCCGAGCACCATCGTCCCGAAGCTGCGCCAGGCCTCGCGGCGCGCGAGGACCTGGACGACGAAGCCGGCGATCAGCAGCGGCAGGGCGGCCTCGGTGATCTTGAACGCGATGATCTGGCCCGTGACGGTCGAGCCGACCATCGCGCCGAGGATGACGCCGACCGAGCGCTCGAGGGTCATCAGCCCGGCGCTGGCGAAGCTGACGACGAGGACCGTCGTGACCGACGACGACTGGATCACTGCCGTGATGCCGGCGCCGGTCAGGAAGCCGGTGAAGCGGTTGGTCGTCAGGCGCTCGAGCACGAGGCGCATCCGCGAGCCGGCCAGGGTCTTGAGCCCGTCGGTCAGGTAGCGGAGGCCGAGCAGGAAGAACACCAGCCCGCCGACCAGGGAGGTCGTGACCTCGATCCCGTCGATGTCGGTCCAGCCTGGGGGGGCCATGCGCGGGACGATCATCCACGCCCCGGGGGCGCAGGGAAGCGGGCGCCCCGGGGACCGGGCTTGACGGGCGCTCCCGGCCGACCGAGCCTGCGGGCGGCCAATACCGCACTCCGCCGTATGGCGCCGGCCGCCGGCCCCGGCGACAAGGGAGCCCGGCCCGCCGAGGGCCCCGCGTGATGTCCGCCAGCCCCTATCCCCGCCTGCTCCGCAAGCGCCTCGCGAGGCTACGCTCCGTCGCGGCCCGCAAGGCCCGCACGCTCGAGAAGGCCCGCTCCCTGCTCCAGACGATCGTCGACCACACGCCGGCGGCCCTGCTGCTCGTCGACGACCAGGGCCGGATCGTCGAGGCCAACCGGCTGGCCGCGGAGGTCCACGGGACCGACCCGGTCGGCCGGGCCTGCCACGAGGTCCTGCTCGAGCGCCGGACCCGCTGCGAGGGCTGCGAGCTCTGCCTCGACCTCCCGGCGGCGCTGCCCTGCGCCGGCCGGATCGAGCACACCGACAGCCGCACCGGCGAGGTCCTGGCGTCGGAGGTCGTCCCGGTGCGCTTCGCCGACGGCAAGGTCTACGCGCTGATCGTGGAGCGCATCGTGACCGAGCAGCGCAAGCTCGAGGCGCGGATGATCCACCAGGAGAAGATGGCCGCCTTCGGGCTGCTCGCCGCCGGCATCGCCCACGACCTCGGCAACCCGCTGTCGGCCGTCGAGATGAACGTGCGGCTCCTCGACGACGCGGCGCTGCCGGACGACGAGCGCCTGCGGGTCGGCGAGATCCGCGCCGAGGTCGAGCGGCTGCGCCGGACGCTGCGGGAGCTCGTCGACTTCGCGCGGCGCCGGCGCGACGAGCGGGCCGAGGTCTCGGTCCAGGCCGTCGTCGAGGACGCCCTGCGCCTGTGCCGGCACGACCCGCGCATGCGCCGCATCGAGGTCACGACCGCGTTCGACCCCGAGACGCCCGCGGTCCGCATCGTCGAGGACCACCTCGTCCAGGTCGTGCTCAACCTCCTGCTCAACGCCCTCGACGCGATGCCGGAGGGGGGCCTCGACATCCGGCTCGGGCGCAGGACGGCACGGTCGAGCTCGCGCTCCGCGACACCGGCACCGGCATGGACGCGGACTGCCTGGCCCGCTGCTTCGAGCCGCTGTTCACGACCAAGGAGCCGGGCAGCGGGCACCGGCCTCGGGCTCAGCGTCTGCAAGGACATCGTCGAGGCGGCCGGGGGCGAGATCGCGATCGCGAGCGAGCCGGGGCGGGGGACCCGGATCCTGCTGGCCTTCCCGGTCGCCGCCGAGGAGGCCCACGGGTGACGCCCGAGCGCGTGCTGCTGGTCGAGGACGAGCGGGCCCAGCGCGAGCCCCTGGCCCGCTTCCTCCAGCGCTCCGGCCACGAGGTCGTCGAGGCGCGCACCGGCGAGGAGGGCCTCGAGGAGCTGCGCCGGCACGCCTTCGCCGTGCTGGTCACCGACCTCCGCCTGCCCGGCATCGACGGCCTCGAGCTGATCCGCCGGGCGCGCGACCTCGACGAGGACTGCGGCCTCCTCCTGATCACGGCCTACGCCTCGGTCGAGTCGGCGATCGAGGCGCTGCGGCTCGGGGCCCACGACTACATCCTCAAGCCGCTGATCCTCGACGAGGTCGCGACCAAGGTCGGGCGGCTGATCGAGCAGCGCGAGCTCCGGCGCGAGAACGCCCGCCTGCGCGCGGCCCTGCAGCGGGGGGCCGGGCCCGCGGACGACCTCGTCGCCGACTCCAAGGCCATGGGCGAGGTCGTCGCCTGGGTCCGCCGGGCGGCCTCGACGCGGGCCACGGTGCTCGTGCTCGGCGAGACCGGCGTCGGCAAGGAGGTCGTCGCGCGCGCGATCCACGCGGCCGGGCCCCAGGCCGCCGAGCCGTTCCTGGCCGTCAACCTCGCCGCGCTGCCGGTCGCGATGGTCGAGAGCGAGCTGTTCGGGCACGAGCGGGGCGCGTTCACCGGCGCCGAGCGCCGGCGCGAGGGCCTGCTCCGCGCCGCCGGCGAGGGCACGGTCTTCCTCGACGAGATCGCCGAGCTCCCGCTCGAGGTCCAGCCCAAGCTCCTGCGCGCCCTCGAGGCCCGCGAGGTGTTCCCGCTCGGCTCGGACCGGCCGGTGCCGTTCCAGGCGCGGCTGATCGCCGCGACCCACCGCGACCTCGCGCGACGCGTCGACGAGCGGCGCTTCCGCGAGGACCTGTACTACCGGCTCAACATCCTGCGCATCGTCGTCCCGCCGCTCCGCGAGCGCCCCGAGGACGTCCCCGGCCTCGTCCGGCACCTGCTCGGCCGCAGCCCGGGCGGCCGCGGCGTCGAGGTCTCGCCCGAGGCGATGCGCGCGCTGTGCGGCCACCGGTGGCGCGGCAACGTCCGCGAGCTCGCCAACGTCCTCGAGCGGGCCCGCATCCTGGCCGTCGAGGGCCGCATCGACCTGCCGCAGCTGCCCGAGGACGTCCGCGGCCAGGAGGACGGCCTGTCGCTGCAGCTCGCCGTCGACCGCTTCGAGCGCGGCTACATCGCGATGGCGCTCGAGCTCTGCCAGGGCAACCGGCAGCAGGCGGCGCGGGAGCTCGGGATCTCCGAGGCGACGCTGTACCGCCGGATCGAGAAGCTCGGGCTCAAGGGCCACGGCGTGGCCCGCGGCGGGGAGGGCCCGTGAGCCTCGCGCGCGCGCTGTTCCCCGACCCGCCGCGGCAGTTCCCCGGCAAGCGCGGCCTCAAGATCTCCCTGCGCGCGGTCCACGTCCTGGCCGCGGCCCTGCTCCTCGGCGCCTGGGTCCACGAGGCCGGGGCCGACGAGCGGACGCGGGCGCTGCTCCTGACCGCCGGCAGCGGCGCGGCCATCCTCCTGCTCGACCTGTACGAGAGCTGCGCCTTCGCGCTCCAGGTGCGGGGGCTCGTCCTGCTGGTCAAGCTCGCCGGCGTGGCCCTGCTGCCGGTCCTCGCCGGTGGCCAGGCCGTGCTCCTCGGCGCGCTCGTGCTGCTGTCGGTCCTGTCGAGCCACGCGCCGAGCAAGGTGCGCTACCACCTCCTCGTCGGAAGGGGCCGGGTACGTGGCTCCAGCAGCCACGGCTGACACCCCGCCGCGGCCGCTCGCATCCGCCGACCCGTGGGCTCAGCAGGCGTTGATGTTGTGGTCGCAGCGCGGGTGGAAGCAGGGCGGCACGAAGCCGTCGAGGTCGGCCATCGTCTTGGAGTCGAGGATGTTCTCGACCTCGCGGACGAAGACCGCCCAGGCGTCGTGGAACGCGCAGGCCTCCTCCTCGGGGCAGGGGCGCCCCTCCTCGAGGCACATCTTCCAGTGCCCCTCGGGCTCCATGTGGTCGACGACCTGCCGGATCGACACCGAGGTGGGGTCGGCGCACAGCCGCCAGCCCCCTCGCCGGCCGCGGACGGCCTCGATCCAGCCCGAGTCGAGCAGCTTCTCGAGCGACTTGGTCACGGTCGTGCGGGAGATGCCCAGGCGGTCGGCGATCCGGGAGCCGGACACGATCTCCCCGCGGGGGGTCGTGGTCAGGATGCCGAGCGCGCGCAGGCACACTTCTGTGGTTGCGGGGAACATCGGTCAGTCAAGGGCCTCCATCGGGAGCTCCAGGCAGAGTCGGGACGACGGTCGGAACCCCTCGCGCTGGAAGAAGGCGAGGAGCTCGACCTCCGAGAAGTCGACCTCGGTCCGGAGCGAGGGGATGCCGAGGGCGTGGAGGTTCATGCGGAGCTGGCGCAGCAGCGCGTCGCCGACGCCGCGGTGGCGGAACTCGGGCTGGACACCGATCGTGTCGAGGACCGCGATCGGCTCGGGCTGGCCGAACTCGCCGTAGTAGACCCAGACGAGGGCGAAGCCGACGAGGTGGCCGTCGGCCTCGGCGCCGAGCGAGACCTCGACGCCGGTCTCGGCCAGGGCCTGGCGGAGCTTGAGCTTGAAGTACTCCTCGCGCCGCCGCCCCGTGCTCTTGGCGTCGATGGCGATGACGCGGTCCAGGTCGTCCGGCGCGAGCCTGCGCACGACGACCGCTCCTTCCTGCTCGAGGATCTCTTCCATGCTCATTGCCTCCTCAGGCCATCCACTGTCCCCCGTCGACGCGCAGCACCTGGCCGGTGACGTGCGCGCTCATCTCCGAGCACAGGAACAACGCCGCGCGCGCGACGTCCTCCGGCTGCCCCTCGCGCTCCAGCACCTGCTCCTCCCGGGCGCGGGCCAGCGCCTCGGCCGGGAGGTCCCGCGTCATCGACGTGTGGATCAGGCCGGGCGAGATGCAGTTGACGCGGATCCCGAAGTGCCCCAGCTCACGGGCGGCGACCTTGGCCAGGGCGATCAGCCCGGCCTTGCTGGCCGCGTAGTTGGCCTGGCCGAACTTGCCCCGCTCGCCGTTGATCGAGCTGATGAACACGACCGACCCGCCGCCCCGCGCCCGCAGCAGCGGGGCCGCCGCCCGCAGCACGAAGAAGGCCGAGTCGAGGTTGACGGCCAAGACCTCGTCCCAGTCGGCGTCCTCGAGCTTCCACAGGACCTTGTCGCGCGTGATGCCGGCGCAGTGCACGAGCAGGTCGAGGGACGGGTTGGAGTCGCGGATCCGCTGCATCGTGTCGGCGATGGCGTCCGGGTCCGAGAAGTCGCAGCCGTGGCCGATCGCGCCGTCCGGCGGCGCCTTGCCGGGCAGGTCGAGGCACAGGACCTCGGCCCCGGCCTCGAGGAAGAGCTCGACCGTGGCCGAGCCGATGCCGCCCGCGCCCCCCGTCACGAGGGCGGTCCTGCCGCGCAGGGACAGCATCCCGGCCAGTCCTGGGTGCAGGGTCATGGCGTCACCCCCTCAGCTCCAGGCCCTTGCCGGCCAGCTTGCGCACGCGGAACCCGCCCCACAGCGCGGCCCCGATCGCCCCGGCCAGGACCGAGTCCTCGTGGGCGCGGAGCTCGAGCGGGTTCTTGGCCTCGACCGAGGCCGAGGTCAGGGCCGCGACGAGGCCCACGTCCGCGGCCAGGCCGCCGGTCACGAGGACCACTCCCGAGGCCTTGGCGGCGTTGAGCAGCTTGATGTAGCGGCCGGCCATCGAGTCGTGGATGCCGCGCAGGATGTTGGGGATCGAGATGCCGCGCGAGACCATGTTGATGACGTCGGTCTCGGCCAGCACGGCGCAGATCGACGAGCAGGTCTCGGGCGCGTCGGCCTGCAGCGACAGGCCGCCGATCTCCTCGAGGGTCACGCCGAGGTAGCGGCTGATGTTCTCGAGGAACTGGCCCGAGCCCGAGGCGCACTGGCTCGTCATGCGGTAGCCGAGGACCTTGGCCCGCTCGTCGAAGATCACGGCCCGCGTGTGCAGGCCGCCGATGTCGAGGGCGGCGCGGACGTCGGGGTCGAGGAAGTGGGCCCCGCGGGCGTGGGCCGTCATGCCGTAGAAGTGCCCCGTCCGGAACGCGACGCACTCCCCGTCGCCCGTGGTCGCGAGGTAGTCGACCTCGTCGGGGCGCAGCGCGGCCTCGCCGAGGAGCCGCTCCCACAGCGACCGGGCGACGTCCCCGGGGTCGCGCCGGCGCATCCGCTCGACGCCCTTGGCCAGGACGGCCTCCCCGCCGCGCCCGTCGTCGCGCATGACGACGGCCTTGACCGCGGACGAGCCGACGTCGATGCCCCCGAGGACCAGCGTCGCTCCTTGCTCCATGCCTGCCTCCATCGGCGCCCCCTAGGCGGCCTCCACGACCGCGTCCTTGTCCCGGAGCGCGAACAGCGCCGCGCCCAGGGCCCCGGTGTAGATCGACGACGGCGAGATGTTGAGCGTGCGGTCGCCGTAGTTCTCGGCGACGAGCTTCTGCAGCGCCTCGACGGCCGCCGGGTTGCGGGCCACCCCGCCCGTGAACGTGAATTCCTCCTCGATGCCGCCCGACCTGGCCAGGAGCGACATCGCGCGCAGGATGATCGCCCGGTGCAGGCCCGCGAGGATGTCCTCGCGCCGCTCGCCGAGCGAGAGCCGCTCGCGCAGCTCGGCGCCGGCGAAGACCGTGCAGGTCGAGTTGATCTTGACGCACTTCCTGCTCTTGCTCGCGAGCGGGCCGAGCTCGTGCAGGCCGAGGTTCATCTCGTCGGCGATGTAGCCCAGGTAGCGGCCGCAGCCGGCCGCGCAGCGGTCGTTCATCTGGAAGCTCGTGACGATGCCGGCGCCGTCGACCTGGATCGCCTTGGTGTCCTGCCCGCCGATGTCGAGGACGGTCCGCGTGCCGGGGAACATCGCGTGGGCCCCGAGCCCGTGGCACAGGATCTCCGACCGGATCTGCTTGCGCGGGAACGGCAGGCGGGCGCGGCCGTAGCCGGTCCCGACGCTGCCCGCCTGGACGAGCTCGAGCCCGGCGGCGCGCCGGGCGGCGTCCGACATCTCCGCATCGAACCCGCCGGTCTCGGCCGCCCGGACGAGGTTGCGGCGGAACGTCTCGTCGCTGGGTGTCCGGTTCTCGACCTCGAGGATGCCCTTGTCGTACAGGCCGAGGACCTGCTCGTAGGGGAGGCCGCGCTCCTCGGCCGTCGCCTCGGCGAGGCGCATGTACATCGAGCCGGCGAGGTCGCGGAAGAAGTCGCTCTTGCGCTCGGCGCCGGGCACGAACAGCGCGGCCGACTCCCGCTCCATGGCCGCGAGGATGCCGCCGACCGCGTCCCGCCAGCCGTCGTCGAGGCCCTTCTCGGCGCAGAGCCGCAGCAGGACCTCGTGGAGGGCCTCGAGGTTGTCGAGGAACTGCCGGTGCCGGAGCGCGAGCGAAATGCGCTGCATGCGCTCGCTGTGCTCCTCCTCGCCCTCGGGCTCGCCCAGCTCCCGCGCCAGCCGGGCCAGGCGGGCGTCGGCCAGCCCCTCGGCCAGGGCGACCTGGCAGGCGACGTCGTAGTTGCTGCGGCTGTTCGTGATGCCGCGGCCGATGACCCGGCCGTCGCCGTCGAGCAGGACGGCCTTCGTCGTCGTCGACCCGAGGTCGATGCCGACCCAGTAGGGGAGGCTCATGCGGTCCTCCTGCGCTGATCGATCATCTGGAACCAGGACTCGAGGCGGTTCTTGATGTTGGCCGCCGAGAAGTAGCGCGGGTCGACGAGGTCGCTCTCGATGAAGCCCCCGGGCCGGCCGGTGCGCTTCTCGACCTCGCGCAGGATCATGAGCTGGCCGGCGCTGAACGAGTTGCAGCTCTTGACCGAGTTGATCAGCAGGCCGTCGGCCTGGTACTCCTCGACGTAGCGCACGAGCATGTCGACCCGGCTGGGGAGGTTGAGGTTGGTGTAGCACCCCATGCAGTAGTCGGCGAGCGTCTCGAGCGGGTGGTCCGGGTCGTGGCGGAAGCCGAGGTCGTAGACGCCCCCGACCTTGGTGTAGGAGCTCGCGACGACGACGGCGCCCTCCTCGGCGAACATCCGCCAGAACTCGCGGAAGCTCGTCCAGTTGGGCGGGCCCTCGACGACGACGCGGTAGCGCTCCTCGGGGATCTCCCCGTCGGGGGTGACCGGGCCCTTGCCCAGGCGGACCCGCTCGTCGACCTCGGCGCGGAGGGCCTCGTAGTAGCCCACGGCCTCCTCGGTGCCGCGGAACGCCGTGAAGATCGGCCCGATGTAGTAGACGCCGCCGAAGTAGGCGTCGATCGGCGACGGACGGTTGCGGGCGGCCTGGAGCACGTGGACGAGGTCGTCCTCGGCCTTGGCCGAGCGGGCCAGCATCGCGCGCAGGAGGTCCTCGTCGTAGCTCCGGCCCGAGACCTGCTCGAGGACCGGGATGACCTTGTCCCGCAGCTGGTCGACGACGTACTTGCGCATCGGTACGGTCACGACGCCGTCGCCCTGGTAGGGGACGTGCAGCATGACGACCGGGCAGTCGTACTTCTCGCGCAGCAGCTCGAACCACTTCATGAACGTGAAGCAGCCCGTGTACGACAGCAGGAGCAGGTCGGGGTCGGGCAGGCGCTCGCCGGTCGGGCCGACGTTGCCCGACTCGAGCATGCCGATGTCGCACTTGACGTAGGTGCAGACGTCCTCGCTGTGCCCCTGCTTCTCGGCGATCGAGATGTACTGCGGGACTTGCCGCGCATGCCGGACTGCAGGGCGTTGATCTCGGCAGGGACTGGCAGCAGCCCGAACGAGCGGATCAGCTCGGTCAGGTTGCCGGGGACGAAGGTGTAGGCGCACCGCTCGCCCGTGTCGGGCGCCTCGGCGAGCCGGGTGTAGTGCTCCGCGATCATCTGGCTTCTGGCGGAGCTGGCTGCTGTCCTTGAGGGCGTCGGTCATCGTTGCTCCGGGGGTTCAGCTCCACAGCTTGATCGAGTCGGCGAAGGTCCCGGCCTGCTCCCGGATGACGTGGAACTGGCCGGTGTTCTCGGCGTACTTGAAGCTCGTCCACGGGATGCCGGCCCGCTCGACGGCCTCGACGGCCATCGGCTGGTCGAGGAGCGCCGGGTCGCAGAACGACGGGCGCAGAACAGGAGACCCTCGGCCCCGCAGGCGTGGACGCGGTCGACGAGGTCGCGGGCCTTGTCGGCCTTCTCGTCGTAGCGGACGGCGTGCGGGATCGCGTCGTGCAGGAACGCGTCGACGAGGCGGTCCAGCGGGTCGCCGTCGGTGGGGATCGCCCTGATCCAGCGGTGCACCTGGCACAGGTCGTCGTCGACGATGTAGCAGCCGGCCCGCTCGAGGGTCTTGAGCAGGCCGATCGGCGGCTGCTCGCAGAACGAGCCGACGAGCATGACGCGGGCCTGGTCCATCGGCCGGCGCTCCTCGTCGGCCAGGACCCTCCCGGGATACGCGGCGAGCATCTCCAGGTGCTCCTCGACGGGCACGACGAGGCCGGCGCGGAGACCGTGTAGAGCTCGGCCGTCGGGACCTTCCACGGCTGCTCGCGGCGCAGGGCGTAGAGCCCCTGCACGGCCTCGCGGTGGCGGTTGTAGGCCCGATCGAGGCCCGCAGCGCTGCCGGGTCGAGCGCCGCGCGCCGCGCGCCTCGAGGTCGCGGACGAGCTCCTCGAGCTCGTGCCGGTAGAACGTGCCCCCGATCGCGCCGTCGAAGTCCTGCGGGACGTCGAGGTAGCGCGACAGCTTGTCGGGGAACTGCAGCTTCCAGATGCCCGACAGGTTGCGGATGACGTCGCAGATGGCCGGGAACAGCACGCCGTCGAGCGGGTCGAGCCGGCCGCCCAGGCCGAGCTCGATGACGCTGCGCGGCAGGTGGCAGATGTAGCTCTGGTAGAACGCGTCGCCGCGGATGATCTCGATGTCCCCCGAGCCGAGGATCCCGACGGGGAGGCAGCCCATCGCGTGCAGCAGCTCGCGCGGCACGTAGACCGGCAGGAAGCCGATCGCGAGCCCGCCGGTCCGCTCCTTCCACGCCCGGACCGACGCCAGGCCCGTGTCGAAGGCCAGCTCCTCGGCGCGGGCCAGGAGGGGGGCGAGGCCGGCGCTCACGCGTGCCTCCACGCGGGCTCCCGCTTGGCCAGGAAGGACTCGATGCCCTCGGCGGCGTCGTGGGTCGCCATGAGGCCCTCGAGGTAGAGCTTCTCGGCGCGGGCGAGGTCCTCGCGGAAGCGCACGGCGTAGCCGGCGTCGAGGCCGGCGACCGCGAAGCGCAGGGCCGCGGCCGACAGCGGCACGAGCCGCTCCTCGACGAAGCGCAGCGCGGCGGCCTCGGGGTCCTCGGCGACCTCGTCGACGAGGCCCCAGGCCAGGGCCTCCTCGGCCGCGAGGACCCGGCCGGTCAGGCACAGCTCGGCGGCCCGCGCGCGGCCGACACGCGGCGGCAGCACGAGCGACCCGATCGGGGCGAACACGCCGAGCCGGATCTCGGGCTGGCCGAGCCTGGCGTCGGGCGAGGCGTAGAGGCGGTGGCAGAAGGCGGCGAGCTCGAGGCCGCCGCCGAGGCACTGGCCGCGCACGGCCGCGAGCAGGAACAGGCGCGAGTCGAGGAGGGTCCGGAACAGGGCGTGGAAGGCCGGGAGCATGTCGCCGACCTCGGCCGGCCGGTGCTCCTCGACGCTGGCCCCGAACGAGAAGTGCCGGCCCTCGCCGGTGAACAGCAGGGCGCGCAGCGGGCGGCACTCGTGGTGTAGGCAGGCGTCGGCCTGCTCGGCGACCCGGGTCAGCGCCCGGATCATCGCCGAGTCGAGGACGTTGCCCTTGGGCGCGTCGAGCACGACCCGCCAGCACGCGCCGTCGAGCACGGGCTCGACGCGCACGGGGTCCTCCGGGGTGCTCACGACCGGGCCTCCTTGCCGTGGCAGCGGGCGAGGGCCTCGTCGATGAGCTCGGGGCCCCAGGACGCGCCCTCGGCCAGGCGCCGGCGCAGCAGCAGGAAGTCCGCCTCGCGGCAGGCCTTGCTGCCCTCGTTGAACGCGCGGAAGCCCGCGCGCCCCTCGTTCATCATGTTGAGCCCGAGCCAGGCCCGGTTGGTCTCGCGGTTCCGGTCCCAGTGCACGAGCTTGTGCTTGCGGACCGACTCGAGGGTCTTGCTGAGGCAGCCCGGCATCGTCATGGCGAGGCTCGTGACGAGGCCGTCGACGCAGGCGTCGAGGGGGCCGAGGTCGACCTCCCCGCGCTTGAGCAGGGCCTTGCCCTCGTCGCGGGCGGCGCCGGTCCTGAACGCCCCGTAGACGACCTGTCCCATGTCGTCGAGCCAGCGCGAGGTCTCGACGAGGGGGTTGGGGACGAGCTCGCCGTCGACCCTGAGCGCCGGGACGACGCGGGTCAGCAGCCCGTAGTGCAGCGCCCGGTGCGCGCTCCACGGCTCGCACAGCGTGCAGCTCTCCATGGCCCGCTCGATGCCGACGAAGAGCGGGAGGAAGTCGGTGCTCCCGCCGTCGGGGGCCGAGCCGTGCCGCGGGCCGGCCTGGCCGAACACCGCGAGGTCCTGGGCGACCGAGAAGTCGCAGGCCATGCCGATCTCCTGCCCGCCGGCGATGCGCATGCCGTTGACGCGGCAGATGACCGGCTTGTCGCAGTGCAGGATGGCCGTGACCATGTCGTTGAACAGGCGCATGTATCGCCGGGCATTCCTCCGGGTGGCCGGCGTGCATTCCGGCGCACTCGGCGGTGTTGCCGCCGGTGCAGAACGCGCGCTCCCTGATCCCGTGAACACGACGGCCACGGCCGCGCGGTCGTTGCTCGCGCGCCGCATGCCGAGGATGACCCCCTTGACCATCCCGGTCGTGCATGAGTTGAGCTGGCCCGGGTTGTCCAGCGTGATCCGGACCGCGTGGAGGCCGGCGACCGGGGCTCCGGCCCGGTCCCTGACCGGGACCTCGTCGTAGCGGATGCCCTCGACGTCGCGCCACTCGACGAGGTCGTGGTCCTTGAAGCGGGTCAGCGTGTCCACCATGGCAGCTCCTCGTTGGTTCGCGGTCAGACGGAGGCCGGCATCAGCACGACGCGGCGGTCGAGCGCATGCTCCTTGGCCTGCCGGAAGGTCTCCTGGATCGCGTCGAGCGGGCGGCGCTCGACGAAGGGCTCGAGCGCGACGCGGCCGTCGAGGGCGAGCTTGAGGACGTCGGGGTAGAACTCGGGCAGGCAGCCCCAGTTGCCCTCGGCCCGGGCGTCGAGGGCCATGAGGTTGCTGAGGCGGATCGAGACCTTGGCCGGCGTGTAGCCGACGACCGAGAGGTAGCCGCCGTGCTCGAGCAGGCCGAAGGCCGACTCCTGGCCGGCCGGCGTGCCGCTGGTCTCGAACACGAAGCGCCGCCAGGTCGGGGCGCCGTGCTCCTTGGCGAAGGCCTTCCACGCGGCCTTGCACTCCTTGAAGCCCATGGCCCCGGCATCGAGGGTCAGCGCCGCGCCGAACCCGGCCGCCTTGGCCAGCTTGCGCGGGTCGACGTCGACGGCCGCGACCTTGGCGCCGAGCGCGGCCGCGATCTGCACGCCGAAGGCCCCGACCCCGCCGACCCCGACGAAGACCGCGACGTCGCCCTCGACGAGGCCGCTCTTGCGGATGGCCTGGTACGGGGTCGACACCGCGTCGGCGAGGACCGACAGGTCCTCGAGCGCCAGGCCGGCCCGGTTCTGCGCCGGGTCCGAGAGGTCGGGCACCGGGCAGAGCCCGCGGGCCGGGACGACGACGTGGGTCGCGAACCCGCCGTGGACGTCGTTGCCGGGGAAGATCTGCTTCGGGCAGATCGAGCCGCGGCCGGCCCGGCAGGCCGGGCACTCGCCGCAGGGGATCACCGCGGGCACGACGACCTCGCGGCCGAGCCAGTCCTCGGCGCCCGCGCCGGCCTCGACGACCGTGCCCGAGATCTCGTGGCCGAGGGTCAGCGGCAGGGGGTGCCGGGTCGGGACGCCGTCGTAGTAGAACCCGAGGTCGGTGTGGCAGACCCCGCAGCCGGCGACCGCGACGAGGACGTCGCCGGGGCCGGGCCGGTCCTCGCGCTCCTTCCAGACCATGTCCTCGCCGACGCCGACGACCATCCAGGAAGCGATCTGCACGGGCACACCTCCATGCCGGGGGAATGGAGGCAAAGCAAGCACCGGTCCACCCCGAAGGGCTCCGAACACGAGCCACAAGTGGTTGGGATGAAAAGGCTTGCGCTATACGCCCGAGCGTGGTCGGGGCGCCTGTCTCGCAAGGATGAGAGTCGGGCCCCCGTTTCGCTCGCGGGCCTGCGAGCCCGCGCGACGGCCTACTCGCCGACGGCGGTCAGCAGGCCGCCGAGGTCGGGCACGCTGACCCTCCGCCCGCGGATCCGGATCAGCCCGCAGCCGTCGAGCTCGTGGATCGTCCGCGTCAGCGTCTCCGGCCGGATGCCGAGGGTCGAGGCGAGGTCCTGGCGCGACAGCGGCAGGTCGAACTGCACGCGGTCACCGTCGCCGTCGGGGTCCTGGGCCCAGGGCTGGGCCGCGAGCTGGAGCATCAGGCGGAGGAAGCGCTCGCGGACCGGCATCCTGCCGAGGACGAGGATCGCCTCCTCGGCCGCGAGCAGGTCCTGCGAGAGGCGGTTCATCAGCGACCGGCCGACCGAGGGGTCCTGCTCGATCATGGCCGTGACCGTGCGCTTGCCGACCGTGCAGATCGACGACTCGCTCAGCACGACCGCGTCGGCGCCGTGGCGGCCGGGGCCGAGGAAGGCCGCGAGCCCGAAGGCCCGCACCGGGAACACGAGGCGCACGATCATCGACCGGCCCTCGGGCGAGACCTTGCGGATCGCGATCAGGCCGCGGGTCAGGATCGACACGCCCGGGCACGGATCGCCGGCCCGGAACACCCGGCTGCCGGCCGGCCAGATCCGCCGGTCGTGGCCGAGCTGGAGCAGGTCGATGCCGGCCGGGCCGAGGTCCCTGAGGTCCGACTCGGGCCGGAACGGGCACGACCGGCAGCTCAGCCGGCAGCCTTCTTCGTCCGGTCGGGTCGAGGTCCGGGCCATCGCTCCTCCGCGGGGTTCCCCGCCCATTTCGCCGCGGACTTGACCCAGGTCAAGTCGGTCCCGGCCCGGATCCCGTCCCATGGTCGCGCCACGGGCGGCCGTCCCGCCCAGTGGTCCCGACCCAGGAGGACGAGGTCCGATGAACGCGAACGAGCCCCTCGGCAGCGTCTCCCGCCGCCGCTTCCTGTTCCAGCTGGCCGCCGCGGGCGCGTCCTCGGCGTGGATCGCGCGCGCCGCCATGCAGGACACGCAGGGCCTGAGGGCCACGGCCGTCGACAACCCGCTGGCCGCGTACCCGCGGCGGGGCTGGGAGAAGGTCTACCGCGACCTGTACGCGTCGGAGTCGAGCTTCACCTTCCTGTGCGCGCCCAACGACACGCACAACTGCCTCCTGCGGGGCTTCGTCAAGAACGGCGTCGTGACGCGGATCGCGCCGACCTTCGGCTACGGCAAGGCCACCGACCTCGACGGCAAGCAGGCCACGGCGCGCTGGGACCCGCGCTGCTGCCAGAAGGGGCTGGCCCTGGCCCGGCGGTTCTACGGCGACCGG
>JAWKUM010000033.1:0-37426 GCA_041398545.1 Planctomycetota bacterium | reverse complement strand
GCCCGTCGTCGAGGACCGCGAGCTCGACGTGGCCCTGGCCGGCCGGCCGGGCGCTGACCGTGATCCGGCCGTGCCCGACCGGGTCCCTGCGGCCGAGGATCGCGTCGCGGGAGTTGAGCAGCAGGTTGAGCAGGACCTGCTGGAGCTGGTGCGGGATCGCCCTGATCTGGGGCAGCTCGTCCTCGTACCCGAGCACGAGCTCGATCCCCGAGCGCTCGATGCGGCGCTGGACCAGCGACAGCGTCCGCTCGACGACGGCCGGCAACGACGTCGGCACGAACTCCTCGTCGTGCTCCTTGGCGAAGTCGAGGAGCGAGCGCACGATCCGCGAGATCCGCTCGCCCTCGTGGATGATGTCCTGGCTCAGGGTCGGGTCCGTGTCCCCGTCGCGCATGAGCTGGGCGCAGTTGAGGATCGTGTTGATCGGGTTGTTGACCTCGTGGGCGACGCCGGCGGCGAGCTCGCCGACGGCGGCCAGCCGCTCGGCCTGCGCGAGCTTGAACGACAGCTCGCGCTGCTGGGTCAGGTCGCGGACCATGCCGACGAAGCGGCGGTCCTCGCCGATGCGGCTCTCCGAGATCGAGATCTCGCAGGGGAAGCCCGCGCCGTCCTTGCGCCGGCCGACGACCTGGCGGATGTGCCCGATGGCCCGGGCCTCGCCGGTCCTGAGGTACTGGGCGATGTAGCCGTCGTGCTCGGAGCGGTACGGCTCGGCCATCAGGACCGCGACGTTCTGCATGACGAGCTCCTCCGGCGTGTAGCCGAACACGCGCTCGACGGCCGGGTTGGCCAGCAGGATGCGGCCGCGCTCGTCGATCGCGAGGATCGGGTCGAGCACGGAGTCGAGCAGGCTCTCGAGCTGCTTGCGGCCGGCGTGGAGCTCGCGCTCGAGGGCGCGGCCGTGGGCGAGCTGGAGCCTCGTCGTCCGGCGCCAGCCCCAGACGCCCCACAGGACGGCGACGACGAGCGCCCCGGCCAGCGACCAGACCAGGACGGCCCAGGCCCCGCGTGGCTGCAGGCCGATCAGGTGCAGCCAACCGACGCCGACGAGCAGCGCGGCCAGCGACCAGCCGGCCACCAGCATCGGCAGCCGGACCTGCCGCTCCCGAGTCGAGCTCTGTTCCGGGCTCATGCCGTCCCCGGGTCCATGGCCGCCCGGGCGGGGCGGCTCACTTGAGGGGCGTGACCTCCAGGAGCTCGATGCGGAACACGAGGGTCGCCTTGGGCGGGATCACGCCGCCGGCGCCCTGCTCCCCGTAGGCGAGCTCGTGCGGGATCACGAAGGTGTAGACGGCGCCCTTGCGCATGAGCTGCAGGCCCTCGTGCCAGCCCTTGATGACCGGCGACAGGCCGACCTCGAACTCGAGCGGCTCGGCCGTCTTGTAGCTGGCGTCGAACAGCGTGCCGTTGGTCAGCCAGCCGGCGTAGTGGACCTTGACCTTGCTGCCGAACGTCGCCATCGGCGCGTCGGGGTCGCCGGCCTTCTCGACGACGTACTTGAGGCCGCTCTCGGTCTTCTTGAGGTCGTCCTCCTTGGGCATCGCGAACGCGGGCACCGGCAGGGGCTTCTTGACGCCGACGATCTCGAGCTCCCAGTAGGTGTCCTCGCCCTTCTTGACCGGCAGGCCCGGGGGCGGCGCCTCGCCGAAGGCCAGGGCCGCCGGGACCTGGAACAGGCACTTGGACCCGGGCCTGAGCAGGACGAAGGCCTCGTTGAAGAACTGCAGGCGCATCTTGCCGCAGATGCCGTTGCCGACGCCGCCGCGGCCGGCCCACTGCGGCGACCCGGTCCAGTCGATGAGCTTCCCGTCCGCGCTGAAGAACGCGAACTTGAACGTCAGGATGTCGTCGTCGACGACGGCGTCGCCCTTGCCCTCCTGGAGCACCTGGTACTTGAGGCCGCTGTCGGTCGTCTTGGTCTTGGTGTCGTCGAGCGGCCGGAACTCCGGCACGGGGACGATCTCGAGCAGCTCGACCTCGAACACCAGCGTGGACTTGGCCGGGATGACCGGCGGGTTGCCCATCTCCCCGTAGGCGAGGTCCGGCGGGATCACGAGCTTGAACACCGAGCCCACCGGCATGAGCTGGAGGGCCTCGTCCCAGCCGAGGATGACGTTGCGGCGCCCGACCTCGAACTGGAACGGCGAGCGCCCGGCCGAGCTGTCGAACTTCTTGCCGTCGGTCAGCCAGCCGGTGTAGTGGACCTTGACGTAGTCGCCGACCTTGGGCTTCGCGGCGCCCTCGGCCCCCGCGCGCAGCACGCAGTACTTGAGCCCCGTGCCCGTCGTCTTCATCTCGGTGTCCTTGGGCACGCCGTGCTCGTCGCGCTGGATCGCGTCCTGGGCCGGCTTGGCCTCGGTGCCCTCCTGCCCGGCCTCCGGCGCTTCGACCGGATCCTGGCTCCGGACGGCGGGAACGAGGGACAGGACGGCGAGGGCCGCGAGGGTCGGCAGGGTCTTGGGCTTCAACGGAGCTCCTGTGCTTCGGGGGGTTGGGCGGACCATGATAGGGGTGGAGGCCTCGACGGCACACGACGGACGGCGCAAGCTTTCCCTCCAGCCATGACCCCGTGCACCCTCGTGATCCTGGCCGCCCTGCCGGCCCTCCAGGCCCCCCCGCCGCCGCCTCCGGCCCCTGAGACCGAGCGCTCGCCGCTGGAGCGGTTCCGGGCCCTGCCGGAGGCCCTGCGCCGGGACCTCGTCGAGCGGCTCGAGAAGCGGATCCGCCTCGACTCCGACCCGGTCGTCCAGCGCATCGTGTCGATCGGTCCGGCCGCCGGCTCCCTCCCGCTCGCCGAGCCGGTGCCGTACCACCGGGCCCGCGACTGGGCCCGGGGCGTCGCGCCCGAGCGGGAGCTCGTGCCCGAGGGCACACCGGCCCACGCGGCCGTGCGGCGCCGCGTGCCCGAGCGGACCTTCCTGCCGCGGCTGGCCAAGGCCGTGACCTACGACTGGCGGACCGGCCGGCTCGTCCGACGCAAGGAGCCGCTGAGCCCCGAGGAGCGCTTCACCAACCTCCTGGCCGGCTTCCCGCCCAACGCCGACCTGGCCGCGGCGTGGCTGCTCAAGCTCTACGACCAGGACAAGGAGCAGCGCAAGCTCGGCGAGTACTTCGCGCACGGCTACGCCGACCTCGACGCCAAGGTCTACGCGGGCGTGACCCTGTACGAGGCCTGGTACTCGGGCAGGATGATCGACGTCCCCGACGTCGACGCGATCCCCTTCGAGCGCAACGTGCTCGGGACGAAGCACTTCAGGTCGCCGATCCCGGCCGACCGCCGCCGCGACGCCCTCTACCAGCGCATCAAGGAGGCGGCCCTGGCCCACCGCAAGTACCGGACTCTGCGCGAGGCCCTGGCCGCGGCCTGGATCGCCGCCGACCCGGGCCTCGAGGACGTCTACGACCTGCTGGTCCCCCGCTTCCACTACCTCTATGCCCGCAAGGGCCACGACCCCGAGGCCGTCGCGGCCTTCGTCAAGGGCTTCGACGACCGCGACGCCATCATCGAGGCCCTCGACGCCGAGCTCGGCACGGACCGCAAGGCCCAGGACGCCCGGCGGAAGCAGTACGACCTCATGGCCCAGCTGCGGCGCAAGCTGCGCGACGGGGCCATGTCGTTCCTCGAGGCCTACGAGCAGAAGGCGGCCGAGGACCGCTGAGGCGCCCGCGCCCCGGGCGGCTCAGCGCCCGACGAGGCGCATGAACTCGGCGCGGGTCCGCTCGTCGGTCCGGAACCGGCCGCGGACCGACGAGGTCACGGTGACCGAGTTCTGCTTCTGGACCCCGCGCATCATCATGCACAGGTGGGCCGCCTCGATGATGACGCCGACCCCCTTGGGCTGCAGGACCTGCTCGAGCGCGTCGGCGATCTGCACGGTCAGCCGCTCCTGCACCTGCAGCCGGCGGGCGAAGGCGTCGACGAGCCGGGCGGTCTTGGACAGGCCGACGATCTTGCGGTCGGGGATGTAGGCCACGTGCGCCTTGCCGAAGAACGGCAGCATGTGGTGCTCGCACATCGAGTACAGCTCGATGTCCTTGACGACGACCATCTCGTCGCACTCGGCCTCGAACATCCCGCGGCCGATGACCTCGATCGGGTCGACGTCGTAGCCGCTCGTCAGGAACGCGAGCGAGCTCGCGACGCGGTCGGGCGTGTCGCGCAGGCCCTCCCGGCCGGGGTCCTCCCCGACGGCGTCGAGGATCTGGCGGATGCTCTCCTGGATCGCGAGGTGGCGTGGGCTCATCGGCTCTGGTGCTCCGGCTCGTCGAGGATCTCGATCCCTTCGCGGGCGATCGCGAACAGGATGCAGGTCTCACCGTCCTCGGGCACGCGCGGATGGTGCCGGGATCCCGGCGGGTGCCGGCGGAATTCCCCGGCCGCGTAGCGCCCGGCCTCGTCCTCGTACCCGCCCCGGAGCACGAGCAGCTCCTCCCCGCCGGTGTGCGCGTGGCGCGGGTACGAGCTGCCCGGCTCCATGCGGATCAGGACGGCCGCGTAGCCGGTGGTACGGTCGCTGGCGAGGAAGCGGACCGAGACCCCCGGATACGAGGTCTCCGTGAACTCCATCGCCCCGAGGTCGGCCACGACCGCTTCGGTTCGTCGCAAGCCCATGTCATCCAGCCAGTTACCAAGATTGATCGGAATCGGACGGGTCCCTATACTCTCCCGGCTTCGATCCGGAATCCACCGTCCCCGTCGAGAGACCCCGCCGATGAGCGAGCAGACCCAGACCGCCCCCCAGACCCAGGCCTCCGCGACCGACCTCCTCAACCAGGGTCAGAGCGACCTGTCCCACCTCCTGAGGATCCGCGAGCTGGTGTTCTCGGACGAGGACCAGTACGAGCAGCTGCGCGGCTGGCTCGCCAAGCAGGACGACGCGAGCCCGACCCGCGGGATGGGCCTGTGGATCCTCGGCGAGCACGAGCAGGCCCTGCGGGCCCTCGAGGCCCACGCGGCCGCCCCCGGCGTCACCGCGATCACGTCCATGGCGCTGTCGGCCCTCGGGCGCGCGCGGGACGGCCTGCAGCGGGTCGCCGCGCCGCAGACCCCCGACGAGGGCCAGGCCAAGGCCGTCGCCCTGGCCACCCTGATCAGCACGGGCAACGTGACCGTCGTCAAGGACACGGGCGCCAAGATCCGCGAGGTCCTGGCCTCCCCCGGCGTCCTGGCCGACTCCCCGGTCCTCGACTTCCTGCGCGGGGTCCTGCACGAGAGCGAGATCGAGATCGACGCCGCGGCCGAGGCCTACATCGCCTGCCACGAGCGCGCGCCGTTCCTGCGCGAGAACACGTTCCGGCTGGCCCGCCTGCTCGAGCTCAAGGGCAGCGACGAGGAGGCCCTCGAGCTCTACGAGGACTACTGCGGCAAGGGCCCGGCCAACATCTCGGTGCTCCTCAACCTCGGCATCCTGTACGAGGACAATGGCGAGTGGCGCAACGCGGAGCGCTGCTACTCCCGGGCCCTCGACCTCGACCCGATGAACGAGCGGGCCCGGCTCTACCTCGGCGACGTGCAGGCCTCGATGATCATGCACTACGACGAGGAGCAGGAGCGCCGCGAGGACAAGCGGAACGCGATCATGCGCATGCCGGTCACCGACTTCGAGCTGTCGGTCCGCAGCCGCAACTGCCTGGCCAAGATGGGCATCCGCACCCTCGGCGACCTCGTGCAGAAGACCGAGGCCGAGCTGCTCTCGTACAAGAACTTCGGCGAGACCTCGCTGCTGGAGATCCAGGAGATCCTGCACTCCAAGAACCTCCGCCTGGGCATGACCTGGGAGGAGCTGCAGAGCGAGTCCTTCGGCAGCAAGGACGGCCCGGAGTTCGACCCCAACGACCCGCGCTCGCTGCCGATCACGACGCTCGAGCTGTCGGTCCGCAGCCGGCGGGTCATCGAGCAGTTCCGGCTGCGCACGATCGGCGACCTGTGCCAGAAGACCGAGGCCGAGCTCATGGCCTGCCCCAACTTCGGCCAGACCTCGCTCAACGAGATCAAGTCCAAGCTCGACGACCTCGGCCTGGCCCTGAAGGGCTAGGCGCTTGTTCGACTTCCTCGAGGGCGTGGTCGTCGAGGCCGGACCGACGGCCCTGACCCTCCGCGTCGGCGAGGCCGGCCGCGCCGTCGGCTACCGGCTGCGCACGCCGCTCGGGACCGCCCACCGCCTCGGCCAGGACCCGGTCCGGGTCTGGGTCCTGACCGTGCAGCAGGACGACCTGCCGCGCCTGCTCGGCCTCGCCGGGCGCCGGGAGCGCGAGCTCTGCGCCCTGTTGCTCGGCATCAGCGGCGTCGGCCCCAAGCTGGCCCTGTCGCTGCTGTCGGCCGACGGCCCCGAGCGGATCCTCCAGGCCCTGGCCGACGAGGACCTCGCCTTCCTGCGCGCGATCAAGGGCCTCGGGCCCAAGACCGCGCAGCGGCTGTGCCTCGAGTGCCGCGACAAGGCGCGCACGTGGCTCGTCGAGCTCGGCGGGGCCACGGCCGCGCCGCCGGACCCGGCCGACGAGGGCCTCGAGGACGCCGTCCTGGCGCTGACCGCGCTCGGGTTCCCGGCCGCCGAGGCCGAGGCCAAGGTGCGCAGGGCGCGCGGCGCGGCCCCCGAGGCCGGCCTCGAGGAGCTCGTCAAGCGCGCGCTGCGCTGCTGACGCGGCGGAGCTCGACCAGGAGCACCGACAGGTCGGCCGGGGTCACGCCCGGCAGGTCGCGGGCCTCGGCCAGGGAGCGCGGGCGGCGCCGGTCGAGGACCTCGCGCGCCTCGGCCTTGAGCGAGCCCATGGCCCGGTAGTCCCAGGTCGCCGGCAGCCGGTGCGCGGCCAGCCGCGCGAAGCGCTCGCCCTCGACCCGCGCCCGCGCGACGTACGGCGCGTACACGGCCTCGGCCTCGACCTCGGCGCGGTCGTCGTCGTCGAGGTCGAGGGCCGCGAGGTCGGCGCAGCACGCCTCGACGTCGGCGAGCCGGGCCCCGGGCCGGCGCAGCAGGGCCTCGAGCTCGCGGCCCTCGTGGCGCCGCGTCCGGCACAGCTCCAGGGCGGCCTCGATGCGGCGGCGCCGGGCCTCGACGCGCGCGCCGTCGGCGCGGCCGAGCAGCCCGAGGGCGACGCCGAGCGGCGTCAGGCGGAGGTCGGCGTTGCCCTGGCGCAGGTGCAGCCGGTGCTCGGCCCGGCTCGTGAACATCCGGTACGGCTCGCGCGGGTTGACGCGGCAGAGGTCGTCGACGAGGACGCCGATGTAGCTCGAGCTGCGGTCGAGGACGACGGGGTCCTCGCCGCGCACGGCGCGGGCGGCGTTGATGCCGGCCACGAGGCCCTGGGCCGCGGCCTCCTCGTAGCCCGACGTGCCGTTGACCTGCCCGGCGGCCCACAGCCCCCGGACCCCGGCGACGGAGAGGTCGGCGCGGAGCTGGTCGGTCGCGAGGTGGTCGTACTCGACCGCGTAGCCGGGGCGCAGCACCTCGCAGGCCTCGAGCCCGGGGATCGTGCGCAGGAAGGCCAGCTGGACCTCGTCGGGCAGGCTCGTCGACACGCCGTTGGGGTAGACCTCGTCGCAGTCGCGGCCCTCGGGCTCGAGGAAGACCTGGTGGGCGTCCTTGTCGCGGAAGCGGGCGACCTTGTCCTCGATCGACGGGCAGTAGCGCGGCCCCGGCCCCTGCACGGCCCCGGTGCGCATCGGCGACAGGTGGGCGTTCGCGGCGACGATCCGGTGCGTCGCCGGCGTCGTGTGGGTGATCCAGCACGGGCGCTGCTCGACGACGAGCGGCGGGCTGCGGAACGAGAACGGCGTCGGTCGCTCGTCGCCGGGCTGGGCGACGAGGCGGTCGAGGTCGAGCGTCGAGGCGCGGAGCCGCGGCGGGGTCCCGGTCTTGTGCCGGCCGAGGCGGAGGCCGAGGCGCCGGAGCTCGGCCGACAGCCGGCTGGCCCCGGCCTCCCCCGCCCGGCCGCCGGGCTCGCTGCGGGCCCCGCGGTGGAGGACCCCGCCGAGGAAGGTGCCGGTCGTCAGGACGACGGCCGCGGCCTCGATGAGGCGGCCGCAGGCCAGCGCGAGGCCGCGCAGGTGCCAGGGATCGGGGCCCGGCCCGCGCTCGGCGCAGAGCTCCGTGACCTCGCCCTCGACGACGTCGAGGCCAGGACAGGCCAGGACGCGCGCGGCCACGCCGCGGTTGTAGGCGGCCCGGTCGCACTGGGCCCGCGGGGAGCGGACCGCGGGGCCCTTGGAGGCGTTGAGCATCCGGAACTGGATCCCCGCGGCGTCGGCGGCCAGGCCCATCTCCCCGCCGAGGGCGTCGACCTCCCGCACGAGCTGGCCCTTGGCGAGGCCCCCGATGGCGGGGTTGCAGCTCATCCGTCCGATGGCGTCGGCGCGGAGGGTGACCATCGCGGTCCGCAGCCCGAGCCGGGCCGCGGCCAGGGCGGCCTCGACCCCGGCGTGACCTCCGCCGACGACGACGACTTCGTAGGGCATCCGCTTCAGCGCCGGCCGGTCCTGGCCGATCCCAGGGGCATGTGGAACCTCGTCTACCGCACCCGCCACCGCCTGCGCGAGCGCATCCAGCGCACGCTGCCGTTCTGAGGCGGACCCGGCCGAGCGGGCCCGGCCCCGGGCGGAGGGCCCGGTATTAGGCCTTGTGGCGCCCAGAGCCTCAAGCGATCGTAGGAGGCTCGCATGCTCGCCACCCTGCTCGCCACCCTGCTGTCGCTGCCCGGGCTCCAGGCCGGGGAGCAGGCGCCGGACACCAAGCCGGCGGCCGAGCCGGACGACGGCTGGACGGCGCTGCGCAAGCGGGTCGCCGAGCGGCTGGCGGCCGACGGCAAGCGCCTGGCCAAGGCGCTCGAGCCGTACCTGGCCGACCTCGCCCTCGAGTACTCCGACAAGAACAAGGAGTACCTCGACAAGCGCTTCGACGAGATCGCCGCCCTCGACCCCGACGTCGCCCTGGTCCTCGTCGAGAAGCTCGTCCCGGTCCGCCGCGACCGGCCCCAGCGCCGCATCGCGGACGCCTGCGTGCGGATCCTCGAGCGGCTCGACGTGGCCCCGCTCCAGAAGGAGCTGCGCGGCCTGCTCGGCCACGAGGACCCCGAGGTCCGCGGGCGGGCCCTGTTCCTGCTGACCGGCTTCGTCCACGCCGGCCTCGACGACACGCTGCAGCGCATGCTGCGCGAGATGCCGCCGGCCGAGCTGCCGATCGTGCTGCGCTCGATCGGGCGCTACGGGCGCGCGGAGCTGGGCAGCTTCCTCGTGCCGTTCCTCGAGCGCCCCGAGGCCGCCCAGCGCGACGCCGCGTTCGAGGCCCTGTGCCGCATCGCGACGGTCAAGGACCTCGCGGTCCTGCACCAGGCCGCGGCCAAGGGCGGGCCGGCCGAGCTCGAGCGCCTCGCCGTGCTCCTCGCCCGGCTGCAGGCCGTGCCCGGCGAGCGCGGCTTCGCCGGCGACCCGGCCCTGTTCTTCAAGGTCCTCGTCGACCTCGTCGACAAGGGCTCGGTCCTGTCCCGGGACCGGCTCGTCGACGTCCTCGCGCTGGTCCGGCGCCTGCCGGCCCAGGCCGGCAAGGACCAGGGCGGCCAGCCGCTGCTCGACGCCCTCGACCGCCTGCTCGAGAACCCCTACCCCGAGGTGCAATTCGAGGCCGCCCTGGCCATGGAGCACCTCGGCCAGGACGACGGCACGCGCAAGGTCCTCGACCGCCTCAACCAGTTCGTGCGCAAGAACCGCCGCGTCGCCTATGCCTACGTCCAGCGCGGCCGGGCCCACGAGGCCTTCGGCCACTGGAACGACGCCCTGCGCGACTACAAGGAGGCCATCACGCTGTCGTCCCGCGGCCGGGTCGACCCCAACCTGTACTTCGCCGCGGCGCGGATCGAGGCCCTCAAGGGCAACGCCACCGGCTGCGCCCGCTGGCTCGAGAAGGCCGAGCCGACGCCCAAGGAGCTGGCCCGCTTCCGCCGCGAGGTGCCCGAGCTCGAGGCCCTGTTCGACAAGAGCACGGCCCTGCGCAAGCTCTACGGCCTCGAGTGAGCCGGGCCGCCGGCCCGGCCCACCGGCCGGCCCGGCGCCGCCCGCTCGGCCGCGGTTGACTGGCCCCCCCGCCTCCCTAGCATGTTCCGGCCCGAATCCACGGAGTGCCGCATGGACATCCAGGTCGAAGACGTCGGCGCGTGCCGGAAGCGCCTGCAGGTCAAGGTTCCGGTCGAGCGCATCAAGGCCCACATCGACGAGATGTACAAGTGGGCCAACCAGAACGTGCGGATGCGCGGGTTCCGGCCGGGCAAGGTCCCCCGCAAGGTCCTCGAGCAGAAGCTGGGCTCCCAGCTCATGAGCGACGCCAAGCAGTCGCTCGTCGAGGAGACGTTCCGCGAGGTCCTGCGCGAGCAGACGCTCGACGTCGTCGGCACGCCGCGGATCGAGGTCGGCGAGGCCCCCCTCGCCTCCGACGAGGAGTTCGGCTACTCGGTCGAGCTCGACGTCCGGCCCGAGGTCGAGGTCGGGGACGTCGCGACGATCGAGATCGAGGCCCGGCCGACCGAGCCGACCGACGACGACGTCGACAACGCCCTCCAGCAGCTGGCCGACAACCGGCGCAAGATCGCGACCGTGGACGGCGTCGTCGAGGAGGGCGACTTCGTCAAGGCCGACCTGGCCTACCGCCTCGGCGACGAGGTCCTCGTCGAGAAGCAGGGCCTCCAGATCCACACCAAGGTCCCGATCGCCGGGACCGACCCCGAGGAGTACACCCACAAGCTCGTCGGCCTCGAGGCCGGCGCCGAGGCCGTGCTCCCGATCACGTACCCCGAGAACTTCGAGAAGGAGCCGGCCCGCGGCCAGAAGGGCGAGCTCTCGATCAAGGTCTGCGAGGTCCTGCGCTTCCAGTCGCCGCCGATCGACGACGAGCTGGCCAAGGGCTACGAGTTCGACACGCTCGACGCCATGCGGACCGAGCTCCGGACCAGGATCGGCGAGCAGAAGGAGGCCAGCGAGCACTTCCGGCGCGAGCAGGAGATCCTCGACAAGCTGTTCGCCGAGCACCCGTTCGAGCTGCCCGAGGGCCTCGTCCAGGAGGAGACCAAGCACCGCCTCCACCACATGGGCCACGACCTCGAGCAGAAGGGCATGCCCAAGGACCAGGTCGAGCAGCGGGTCGAGCAGGCCCGGCCCGAGGTCGAGGAGGAGGCCCGCCTCGGCGTCCGCAACCTGTTCCTCGTCGACGCGATCGGCAAGAAGGAGAAGCTCTTCGTGACCGAGGGCGAGGTCGAGGCCCGGCTCCGGCGGATCGCCGAGGAGAACCAGGCCACCTACGACCAGGTCCGCAACTGGTTCGAGGAGAACCGCCAGCTGCCCGAGCTCCGGCTCGACCTCCTGAACCGCAAGGTCAGGGACTTCCTCAGGCAGAAGGCTAGGATGACCGATAGCGAGTGACGGACCGGCCCCCCGGGGCCGACCTCCCCGATTCCCCCGGACAGCGGAGCGATCCCCCATGGCCCAGGGCGCCATCATCCCCTACGTCATCGAGAAGACCGGCCGCGGCGAGCGCGCCTACGACATCTACAGCCGGCTGCTCGAGGACCGCATCGTGTTCATCGGCACCGGGATCGACGACTTCGTCGCCAACGCGGTCATCGCCCAGCTCCTGTTCCTCCAGAAGGAGAACAAGACGCAGGACATCAACCTGTACATCAATTCGCCCGGCGGCTCGGTCACGGCCGGCCTGGCGATCTACGACACGATGCAGTTCGTGGCCTGCCCGATCGCGACCTACTGCATCGGCCAGGCCAGCTCGATGGGAGCCGTCCTGCTGGCGGCCGGGACCGAGGGCAAGCGCTTCGCGCTGCCCCACAGCCGGATCATGATCCACCAGCCCTGGGGCGGCGTGCAGGGCACGGCCCGGGACATCGAGATCCAGGCCGACGAGATCCTGCGCCTCAAGACCTACCTGACCGAGATCCTGGCCCGCCACACCGGCAAGGACGTCGAGCGCGTGATGCTCGACTCCGACCGGGACTACTTCATGTCGGCGGCGGAGGCCAAGGACTACGGGCTCGTCGACGAGGTCCTGCACGTCGAGTGACGGGGACCGCGGGCCGGTGAGGCCCGTGCGTCCGGGACCTCGCGGGCGGGCAGGGTGATGCACCCGATCCTCCCGACTCCGCCCCCGCGGCCGACGCGCCCTTGTGAAGGGCGGTGCGGCGTCCCACGGAAGGCGGATTTGCCGGCTCGGGGCTCGATCCGGGCGGCTAGAATGGCCGATCCTTGCATGGATCGCGCCGTTCCGGTCGGCAGGGACGGCGCCCGGGCCCACGCCGGACCGCCGAAAGGACCATGACCAAGAGCACGAACAGAGGGAAGGGTGCGGAGCGCTGCACCTTCTGCGACAAGTCCCGGCACCACCTCGAGCGCCCCCTGATCGCCGGTCCTCCGGGGATCTACATCTGCGCCGAGTGCGTCGAGATCTGCAACCAGATCCTGGCCGAGGACGAGAAGCGCAACCCGGCCGTCGCCCCGGTGACCTTCCTCCACAAGGAGGACATCCCGATCCCCGAGGAGATCCGGAGGGCCCTCGACGAGTACGTCATCGGGCAGGACGACGCCAAGAAGGTCCTGTCGGTCGCGGTCTACTCCCACTACCGGCGGCTCCAGTCGCGGGCCAAGCCGACCTCCGAGGTCGAGCTCGAGAAGAGCAACATCCTCCTCGTCGGCCCGACCGGCTCGGGCAAGACCCTCCTGGCCAAGACCCTGGCCCGGATCCTCGACGTGCCGTTCGCGATCGCCGACGCCACGACGCTGACCGAGGCCGGCTACGTCGGCGAGGACGTCGAGAACATCCTGCTCAAGCTGCTCCAGGCGGCCAACTTCGACATCGAGCGGGCCCAGCACGGGATCATCTACATCGACGAGGTCGACAAGATCGGCCGCACGACCCAGAACGTCTCGATCACGCGCGACGTGTCGGGCGAGGGCGTGCAGCAGGCCCTGCTCAAGATCCTCGAGGGCACGATCGCCAACGTCCCCCCGCAGGGCGGGCGCAAGCACCCCGAGCAGAACTACATCCAGGTCAACACCGAGAACATCCTGTTCATCTGCGGCGGGACGTTCACCGGCGTCGAGCAGTTCATCGCCCGCCGGCTCGGCCGGACCGTCATCGGCTTCGGCGAGAAGGGCCAGGGCAGGCTCGGCAAGGCCGTCGAGAAGGCGCGGTCGGGCCCCGAGCGGCTCCAGGGCGCCCGGTCGTCGGCCGCCAAGGAGCACGAGCGGGACGTCCTGCTCCCCCACCTCAACCAGCGCGACCTGATCGAGTTCGGGCTCATCCCCGAGTTCGTCGGCCGCCTGCCGGTCGTGGCCACGCTCAAGTCGCTGCAGCGCGACGATCTCGTGCGCGTCATGCAGGAGCCCAAGAACGCGATCGTGAAGCAGTACGAGGAGTACTTCCGCCTCGAGGACTGCGAGCTCGTGTTCGAGCAGGAGGCCCTCGAGGAGCTGGCCGACCAGGTCCTCGAGCAGGAGACCGGCGTCCGCGCCCTGCGCTCGCTGATCGAGGGGCTGCTCCTCGACATGCGCTTCCAGCTGCCCGAGCGCTCGCGCAAGGAGCGGCTCCGGGTGCACGTCTCGCGGGCCGTCGTCCTCGGCGACGAGGAGCCGGTCATCGAGTCGCTGGGCAAGAAGAAGGTCAGCGAGGACGCCCCGATCCGCGGCCGCTACACCGGCGGCGAGGAGCGCGAGAGCGCCTGAGCGGGTCCCGGCCACCCCTGGCCCGGGACCTCGACGCCGAGGCCCTCGAGGCCCTGGCCCTCGAGCTCGGGGCCCGGCCGTTCCAGGCCCGGAGCCTCGCGACCTGGGTCCTCGGCCGTGGGCTGCGCGCCTGGGACCGGGCCACGGACCTGCCCAAGGCGCTGCGCGAGGCCCTGGCCGGGCGGCTCGAGCTCCGGGCCGGAGAGGTCGTCGAGCGCAGCCGGTCGGCCGACGGGACGACCAAGTGCCTCCTCGCCCTGCGCGACGGCGAGACCGTGGAGATGGTCCTGATCCCCGAGGGCGAGCGCACGACGCTGTGCCTCTCGACCCAGGTCGGCTGCCCGGTCGCCTGCGTGTTCTGCGCCTCGGGCCTCGACGGGGTCCGCCGCAACCTGACCGCGGCCGAGATCGTCGAGCAGTTCCTCCTCGCCCGTGAGGAGCTCGGCGAGCGCCCGCTGACCAACCTCGTGGCGATGGGGCTCGGCGAGCCGATGCTCAACCTCGAGGCCCTCGAGCGGGCCATGGCGATGGTCTCCGAGCCCGAGGGCCTGGGCTTCTCGCCGCGGCGGATCACGATCTCGACCTCGGGCCACCCCGACCGCGTGCGCCGCTTCGCCGGCCGCGCCCGCCCCTACAACCTCGCGATCAGCCTCCACGCCGCCGACGCCGACCTGCGCCGCAGGCTCGTGCCGACGGCCACGGCCTCGCCCCGCGAGCTCGTCGAGGCGGCCCTGCACTGGTTCGCCGCCACGGGCCGCGAGCCGACCTTCGAGGTCGTGCTGCTGGCCGACGAGAACGACGCCCCGGCCCACGCCCGGGCCCTCGTCGCCCTGCTCGACGGCATCCAGGCCACGGTCAACCTGATCCCCTGGAACCCGGTCGAGGGCACGCCGCTCCCGCTCGCCACGCCCGCGCCCGACCGGGTCGAGGCCTTCCGCGCGATCCTCGCGGCCGCCGGCCTCAAGGTCACGGTCCGCCGCCGCCGCGGCACCGACCGCGACGCGGCCTGCGGCCAACTCCGCCTCCGCCGGCTGGAGGGGCGGGGCTGAGGGGATGGGGAGCGTGCCTCAGCGGAAGGGGCGCTCTCCTTCGTCGTCCTCGAGAAGGATGTCACCCCAGCCGGGCCGAGCCGTCATCAATAGCTTGCGGTCCCCGTCGGACTTCGAGTTGGCAACGCTCGCGTAGCCACCGCGATAGTTCATGAAGCCCGCCTGCAGCCTTCCTCCAGGACTGTGGAGCAACAGGACCGCGGCGTTGTCCAGCTCGCTCATCCCGAACGCCGGCGCCTTCTGAGGTCCTACCAGCATCGTGCCGGAGCCCGGGAACGAGACCCCCAACACGATCGGAAACCGGTTGACGTGGTTGAGGTACAACGCCGGGAACCCTCTCTCATTGACCCTGACTGCGATGTCCTCCTTGTCCCAGATGCAGAGCTGCCCCGCTCCCTTGTTGGCGAAGCACTTCACCGAGAGGTGTCCCGACCGGGCCTTGGCTCCGGCGATGTCCCCGTCGAGGAAGAAGCTTGCCTCGTCCTGCGGAGCCTTGACCTTGACCAACACTGCCTCCTCCTCGAGCTTCACGACCAGGCCGAGGCCGTGTTCCCCGACGACCGCCAGGCAGGCTCCGGTGCCGGCCTCGTAGCCGACCCTGATCAGGCCGTGCTCACAGGGGATCTCGATCGACCCCACGTCCTGACGGGTCCGTGGCTCCGGCGGAGCGAGGGCCAGGAAGAGCAGGAGGGCGCTAGCGTCGACCTTCACCCTTGCCCTCCTTCGGGTCGGCACCGAGCTCGATGATGCCCTCGCCGTCCTTGGCGGCGAGCTTGACGGAAGGTACCCCTTCCTTGTCCATGGCCAGCACGACCCTCGGCACACCCGCCTGGTCGAAGATCCCCTGCTTGATGCCGTCGTCGGAGACCTGGTACCTGAAGGCCGGCTTTCCGTTGGCACATAGTTCAAGCTCAGCTGCCGGACCCCGTCGGCCGCCGCTTCGATCGACGCCATCGGGTTGCCTTCCCTGCTGTAGAGGCGTAACGCCCCTGCGTCCGCGCCGATGACCCCGAGATATGCCCTCGGCTTGCCGTCTTCCCCCCGTGCGATCAGGGCGGGGAGGAGAGCGTCGGACTTGAACCCGAGCTCGACCGATGACTTGCGACGCCCCGCCACACCCAGGAAGCCCTGCCGATCGTCCCCGGTGCCTCTGGCCTGCATCGTGACGAGAGGGCCTCTCTGGTCACCGAGGTCGATCCGCGCCGATCCGGTCTGGCTCGAGAGCATCCGGAAGAAGGGCTTCTTGTCCCCCATCGTGCCCCTGATGTACGCCGCCTCGTCGTCGACGCCGATCCTGAGCTCGCCGCCGCCCTTGCGCTCGAGCCGGATGACGGGGTAGCCGTCCTCGCCCGCGCCGATGAACAGGCTGCCCTTGTCGTTCTCGAACCGGACCTCCTTGACGGTCCGAGGCTCCTGGGTCTGCTGGCTCCAGGCCACGAGGAGCAGGGGCAGGATCAACCACGTGGACTTCATGCCGGCCTCCTTCGGCTTGGGTCGGTCCATGGAATCGCCCGGCGGAGCCCGGTCATGGGATCCTGGGGACGAGCGTTCCGGCCGGGGGTGAGGGACGCGGGGGTGGGACGAAAACCGGTCCCACCCCTGGTCGGAGGCGCTGGCGGAAGCGCATGGGAATCGAACCCACCGTCGACGACTCGGGTCGCCGACCACTGGTTTTGAAGACCAGGCGAGACACCAGCCCCGATCCGCTTCCACACGCCCCGCGCCGAGGCGCGGAGCAGGGGGAACAGCTTGCCACGGCCGGCCGCCGAGGCAAGTCGGCGGCCGGTCCCCCCGGGGCGCTCAGAACAGGGAGTAGACCAGGCTGAGCTGGAACCGGATGACGTCGCTCTCGGCCCCGCCCTTGGCCTCCCGGGCGCCGTAGAGGAGCTCGGCCCCGACGCTGAGCCGCGGGCCGACCTGGTGGACGAGGTTGAGGCTGGCGTACCGGCTGACGTGGAAGAAGTCCGCCGCCTGGCCCGAGGCGTTGTCGAGCTGGGCGTGGCCGTAGACCGCCGTCGAGCGCCAGGCCTCGCACCAGTTGTGGGTGAAGGCCAGGAGCCCGCTGTAGTAGGGCATGGCCTCGAGCCCGCCCGACGCGCTGAACGCCCCGTCGCTGGCCCAGAAGCTCGTGTCGTTGCCCATGCCGGCGATGCCCTCCCCGGCGACGACGAGGCCGACGACGAAGTTCTGCTCGTCGACGTGCAGGCCGGCCGAGAGGTTGAGGCCCCAGCACAGCTCGTCCTGCTCGCCGACGACCTGGCCCTTGGCCCCGAGGCTGCGCAGGATGCCGCTGAGCTGCATGTGGCCGACGCCCTCCTCCTCCCAGCGCAGGTTGGCGCCGACGTCGGGGGCCTTGGTCACGAGGAAGGCCGTCGGGTCGAAGCTCGTGTCGAGGTAGAGGTCGGGCTTCTCGAGCCCGAAGGTCGCGTTCCACGCGTCGTCGAAGGGCACGATGTAGTGGATCACCGGCCGGCGGGCGAAGATGACCGAGTTGGGCCCCTCGTAGTCGACCGTGTCGGGCCAGGCGTCGGGGTCCTCGAACACGCTGTAGGTGAACCCGGCGACGATGTTGTAGTACTGGCCGTAGGCGTGCTGCAACCGGAACCGCATGTCGGCCGCGTCCGAGCCGAAGAAGTCGTTCTGGTAGTAGAAGCGGAAGTTGCCCGGCGCGTCCGGGGCGCGCACGTCGATGCTGAACTGCGTGCCGTTGCCGTTGAGGTTGAACTGCTCCCCGCCGCCGTAGCCGGGCGAGCCCTCGAGCGGGAACCTGCCGGGCACGAAGCGGTAGCGGTTGCCGGTGTTGCGGTTGTCGATCGTCGCGTCGAGGCGCGGCTTGAAGTTGAACCGGATCATCGCCTGGGTGTTGGGCACCGGGATGAACCCGCGGTACTCGGGGTCCAGGGTCCGGTCGTCGGGCCGGGCCGCCGGCCACTGCCGGTCGTCGAGGTTGCCGCGGTCCTCGATCGGGCTGCGCTCGCCCTGGACGCGGTCCTGCCGGGCCTCGAGCAGCCGGCGGTAGTCGGCGGCCTCGGCGGTGTCGGCCCCGCCCCGGGCCTCGAGCTCGGTGACCCGGGCGCGGAGCCGGTCGAGCTCGGCCTCGAGGTCGCGGGGGGCGCGCACGCCCTGGCCCTCGGCGGCGGTACCGGTCTGGGCTTGCAGGGTCGCGGGGACGAGGACGGCGCCGAGCGCCAGCGCCAGGGCGCCGGCGGCGCGGGCCGCGCTCACCGGCCCCTCCCGAACAGGTTGAGGCCCAGCTCCTCGACGATCGTGCCGATCGCCTTGGCCGCCCGCACGCTGTTGCCGGCCTGGTTGAGCCGGGGCGAGAAGCCGACGATCGCCATGCGGCCCGGGACGACGGCGACGATGCCCCCGCCGACGCCGGTCTTGGCCGGGACCCCGGCCGTCCAGGCCCACTCCCCCGCCTCGTCGTAGAAGCCGGCCATCATCATGACGGCGAGCAGCTTGGGCACGAGCTTGCCGTCGAGGACCCGCTGCTTGGTCACCGGGTTGACGCCGCCGTTGGCCAGGGTCGCGCCCATGACGGCGAGCTGCCGGGCCGTGACGTTGATCGAGCACTGCTGGGTGTAGACCGTGACGGTCTCGTCGATGTCGGCGTAGAGCCGGCCGTAGGCCTTGAGCAGGGCCGCGATGCCCTGGTTGCGCTGGTTCGTCGCCATCTCGGACCGGCAGACCTCCTCGTTGAGCTCGAGCGGCTCGCCGGCGAAGCGGCCGTACCAGTCGAAGATCCTGGTGTAGCGCTGCTGGACGCCCTCGGCCTTGACGAGGCTGACGGCGGCCATGGCACCGGCGTTGACCATCGGGTTGACCGAGCGGGCCTCGAGCGTCTCGATCGCCAGGACCGAGTTGAACGGCTGCCCGGTCGGCTCGACGCCGATCTTGGTCCTGATCGTGTCGGCCCCCGACTCCTGCATGACCAGCGCGGCCGTGAACGGCTTGGACACGCTCTGGATCGAGAAGCCGTAGTCGGCGTCGCCCTTGGCCACGACCTTGCCGTCGACGGTCACGACGACGACGGCGAACAGCTCGGACGGGACCTCGGCCAGGTACGGGATGTAGTCGGCGTTCTTGCCGCCCTGGTCGTCCTTGTGGGCCTCGTAGGCCTTGGCGACGGCGGCCTCGATGTCGGCGAGCCCGGCCGGGGCCTTGCGCTCGAGCGTCGCGGCGCCGCCCTGGAACAGCAGCAGCAGGGCGGGGACGAGGAGAAGCGCGCCGGCACGGACGGCGCCCGAGGGGGTGGCGTTCATCGGGAGGTCCTCACGGGTATGGGGTCGAAGCGCCGCTCCGACCGACCCCGTCCGCCTCCGGCCGCCGGCGCGGACCGGAAGCCTAGCCCGCCCCCCGAGCCCTGCCTACTTCATCCTCGGCCGCGAGATCAGGGCCTCGCGGCGCTGGCCGCGGATGTCCGGGTCCTGGGCCTCGATCGGCTCGTCGGCGTTGCGCGTGCGGAAGAACGACGAGTAGGCGTAGAGCCCGCAGCCGGGGAAGCCGTGGGCCGCGACCGAGTCCATCTGGCCCAGGGTCTGCTCGACCCGGGCGTGCTTGTAGACCCCGATCGCGGGGAACACCTTGCTGCGGTCGGTGACCTCCGCGACCTCGTCGAGGTCGGCCCGGAACTGCTGGTCGCTGTCGTTGTAGAGCATCGGGAACACGGCCGCGACCTTGCGCCCCTCGACCCAGCGGGGCCGGTCCTGGTGGACCGAGGCGGCCTTGCGGATCGGGAACACGGCGGCCGAGACGAGGCAGCGCTGGCTGCCGCCGCGCACGGCCGCGTCGATGTCGTCGAGCAGGCGCGTGACCTGCGCGGTCTTCCACTCGTTCCAGCGCCCCAGGTCCTCGGCCGGCTCGAGCCCGGTGGCCTTCTTGTAGAGGGCGACCGTGCGCTCATCGCGCGGGTAGTCGGGCCCGCCCTCGGCCTGGTCGGGGAAGCGCATGTAGTCGAGGTGGATGCCCTGCACGGCGTAGCCGTGGGCGATCTCCCGGCAGATCCCGGCCAGGTAGGCCCGGACCTCGGGCAGGCAGGGGTTGAGGAACACGTAGCCGTCGTTGAGCGGCTGGCGCTGGCCGGTCTGGTCGTACAGGAACCACTGCGGCCGCGTGCGGTAGAGGTGGTTCTGGATCGGCGGGGCGGTGTCGCCCTTCCAGGCCGCGAGCACGTTGACCCAGGCGTGGACCGCGACGCCCTGCCGGCGCCCCTCGTCGCAGGCGGCCTGCAGCGGGTCGAAGCCGGGGTAGCGGAACCCGTACTCCTGGCACCAGGGCTCGTAGTCGCTGGCGTAGAGCACCGTGCCCTGGCCGCGGACCTGGAAGAAGACCGTGTCGAAGCCCGCGCGGGCGCAGTTGCGCACGATGTCGCGGACGTCGGCCTCGGTCTTGAAGTCCCAGCGCGTGACCCAGACGGCGCGGTCGATGTCGCCGGACCGCTGGGGCAGGAAGCCGCAGGACGTGAGGAGCGAGAGGACGACGAGCGCCAGGGTTGCTTTCATGGTCGGATCGGTGCAGGCAGCCTGCCTCGAGGTTCGAGGTCCCCCCCCAGGACCTCCACCGTGGCTTCGAGCTGGCACTCGACCTCGCCGAAGCTCGCGATCGACGTGACCCCCGTGTCGACGAGGGCCTGGTCGAAGGGGTCGCGGAGGTGGACCAGGACCAGACGGTCGGCAAGCCTATGGCAGGCCCTGGCCAGAAGGAAGCGCAAACCCGCGCGCCCCCTGAGCTCGCGCGCGAGCCAGACGACGCGGTCGAAGCCCTCGGCCCGCGCGACGAGGCGCTCGATCGCGGCCTGCGACGGGTCCTCGTCGAGCCTTGCCGACCCGACCGCCGGCCAGGCCGCGAACAGGGCGCGCAGCCGCGCCTCGCCGTCCGCGACGCCGGCCGCGCGCGGGGCCTCGGCGACGACCGAACGGACCCCGGCCCCGCCGTGCACGACGAGCACGCGCGCGTCCGGAGGCAGCGGCAGGAGCCCGCGCGCGTCGCCGAAGCGGTGCATGGCCCGACGCGCGATCGTGCGCGCGAGGGCCGCGCCGTCCCGTTCCGGGACGCGGCCCGGGGCCAGCCGCTGGAGGTCGTCGCAGCGCTCGAGCGCCCGCGCGTGCTCGCCTTCCTCGAGGCGACCCTCGGCCAGGGCGCGCCCGAGGGCCGACGCGGCCGCCCGCTGGCCCTCGGGCCCGTGGCAGACGGCGACGAGGTCGTGGCCGGCCGTGGCCGCGGCGACGGCCGCCCGCGCGAGGTCCCCGGGCGGGACCGCGCCCATGCACAGGTCATCGCTGACGAGCAGGCCGTCGAAGCCGAGCCGGCCGCGCAGGAGCCTGCGCAGCACGGCCGGCGCGAAGGTCGCGAGGTGCTCGCGGTCATAGGCCTCGGCGACGAGGTGCGTGCTCATGACGGCGAGCCCGCGGGCGTCGCGCAGGCAGTGCACGTACGGCGCGAGGTGCGGCTCCCAGCCGGCCTCCGGCAGCGCGGCGCGCGAGACCGTGACGTGGGGGTCGACCTCGGCCGCCCCGAGGCCGGGGAAGTGCTTGAGGCAGGAGCCGACGCCGGCCGCGCGCTGGCCGCGGACCAGAGCCGCGGCCAGCGCCGCGACGCGGGCCGGGTCGGCGCCGAGGCTGCGCGTGCCGATCGCGGCGTTGCCCGGCGGCAGCAGGAGGTCGACGACCGGGGCGAGGTTGAGGTCGACGCCGAGCGCGGCCAGCTCGGCGCCCTGGACCTGTCCCTGGGCCTCGGCCAGGGCCTCGTCGTCGCAGGCGCCCAGCGCGAGGTTGCCGGGGAACACGGTCACGCCGCGCGCCAGGCGCACGACGCGGCCGCCCTCCTGGTCGACGCAGACGAGCAGGGGGCCGGGCGCGGCCGCGCGCAGGTCGGCGATCAGCCGCCGCGCCTGCGCCGCGTCGACGAGGTTGCGGGCGAACAGCACGACGCCGCGACAGCCGGTCTCGCGCAGCAGGGCCGCGGTGCCGGCGTCGACCTCGGTGCCGTCGACGCCGATCAGGAGCCGCGCGCCCCCACCCCGGCTCACGCGTCCGCCTCCGCGGGCCGGCCCGGGAACAGGACCGCGATGCCGAAGGTCAGCCCGCAGCCGACCAGCGGGTTCCAGATCCACGCGAACGGCTTGCCCGGCACGAGCAGGACGCCGATGCCGAGCGCCAGCGCCAGGAGGTTGCCGGCGTCGCTGCCGCGCCGGGTCAGGGCCCCGAGGAGGAAGATCCCGAGCAGCGGCGGGAAGATCCACGACAGCACCTCGAGGCCGAGCTTGAGCACGCCGAAGCCCTGCCCGCGGCCGGCGACCGGCTCGGCGTGCCAGACGAAGACGGCGATCGCGATCAACAGCAGGCCGAAGCCCAGGGAGGCCCAGCGCGCGGCGCGCAGGTACTCGCGCTCGGGCCGGCCGGGCCTGAGCCAGGGCTGCCAGACGTTCTTGACGAAGGTCGTCGACAGGGCCGAGATCGCCGAGTCGAGGCTCGACATCGCGGCCGCGAACAGGCCGCAGAACACGAGGCCCTTGGCCGGGGACGGCAGCGAGGCCAGGACCCAGGCCGGGAACACGAGGTCGTAGCTGGCCTCGGTCTTGCCGATGCGCTGCGACAGCGCGAGGGCCTGGGCATCGACGGCGGCGTCGCCGCCGAGCTTCAGCCACAGGAGCGAGCCGATGGAGAGGAACAGGAACACGATCGGGAAGGCCAGGACCGCGCTGAGCCACAGGCTCTTGCGGCCGCCGGCGGCGTCCTTGCAGGCCAGGGCGCGCTGGATCATGTCCTGGTCGGTGCCGTGGGTCGACATCGTCAGGAAGCAGGCCCCGATGACGCCGCCGACGAGGGTGTAGGCCTCGTCGAAGCGGAACGTCAGCGCGCCGCCGGGGCCGTGCTCGAAGCCGCTGTGGAGGAGCCTGAGCTTGGCCGTGCCGGCGGCCGTGCGCCCGTCGAGGAGCCCGGCCAGGGCCTCGCCGGGTCCCCCGCAGGCGTCGATGAGCCAGACCAGGGCCAGGCCCCCGCCGACGAACAGCAGGAGGCCCTGGACGGTGTCGGTCCACACGACCGAGCGCAGGCCGCCGGTCGTCGTGTACAGCAGGGCCACGAGGCCGACGAGGGCGATGGCGAGCTCGAAGCCCCAGCCCGGGGCCCAGCGGTCGAGCTCGGGCAGGAGCACGACGAGGGCCAGGGCCGCGCCGTAGAGCCGGACGCCCGAGCCGAGGCAGCGGCCGACGAAGAACAGCCCGACCGATGCGCGCCGCGTCCCCGGGCCGAAGCGCTGGCCGAGGTAGCTGTAGACCGTGAAGACCCGGGCCCGGTAGTAGACGCCGATCAGGAGCGCGGCCACGAGCAGGCGGCCGAGGATCGAGCCGAACAGCAGCTGGGCGTAGGTCCAGTCGGCGCGCAGGCTCTGGGTCGGGGCGCCGAGGAAGGTCAGCGCGCTGGTCTCGGTCGCGAGGATCGAGACGCCGGCGACCCACCACGGGATCCGGTGGCCGCCGAGGAAGTAGTCCTCGGTGTCGTCCTGCCCGCGCGCGTTCCACAGGCCGATCGCGGCCACGAGCAGCAGGTAGGCGGCCACGACCGCCCAATCGAGCCCCGCCATGGCCCGACAGGCTCGGCCGCCGCCGGGCCCCAGTCAAGCGCTACCGGGGCCGCGGCGCGGAGCGGCGGGTCACTGGTTCGACTTGATCTGGAAGCAGTCGACGTTGAGCAGCTGGCCGGTCGGGTTGGACTGGGAGTCGAGGCCGACCCAGGCGCCCTGGGAGTAGATCGTCACGCCGATGAGGTTGGTGTCGACGGGGATCTTGACGTCGAGGCGCAGGACCCCGAACAGGGGCACGTAGTTGTTGACGTAGACCAGCGTCAGCGGGTCGAGCAGCAGGGTCCCGTAGGTCCCGGCCGGGAAGAAGAACTTGCCGGCCGAGATGATCCACGGCGAGACCGAGATCAGCGGCAGGCGCGACTCGAAGCGGACCGTGTCGCCGAGCTTGAAGTTGCCGGTCTGGGCCGTGATCCGGTGCCAGTAGGTCGCCGACGAGACCTTGGTGACCTCGAGCACGACGCAGGTCGCCACGACCGGCTTGGCCACGAGGTCGACCGTCTGGCCCTCGACCTTGCTGAGGTCGACGCCGGCGCCGGCGACGAGGTTGACGTCGCTGCAGGCGGCCTTGTGGGTGGCCTTGGGCGCGCAGGACGGCGGCGTGGCCAGCTTCTCGATCTTGGCCGTCAGGTAGACCTCGAGGGTCGTCTGGGCCTGGGCCCGGGGGGCCAGGAGGGCGAGGGCGACGAACAGGGGCGCGAGGGCACGGAGCTGCATCTGGGTTCCTCGGGTGGGAGCTCGGGGGGCGGGACCGCCGGATACGCGTTGGTTGTCGCTTCGGCCCGCGGAGGGGACGGCCCATTGGACGCGGGATCCGGGCCGGGTGGAAGCCCCGGTACGGCGACGGGCGCCCGGGACCAGGTCCTCGGGCGCCCGTCGTTCGGGGCTCGTCGCCGCCCGAGGGCGGCGCTCCTGCCTACATGTCGTCGCTGCCGCCGGCCTCGCCCTTGCCCGGGTCGACGCGGAGGCCCTCGAGGAGCTTCGCGCGCTCGGCGACGGACAGCGGGGCCCGACCGAGGGCCGCCACGGCGGCCGAGCGGACCGCGACGCTGGCGCCCCTGTCGGCGGCCAGGGTCGCCAGGGCGCCGCAGACGCTGGCGTCGGCGGTCGCGGTCCGGGCCATGATCCGGCCCAGGGCCTCGCAGGCCGCCACCGCGACCTCCTCGTTGCCCTTGTTCTCGGCCAGGACCTTGGCGACGTCGTCGAGCGCCTCGGCGCCGCCGCCGTGGGCCAGGGCCTTGAGCGAGAACAGGCCGACGACCCGCGCGAGGCGGTCGTGGCCAGGGCCGGTCGCCGGGGCCAGGTCGTAGACCGAGGCGTCCAGCGAGGCCATGGCGCGGGCCGAGGCCTCCGCGATCTGGGTCGCGAAGCGGCGGTTGGGGCCGAGGTCGGCGTCGGCCAGGAGCTCGTCGACCTTGCCGCGCAGGGCGGTCGCGTCGGCGACCTCGAGCATGACGCCGTCGACCTTGTCACCGAAGCTGGCCGCGCTCTCCTCGCTGTTGGCGATCAGCAGGATCTTGGCGCCGGGGCAGGTCCTGCGGGCGAACTTGATGACCTCGAGCGGGTGCTTGCCCTTGATGTTCTCGTCGATGACGACGACGTCCGAGGGGGTCTCGGCCAGCCGGACCATGCCGGGCAGGGCCTCGGTCGAGGCGTCGACCCAGAAGCCGCCCTTCATCGAGCCGAAGGCCTCGCGCAGCTCGGCGCGCGGCGACAGCACGGAGATGTTCTTGATGGCCTGCTCCTGCACGGCGTCGGCGAGGACCTTGACGATCATCTCGCGGGTGCCCTGCTCGAGCGGGGCGTTCATGCCGGCGAGCGACAGGGCCGAGGCGTAGGCCAGGCGCTTGTCGTTGCTGCCGAGCGAGGCGAGCAGCGGGGAGCCGGCGAGGCCGCGCGGGTCCTCGAGGCGGGCCAGGGTGTGGAGGCCCGAGACGGCCGAGGGGATCATGCCCTCGTCGATGCTGCGCTGGACGGCGACGCGCACGACCTCGGGGCCGGCGGCCAGGACCGTGATGCCGAGCTCGTCGACCGAGGGCTTGACCTTCTGCATGGCCTCGTCCTCGGGGTTGGTGGCGAGCACGCCCTCGATGACCGTCTGCTCCGCGACGTAGGCGCGGGTCAGGGCGACGAGGCCCTCCTGGCTCCCGGGCTCGACGGCCAGGGCGCCGTAGGCGCAGTTCTTGGACTGCTCGAGCGCGAACAGCTGGTGCGGCACCTCGCGGGGCACGAGCTTGCCGTCGACCAGGTCCCAGACGACCTCGGAGGCGTCCTTGTCGCGGACGAGCAGCGGGTCGCCGGCCAGGAACCGGTGCGACTGGCTGACGAACAGGTCGTGGCTGTTGGGCACCGTGTCCCCGCCGATCTCGGCCACGGCCTTCTTGGCGATGGCGCGGACGCCGGCGTCCTCGTCCTGCTCGGCGACGCGCTGGAGCCACGGCAGCGAGCGGTTGTCGCGCAGGTAGCGCAGGCCGAGGGCCGCGTTCATGCGCAGGGTCTTGTTGTCGCTCCTGAGCAGCGGGAGCAGGGCCAGCGTGCCGACCGTGCCGATGCGCTCGAGGGCCACGATCGCGCGGGTCTGCCCCTCGTCCTCGTCGGCGTTGCCGAGGGCATCGACGAGGTACGGGACCGCGAACTCGCCGTGGTTGGCGGCCAGCTCGAGCGCCGCGGTCTGGCGAACGCCGGTGTCACCACCGAGGGCCTTCGCGACGAGGCCGCGGATCGCGTCGGCGTCGTGGATGCGCTGCTTGCGCTCGACCGTGGACAGCGACAGGAGGTAGTCGGCGATCTTCTGGTAGTCGCCGCCCTTGGCCAGGAGGTAGCGCCACAGGCGGGCGTCGGTCTCCTTCCACAGCTGGTAGGCCTCCTCGTGGCCGGGATTGGCCGCCAGGACCTCACGCAGCTTCTCGAGGGCCTTCTCGTCCTCGTTGGCCCACAGGAGCCGCTTGGCCTCCTGGAAGGTCTCCTTGACGTCCTGGGCTCGAAGACCGCCCAGACCCAGGGCGGCCACAGCCGAGATGGCGAAGATGCTTCGACCGATACCGATGACCATGGAAGGAGGCCTCCTAGGGGAGTCGTATCTGCGTGTCAGGTCCTGGACCTGCTGGAGACTGGATCGGGGCTCGTGACAAGGGGCGCATGACAACCCTACACCACAGGCGTAGGGGAGTTCATCGCGGGGCGACGCTGCGCGCCTGCCAAGGTCGGCCGGATCGGGGCGTGATGCCAAGCCTCTCAGGCGCCCGGGGTTGGGGCATTGAGGCCCCAGAGTCTAGGCCTGGGTCGGTTGGCGTCAAGCCGGGCGATCCGAGCTCCTCGCGGGCACGGACGTCGCCCAAGACTACCCCGTGGAGCGGCCCGGGGCCGGGTCGTACGGGCCGACCCTGACGGGTCCCGCGGAGACGTTCGGGACCGGCCCTCGCCATCGGCGCCAGGGGGCGCCTATCCTCCCGGCATGACCCTCGAACGCGCCCGAATCCTCGTCGTCGAGGACGAGCCCGACATCAGGGAAGGCTTCGTCGGCATCCTCGAGTCGGCCGGCTTCGCGTGCCAGGGCGCCTCGACCCTGCGCGAGGCCAGGGCCGCCCTGCCCGGCTTCCGGCCCGACCTCGTCCTGCTCGACCTCGGCCTGCCCGACGGCAGCGGCATGGACCTCCTGGACGGCGTCGCCGCCGACCTGCCCGGGGCCAGCGTCGTCGTGATCACGGCCGAGAGCAGGGTCGACCGGGCCGTCCAGGCCATGAAGAAGGGCGCGCGGGACTACCTCGAGAAGCCGATCGGGCTCGACCGCCTGCTGACGACTGTACGCCTGACGCTCGAGGAGCGCGGGCTCAGGGCCGAGAACCGCAACCTGCGCGCGCAGGCCCTCGGCGGGGCCGAGATCCTCGGCCGCTCCCCGGCCATCGAGGCCCTGCGCGACGAGATCGAGCGCCTCGCCGACGCCGAGCTCCCGATCCTCGTGACCGGGGAGAACGGCACCGGCAAGGAGCTGGTCGCGCGCCAGCTCCACCTGCGCTCGAGCCGCTACGGCAAGCCCTTCGTCGCCGCCAACTGCGCGGCCGTGCCCGAGACCCTGATCGAGTCCGAGTTCTTCGGGCACGAGAAGGGCGCCTTCACCGGGGCCGACCGGGCCCGGGCGGGGCTGTTCCTCGAGGCCGGCGAGGGGACCCTGTTCCTCGACGAGATCGGCGAGATGCCGGCCCCGCTCCAGGCCCGCCTGCTGCGCGTCCTGCAGGAGCGGGAGGTCCGGCCGGTCGGCTCGAGTCGGACCGAGCCGGTGCGCTGCCGCTTCGTCGCGGCGACCAACAAGGACCTCGCCGCCGAGATCGCCGAGGGGAGGTTCCGCGAGGACCTCTACTACCGCCTCGCCGGCGTCGAGCTGCGGGTCCCCCCGCTGCGCGAGCGGGCCGAGGACGTCCCGCTCCTGGCCGGTCACTTCCTCGAGCGGGCCGCTGCCCGGGGCGGGCGCCGGGCCCGCCTGGCCAAGGAGGCCGGGGACTGGCTCGCCACGCTGCCCTGGCCCGGCAACGTGCGTCAGCTCGCCAGCGTCATCCAGGCCGCGGCCGTGCTCGGCGACGGGGACGAGGTCGGCCGCGAGGACCTCGAGCCGCTCCTGTCGGGCAGCCGGGGCGAGGCCGGCGAGGGCGGCGCCGGCGGCTTCTTCGGCATCGACTCCATCAAGGACTTCCGGGAGTCCGTGGAGCGCGAGTTCCTGCGCCGCAAGCTCGAGGAGGAGCACTGGAACGTGTCGCGGACCGCGCGCCGGATCGGCATCCGGCGCACGAACCTCCGGCGGCTCCAAGGCCCTCAGGCTCAAGTGAGGCCGAGGCCCGCGCGCGAACGGCCGCTCAACGGGCCGGCAGCAGCAGCGTCCTCGTTCAGGTGGAGGGGTCGACCTCGGGATTGAGGAGCCGCGATCCGCCGCACGTCCAGAGCCCCGGCCTGCTCGGCCTTGGCCACATGGGCCTTGGCGAGGCCCCAGTAGGTGTCGCCCTTGCGCACGCGGTAGCGCAGCACGGCCGGGGCCCCGGCCTCGGGCGAGCGCGGGGCCTCGGCCGCCGAGGCCTCGGGCCGCGGGGCCGGCGCCTGGATGGCCGGGGCCGCATTCGGCACCTGGATCCCGGGCACCGACAGGCGCTCGGTCGAGGCCTCGGACACCTCCACCGGCGCGATCGCCGTGACGACGCTCGTCCCCGTGCCCTGCCGCGAGGCCTCGAGCACCTCGGGCAGCAGCAGCGACTCGGGGAAGCGGATCTTCATGCCGGGGAAGATGCGGTCGGCGTCGAGGCCCTCGTTGAACCCGGCCAGGATCTCGGAGCGCATCCGCGGGCTGCCCGAGCCGACCAGCCGCTCGCAGATCGACGACAGGTTGTCCTTCTCCTGGACCGTGTAGGTCCACAGACCCTGCCGCTCGAACGCCAGCACCGCGTAGTGCAGGCTCGGCGCTGCCCCAGACACCGGAGGCACCTCGGGCATCGCCGCCCCACCCCCGGCCCCGGCCCCGCCCACGGTCCCGGCCCCGGTATCGGTATCGGTATCGGTTCCGGTTCCGGTTCCGGTTCCGGTTCCGGTTCCGGTTCCGGTTCCGGTTCCGGTTCCGGTTCCGGTTCCGGTATCGGATCCGGTTCCGGTTCCGGTTCCGGTTCCGTCTCCGGTTCCGTCTCCGGTTCCGTCTCCCTCCGCAACCGGATCCGGCCCGTCCTGGAACCCCTCCTTGAGGAGGTCCGCGAGGTCGCGCTTCTCCGATCGGCCGGTCTTGCCGGGCTCGGGGGCGCCCGGGACGCGGGCAGCCGCGCCGGCGCCGTCGTCCCGCCCGCCGCGGTCGGCCTGGCTCTCGTTGGTGAAGCTCACGAGCGCCATCAAGACCATGGCCGCCCCGAGCAGTACGAGAAGCAGGACCTTCTCGACTCTCTGCATGTTCCCTCCCTGCCCGACGGGTCTCGCCCGGCGGGTCCGCCGTGTGGCATCGATCGGCGCAAGTACCGCCCGGCACCGATCGGATGCGTGGATTCTAGGGATCGGATCGGGTGAAACAAGCCGAGCGCCCCGCAACAGCCGGCCCCGCGTCGCATGGACGGCGTCGGGCTCCCCGCTACACTGTCGCGCCCGCGTTCCGCCCTGACGCGCCGACCCGCGAGGATCCCGCCATGCGCGCCCTGCCGCTGCTCCTGACCCTGCTGCTCAGCGCCTGCTCGTCGGCCCCGACGACCCGCTACCTCCAGGTCGGCCAACCCGCCACGGCCATGCTGGTCCAGACGTCCACGGGCGGCTCCAAGCTGTTCACCCTGGTCAACGCCTACGTCGACCCGGTCGAGGCGGGCCTCCCCCGGGGGTCGGTGTCGGTGCTGGACGACGACCTGATGATCGGGGTCGTGGCCCAGCTCGAGGCCTTCCGGTTCTTCAACGTCGCCGTGCCGGGAGTCCCGGCCAACGCCGGGCGGGACGACAACTACGTGGCCGTGTTCCTGCCCGGGGGCAGCTGGTACCTGACCAAGGCGCGGGACCCGCTCGTGTTCAACAAGGCCCTGAAGACCGTCGTCGGGACCTACAACTTCGGGGATCGGACGGTCATGTCGGGCAACAACCAGGGCCAGGCCCCCGTGGACTTCCAGCGGCAGCAGGAGGAGCTCCGGCGCCTGAACCGGGAGCGGCTGGAAAAGTACCGATGAGCCCCGCCGGCGGCGCCGCCATCGCGATCGTGCCGGTCCGCCTGGGCTCGGCCCGGCTGCCGCGCAAGGCCCTGCTCGAGGAGTGCGGGCGGCGGCCGCTGTTCCTGCACACCGTGGCCCAGGCCGGCCGGGCGACCCTGCTCGACGAGGTCGTCGTCGCGACCGACAGCGACGAGGTCCGCGAGCGGGCCGAGGAGGCCGGCGTCCGCGTCGTCATGACCGGGCCCGAGGCCAGGACCGGGAGCGAGCGCTGCGCGATGGCCCTGCCGGCCCTGCCCGAGGCCGGCATCGTCATCGACGTCCAGGGCGACTGGCCCGAGGTGCCTCCGGAGGACCTCGACGCCCTCGTCGAGGCCCTGCGCGGGGACGGCGAGGCCGACATCGCGACGCTGAGCTGCGCCCTCGACTCGGAGGCCGACTTCCGCAACCCCCACGTCGTCAAGGTCGTGACCGGAGCCCGCGACCAGGCCCTCTACTTCTCCCGCGCGCCGATCCCCTCGTCCAAGGGCGGGGTGTTCTCCGGAGACAAGGGCTGGCGCCTCGGCCGGCGCCACGTCGGGGTCTACGCGGTCCGGCGCGCGGCCCTGGCCTCGCTGCCGGACCTGCCCGACTCCCCCCTCGAGCAGCGCGAGGAGCTCGAGCAGCTGCGCTGGCTGGCCGCCGGCCTGACGATCCTCGTGCTGCCGTCGAAGGGACGGCCGCGCGGCATCGAGACCCGGGACGACTACGAGGGCTTCCTGACCCGCCTGTCCCGCAGCCGGGGCGCCTGAGCGGGCCCCCCGCCGCCCGGTCCCGGAGGCGCTCCGTGGACGGGGCGGCCCGGGTCGTTAGGATGCGCATTTCCCGGTGGAGCCGTATCCGAGTCCATGACCAGGCACATCTTCATCACCGGCGGGGTGGTCTCGTCCCTCGGCAAGGGCCTGACCAGCGGGGCGCTCGGCATGATCCTCGAGCGCATGGGGTTGACGGTCTCGCTGCAGAAGCTGGATCCCTACATCAACGTCGACCCCGGGACGATGTCCCCGTACCAGCACGGTGAGGTCTACGTGACCGACGACGGGGCCGAGACGGACCTCGACCTCGGGCACTACGAGCGCTTCACCCACACCCGGATCACCCGGGACTCCAACTACACGACGGGTCGGATCTACAGCGAGGTCATCCGCAAGGAGCGCCGCGGCGACTACCTCGGTCGGACGGTCCAGGTCATCCCCCACATCACCGACGAGATCAAGAACGCGATCCGCAAGGGCGCCTCGGGCGAGCCCGACATCGCGATCACCGAGATCGGCGGCACCGTCGGCGACATCGAGTCGCTGCCGTTCCTCGAGGCCATCCGCCAGTTCTCGCTCGAGGAGGGCCGGCGGCGCTGCATGTTCATCCACCTGACCCTGCTGCCGTACCTCTCGGCCAGCGGGGAGCTCAAGACCAAGCCGTCCCAGCAGAGCGTCGGCAAGCTGCGCGAGATCGGCATCGTCCCGGACATCCTGATCTGCCGGACCGAGAAGTCGATGACCGGCGAGATGCGCGACAAGCTCTCGCTGTTCTGCAACGTCGAGCGCAAGGCCGTCATCGAGGAGCGGGACGTCGACTTCTCGATCTACGAGGTGCCGATCAACCTGATCCGCGAGGGCATCGACAAGCTCCTCGTCGAGTTCGTCGGCCTGCCCGAGGGGACCAAGCCCGACTTCGCCGACTGGATGCGCCTGCTCGACGTCGTGCGCCACCCGGCCCACGAGGTCGAGATCGCCCTCGTCGGCAAGTACATCCAGCTCGACGACGCCTCCAAGTCGCACTACGAGGCCCTGGCCCACGCCGGCATCGCCAACGAGACGCGGGTCCGCGTGCGCAAGATCTCGGCCGAGAAGCTCGTCGAGCAGGGCGCCGACAAGCTCCTCGCCGGCGTCCACGGCGTGCTCGTGCCGGGCGGCTTCGGCGAGCGCGGCTTCGAGGGCAAGGTCCTCGCGGCCCGCTGGGCCCGGGAGCACGGCGTCCCGTTCCTCGGCGTGTGCTACGGCATGCAGGCCGCCGTCGTGGACTACGCGCGCAACGTGCTCGGCGTCCCCGACGCGACGACGACCGAGTTCCACGCCGACACGGCCGAGCCGGTCATCGACCTCATGGAGGCGCAGAAGCAGATCAAGGACCTCGGCGGCACGATGCGGCTCGGGGCCTTCGCCTGCAGCACGCGCCCCGGCACGCGGCTCCGGGAGCTCTACGGGGCCGAGCGGATCAGCGAGCGCCACCGGCACCGCTTCGAGTTCAACAACGCCTACCGCGAGCGCCTCGAGGAGGCCGGCCTGGTCCTGTCGGGGATCAACGACGACCTCGACCTCGTCGAGGCCGTCGAGCTGGCGGACCACCCGTTCTTCGTGGCCGTCCAGTACCACCCCGAATTCAAGTCCCGGCCGCTCGAGCCGCACCCGCTGTTCCGGGGCCTCGTCCAGGCCGCCGTCCTCCACCTCAGGCCGCGGGCCGAGCAGGAGGCCGCCCGGTGAGCGGGGCCGGCGACGGGCCGGAGGACGCGGCGGGCGCCGAGCACGGCCGGGAGCGGCCGTACCCACCGCCGGCCGACTTCGCCCTGTTCCTCGGCAGCCTGATCGGCAACGCCTGGATCTCGCTGGGCAAGTTCGCCCACCCCGAGACCGGGGAGCAGCGCTTCGACGAGGCCTGGGCCCGGTACTACATCGACCTCCTCGGGCTCCTCGAGGAGCGCACCGAGGGCAACCTCGAGGACCAGGAGCGGCGCATGCTCGAGACCAACCTCTCGAGCCTCCGGCTGACCTTCGTCGAGGAGCAGCGCGGCGCCGGGGGCTCGCCGCCCGCGGAGGGCGGCGAGGCCGGGCAGCAGGCGACCTGAGGCGTCTCGCGTACGTGCGCGGGGCGCCGGCCCCGGGGGGAGCCGACGCCCCTGTGCGGTCCCGGCCGGGCCGGGACCGTCACCCGGCGGTCAGTTGACCGTCAGCGCCGACGTGTTCGTGAACGCGAACTTGCTGGTCTTGGCGTTGACCGACAGGCCCTGGATCGGGAACGACTTGCCCTTGAGGCTGGCGTCGTTCGGGATCGTGAACGACACCGAGGTGCGCTCCGTGGCCGCGTGGGCCATCGTGCCGAGGAACGTGAAGGTCTTCAGGTCGAGGCCGAACACGTTCTGGATGCCCGGGACGGCGATCGTGCTCGCGGCGTAGCCGCCGGACAGGAACAGGGCCGTCACGCCGACTTCCTTCTTGGCGAGGTCGAGGTACATCGCCCCGGTGATGTCGGCGGTCCCGTTGAGGGACTCGACGTCACCGACGAGCCACGCGGCCTGGATGTCGTAGACCCAGCCCACGCCCACGTGGGTCAGCATGCCGTCGGCCACGCCGCCGTTGTTGATCCAGGTCGAGGTGTCCTCGACGATCTGGGCGTCCGTCGTCGGGTCCAGGTCGCCGTCGAAGAACATGTCGTTGTCGCTGGCGGTCGAGATCAGGCCGGCCAGCCACAGGCCCTCGACGTCGTTGTCGGCGCCGAAGACCGGCGTCGGCGAGTTCATCGAGCGGCCGCCGACCGACTTGACGACGACCATCGGGTACGGGCTGGTCGTGCTGACCTTGGGGGCCGTCGGGGTCGTGATGTCGAGGGGCGACATGACGATGTCGTTGCCGTTGACCCAGAACATGAACAGCTTGCCGCCGATGTAGCCCAGCGACGGGTCGACGTAGGTGGCGGTAGGACCGCTGACGGCGACCGGCGTGCCGAAGGCGGTGCCGGGCTTGGTCCGCATCGAGAACATCACGCTGGTGGCGCTGTCGTACACGCAGTAGCGACCGGTCGGGTCGATCATCAGGCCGAACTCGGTGCCCGTCGTGTTGAGCGCCGCGGCCTCGCTGGTCGGCGTGTACTTGCCGGTGTTGCGGTCCCAGGTGCCGATCAGCAGGTCGTAGCCGCCGGCGCCGCCGTACGTCGTCGGCAGGCTCGTGCCGGTGATGCAGGTCGTGAACACGCCGACTCCGTCGCCGGGCAGCGTGAAGTTCGAGATCTGGACCGCGGCGGCCATCGGGACGGTGCCGGTCAGCGACGAGTTGACGGTCAGCTGGGTGCTGGCCGTCGAGCCCTGGAACTGGCCGGGGCCGACCTGGGCGGCCGCCGAGCCGACGAGCAGGGCGCCGGAGAGCAGGCTGATGGACAAGGTGCGCATAGCGCCTCCTGGTAGAGGTGGACAGGGATTCCGGTCGTTCCAGACCGGTCAGGTGAAGCTTGCAGGACCCCGCTGGCGGCGGGGGGTCGCGGGTGCCCGCGAGGGCGGGACGCGCCGCGACCCCGCAGTATCGGGCCTGCCCGGCAATGCTCAAGCCCCGGGAGACCAGGGGGTAAGGGTCCTGATCGGGTGCCCTACGGGCCCCTACTCGAAGGCCGCGATGCCGGTGATCTTCTGGCCGAGGATCAGGGTGTGGATGTCGTGGGTGCCCTCGTAGGTGAACACCGACTCGAGGTTGCACATGTGGCGCATGACCTGGTACTCGTCGGTGATCCCGTTGGCCCCCATGACGTCGCCCGGGCCATGCGGGCGCACTCCAGGGCCATCCAGACGTTGTTGCGCTTGGCCAGGGAGACCTGGCTGAACTCCATGTCGCCCTGGTCCTTGAGGCAGCCGAGCCGCCAGCTGAGCAGCTGGGCCTTGGTGATCTCGTTGAGCATCCAGACGAGCTTCTGCTGGACGAGCTGGTAGCCGGCGATCGGCCGCGAGAACTGGACCCGGCTCTTGGCGTACTGCAGGGCCTCGTCGTAGACCGCCATCGCCGCCCCGATGGCGCCCCACGAGATGCCGTAGCGGGCCTGGGTCAGGCAGCCGAGGGGGCCCTTGAGGCCCTCGACGTTGGGCAGGAGGTTGGCCTTGGGGATGCGGCAGTCCTCGAGGATCAGCTCGCTCGTGACCGAGGCGCGGAGGCTGTGCTTGCCGTGCTGGTCCCGGGTCGTGAAGCCCGGCGTGTCGCGCTCGACGAGGAAGCCGCGGATGACGCCGTCGAGCTTGGCCCAGACGACCGCGACGTCGGCGATCGAGCCGTTCGTGATCCACATCTTGGCGCCGTTGAGGACGAAGGTGTCCCCGTCGTCCACGGCCTTGGTCAGCATGCCGCCGGGGTTGGACCCGAAGTCGGGCTCGGTCAGGCCGAAGCAGCCGATCTTGCGGCCGGCGACCATGTCGGGCAGCCAGCGCCGCTGCTGCTCCTGGCTGCCGTAGGCGTGGATCGGCCACATGCACAGGCTGCCCTGGACCGACACGAACGACCGGAGGCCCGAGTCGCCGCGCTCCAGCTCCTGCAGGATCAGGCCGTAGGCGACGTTGTCGAGGCCGGCGCCGCCGTGGTCCTTGAGCGTCGGCCCCAGGAGGCCCAGCTCGCCGAGCTCGGGAACGAGCTCCAACGGGAAGGTGCCGGCCCGGTAGTGCTCGTCGACGACCGGCAGGAACCGCTCCGAGACCCACTGGCGCACCGAGTCGCGGACCATGCGCTGCTCCTCGCTGAGCAGCGCGTCGAGGGCGTAGAAGTCAGCGCCCGTGAAGCGCGCCATGGGACCTCCCGTTCGTTCGCGTGGCTCCCGACGCGGCCCGTCCGCGCCGGGAATCGAAGGTCGACCAGGATACGATGCCCCCCCGCCCGTAGCGACGACCCGATGCCCGCACCCGCGACGCCCCTCTGCCCCCGCTGCAAGTTCCCCGTGGCCGACGCCGCCTGCGCCGGCTGCGGCCCCGCGGTCGCGGCACCGCGGCGCGGCTTCTTCGCCTGGGACCTGATGCGGGGCGCGCTGGCCTACGGGCGGGGCGCCCTGGACGTGCTCAACCACCCCACCTACCTGGGCAAGATCAAGCTCGCCGTCCTGCTCAACCTGCTGTTGTGGACCCTGGCCCTGCTGGCCACGTGGTTCTGGCTCGGCCCCTGGGTCGAGGGGCTCCTCGACTTCCTGCCGCATTGGCTCGTCTGGGTTGCCTCCGGACCGGCGCTGATCCTGCTGACCCTGCTCCTGACCTTCCTGCTGTTCCCCGTCGTGCTGAGCCTGTTCCTCGGGCCGGTGCTCGACCCCCTGGCGCGCCTGGCCGAGCGGGACGCCCTCGGCTTCGAGCCCCCCGGCTCGACCCGCGGGTTCTGGGAGGAGACCTGGGACGCGGTCGACACCGGCGCCCGGGTCTTCGTGCTCGAGCTGCTGGTCCTGGTCGTGTGCCTGCCGCTCGGCTTCCTCGCGGTCGGCATCCCCGTCGGCCTCGCGCTCGGCTCGTTCCTGGCCGGGATGGCCTGGCTCGACTACCCGATGACCCGCCGCGGGCTGACGTTCGGGCAGAAGCTGGCCTCCTGCCGGCGCAACTGGGCGCTGACGACCGGGCTCGGGGCCGGCTTCCTGCTGGCCTGCCTGATCCCGTTCTTCGGCATGCTCCTGGCCGGGCCGGCCGCGGCCGTGGCGGCCGGGGCGCTCTACGTCGACTTCGAGCCGCCGGCCCGGGCCTGAAACGACGAAGGACGGAGGCGGTCACCCGCGCTCCGTCCTCCGGTGCCCGGCGCCCGCGGCGCCGGCCGAGCCGGTCCGCCGGCCCGGGAATGGCGCAGGCCCCGACCCGGACCGAGGTCCGAGCCGGGGCCCGCCACCCGTCTGGGCTACTTCTTCTTGGCCCGACGCTTGGCCTTGCGCTTCGGGCCCGCCTTCTTCTTGGCGGCCTTCCGCTTGGCCTTGCGCTTCGGCGCGGCCTTCCGCTTGGCCTTCCGCTTCGGGGCGGCCTTCCGCTTGGCCTTCCGCTTGGCCTTCCGCTTGGGGGCGGCCTTGCGCTTGGCCTTCCGCTTGGCCTTCCGCTTCGGGGCGGCCTTCTTGGTGGCCTTCCGCTTGGTGGCCTTCCGCTTCGTGGCCTTGCGCTTCGTAGCCTTGCGCTTGGTGGCCTTTCTCTTAGCAGCCATGAGTGATCACTCCTGGTTGGTGACAGTCAGCGCGGTCAACCGCTGGGAGAGCCCTGAGGCTCCGGGGTGCTCTCCTCCATCACTCCCGTGGACTTTGGAGAGCCGGCAAGCCGGCTAGCACCCCGAGACTTCGGGACTACTACTTGGGGGTATCGTCCGCGTCCGCTTTGAAATTCAGTCCCAAGTCCATGCGAGCCAAGGGATTCCGATCGTCACGGCGCGACAACCGTTTCGGTGTTCCTAGGATCACCTTCGTGCACTGCCACCGGTCGGAGGTTTGCGCGCGATTACACGAAACGCGCGTTTCTCGTTTTTTTGATGGGTGGCGTTGAATTCTCGGACGCAAAACGTGGTCGGTACCGCTCGGTCACGCGCACACGTCGTCCTTCGACGAGCGTCGTGACGTCGCAGGTCGACCACCCGCGCCGACGCGTACCGACCCCGAACACCTCGCCGTCGGGGTCCGTGACGCGCGCGTCCGACCTCCGCCCACGCCGA
>JAWKUM010000032.1:0-39461 GCA_041398545.1 Planctomycetota bacterium | reverse complement strand
CGCGGTCGGCGGGCGAGAGGCGGGCGGGGCCGCGCGGGTGGCTGTGGTAGACGGCCACGAGCGTCGCGCCCGCGTCGACCAGGGCCAGCGCGGCCGCGAGGTCGCCGGGGTGCAGGGCGAAGCCGGTCCGGGGATCGGCCGCGGTGTTGCGGCAGGGGTGCAGGGTCTCGGTCCCGCCCACGGCGCGCAGGACGAGGCCGCAGCACTCATGCGGGGCGGTCCGCTCCGCGAGGTCGGCGAGCCGGCGCGCGAGGGCGGGTCCGGGCCCGGCCCCGCCGAAGGCGCGGACGATCACCGCCCGGCCCCGCGCGTCCGGTTGAGGGCCCAGTCGTACTCGAGGTGGCCCGTGATGCCGTGTTTGCGGATCGCCTCCCGCGTGCCCTCGGGGGCGTAGCGGAGCAGGAACGCCGCGGGCCCGCCGACGTCGGCGAAGTCCTTGGCGTACCACTCGAGCAGCTTGGTCACGCGGACCTCGTCGCCGTCGACGACGAGGCCCTGGGGGCTCGCGAAGTACGCCCGCGTGGCCCGGTCGAGGTCCGGGTGCAGGGTCTCTGCGGTCCACGGCTCGGCGCGCAGGGCCGGGCACGACACCGACGCGCAGTTGACCGCGAAGTGGACGCGCGGGTCGCCCAGCGCGCGGGCGGCCTCCTCGATCTGGTTCAGCGACAGCCGGCGGCCAGCGACCTCGAACCCGACCTCGTCGAAGAACTCGGGGACCTCGAGCACGCCGAAGCGGTCGCCGCCGTCCTTGCCCTTGCCGATGACCGTGCGCAGGACCTTGTCGAGCACGGCGGCGTTGTAGGCGTTGATCCAGAACGCGAGTCGCTCCTTCTTGTCGGCCTCGTCGAGCCGGGCCCCGGCGACGGCGCGGAGGTAGGCGTCGAGCTCGGCCCGGTGCCGGGCCACGGCCGCGTAGTCGACCGTGTCGCCGGCGACGGCCGCGGCGAGGACCTTGGCCAGGCCGTCGGTCGCGGGGATCCCGTCCTCGCCCGGCGCGGCGGCCGGCCTGGAGGACACGGACCCGTCGGCGTGGTCCCCCTCCCCCTGCGCCGGCCTCGAGGTCGGCCGCGACGCCGGGCCGCTCGCCGGGCGGGACGACGGCCCCGAGGCCGGCCGGTCCTGGCCGGTCCCGGCGGTCACGAAGTCGAGCGGGTGCACGCCGGCGCGGCGGTCGTAGCACGACGGCGCGGCGGCGGCGAGCAGGCCCAGGAGCACGGGGACGGCGCGCGGCATCGGGGCATCCTACGCCCGGCCGCGCGGCGGCGTTCCCCCTCGCCTCGGCGGTTCCCCGCGTGCGCGGCAACGGCCATGATCCGGGCATGGACGACCCCCGCCTCGCCGCCCTCGCCCGCCTCAGCGCCGTCGTCGACCGCCTGCGCGCGCCCGACGGCTGCCCATGGGACCGGAAGCAGACCCTGCCGAGCATGGCGCCGCACCTGCTCGAGGAGGCGTACGAGCTCGTCGACGGGCTCGGCGGCGGGAGCGACGACGTGGTCCGCGGCGAGGCCGGCGACCTGCTGATGAACCTGTTCCTGATCGCCCGCATCGCCGAGGACGAGGGCCGCTTCTCGATGGCCGAGGTCGCGGGCGAGGTCACGGACAAGCTCGTCCGCCGCCACCCCCACGTGTTCGGGGACGCCGAGGCCGGGGACGCGGGCGGGGCCCTGGCGCAGTGGGAGGCCGTCAAGCAGCAGGAGCGCAGCACCGCTCCCGAGGACGCCGACCGCTCGGTCCTGGCCGGGGTCCCGCGGGCCCTGCCGGCCCTGCTGCGCGCCTGGCGCGTCGGCCAGAAGGCGGCCGGCGTCGGCTTCGACTGGCCCGACGCGGAGGGACCCCTGGCCAAGATCGACGAGGAGCTGGCCGAGCTCCGGGCCGAGCTCGACGACGACGGCGCCGCCGGCGACCGGGCCGAGGCCGAGCTCGGCGACCTCCTGTTCGCGGTCGTCAACCTGGCCCGGCACCTCGGCGTCGACCCCGAGACCTCGCTGCGCCGGACCTGCGAGCGGTTCGAAAGGCGGTTCCGCCGAGTCGAGGCCGAGCTCGGGGACGGGCTGCGCGAGGCCGGCCTCGACGAGATGGAGCGGGCCTGGGAGCGGGCCAAGCAGGCCGAGCGGGGCTGAGGGCCGATCCGGGGCACCTCGGCCGCCGGCGGCTCCGTCGGAAAACCGACGGGATTCCGACGGTGCCCGACGCCGACCCGACGGAAGCCGAAGGCCGCGAGGGGGATCAGGGGCCTGCCGGGTCCGCCGTGCCCCAGGGGCACCGCGAGCACGTCGTCACAACCGACGTAGTATCAAGGGCTTGGGAAAGCCTCCTCGAACAGGAGGATTTTTTCGAGGCGCCGGCCGACCGCGGCACACTTCCTGCCTCTCTCCTGTCACCTGACGGCGAGACCCGAAGGCAACGATCCAGCAGGATCGACGCTCGAGGGAACGAGCCGGGAATGGCGATCAGGCCGCCGACCCCGGATCGAGCTTACCGTGCATGGGAAACTCCTTGAGGGAAACATTGGCAGGGAACAAGGGCCGTCCTCGCGAGAGGACGGCCCGATCTTTTTAGGGCCCGTTTTGCCGGCCCCGCTTCCTGTCTGAGGGACGGTCTCCCGAGTTGGCCCTCCGCTCGGCGGCCTCGCGCCGCTGAACCAGGAGCCCGTCCGCCCCGAGAGAGGCAGCACCGCGGGACCGTCGCCGGGGGATGGGGCGGTCCCGCACTTTCTTCCTGTCCGGCCCCTTATGCTCGGCCCGATGGCCGCCCCGCAGGAGACGGTTCGAGGCGACGTGCCCCTGTGGCTCACCGGCCCGGTCCCGGAGCCGGTCCGCGACCCCCTGCCCGCGACGACCGACCTCGCGATCATCGGCGGTGGCGTGGCCGGGGTCGCGGTCGCCCACCACGCGGTCCGGCACGGGGTCCGCGTCGTCCTGCTCGAGGCCGGCCGCCTGGCCGGCCGCGCCTCCGGCCGCAACGACGGGCAGGTCCTGCTCGGCCTCGGCGAGCACCTGAACCGGCTCTACGGGCAGTGGGGCCGCGAGCGCGGCCGGGCGCTCTGGGCCTTCCTCGCCGACAACGGCGACGCGATGGCGGAGGTCGTCGCCGCGCTCGGCCTCGACTGCCACTACCACCGCGACGGCGGCCTCCGGCTCGCCGATGGACCGGCCGAGGGCCGGGAGCTCGAGGAGACCTCGGCGCTGATGCGCGAGGACGGCATCCCCCACCGCCTGTACGGCGCCGCCGAGCTCGAAGCGGTCCTGCCGCTGGGCCGTGGCTTCGACGGCGGGCTCTACCTCGAGGGCGAGGCCCTGTTCGACCCGGCCCGCTTCGTGCGCGGGCTCGCGGCCGCGGCCCGCGCCGGGGGCCTGGTCCTGCGCGAGGACACGCGGGTCGCGTCGATCACCGGTGAGCTCGGCGAGTTCCGGCTCGACCTCGACGACGGGCCCCTGCGCGCGAGCATCGTCGTGCACGCCACGTCCGCGCTCGCGCCCGACCTCGACCGCAGCGGCTTCCTCGCGCGGACCCTGTTCCCGCTCCGGGCGCAGATCCTGACGACCCCGCCGCTGCCGGCGGAGCTCGCGACCCGGATGCCGCCCTGGGCGATGTCGTCCAACTTCTGCTACGAGTACTTCCGGATGCACGGCGACCGCCTCTCGCTCGGCGGCATGCGCTGGAGCGTGCCCGGCGAGGAGGGCGGCACGCGCGACGACGGCGTCGTCAACCCGACGATCACGGCCAACCTGCTCGCCTGGCTGGGGCGGCACTTCCCCGACCTGGCCCCGGCCGGGGCCGAGCGCTGCTGGACCGGGATCCTGGCCGGCACGCCCGACGGCCTGCCGCTCATCGGCGAGCTCCCGGGCCGCCCCGGCGAGCTCGCCTGCCTCGGCTTCAACGGCTACGGGATGAGCTTCGCGTACCTCGCCGGCCGCTCGATCGCCGAGCAGGTCGCCGAGGGCAGGGCGACCCACCCGTCCGCGTCGCTGTTCCGGCCCGACCGCTTCCGCGCCGCGGCCGGCGCCTGAGGGCCTCGCCGGCCCGGGCGCGCGGCTCCGGCGGGGCCATGGCCACGGCTGGACGCGGCCATGGCACGGCCCCCTCCCGCCGCCCCCCGATGCGGCCAAGCCGGCACCGCGGAACTGCCGATCCATGACGGATGCGCCGGTCGTCCCGACCGGCCCGAAGGAAGCCCGAGTGGAACTCTCGATCCAGAGCCTGATCTTCTGGACCTACACGATCCTCGCGTTCTCCACGGCGCAGTACGCCATGGCGCTGGGGCTGAGCAACCGTGCCCACCTCGCGCACCGGCACTTCGGGCTGATCGCGGCGACGTCGATCCTGATGCTGCCGGCCTTCCTGGCCGCGACCCTCGGCAGCATCACCGGCTGGGGCCCGCTCCTCGCGCTCCACCCGCTGCTGCCGATCCTGTGCCTGACCGCGACCTGGGCCAACCTCAAGAGCCTGCGCCGCGCCTCGGCCGGCATCTGGCTCCTGATCGTGCCGATCACGGTCTGGAACGTCCTGCTGGCCGTGCTCTACGGGATGCGCCTGCTCGTCGTGCTCGGCAACGTCGACCTCGGCCACAACGCCCAGAGCCTGCTGACCGCGTTCGCGTTCCTGCAGCGCAACCTCGGCAGCCGCGACGCCGAGCTCCTGCCGGTGTTCCTGTACCTGCCGCTGGTCGTGCCGCCGTTCATCGAGGCCTCGGGCCTGCGCCTGACGATCAACGGCATCGCCGGGTTCCTCTCGGCCTCGCTCGCGACGCTGTTCCTCGCGCTGCTGCCCGGCGCCTTCTCGTGGAACCTGACGCTGCGCAAGCCGGGCTCCAACCTCGAGGTCGAGACCCGCGGCGACCTCGCCCTGTCGATGCGGCTGCCGCTCGACGGCAAGGGGCTCGAGAGCCCGATGCCCAAGGCCTTCGACCTGCTCGGCAACGTCCGCGGCCTGTCCGCCCGGCTCGTCCGCGCCGAGGAGCTGGGCCTGACGGCCCTCGAGCTGCCGGTCTCGGCCGACCTCGTCAACGACGCCAAGGGCCTCGCCGAGCTCAAGGAGCAGGCCCGCCTCGTGCGCGAGGCCGGCCTCGAGCTCATCGTCTCCGTCCAGCGGTCGAGCAAGTGGCGGGCCCGCCACCGCATCCACCCCAAGGCCTTCCAGAAGGCCATGATGGACGCGCAGTGGATCCTGGCCGAGCACCTCAAGCCCGACGCCCTGGTCCTGTACTCGCGCCCGTTCGGCCCGCGCATGCGGGCCCTGATCGGCGACGTCGAGGTCGCCGAGTGGAAGCGGATGATCGAGGAGTCGCTGACGGTGCTCCGCCGCGCCCACCCCGACCTGCGCACGATCGTCGACCTCGAGCTGCCGACCGACGAGGCCCAGGCCCTGTACGAGGCGCTCAACTCGGACGGCAACTCCCTCGACGGCTTCCGCTTCGTCATCGCGAGCGACCTCGTCCACGCGACCCCGGCCGTCCGGTCGCTGCTCAAGCTCGGGGGCTGGCTGGCCTCGGTCCCGCCGCAGAAGCAGGTCGGCGTCGTCGTCGAGACGCCGGCCCCGCTCGGCTTCGCCGGCGCCGTGGCCCAGGAGCTGCAGCTCCGCCGCGTGTTCGCCTACGCGACCCGGCACGGCATGGTCCAGACCGTCGGCTTCGGCCGCATGTTCGACGACCGCCAGGGGCTCAACGGCTACTGGGACGCGCGCGCGCGCCCGCGGCTCGCGCTGCTGGCCCTGCGCGAGATGCTCGCCCGGAGCCGCGGCCAGGCCGCGCCCGGCAAGTAGCGGTCAGCGCACGCGGAGCTCGTCGAACACCGTCGCGGCGTCGGCCTTGGTCCACAGGCCCAGGCGCCCGGCCTCGGTGAAGGTCGCGTCCTCGTGGTCGATCGCGGCCTCGCCGTCGAACCACACGCGGACGCGCGGCCCCATGACCGAGACGCGGATGACGTGCCAGGCGTCGGGGTCGACGCGGAGCCGGGCCGAGGCGAGCTGGGTGCGGTAGCCGCCGACGACCTTGTACAGGCGCAGGTTGTCCTCGAGCGGGTTCCAGCGCGTGATGTAGTAGTCGTCGAAGCCCTTGGCCCGCCACACGAGGCCGCCGCCGCGGTCCTCGGTGCCCGACACCGCGTGGACCGCGAGGCTGGCCTCGAAGTCCTTGAGCTCGACGCCCTCGAGCAGGGCCATGTTGAACGTCTGGCTCACGTTGCGGGTCTCGAGCACGCCGAAGGCCTTGCCGCTCCGGCCCTTCGTCGGGCCCCACGAGGCCGGCAGCCCCTTGCCGTTGGTCTCGCCGATCCGCCAGCCGGCCGGGAGGCCGCTGACGTTGGTCGCCTCGAAGTCCGCCTGGACGAGGAACTCGCCCTCGGCGAGGGCCTCGCCCTTGTGTTCGTGCGAGGAGCAGGCCGGGAGGGCCAGGACCAGGACCGCGAGCCAATGGGTGCGCATCGGGCTTCCTCGGGGTTTCCGGGGGACGGGGGCCGGGTCCGCGTAGGCTACCCGCCATGGTCGCGCTTCCCACGTTCACGTCCAAGGACTTCGCGGCCTACGCCCCGGGGCGCCAGCGGGACCCCGAGTACAACCCCTTCCGGCTGGCCGTGCGGCGCAAGCTCGGGACCTGGGCCAAGGCACTGGCCCGGGCCCTGAAGGACGAGGGGCTCGACCTGGCCGCGCGGACCAGCCTCGAGCGACCGTACCGCTTCAACGCCGGCCGGGTCGACGCGCAGTGGGCCTACCTGTCGCGGCGGCCGGCCGACAAGAAGGCCCTGACGGCCCGCGTCGGCCCGGCGCTCGGCAAGGACGTCGACACCCACTACATCCAGACCACCCTCGTCCTCGCGATCGACGACGAGGGCCTCGAGCAGGCGCTCCGGGTCCACGCGCTGGCGTGGTGGGACGGCCTCAACGTCGCCAACGCCTGCCGCGAGCCCGAGGGTCTGCAGGCCCTCTGCGACCTGCTGAACGCCCTCCCCGAGGGCTTCGTCCTGCTGATGGACACGTGGAAGAAGGAGTACGTCTGCGGCCGCCTGCACCCGAGCGACCTGCGCGCGTACTTCGCCCGCTACAGCCCCGGCGAGCACTGGCTCAACCTCCGCCGGCGCCTGCCGGCCGCCGCGGTCGAGGAGCTGGGCGACGACCTCGCGACCTGGGTCCTCGACGGCGCCCGGGCGCTGGCCCCGGTCTACCGGTTCATCGTGTGGACGCCCGAGAACGACCGGCTGTTCGACGAGGACGGCCGCATCAGGCGCCCCTGAAGAAAAAAGCCCGGCCGGTGGGTGCCGGCCGGGCTACGTCCTCTTCTTCCCTATCTCAGGGAGCGTTCCCAGCGGTCCGGACGCTCTCCATCGCCCAGGGACCGCCGGCCTCGTCTCCGGGCCGGGGGGCCCGTCGCCGAGGAACACCAACGACGCACCAGGGCCGGGAGTATTCCCGCGGCCCCGGGGAATCGATGGCCTCCCGGGGTCACCGCCCCCGGCCGCCGTCCTCGTCGTCTCCCCCGTCGTCCTCGTCGTCCCCGTCCTCCTCGAGGGCTCGGGCCAGGGCCTTGCGCGCCGACATCGAGGCCAGCCGCCGGCGCAGGTCGACCTCGGCCTTGGTCTCGCCGCGGCACAGCGGCCCGATCCGCGCGTCGGCGTCGTCGAGCACCGCCCGGGCCTGGTCCGGCGCGTCCTCGGCGAGGTAGCTGCGGGCCATCCGGTCGAAGGCCTGGATCCGGACGCCCGGGTCGGCGGCCTCGTCACGACCGAGGGCCGTCCAGGCCTCGCGGGCCTCGGGCTTGCGCCCGAGCGACTCGAGCGCGACGCCGGTCCACAGCCGCGCCCGGGTCGCGTACCGGGCGTTGTCCTTGGTCACCGGCGCGGCGCCGGGACCCGCCTGCGCGAAGGCCGCGGCCTCGCGGTAGCAGGCCAGGGCCTCGTCGTAGCGCTTGAGCCGGCGCTCGAGGTTGCCGGCCTCGTACAGGGCCCGCGCGCCGAAGCGGCCGGCGTCGGTCCGCGAAGCCTGGCGGTAGGCCCGCCGGGCCTCGTCGTAGCGCGTCAGGCGCCCGAGCAGCTGACCCTGACGGAAGCCGGCCTCGGCGGCGAGGTCGGCCTGCTCGGCGTAGCGGGCCATGACGGTCGCGTAGGCCGCGACGGCCTGCTCGAGCCGATTGCGGCGCTCGTCGCCCTTGACCGCGCGCGGCACGCGGCCGAGGGCCGAGGCCTGCTTGAGCGCGGCCTTGGCGGCCTTGCGCGCCTCGGCACGGGCCGCCTCGGCGGCGCGGTCGGGCTGCGGTGCGGGGTCCTGGGCGCCGAGACCCGGGAGGGCCACGCCGAGCAGCAGGGCGAGCGCGATGCGCGGGAGATCAGTGCAGGGGGACATCGTCTTCCTCCTCCTCGAGTCGCTCGAGGATCCTCTGGCGCAGCACGCGCCGCCCCCGGTGGAGGCGCATGCGGACCGAGTCGAGGCTGAGGCCGCGACCGTCGGCGATCGCCTGCATCGACAGCCCGCGCAGCCGGTCCTCGAGGACCGTGCGCCAGCTCTCGCGCAGGCCGGGCAGGAGGTCGTCGATGAGGCCGAGCAGGCGGACCTTGGGGACCTGCAGGCCGTCGACGAGCCAGGACTCGGCACGGGAGCGGGCGGCGAAGCCGTCGAGGTCGACGCTGCACCCGGTCACGAGCACCTGGCTGCGGAGCTGGCGGTAGCGCTGCCACGGCGAGCCCGGCCCGCGCTCACGCGCGTACGAGGCCCGCCGGTGGTCGGCGAGGACGCGCCAGCGGATCGCGCAGAACCACCCGCGCTCGAGCCGCCGCACCCGTCCCTCGCACCAGCTCTTCCAGGCCCGGAAGCAGACCTCCTGGGCCAGGTCCTCGGCGTGGTGCAGGTCCAGGCGCTTGCCGAGGAAACCTGCGGGTGTCCTCGAGGTGGCTCCGCCAGAACTCGCCTTCCATGCTCCTCCTCCTCCCGGCGATCCCGCGGACCGTTCCGGGTCGACTCGCACCGCGCCTCGCGGTGCACCAAGGAGGAAGGGCCGAGGCCCAAAACGGTCGCGAAACCGCGACCCGGGCTCAGGCCGGCGTGGACGGTCGGGGTCCGTCCGGGGTCGCGGCGACCGCGCCGGCCCCGAGCGCGCGCAGCGCGTCCTCGAGCACGCGCGCCCCGTGGGCCAGGGCGGCGTCGCGGTCCAGGCCGGCCGGGAACAGCTCGGCGGCCGGGATCGGCGCGCCGATGCGGACGCGGATCGTGGCCGGGCGCGGGAAGCGGCGGTGCCTGGGCAGGGCCGCGAACGGACCGCTGAGCCCCATCGGCACGACCGGCACGCCCCGGCGCTGGGCCAGGGCCAGGATGCCGGGCTGGAGCTCCTGCAGGGCGCCGTCCCGCGAGATCGCGCCCTCGGGGAAGATCCCGAGCGCCTCGCCGCGCCCGAGCGCCTCGAGGGCCTGACGGAACATGTCGCGGTTGAGGCCCTCCTCGCGCACGTAGATCACGCGGCTCCACGCGCCGAACCAGCGCAGCAGCGGGTGGCCCCGGAACTGGTCGGTCATCAGGAAGCGCAGCCGCCTGCGGCTGGCGGTCCCGACGAGCAGCGCGTCGAGGAAGGAGCTGTGGTTGGCCGCGACGATCAGCGGCCCGTCGTCCGGGACATCACCCTCGACGCGGAAGCCGAACCACAGCCGGAACAGGCCCCTCAGCGCCAGCTGGACGCACTTGTAGAGGACCCGGTCGAGGAAGGCCCACGGGCCGGCCCTCCGCATCGACCCGCCCTACTTCTTGGCCCAGGAGGTCTCGGCGTAGCGGCCCTTGAGGCGGCCGAGGATGCGACCCCGGTTGACGCGGGCGTTGGGCCCGTTCCAGATCCGGTAGGCGTTGTCGGCGTGGTACAGGGCCTCGCCGACGATCTCGTCGTCGGTGTCCGGGTAGAGGATCGCGACCCGCATGTAGTCGGCGAGGGCCTTCTGCGCCTCCTCCGGCGTGGCCTTCATGGCCTTGAGCCAGGTGTGGCCGCGGCCGAGGTAGGCGCGGGCGAGGGTCTCCTCGTCGGCGCTGTCGCTCTGCACGATGCCCGAGAACAGTTTGCGCGCGTCGTCGAACCGGCCGGCGTTGAGCGAGGAGTAGGCGACCTCGACGTTGAGGCGGTTGACGAGGTCCGGGTAGACGCCCTCGCAGTGCTGCAGGATCTTGGCGAACGCGGCCTGGGCCGCGTCGACGTCGATCTCCTTGAGCCGGGCCCGGATCAGCGTCATGAACAGCTCGCCGTAGTACCCGTAGCGCTCGCCCAGGCCGAGGTCCTTGACCTGCTGCTGGTACGAGGCGATCCCGGCCTTGGCCTTCTCGAGCTCGGCGCGCTCGTTGGCGACGGCCATGTCGTTGCGCGCCTGGCGCAGGAGCAGGATCGGCACGTAGAAGTGCTTGGCCTTGGTCTTCTCGAGCGCGGCCAGCAGGTCGGCGGCGTCCTCCCTGGCGTTCTGCGCGCGGGCGATCTCGTAGGCCTTCCAGTAGAGGTACTGGGGCGCGAAGTCCTGGATGTCCTTGCTCTTCTCGGCCTTCTCGGCGGCCTTGCGGTAGTACTCCTCCGCCTCGCCCCAGTTCTCCTCGGCCTCGGCCCGCAGGGCGCGGCGGTAGTCGGTGCTGCTCGTGATGCGGGACTGCCGCAGCTCGAGCTTGCCGATCTTCTCCCGCGACAGGATCTTCTCCGCGGCCGAGCCCTCGGGCTTGTAGCGGACCTCGATCGCGTCCATGGCCGAGACCTTCACGGTCAGGACCTTGCCGTCGATCGTGGTCATCTGGTCCTGGGCCAGGAGCGGCGCGGCGAGCAGCAGGAGGGCCGGAAGGAGGGTCGGAGCTCTCATGGCAAGGCGGGGATGGATCGGCGCTCGGCGGGCTCCGGCGGGGCGGCCGGATCGCGGTGAGGGCGGGGCATCATAGGTGCGTGGGCGGGGCGAATCGACCAGGAACGGCCGGCTCCGCCCGGGGGTTCAGGCCTCGCCGGAGCCGGGGGCCGGCTCCGGGTCCCCCCGCCGGACCTGGATCATCTCGGCGACGATCGCGACCGCGATCTCCTCGTGGCTGCGGGCGCCGATCGCGAGTCCGACCGGGGAGCGGACCCGGTCCAGCCAGTCCTGGGGGACGCCGGGGTCCTCGCGCAGGTGCCGGAACAGGGTGACCCGCTTGCTCTTGCTGCCGATCATCCCGAGCCAGCGCGGTCGCCGCCCCCCCTCCCACAGCCCGGCCAGGACCTCGCCGTCGCCCTTGTGCCCGCGGGTGACGACGACGACGTAGCTCGTGTCGCCGAGCGGGGCCTCCCGCGCGCCCGCCCGCAGGTCGCCGTGGACGAGCCGCCGGGCCTCGGGGAAGCGCTCCTCGGTGCAGAAGGCCTCGCGGTCCTCGAAGACCTCGACGCGGAACCCGGCGAGGGCCGCGACGTGGCACAGCACGCGCGAGATGTGGCCGCCGCCGAAGATCGACAGGGTCGGCGTGACGAGGGGCTCGACGAAGACCGTGACCTCGCCGCCGCAGAGCAGGCCGTTCTCGGGCGAGTCGACCTCGTTGAGCTTGAACCGCAGCGTCTCGGGCCGCTCGCTGCGCATGACGCGGCGGGCGCACTCGTAGACCTCGGCCTCGAGGCAGCCGCCGCCGACCGTGCCGAGGAACGTGCCGTCCCCGCGCACGAGCAGGCGCATCGCCTCGCGCCCAGGCGTCGAGCCGCGCGTGCCGACGATCGTCGCGAGCGCGGCCGGGACGCCCTCCTTGCGCAGCCTGACGATCTCCTCGAACAGGTCGCTCATCGCGTCCCCACGGGCTTCGGCTCCAGCCCCTCGCCGCGCAGGAACCGCCAGGCCTGGCGCAGCGCCGCGTCCTCGGGCGCCGCGGCGTCGGCCGGCCGCTCGCGTAGGGCGGCCAGCTCGTCCTTGGTCACCGCGCGGGTCCAGTAGCCGGCGCGCGCGGCCTGCCGCCGTCCCCGCCAGCTCCGGTCGCTGTGGTAGCTGTGCCGCGTGCGGCTCCGCGCCCCGCCGTCGCCCTGCATGAGGATCAGCAGGTCCTGCCCGACCCGCCCGAGCCGGGGCGGCGGGCTGCGCTCGTCCCGGCCCTCGCCGTCTCCGCGGCTGCAGTCGACCGGGTACCAGCCGCGATCGGGCAGCCACACCTCGGCCCAGCGGTGGAACACCTTGTCCACGTACAGCGCGGCCTTCGGGTCCCTGCAGGTCAGGCCGCCGGCCCAGCGCGCCGGCAGGCCGGCCGCGCGGGCCAGGGCGATGAAGCAGAACGCGTACTCGGTGCAGCTCCCGCTGCCGCGCTCGAGGCACGTGGGCGCCGGGTCCCAGCGGCCGTCCCGGACGTAGTGGAGCTTGTCGCAGACGCCGGCGTGGAGGGCGTGCACCTTCTGCAGCGGGTCGTCGAGCCCGTCGCAGAGCTCGGCGGCGAGGTCCTTCACGGCCGGGGTGCCGAGGCCGTAGACGCGGGCGTCGGCGAGGTAGTACGCGCGGTCCTCGTCGTCGAGGACCGGGGGCTCGAGCAGGGCCCGGTCCCGCGCGAACGGCCGGATGGCGACGGTCGCGAACCACTGGGCGCGCAGGCGCGCGCCCGGGGCCAGCTCGGCCCGGCCGACCTCGGCGAGGAGGTTGCCGTAGCCGTCGCGCCGGCGCTCGAGGCCCGCGCTGAGCTCGCACAGCTCGACCTCCTGGCGCGCGTCGCCCTTGGGCAGGAGCAGGCGCACGACGACGTCGCGCAGCGGCGCCTTGCCGGTGTTCTCGACCTCGAGCACGAAGCGCACCGAGGCCCGGCGCGCGGCCTGGGCGGACGGCGCGGCGCAGAGGAGCAGGCACGCGAGGCAGGTCGGGGCGGCGCGCATGGCGGAGGTCCAGCAAACCACATCAGCGGGGTTCGAGCGAGATCCCGACCCGGAGCAGCAGGGCCGCGGTCACGCCGTCGCCGCCGGCGCGCTCCCCCTCGACCCGGGTCCGGCCGCAGCCGCAGGACGGGGAGCCCTGCTTGAGCACGGCCGAACGGCAGCCGAGGGCCAGCAGCGCGGCGAGGGCGCGGACCGCGCCCTGCTGGAACGCGTGGGTGCGGTCGCGGCCGTCCTCGTCGACGACGCGGGCCCGGCCGGCCCAGACGTCCTCGCCGTCGCCCCCGACGAGCCAGGCCGCCCGGCGCGGCGTGCCGAGGCCGCCGGCCTCCTCCGGGCAGAAGCCCATCGGGACCGCGTCGAGGGTCGCGAGCCACGGCAGGTCGAGCTTGGCCCGGCCGTCGAAGCGGCACGGCGTGCCCAGCAGGCAGGCGCTGACGAGCACGCGGTCCACCGCTCAGCCCGCCTGCCGGCGCGCGTGGCGCCGGCCCAGCTGCTCGAGGGCGTGCAGGCCCTCGCTGCGCCCCGGCGCGCGGTGGACCTCGACGCGGTCCGGCCCGCAGCGCGGGCAGACGAGGTCGCGCCGGAGCCGCCGCGTGATCCACCAGGCCGGGCAGCCGAGGCAGAGGTGGAGGTAGAGCCACGAGCCGCGCGCGAGCTCGCCGACGTCCATCCCGTGCCGCGGCTCGGGCGCGAAGCCCGCCCGGCGCATCAGCGCGCGCCACTGCCGGCCGTGCAGCCGCGCCGCGCGGCCGTGCCGCCGGTACACGACGAGGTGGGCCAGCTCGTGCACGAAGACCTCGAGCACCCTCTCGGGGTGGCGCTCCAGGAGCCTCGGGTTGAGCTCGATCCTGAGGCTGCGCAGCCGGGCCTGGCCCGCGGTCGTGCGCAGCCGGCGGTTCCAGGCCACCTCGTAGCGGCCGTCGAGCTCCTCGGCGCCCCACAGCCCGAGGTAGGTCCGGCCCCGCCTCGACGAGCTCACCGGGGCTCGGGAGTCCCTGCATCGGCATCGGATCATAGCGGGCCCGCGGGCGCGGCGCGGGCTCAGGAGCCGAGCCGCCGCTCGCTGTCGCCGCCCTGGTCGAGCAGGCGCTCGAGCTGCCCGCGTCCGAGCGGCTCGTCGAACGCGAACCCGAGCCGGCTCGCCCCGCGCACGACCGCGAGCCGCGACGTCACGACGAGGCCGCCGCGGAGGTGCAGCTTGCAGCGGGCGCCGGTGTCGGGGTGCGGCGCCGGCACGTCGATCCCGACGCCGTTGCGGCTGAAGTCGACGAGCTGGGCGCGGATGCGCACGCTGTCCCACTCGACGACGACCCGCCCCTGGACCGACAGCCGCCGGGCCGTCCGCCGGTCGGAGAAGGCCTCGATCCGGCCGTCGGGGTGCAGGCGGACGAGGTCGCCGGTGTCGATCCGGTCGCAGGCGCCGACGGCGCCGACGACCGCCGGCAGGTGGAACTCGCGGGCCTGGATCGCGGCGTGGCTGAGCCAGCCGCCGATCTCGGTCACGATCCCGCGCGCCCGCGTGAACAACGGGGTCCAGTCGGGGTCGGTCCAGCGCGTGACGAGGATCTCGCCGGTCTCGAGCTCGTCGAGGGCGGCCTTGTCGGTCAGCACGCGCGCGCGGCCCTCGACGATCCCCGTGCCGGAGACGCGGGCGCCGGACAGCTCGCCGGCCGCGCGCGCGGGCACGGCGCCGAGCAGCTCGTCGGGCAGGCCGAGGACCTCGAGGTCGGTCAGGGTCAGCCGCGCGGGCACGGCGAGCGCGCGGCAGGCCTCGCGGGCCAGGCCGCGCAGGTGCGCCCGCCGGCGCAGGGCCGGGAGGCGGGCCGGATCGGTGAGCTCGCCGATCTCGTCCGGTTCGAGGTCGAAGACGAGGTCGTCGAGCCCGGTCCGCAGCCCGACGTCGAGCAGCAGTCGGCGCAGGAACGCGACCTCGCGCAGGCTCGCGTGCTTGGCCTGCTCCTTGAGCGTCTGGAACCGGCGCGCCCGGTCGACGAGCAGGTCGAGCACGGCCCCGAGCGACGGCGGCCGCCGGCTCCCGGCCCGCTCGCGCCGCTCCTGCCCGCGGAGCAGGACGGCCTTGGTCCGGACGTCCTCGGGGACCTCGGCATAGCGCGGCTCGGACAGCTCGAAGTCGTGGGTCGCGCGGTGGCCGAACAGCTTGAGGAAGTTGGCCACGGCCTCGTCGACCGGGACCTCGGGGTCGACGAGGCGCTCGTGCGCCTCCTGCACGACCGTGCGCGGCACCGAGGACAGGTGCTCGGCCGGGTCGTGGCCCCGCTTCGCGAGGCGCTCCCGCGCGGCCTCGAGGTGGTACTCGGCCGCGATGTTGATGCGCTCGGCCTCGACGTAGACGACGGTCGTGAACCGCCGCAGGGTCTCGGCGAAGAGGTCGACGACGACCGGCAGGGACAGCTGCGACAGGTCGACGGCGTCGCGCAGCAGGCAGTCCTGCGCGTAGCGCGCGAGGAACCGCTCGAGCCGCCGCTCGTCGGCCTCCGCGGAGCGCGTCATGCGGAACGCCGCCAGCGGGCCGGGGCCCTTGCCGCGCCGGCGCCGGCACTCGGCGACGTCGACGAAGGTCCTGCCGAAGGCCGTGACGACCCAGGTCACGCCGTCCTCGCGCAGCTCGTACGGCACGCCGAGGGCGCGGCAGGCGAGGTCGACGGTCCCCCCCGAGGCCCACAGGCCGGACATGATCGCGGCGCTGACCGTCGTCGGCTCGGGCAGCAGCACGGCCAGGTCGTCCTGCTCGAGGATCGTCTCGCGCGGCTCGGCGCCGGCGAACCGGTCGAGGAGGCGCTTGCGCTCGGCCTCGACGAGGGCGCGGGCGTCCTCGCCGTCGTGCGCGGTGGCCGTGATGTCGCGGGCCTGCAGGATCTGGAAGCGCCCCCTGCTCCACGCCCACTCGACGTCGACCGGCCGGCCGAAGCCGTCCTCGATCAGGCGCGCGAGGCCGAGCAGCGGGGCCAGGTCGATCGGCGGCGGCGCGTCGCCGAGCAGGCGCAGGGTCGCGCGCCCGAACCGGTACGACTCGGGCGTGATCCGCCCCGAGACGAGGTCCTCGCCGAGGCCGGCGACGAGCTCGACCATGAGGCTGCCGGTCGAGGCCGGGTCCTCGCTGAACAGCACGCCCGCGTACTCGGCGTCGACCATGGCCTGCACGACGACCGCGCCGTGCTCGTCGCCGTCGCCGGCGTAGGCCTCGGCGCGCGCGGAGTGCAGGCTCCGTCGCACCTCGCGGACGGCCTCGAGCAGGGTGGCGCGGGTCACGCCGAGCCGGGTCTCGAAGACCCCGGCGTAGCTGCGGTCCTCGCCGTCCTCGCGCGCGCCCGAGCTGCGCACGGCGACCGTCTCGCAGCCGAGGGCGTCGAAGCAGGACAGGATCGTGCGCGCGTCCTTGTCGAGGTCGGCCTCGTCGAGGACGACGAAGCCGGGCGGGACCGGCATGCCGAGGCCGATCAGCCGGCCCAGGTGCCAGGCCTTGCCCCCGGTCTGCGGGGACATGTCGGCGGCCTCGAGCGGGATGATCGGGCCGCGCGGCCTCTCCTTGCGCCGCGGGCGGCCCTCGCCGCGGGTCGCCGCGCGGCGGACCAGCCGGCCCTGCAGCAGGACGAGGCCGAGGTTGAGGACGAGGTAGATGCCGACGGCCGAGCGGAGCACGGCGCAGAGCAGCGTCATGCCGAAGCCGAAGCCCAGCGCGAGGACGACCCGGCCGAGGGTCCGGTTGGCGCTGCCGGCCAGGACGAGGGCCGACGACAGCAGGCCGACGAGGATCGGCAGCAGCAGGAGCGGGTCTCGGGCGCCGATCTCCGGCACCCACAGGAAGCCCTCGGTCGAGCCTCGCCGCGCGATTGACGACGGGGAACAGACGAGGAACAGACCAGCACGACCATGCCGGCCAGCAGGCCGCGCACGGGGCGGATGCCGGCGTCGCGCTGCCAGCGCCACGGCCCGCATCGCGCGGCCGGGGTCGTCGGCGAAGCGGCGCGAACTCGGCCAGCCCGGGCGCGAGCCGCTGCTGGGCGAGGCGGTCGCGGTCGGCGCGCAGCGTCAGCGGCACGGCGAGGCGCATCAGGAGGACGAGGAGCGATGGCGAGCACGACGCCGGTGACCTCGTCCCGGGCCCACAGCAGGGCCTTGCCGAGGGGGTCCGCGAGGACGTCGAGCAGGGTCCGCTTCGCCGGCTCTGGCGCCACTGGGCGACGTGCTCGCGCCCCCCGCCGGGCAGCCAGAACTGCATGGGGACTGGTGTAGCGCTGGCGGGAAGTCGGCGCTGGCGCGGCGGAAATTGAGGCCGAGGGATGGCGGCGCAGAACGAGCTGCGCTTGTCAGCAGGCACGGCGAGCGGCCAGCCCGGGAGGGCGCTCGCGATCGCCCGGCGAGCGCCGGGCCTGGCATCCATCGGACCGGCATGTTGACCGCGCCGGGCAGGTGGTTGTGGCGGAAGTCCTCCGTTGCGCACGTCGACGAACAGGAGGTCGTCCTCGCGGACGAGGCGCAGACGTCAGGCGTGTCGAGCAGGACCTCGAGGCCGGGGTAGGGCGGGATCGCGCGCAGGTCGCTGCGCCCACGGCTGGCCAGCGGGCGGTCCTCGGCGATCCACTTTCGTAGCCGCCGATCATGAACCAGCACTCGTAGCCCAGCTTGCCGAACTCGTTGCACAGCTCGGAGCTGCGCTGCCGGAGTGGCACAGCAGGATCGCATGCGCGCCCTCGACCCGGAGCTTGCCGGGGTCGAGCTTGAGGTCGGGGTAGCGGATGTGCCAGCTGCCGGCGATGCGGCCGGTCTCGCACTCCTCGGCTCGCGCACGTCGATCAGCTCGAGGCGCTCTCCGGCGGCGATGCGCTCGGCCAGCTTCTGCGTCGTCATCCTCTCGCGGGTGCCGGACCTCGTCGCTGAACGCCAGCGTCTGGAGCGACGTGTCCCACCGACCTGCCGGCCTCGCCTGGACGGTGCACAGGTTATCGTCAGGCGCTCCTTCTCCCGGTCCAGCTCGCCGATGTGGTAGAGCAGGAACGAGACGCCGGTCAGGACCAGCAGCGAGGCCAGGACCAGGACCGCGGCGCGCGAGGGCCGCCGGACGGCACCGGTCTCGCCGCGCTCTGGGAGCGCCACCACAGGACACGGCCGAACAGCACGCCGGTGAGGCCGAGCATCTGGCCGGCGCTGGCCACGAGGGACAGCACGACGTCGAGAGGGGATCGCGAGGTGAGGCTGCACGCAGATGCGGGCTCGCTCCGGTCCTCGGGCACAGCTGGGGCACGGAACTCCCCGCCAGAGTTCGTGTAGGGGAAAGAGCTGCCGCCTGTGGAAACGAAAGAGCGTGGCCTTCACAGGATCTTAGCGACCGCCCGAAGCCTGATCCAGCCACAGGTTGCGGGATTCGCTGAGTGCCCCGCGGCGCGGTGAAGGCCGGGCCTGACCTGGGCAAGATTCCGGAGCCGGCTCAGCCCTGCCGGCCCTCGTCGCGCCGAGCTCCCGGATCATGGAACGGGGCCGAGATCAGGCCCAGCCTGACGACGGCGACGAGGGCGCCGGGGAAGAACAGCTCGTCGAAGCGGAAGTCGGCCTTGGACAGGATCACGAACAGCAGGCCGACCAGCATCGCGACCCACGCGGCGATCAGGAGGCCCTTGGGCAGGCCGCGGTCGGCGCCGATCAGGCGCTCGACGTCGTCGGGCCGGAGCTGCCCCTGCCGGGCCAGGCTCTCGAGGGTCTTGAGCCGCATCTCGGCCAGGCGGCGGCGGTGGTTCAGGAACTGGAACCCGAGCAGGGTGAGGACCAGGACCAGGGTCCCGACCAGCAGGGTGCTCTCCCACGGCACGCCGGTCTGGACGGTCGCGGAGACCTCTTGGGGCTGGGACCAGGCGAGGACCTGCGATTGGAGCTCGAGCATCTTGGCCTCCCGGGGAGAAGGCGCGGCTGCGCCGCGGTGGTCAAAGGATTGCAGGATGGGGCCGGGAAACCAGACCCCCCGCCGCTCAGGCGCGGCCCATCCCGGCGAGGGCGTCGCCGAGCGCGGCCTGGCTGGCGGCCTCGGCGGCGGCCTCGAGCTCCCCGGGCCCGTGCCACCCGAGCCGGAGCACGAACGGGATCCCCCCGGCCCTGGCCGCGCGGAGGTCGCCCTCGCGGTCGCCGACCATGACGGCGTCGCGGGTCCCGAAGCGGTCGAGGTGGGCCGCGACCATGTCGGCCTTGGTCGAGATCCCGGGGCTCTCGAGGCACAACGCGGCCTCGACGAGCGACCCGAGGCCCTGCCCCTCGAGCACGCCGGCGAGGTAGCGCCGGCCGCAGTTGCTGGCCAGGGCGACGTGCACGCCGGCCGCGGCGAGGTCGCGCAGCAGCGCGCGCGTGCCGGGGAAGGCGTGGTCCTCGCCCGAGCGGAGGATGGCCTCCTCCTGGGGCAGGGTCAGGGCGCGCAGGCGCCGCCAGCGGCCCCGGTCGGCCGCGGGGAGCAGGCCCCGCCAGAGCACGTCGCCGGGCTCGCCGAGCAGGCCGTTGGCGAGCGCCGCGTCGGGCGCCGGCAGCGGGCGGCCGAGCTCCGCGGCCAGGGCGGCGACGCCGGCCACGGCCACGGCCGGCCACCACGAGGCCGTGTCCATGAGGGTCCCGTCGATGTCGAAGATCACGAGCCGCGGGTAGCGGGGCGGGTCCGCGGGCAAGGCTCAGGCCTCGATGTCGATGACCCGCACGCCGACGCGGTGCAGGGCCTCGACGAAGCGGTCGACGAAGCCGGGCGCGTTGATGCCGGGGCGGCAGCGCAGCTCGACGCGCGGGGGCTCGACCCGCCCCTGCTCGGCCAGCTCGACCTGGGCGCGCATGCGCTCGGCGAACTCCTCGAGGCCGACGCGCTCGTCGCCGAGCAGGAGCGTGTCCCCGTCGAGCATCTCGACCGTGACCCGGCGGCCGTACGGCTCGGGGATCGACGGGCCGGAGCTGCACGCCCCGCCCCACGCCGCGCCGGCCACGCACAGGGCGAGCAGCGCCCGGGTCGCCCACCGCGCGGGCGGCGTCGCCGGCCGCCGCATGTCAGGCGGGGTCCCGGCCCATCGTGTTGACGGCCAGCGGGTCCTCCTCGCTGCCGCCGGAGACCCCGTACTCGTGCAGGCTGTGGCGGCCGGCGAACCAGCCGATCGAGAAGAAGGCCGACAGGAAGATCGCCGAGAGGACGTAGAGCAGCAGGCCTGCCCGGCCGATGTCGGCCTTGGCCCGGGTCCTGAAGGCGTCGTCGAGCACGTCCGCGGCGAAGGTCGTCCTGAGCCAGGCCGCGGCCTCGTCGCGGTGCTGGCGCCACTCGGCGACGCGCGCCGGCAGCTCGTGCTGCTCCCCCGCCTCCTTCTCGAGCTCCTTGGGCAGCTTGGGCTCGGGCGCCATCCACGTCGCCCAGTTGCCCGACAGGGCGTCCTCCTGCAGGTGCACCGGCGCGTACGCGCCCATGTACGAGGCCGACGCCAGCCACAGCAGCACCCAGCCGAGCACCCAGCTGCCGTGGTTGCGGCGGGTCAGCACGAGGGCGGCGGCGAGCTGGAGCACGGCCCCGACGCCGAACCAGAGCAGGAAGCCGTCGTCGAGCACGCTGCCCTCAGGCGGCCGCAGCCACAGCAGGACGAGCGCGCCGACGACCGGGAAGGCCAGGTTCAGGCGGCAGGCGGTGCTCACTCGGTCCCTCCCTCGTCCCGGTGGAGGCGCGCGCCCGGGCCCTTGGTCGGGACCTGCTCGCGCGAGAAGTAGTCGCGGTACAGCGCCAGCACGACCGGCACGAGGGCCAGGAGCGCGACGATGTGCCAGAACGCCATGGCCGCGTTGGCGACGTCGGAGAAGTCCCAGACGAAGCCGGCCTTCAGGTTGGCGCCGAAGAACAGCACGATGACGTAGACGAGCCGGTACGGCTTGACGGCCCAGGCCCCGAACAGGAACGAGGCGCAGCGGTCGCCGTAGTAGCTCCACGAGATCGCCGTCGAGATCGCGAACAGGATCAGGCCGATCGAGACCGTGATCGCGCCGAGCCAGGGCGCCGCCTCGAGCCCCATGCGGAAGGCCTCGCGGGTCACGATCGCGCCCTCCTTGGCCTTGTCCGCGAACAGCACGTGGGCGTCGGTCATCAGGATGACGAGGGCCGTCATCATGCAGATCACGACCGTGTCGATGAACGGCTCCATCATCGCGACGAGGCCCTCGCGGATGGGCTCCTTGGTCTTGGCCGCGGCGTGGGCGATCGGGGCCGAGCCGAGGCCGGCCTCGTTGCTGAACACCGCGCGCCGCGCGCCCCAGGTCAGGGCCTGGACGACCGAGTAGCCGACGACGCCCCCGACCACCGTGTGCTCCTCGCCGCCGGCGAAGGCCAGCGTGAACATCTCGCCGAGCGTCTCCGGGACTCGGTCGAGGTGGAGCAGGATGACGGTCATGGCCCCGCCGACGTAGAACACGGCCATGACCGGCACGAGCACGCCGGCGACCTGGCCGATGCGCTTCATGCCGCCGATGATCACGCTGGCGACGATGGCGGCGACGGCCGCGCCGAGCATGAGGCGCAGCCAGTTGGTCGTGATGCCGAGGAACACGACCGGCTCGCTCAGCGACCCCGGCAGCGAGTCCTTGAACTCGTGCGTGAAGGCGTTGGCCATCTGGTTGGCCTGGACCATGTTGCCGCCGCCGAAGCTGGCGATCAGCGCGCAGATCGCGAACGCCGTCGCGAGCCACTTGAAGCGCGGGCCAAGGCCGCGCTGGATCGACTCCATCGGGCCGCCGAGGATGTGCCCGTCCTCGTCGTAGACGCGGTAGCGGATCGCCAGCGTGCACGACGCGAACTTGGTCATCATCCCGAGCGCGCCGAACAGCATCATCCACACCGCCGCGCCGGGGCCGCCCAGCGCGATGGCCGTCGCGACGCCGGCGATGTTGCCGACGCCGACGGTCGCCGACAGCGCGGCGCACAGCGCCTGGAAGTGCGTGACCTCGCCGGGGTCGTCCTTCTCGTCGTAGCGCCCCGCGCTGATCCCGACCGCGTGCCCGAAGTTCCGCAGCTGCGGGAGCTTGAGCTTGAGCGTGTAGAACAGGCCGACGCTGCCGAGCATCAGGATGAACGGCAGCCCCCAGGCGACCTTGGCCGCCTCGCCGAGGAAGGCCGCGATCGACTCGCCGAGCCCGGGGGAGGAGTCGGCCTGGGCGCCGGGCGGCGGGACCGCCAGCGCCGCGAGCAAGGTCGGGAGCGTGGTCAGGATCACTCGGGCTCCGTCGGTCGGGCCGTGTCCGGCCGGAGGGAGGAGAGAGAGGGGCGCCGCGGATCCTAGCCTCGCCCCCCCATGGATCCACGCCGCGCAGGTGGTCGTCGCCGGCGGAGACGCCCCGAGGCGGGTCTTCCGGGACCGCAGGCCGGGCTATAGGATGCGGACCCTCCTCCTCCCTTTTGGTATCGATGGGGTTTCGCATCTTCGTCGGGAACCTCTCCCACGAGGCCGGCGAGAAGGACCTCCGGCAGGCCTTCTCCGCCTTCCAAGGCATCTCCGACTGCCGGATCATCCTCGACCGCGAGACCGGTGCGTCGCGCGGCTTCGCCTTCGTGGAGTTCCAGGACGAAGGCGAGGGCCGGCGCGCCATCCAGGAGCTCGACGGCGCCGACGTCCTCGGCCGACCGATCCGCCTCAAGGAGGCGCAGCCGCAGGAAGGCGGTGGTCGCGGGCCCGGCGGCCCGAGGCCCGGGCCAGGCAGCCGGCCGGTCGACCGGGGTCCGCGGCGCTTCGCCGAGGGCGAGGACCGCCCCCCGAGGGCGCCCCGCCCCGCGCGCGACGGCGAGGACCCGGCCGCGGGCCAGCCGCGCACGGGCGACGACGGCCGCGAACGCCGGCAGCGCCCGGCGCCCAAGGACCGCCGCCCGGAAGAGAGCCGGGACCGCACGGCGCGGCCCCACGGCCGCCCGCCCGAGCGCGAGCGCGGGGGCGCCCACAACCGCTTCGTCTACGAGGACGAGGACGAGGGCGACGAGGACTTCGAGCTGTTCGAGGACGAGGGCGACGAGGACTTCGACCCGTCGATCCTCGAGCGCCTCGAGGGCGTCGACTACGAGCCCGAGGACGAGGAGTCGGAGTCCGGGTCGGAGTCCGAGCCGGAGGCGGAGGACGCCGACGAGGACCGGCGGGCCTAGCGACCGCCGCCGGCCGGCCGCGAGGCCGGCTCCCCGCCCTCCTCGCGCCCCATCCCGCGCTTGCGCTCGAGGGTGCCGGCGAAGCCCATCTCCTCGAGCTGCGTCCAGGGCTCGTAGTCGAGGCCTGCGACCGCCTTGCCGAAGCCCTTGGCCACGTCGGCCCAGACGCGGTCGACCAGGGCCACGACGCCGATCTTCGACGGGTGCAGCCGGTCCCACAGCATCGCCGTGCCGGCGTCGAGCTCGAGCGCGGCGTGCTTGCCGTCGGGGGAGGCGGGCAGGCCGAGCTTGCCGCCGCGCATGTCCTTGACCATGTCGGCCAGGGACACGAGCAGGGTCCGGCGGCCCTTCTCCCTGCGGGCCGCGACCCACGCGGCGACGCGCGCGTTGAGCTTGGCCAGGGCCGCCTCGGTCGGGATCATCGCCTTGGACAGCATCCGCGGGTCGGCGCCGCTCATGTCGGGGAAGTCGCCGACGACGAGCGGGCCCTCCCAGCGGTCGAGCTGGGCCAGCCCCTTCTCGAGGAGGGCGAGGCGCATCTCGACGACCTTGGCCTCCTGCTCCTCGGCCGACCGCGCGTCCGCGCCGGCGTCGCTGCGGACCGGGGCGAAGAAGCGCCCGTAGCCGTACCAGAACAGGTAGTCGATCCCGACGATCAGGGTCGGCTCGTGCGCGATGGCCTTGTCGAGGCACTCCTTGCCGTAGCGCTGGGGCCCGAGGAAGAAGTTGGGCGTCGAGTAGTCGGCGACGGGCTCGTGCTCGCCGCCGATGCCCGGGTCCATGGCCTTGGCCAGCTTGAGGCCGTTGCCGAAGCCGGCCGACACGCTGGCGCCGATGACCGCGACCCGGGCCAGCAGGGGCCGCTCGGTCGCGGGCTTCGCGGGCGCCGCGGCCGCGCCGCCGCCGTTGGTCCCGGCGCCGCCGCCGTCCTGGGCGCGGACCGCGCCGAGGACGAGGCCGAGCGCGAGGCCGGCGAGCAGGAGCGGACGGGTGAGGGTCGGGCGGGGCGTCGGGTCCGGATCGGTCATGGTTGTCCTCTGCGGCTCGGGTCCAGGGAGCGCCGCGGCTCGGCCCATTGCACGTCCGGACGGCGCCCCTGCCAAGCGGGTGACACCGGCCAGGGGCCCGGCGTTTCAGGCCGGGACCCGCTCAGCCGCGCTTGAAGCCGCGGATCCGGGCCTGGATCCAGCCGAGCAGCGCGTCCCGGGCGACCCGCTCCTGGGCCATCGAGTCCCGGTCCCGGACCGTGACCGTCCCGTCCTCCCGGGTCTGGCCGTCCACGGTCACGCACCACGGCGTGCCGACCTCGTCCTGGCGCCGGTAGCGCCGCCCGATCGCGCCCTTCTCGTCGTAGAACGTCTTGAGGCCGCCGAGCCGCAGCTCCTCCTCGATCCCGTCGGCGAGCTCCGGCATGCCGTCCTTCTTGACGAGGGGGAAGACCGCGACCGTGATCGGCGCGATCTCGGGGTAGAAGTGCAGCACCGTGCGGACGTCGACCTTGCCCTTGGCGTCGGCGCCGAGCTCCTGCTCCTCGTAGGCGTCGATCAGGAAGGCCATGGCCGTGCGCGTCACGCCGGCGGCCGGCTCGACGACGCCGGGGACGTAGTGCTGCTTGCTCTCCTCGTCGAAGAACGCCAGCCGCGTCCCGCTGTGCTCGCTGTGCTGCGTCAGGTCGAAGCACCCGCGCTTGGCGATGCCCTCGAGCTCGTCGAACCCCCAGGGGAAGCGGTACTCGACGTCGGTGCAGCCGGTCGAGTAGTGGGCCAGCTCGTCGTCGCCGTGCACGCGCAGGCGGAGGTTGTCCTCGCGGAGGCCGAGGTCGACGTACCACCGGCGCCGCTGCTCGACCCAGTACCCGTACCAGCGGTCGTCGTCGCCCGGCGGGACGAAGAACTCCATCTCCATCTGCTCGAACTCGCGCGTGCGGAACACGAAGTTCCCGGGCGTGATCTCGTTGCGGAAGCTCTTGCCGATCTGCGCGATGCCGAACGGCGGGCGCAGGCGCGCCGCGCTGACGACGTTGAGGAAGTTGGTGAAGATGCCCTGCGCGGTCTCCGGGCGCAGGTAGGCGACCGCGCCCGCCCCCTCGACCGGGCCGAGGAAGGTCTTGAACATCAGGTTGAACTGCCGGGGCTCGGTGAAGAAGCCGGCCGCGCGGCACTCGGTCGCCGGGCGCTTCTTGAAGCGCTTGTCGGGGCACACGGCCTCGCCGAGCTTGTCCTCGCGGAAGCGCGCCTTGCACTCGCGGCAGTCGACGAGGGGGTCGGTGAAGTTGGCGAGGTGGCCCGAGGCCTCCCAGACCCGCGGGCTCTGCAGGATCGCCGAGTCGAGGCCGACGACGTCGCGGCGGCTCGTGACCATGGCGCGCCACCACGCGTCCCTGACGTTGCGCAGCAGCTCGACCCCGAGCGGGCCGTAGTCGTAGCAGGAGTTGAGGCCCCCGTAGATCTCGGAGGCCTGGAAGATGAAGCCCCGGCGCTTGCAGAGGCTGACGATCCTGTCCATCAGGTCGGCGGGTCGGTCGGACATGGGGCGCTCGGGGTCGCTCGGGGAAAGGGGGGAGGATTCTAGGGTCCCCGCCGGTGCCGGGCACCCGCCGTCCCGGATCCTTGGGGGCCGCCCCCGGCCGCGGGCCCTCAGGCCTTCCCGTAGCGCGCGAGCTTGTTGTAGAGGGTCTTGAGCGAGACCCCGAGCTCGGCCGCGGCCTTGGGCTTGCTGCCCCCGTGCCGCCGCATCGCCTCCTCGACGGCCAGCCGCTCGAGCTCCTCGAGCGCCAGGGTCGGCAGGCCGTCGCTGCGCAGCCGCCGCCGCCGCGACACGTGCGCCTCGACGGCCTCGGCCCCGACGACGCGGTCGCGCACGAGGGTGCACAGGCGGACGATCGCGTTCTCGAGCTCGCGCACGTTGCCGGGCCAGTCGTAGCGCTCGAGCGCCTCGACGGCCTCGGGCGCCAGCTCCTTGTCGCAGCCGTTCTCGACCTGCTGGCGCACGAGGAAGGCGGCGGCGAGCTCGCCGATGTCCCCCCGCCGCGCGCGCAGCGGCGGGACCTGGACGATCAGCGCGGCGAGCCGGTAGTAGAGGTCCTCGCGGAAGTTGCCGGCCTCGACCTCGGCCAGGAGGTCGCGGTTGGTCGCGGCCAGCACACGCGCGTCGACGGCCGCGGCGTGCTCGGAGCCGACGGGGCGGAGCTCGCCGAACTGGATCGCGCGCAGCAGGGCCGGCTGGACCGACATCGGCAGCTCGCCGATCTCGTCGAGGAAGATCGTGCCGCCGTCGGCGGCCTCGAACAGCCCGGTCCGACGGCGCTCGGCCCCCGTGAAGGCACCCTTGACGTGCCCGAACAGCTCGCTCTCGACGAGGCCCTCGGGGATCGCGCCGCAGTTGACGACGACGAAGGGCCGGTCCCCGCGCTCGCTGCGGTCGTGCAGGGTCCGGGCCACGAGCTCCTTGCCGGTCCCGTTCTCGCCCTGGATCAGGACCGGCGCGCCCGAGGCGGCGATGCGGTCCAGGTCTCCGGCGAGGGCGCGCATGACCGCGCTGCTGCCGAGCAGCGTCACGCCGGCCGTGCCGCCGGCCGCGAGGTTGCGCAGGCTCCGGTTCTGGACCAGCAGCCGCCGCCGCTCGACCGCCCGCTCGAGCACGCGCTCGAGCAGGTCGAGGGACACGGGCTTGGTCAGGAAGTCGTAGGCGCCGAGCCGCATGGCCTCGACGGCCTCGGCCACGCCGCCGTGGCCGGTCAGGACCACGACCGGGAGGTCCTCGCCCCCGGCCTGGAGGGCCTCGAGCAGCTTCATGCCGCCCATGCCCGGCAGGTTGAGGTCGATGACCGCGAGGTCGGGCTCGAGGCCGGGCATCGCGGCGAGGAGGTCCTCGGCGCAGCCGAAGGCGTGGACCTCGTAGCCGAAGGCCTCGATCTCCCGGCTCAGGACGCGGCGGAGGATCGAGTCGTCGTCGACGAAGGCGACGCGGCGCCTGGCCTTGCCGGTCATGCGGCCTCCTTGCCGGCCGGCGGCAGCAGGATGCGGAAGCAGGCCCCGCCCCCCAGCCGGTCCTCGACCTCGAAGCTCCCGCCGTGGCTCTCGACGATCGCGCTCGCGACCGACAGGCCGAGCCCCGTGCCCTTGCCCGGCTCCTTGGTCGTGTAGAACGGGTCGAAGATCCGCGCCCGGTCCTCCTCGGGGATGCCGGGGCCGCGGTCCTGGACCTCGATCGCGACCCGGTCGTCGCGGCGCCGGCCGGCGAGGCGGATCTCCGACCCCGCGGGGCTCGCGTCCATCGCGTTGCGCACGAGGTTGACCAGGACCTGGATCATCTCGTCCCCCGGGCAGCCGACGCGGATCCCGTCCTCCGGCGGCTCGACGACGAACCGCTTGCCCTCCTTCTCGACCAGCGTGCCGAGCATGCGCTCGACGTGGCGGAAGAGCTGGCCGAGCTCGAACTCGCCGCGCGTGCGCGGCGCCGGCCGCGCGAGCTCGAGCAGGCGGCTCGTGATGTCCTTGGCGCGCCAGGCCTCCGACGCGATCGTCTGCAGGTAGTCGCCGAGCTCGTCGAGCTCGCCCCGGGCGGCCCGCTTCTGCAGGCCCTCGGCGCAGGACGCGATCGACGCCAGGGGGTTGTTGATCTCGTGGGCGAGGCCGGCGGCGAGGATGCCGAGGTCGGCGAAGCGCGACGTCCGGATCAACTCCCGCGTGCGCTGCTCGACCCGCGCCTCGAGGACCTGCTGCTTCTCGACGATCCGGTCGGCCATCTCGTTGAACGTCCGCGCGAGCTCCCCGAGCTCGTCCGGGCGCCGGATCCGGAGCCGGTCCTCGGTCGCGCCGGCCCCGAAGCGCAGGGCGACGTCGCGGATCTCGAGGATCGGCACGACGACGTCGCGGTACAGCATCCACGCGAAGAACAGGAACACGACGAGGACGCAGGCGCCGACGGCGAGGGTCACGCCGCGGGCGGCCCGGCTGCGGTCGACGAGGTCCTCGATCGCGGACTCGGACTCCTCGAACATCTCGCCCGACAGCACGCTGGCGAAGCGCAGGATGCGCGTCAGCACCTGGTCCAGCTCGGCCCGGGTCTCCTCCTGCAGGGGCCCGTGGAGGTGGTCGATGACCGACCCGAAGTCGGTCAGGAGCTCGGTGACGAGGCGGTCCTCCTCGGCCTGGTGGCTCTCGCGCGAGGGGTCCTTCTCGGAGGAGTGGCCGAGGAGGCCCTCGAGCTGCCGCCGCATGTCGACGAGCTCGGAGTGGAGGTTGCGGACCGCGAGGCCGTCCTTGGCCAGGTCGCCGAGGTCGGCCTCGAGCGACCGGATCCGGGCCAGCAGCTCCCTGGCCTGCAGCGACTCGCGGGTCTCCTCGCGCACGCGCATCGCGTCGACGCGGATCCGCGACAGCTGCAGCGTCACGAGCAGGGCCCCGGCGCTCAGCGTCGCGGCGACCAGGGCCAGGGACAGCAGGACCTTGCGGCGGAAGCTGAGGACTGGTGTGCGCACGCGGCTCGCGGGGGACTCGGACGCGGACAGCCTAGACCGGAGCCGGACCCGACGGTGCGGGATTCCGCGGGCCGAGCAGGGCCTCGGCCAGCACGGCCGGGCTCAACAGGTCCCCGACGCGGAGGTAGTCCCCGGTCACGGACACGAGCAGGTCGGCGAGCCTCGGGCGGCGCGCGAGCACGGCCAGGAAGCCCTTCACGAGCCAGGGGCGCCGCATGCCGCGCTGCATCCACTCGGCGAGCCGGCAGCGGGGCGCGAGCTCCCGACGCCGGGCGCGGGCGTAGCCGCGCAAGGCCTCGGCGTCGCTGCGCCGGTCGGCCGCGGCCGCGGCCAGGCTCCCGGCCAGGAGCTCGGCGCCCTTCATCGCGAGGAACAGGCCCTCCCCGGTCACCGGGTCCACGTAGCCGGCGGCGTCGCCGACGAGGACCGCCCCGTCGAAGACCTGCCGGCGCGTGCGCCGGGCCAGGGCCCGATCGACCGGACCGGCTCGACCGGCCGGCGGCCGCCAGGCGTGCGGCGAGGGGGGCGCGCGGTCGACCCACGACAGGAGCTGGGCCTCGGCCGGGAGGCCGCGCCTGAGGTCCTTGCGGTCGATGACGAGGTTGACCGTGAAGCCGCCGGCGTCGATCGGCGTGGCGGCGAAGTAGCCCTCGGGGAAGAAGTGGACCTCGGCCGTCGGCGCCGGCGCGACGCCGTCGAAGCGGGCGACGATCGCGAACTTCTCGAGCCACGGCAGCGGCCGCGCCGCGCCGAGCTCCGTGGCGACCTTGCTGCGCAGGCCGTCGGCGCCGACGACCCACGCGGCCCTGAGGACCTCGCCGTCCCGGCCGGCGAGCCGCACGCCCTCGACGCGGCCGTCGCGGTAGGTCACGAGGCCCGCGACGCCGCGGCCCTCGAAGCCGGTGACCTCGGGCCGGGCCAGCGCCGCGCGGAGCGCCTGCTCGTCGAGCACCTCGCGGCGGATCGCCCAGCCGCTGCCGCCGGGGACCTCGCGGCCGCCGCCCGGCACGAAGCGGCCCTCGGCCGCGCGGCCGAAGCCCAGAAGGCGCATGCCCTGGACGCGCGCCGCCCCGGCCTCGCGCAGGCCGTCGAACAGCCCGAGCTCGTCGAGCAGCGGCACGCAGGCCGGGCTCAGGAACTCGCCGCAGGGCTTGGCCCGCGGGAAGCGCCGCGCCTCCACGAGGGCCACCCGCGTGCCCGCCCGCGCGAGGCGGAGGGCGAGGTGGCTGCCGGCGGGGCCGCCGCCGACGACCACGACGTCGAAGTCCAGGCTGTCGTTGCTCACGCTGGTCTCCTCAGCAGGAGGATCGAGGGCAGGACGATGAGGTCGGCCAGCAGGGCGACGAGCATCGTCCCCGCGGCCAGGACCGCGAACTCGCGGCTCGTGTCGAGCTCGCCGAACAGGCAGGTCGAGAAGCCGAGCACCTGCACGAGCGTCGAGATCGCCAGCGCGCGGCCGGCGACGCGGAACGCGCGGGCGACGGCCGTCCGGCTCGACGAGCCCCGGGCCCGCGACTGCCGGTAGCGGTGCAGGAAGTGGATCGTGTCGTCGACGATCAGCCCGAGCAGGACCGAGCCGATCATCGCCGAGCCGACCGACATCGGCCGCGCGACGGCGGCGAGCCCGCCGTAGAGCAGGATCGACGGGATCAGGTTGGGGATCAGGCCGAGCAGGCCGAGGCCGAGCGAGCGGAAGCCGATGGCCATCGCGAGGAACAGGAACACGAGCGTGCTGCCCATCGCGCGCCGCTGGCCGCGCACGAGCGCGTTGGAGTCGCGGGCGACGCGCACCGAGTCGCCGACCGCGTGGGCGAGCTCCCAGCCGCCGGCCCGGGCCTGCGCCTCGACGCGGTCGAACAGCCGCTCGTGGTCCCGCGTGCCGCCCGGCGCGAGCAGGAAGCGCAGGCGCCTCACGTCGTGCGCCGAGCGCTCGACCGGGCCGACCAGGGCCACGACCCCGGCGTCGGCGAGCACCGCCCGCTGGAGGGCGACCAGCCGGCCGTTGGTCGGCCGGGGGTGCGGCGGGCGCAGCATCAGGTCGAAGGTCTCGACCCCCTCGAGCACGTTCGCGACGGCGTCGGTGTCGACGCGGAAGGGGTGCGACGACGGGAGGATGTGCAGGGGGTGGGTGTCGACCTCGATGTGCCGCCACTCCCAGCCCGACAGCGCGAGCACGACGGCGGCGACGACGAGGAGGCCGCGCCCGCGGGCGCCGAGGAACAGGGCCGCCCCGCCGCTGACGTGGGCCCAGGCCCCCTTGCGCGGCCGCCGCCGGGCGAGGGCCGGCGAGCGCGCGAACAGCCGCAGCCACGGCGGCAGCCAGGTCAGGGTCAGCAGGCAGACGAGCACGACGCCGGCCGCGGCCAGGGCGCCGAAGCGGCGCACGGCGGGGATCGGGTGGAACAGCAGGCCGAGGAAGCCGGCGACCGTCGTCGCGACGGTCAGCGAGGCCGGGACGAGGAGCCGGCGCACGGCGTCGCCGACGGCCACGGCCTGCGCCTCGCCCGAGGCCCGCGCCTCGAGGAAGGCCTCGAGCAGGTGGATCGACCCGGCCACGCCGACGGTCAGGAGCACCGGCGGGAGCAGGGACGAGATCGGGTCGAGGGGCAGCCCGAGGAGGTACTCGAGGCCGCCGATCCACAGCACCCCGGCGATGGCCGGCAACAGGACGGCCAGCGCCATGCCGACGTGCCGGTAGCAGAGCAGCAGGAGGCCGAACAGGGCCAGGATCAGGATCGGGACCACGCGCTGCTGCTCGGCGCGCATGGCGTCGGCGATCGCGAGCTCGCCGAGCAGGCGGCCGGTCGCGTGGAAGTGGAACAGGGTCGGGGCCTCGGCCCGGGCGCGCTCGACGAGGGCGCGGACGCGGTCGGTGCCGCCGTCCGCGTGGACCCGGGCGAGGTCGAGGGACACGGCCAGGGCCATGGTCTCCGGGTCCTTCAACGGCAGGCGGGCGACCGAGCGCACCAGGTCCTGCCCGCGCAGCCGGGCCACGAACTCCCGGCGCTCGTGGTCGGCCTCGCGGGACGGGACGAAGCCCCGCATCGGCTCGAGCAGGAGGACCAGGACCTCCTCGCCGCCGAACTCGGCCTCCTCGAGGGCGTCGGCCTCGGCCTGCGGCCCGGAGCTCGACCGCATCGCGCGGTTGATCCGGTCGACGGTCAGGCGGCCGTGGCCGACGGCCGCGAGGGCCGTGACGAGCGTCAGGACGAACAGGCGGACGGTGTCGGAGCCGATGCGCAAGGGTGACCTCGCGCGCCTCGAAGCAGGTTGTATGCCAGCCGCGGGCGTCGCGCGCAGGACGCGGCGAAGCGCCCGGGTTGCGCGGATCCACGGCGCAGGATGCGCTCCGTTCGCAGGCCGGCGTCGGCGCCGGTCGCTGTCGTTCTTCCAACCGGCTTGCAGGGTTTACAAACCCCGACCGGGTATCCGCCCCACCGTTCCGGGCGCTCCGCCCGGACCCGGGCCACCTGCGGCGCAGCGCTCCGAGGTGGCCCGCCGCTTGCATCCGCCCGGGTCATGAAGCGCATCCTCAACATCGCCGGAGTCCTGGCCTTGTTCGCGTGGACCGCGGGCGGCCTCGTCGCCTGGGGCCTGACCAAGCAGGGCCTTCACGTCACGATCAGCGAGGGAGCGGACGGCGCCCACCAGGGGCCTTCGCCGATCGCCCTCCTCGAGGACCGCGTCGCCGCGCTCCAGGAGCGCCTCGACGAGCTCACGCCCGGCATCGAGCGCGGCTTCCAGGCCGTGCTCGAGCGGCAGGGACGGCTCGACGAGGAGCACGGCGCGAGCCTGGCCCGGGTCGAGGCGGCGCTGCGCCGCGGTGAGCAGGGGGCGGCCCGGCGCTCGGGGCAGCTCGACGCCCTGGCGCTCCGGGTCGAGGCCCCTCGCGGCCGCGCAGGTCGGCACGCCGGCCGCGCCTCCCGGCGACGGCCCCGGACCGAAGGCGGCCGAGGGGCCGGCCGAGCCGGTCGCGCGGGCCCCCGTCGAGGAGCCGGAGGTGGCCACCCAGGAGGCGCCGGCGCCGGCCGCGCCCCGGGCCGCGAAGCCGAAGAAGAGCTTCCTGGCGTTCCGGCTCGCGCACGACGAGTTCGCGTTCGCGTCGCGCCGCGCCTGGCGCATCGTGCCGTCGCTGTCGCGCGTCGGCTTCGACGCGACCAGCACGCTGCACGACTTCTCGGGCGTCACGTCCAGGCTCCACGGCGAGCTCGAGGCCGACCTGGCCCACCCCGACAAGGCCCCCCGCGGGGCGATCGTCGTCGACGCCAAGACCCTGGACACCGGCCTCGAGGACCGCAACGCCGAGATGTACGACTACCTCGCGACCAAGGAGCACCCCGAGATCCGCTTCGAGGTCGTCGGCTTCGAGGCCGCGAAGGTCGACGTCGACGGCATGAAGGTCGAGGGCAAGGTCAAGGGCAGGATGTCGATCCGCGGCGTCACGAAGGACGTCGACATGCCCGTCGTGCTGGCGGTCGACTCGTCGCACCGGCTGTCGATCGAGGGCGAGGCCCCGCTCGACATCACCGACTACGAGGTGCCGGTCCCGAGCAAGCTCGGCCTGATCGGCATGGACAAGGGCGTCAAGGTCTGGATCCGCCTGCGGGCCAGGCTCGTCCCCCGGAGCGAGGGCTGATCGTGCGCCCCGCCGCGCTCGCGCTGCTCGTGGCGCTCACCGCGCCGTCCTGCATCCCGTCCAACGTCGTCGCGAGGGAGGACCGCGCGGTCCGGCTGGCCGACGAGGACGTCCGGTGGCGGCCGGGCGAGGCCGCCGACCTCCCCGGCATGTGGGTCGCGAGCTCGATCGACGGGGAGGCGGCCCGGAGCCTGCTGTCGCTCGTCTACTGGTTCGGGCCGGACGGCGCCTACACCGGGGCCGCCCTGTTCGACGAGGTCCCGCCGCGCTTCGAGGTCCTGAGCGGCCGGTGGACCCTGGACGAGCAGGGCCTCGGCCTCGGCGAGGGGGTGCCGCCCGCCAGCTTCGAGGCCGCAGAGGACAGGATCCGCCTCGGGGGAGAGGCCGGAACGATCGTGCTGTACCGGAACCCCTTGCACTGAGGACTGTATCTGACACGGGATCAGGGGAGCATGGGGTCCAGAGGGGGAACAGCATGAGGATCGCCAGCGTCCGTTCGGCCTTTCCCGAGCCGGTCTACGACCAGGACGAGATCGCCACCTTCCTGTGCCGGCTCTGGGAGGGGCAGCCCGCCGTGCAGCGCCGCGTGCGCTCGTTCCACGAGCACACCGGCGTCCGGCGCCGTCATCTGGCCCTGCCGATCGAGGAGTACCTGCGCCTCGACTCCTTCGGCCGCTCCAACGACGCCTGGATCGCCCGGGCCCTCGAGCTCGGCGAGCGGGCCATCCCCGAGGCCCTCGCGGCCTGCGGCCTCGGGGTCGCCGACGTCGACGTCCTGTTCACGGTCTCGGTGACCGGCGTCGCGAGCCCGGCCCTCGACGCCCGGCTGGCCAACCGCCTGCCGTTCCGCAGCGACTTCAAGCGCGTGCCCATCTTCGGGCTCGGCTGCGTCGCCGGGGTCGCCGGCCTGGCCCGGGCGGCCGACTACCTCCGCGCCTACCCCGATCAGGTCGCCGTCCTGCTCTCGGTCGAGCTCTGCTCGCTGACCTTCCAGCCGGGCGACCTGTCGGTGCAGCACCTCGTGTCGACCGCCCTCTTCGGCGACGGCGCCGCGGCCGTCGTCATGGTCGGCGAGGAGCGCGCACGGGCGATGGGCCTCGAGGCGCCGCGCGTCCGCGAGAGCCTGTCGGTGTTCTACCCGGACACCGAGGAGGTCATGGGCTGGCGGATCTCGGAGAAGGGTTTCGAGATCGTCCTGTCCGAGGCCGTGCCGGCGATCGCCCGCGAGCGCCTCGCGCCCGACGTGCTCGGCTTCCTCGACCGCCGCGGCCTCGGCGTCGGGGACGTCGCGACCTGGGTCTGCCATCCCGGCGGGCCCAAGGTGCTCGAGGCCGTCGAGGACGGCCTCGGCATCCCGGCCGAGGCCCTGGCCCTCTCGTGGCGGTCCCTCGCCGAGTGCGGGAACCTGTCGAGCACCTCGGTGCTGCTCGTGCTCGAGGAGACGCTGCGCGGGTCGCGGCCCGCGCCGGGCTCGCTCGGGCTGATGGTCGCGATGGGGCCCGCGTTCTGCTCGGAGCTCGTCCTGTTCGAGTGGTGAGCCCCGGCCGCGCGCCGCGCGCGGACCTCAGTCGTGGTGGCAGTCGGGCCCGTGGACGTGGCCCTCGTCGTCGTCGTCCTCGTCCTCTCCGAGCGGGATCCCGGCGATCTGCAGGGCCTCGGTCGTGATCAGGGCGACCGGGAAGCGACCCTCCCCGCGCAGCTCGGGCATGACCTCGTCGATGACCTCCTGCCCGACCAGGTTCATGTCGACCAGGGCCTGCTCGGCCAGGAGGCCGTACACCGAGCCGTCCGAGCCGGTGTCCCACGCGTCGCCCGGCACCTGCGCCTTGACGGCCTCGGCGAACGGGGAGTCCGCCGTCGCGAGGTAGGCCACGTACTTGCCGTCGGGCTGCTCGGTGGTGATGTAGTTGCCCAGCGCGACCAGGGCGCCGAGGTTCGCCTCGAACATGGCCTGGACCTGCGCGAGGTGCTTCTGCTCTTCCATCGGTTGATCCTGTTCGGACATGCCCCCAGGCTACCGGCCGGACCTGCCCTGTAAGCAGGAATCCTGCAAAGCGCGGCGCGCCGGCGACGTCCCAGGGGAATCCCCCGCTGACAGGGTCGGCATCCGGCCCGATCCGGCATGATCTCGCCGCGGAGCTCCCCGATGCGAACCGGCCCCCTGCCCGACCCCCTGCGCGCGCACGCCGTCCGAGGGCGCCTCCTCCGCGGCCCGACCCTCGACGCGATCGCGCGCGCCTGAGGTCGGCCGCTCAGACGAGCGCCGCCCAGCGCTCGAGCGGCGTGCGCGGCTGCCAGCCGAGCAGGGCGCGCGCGCGGCCGACCGCGAGGAACGCGCGGTCTTCGTCGGCGGCGCGCTCCGGCCGCGCGACGGGCTCACCGGCGACGCCGTGGGCGCGCATCAGGGCGACCGCCACGTCGCGCAGCGACGTGGCCCGCCCGGCGCCGACGTGGACCACGCCCCTGGCCTCGTGCCGCGTGACCGCCGCGACGAAGGCCTCGCACGCGTCGCCGACCCACAGCCAGTCCCGCGCGCCGGTCCCCGCGCCCCAGAGCTCGGGCGCGCGACCCTCACGGCAGGCCGCGGCCGCCCGCGCGACGAACGAGGTCGGGTCCTGCCCGGGGCCGACGAGCTGGGCGAGGCGGAGGACGCAGACGCGCAGCTCCGGCCCCGCGAAGACCAGGGCCTCGCGCTCGGCCGCGTGCTTGGACCGCCCGTACGGCGATGACGGGTGCGGGGTCGCGTCCTCCGCGAACGGCACGACGTCGGTCGCCGGGTCGAACACCGACCGCGTCGAGGCCAGCACGAGCACGCCGACCTCGTCGCGGACGCAGAGCTCGGCCCAGTCCCGCGTGCGGGCCGCGTTGTCCGTGAGCCAGCGACGCTCGCCGACGTCCTCGCCGGCCGCTCGCGTCGCCGCCGGCGTCCGCGCGCCAGGTGGACGAGAGCCTGCATGCCCTCGAGGAGACGGCCGTGTCGCGTCCGTGCAGCGGACGGACGTCGTGGCCGGCCGCGCGGCGGGACAGGTGGCGGCCGAGGAAGCCGGTCGCGCCGATGCGGCGACCCTCACGGCCGCCACTCCCCCCGCCGCGCCGTCGACCACGCCGTCGGCGAACCGGTACCCCGACCTTGCTCAGCGGCAGCCCCTGCTCGAGCAGGCACGAGCGCTTCGTCCTCGAGGTAGAAGCGGCACTCGGCCCCGGGCAGCGTGTGCCCGCCACGACGCGCGCTCGAACCGGCCGCCGGGCGCGGCGTGGAAGAAGCCGAAGGCTCGCCTCCGCGGCGAGCGCCGCCCGGGCGCCGCCTCCGGCGCGCGGCACCGGCAGGCCCCGTGAGGACACGCGCGCCAGCAGGTCGACGCCGGTCGTCGCGCCAGGATCAGGCGCCACAGGTGGCAGCCGTCGAGCCGCGGCGCCAGCTCGACGATGCCTGGACCCTCGGCCGTGACCCGCGCCTGCACGTAGACGGGGCCCTCGTCGTAGCCGAGCCGCGCGCAGGCGAGGTCGGCCTTGCGACGCAGCGCCGCCAGGGCCGCAGGTGCGACGCGGCTCGGGTACTCGTGCCGGAGCGGGGTGCCCCCGGCGCTGCCGGGGACCGCGAGGCGGTCGCCGGCCCACGTGAACGTCGTGCGGCCACCCTCGCGCCAGAGGTGCAGCGACAGCTCCGGGCCCTCGAGCCAGTCCTCGACGAGGGCGGCTCCGCGGCCCGAGGCCGCGAGCGCGGCCGGGAGCCGGGCCTCGAGCTCCGCGCGGTCCGCACAGCGGGCCACGCCGCGCTGGCCCTGGCCGTCGACCGGCTTGATCGCGGCCGGGAACCGCCTCCACGCGGCGAGGTCGCCCCGGTCCGTGGCGCGCAGCGCCGCGACCTCGGCCTCGGTCCCGGCCAGGGCCGCGCGCACGGCGTGCTTGTCGCGGACGAAGGGGAGCGAGGCGAGGCCGACGAAGGTCGGCAGGCCGAGCGCGTGCGCGACCTCGATCGCGGTCGCCTGGGCGAGGTCGCTGCCGACCGCGACGACGTCGGCGGCGCCGACGCGGCGGACCAGCGCGGCGACTTCGTCCGCGTGCTTGACGTCGACCTGCTCGAACCGGTCGCACAGCGCGAGCCCGGGCCCCTCGCGCCGCCACCCGCAGGCGACGACGCGGCGACCCTGCCGCCGCAGGCGCTCGAGCGCGTCGACCTGCGGGCCCCCGACGCCGAGCACGACGACCGTCCGGTCGCTCACGCCCCACCCCCCGAGGTCCTGATCCGCCAGGCCGGGGCGGGCCCGCCGGGCAGGAAGCGGGCGACGACGAGCGCGCAGAACAGGCGGAGCTGGCGGCCGAGGCCGTAGCCGCTGCGACCCTCGACGCGCGCGTCGTGGCGGACCTCGACGTCGCCGACGCGCCGGGTCAGGCACAGGATGCGCGCGCCCAGCAGCGGCGCGCGGCTGCGCTGGCGGACGAGCCCGTCGACGAGGCGGCGGCGCATGGCCCGGAAGCTCGTGGCCCGCACCGCGCGCGGGCTCGCGTACAGCACGCGCAGGACCGCGCCGACGAGGGCGGAGCCGAGGCGCCGCCACGGCGGGGCGCGGCGCCGGTCGTAGCGGCCGAACACGCAGTCGAGCCCGGGGTCCGCGGCGAGCGAGGCAGCAGCAGCGGACCTGGTCGGGCGGGTGCTGGAGGTCGTCGTCGAGGGTCACGACGACGCTCCCCGGCCTGGGCCAGGCCGCAGAGATCGCCTGGACCTGGCCGACGCGCCGCTCGAGGTCGAAGCACCGGACCTCGGCGTGGCGCCGCGCGAGCGCCTCGAGCCGGGCCCAGGTCTCGGGGCCGGAGCCGTCGTGCACGAGCACGAGCTCGAGCTCGCCGTCCCCACCGGCCTCGCGCGCGGCGTCCACGAGCGCGGCCCGGCGCTCGAGCAGGCCCTCGACGAGGCGGTCGAGGGCGTCCCCGCTCCGGTGGCAAGGGACGACCACGCTCAGCGCGCACGAGGGTCGCGCGGCCGCGCCGCTGGCGTCTCCGGTCGTCTGCGACGCGCTCACCGTCTCGCTCGGGTTCCTGGCCTCGATCGGGGAGGACCCATCCATCCGGGGGACCGTTGGGATACTCTTTCCCAGCACCCGCCACCCACCGCAGGTCTCTCTTGAGCAGGATACCGCCCGAGTCCCCGGTCCAGGCCAAGGTGCCGTTCCACGTCCTCAGCATGGTCGGGAACGAGCAGGCCTACGTCGACCGGGTCCTCGCGTCCGGCGCGCTGATGGGCGGTGGCGTCCACACGAGGGCCTGCGAGGCCCTGCTCGAGCACCGGCTCGGCGCCGCCCGCGTGTTCCTGACCCACAGCTGCACCGGCGCGCTCGAGCTCGCGGCGATGCTGTGCGGCATCAAGGAGGGCGACGAGGTCCTGATGCCGTCGCTGACGTCGAGCTCGACGGCCAACGCGTTCCTGCGCCTCGGCGCGGTCCCGGTCTTCGTCGACGTCGAGCCGGAGACCCTCAACCTCGACCCCGCCCTCGCCGAGGCGGCCGTGACCGACCGCTGCCGCGCCGTCGTGCCGATCCACTACCTCGGCGTCGCCGCCGACCTCGACGGGTTCACGGCCCTGGCCAACCGGCGGAGCCTGTCGCTGGTCGAGGACGCGGCCCAGGGCCTCGGGGCCCGCCACGGCGGGCGGGAGCTCGGCAGCGTGGGCCGCTTCGGGGCCTTCAGCTTCCACCAGACCAAGAACCTCAGCGCCGGCGAGGGCGGGGCCCTCGTGGTCCGCGACCCCGACGACGTGCCCGAGGCCGAGGTCCTGCTCGACAAGGGCACCAACCGCCGCGCGTTCTTCCGCGGCGAGGTCAGGCGCTACGAGTGGCTCGGGCCCGGCTCGGCGTTCCAGCCCTCGGAGCTCGTCGCCGCGTTCCTGCACGCCCAGCTCGAGGTCCTCGACGAGGTCACGGAGGGCCGGCGGGCGACCTTCGCCCGCTACGGCCGGCGGCTCGCGCCGCTCGGCGACGCCGGCCTCCTGCGCCTGCCGGTCGTCCCCGACCGGTGCCGGACCAACGCCCACGGCTTCCACGTGCTCTGCGCCGACGAGGCCGAGCGCGATGGGCTCATCGCCTGGCTCTCGCGCGCGGGCGTCGATGCCCGCACCCACTTCGTGCCGCTCCACGCGACGCCCTACGGCCGCAGGGCCGGCCGCGCGGGCTCGTCGATGACGGTCACCGAGGACGCGGCGAGGCGGCTGCTCCGACTCCCGCTGTTCCACGGCATGACGGAGACCCAGGTCGACCTCGTCGCCGAGGCGGTCCTGGGCTTCTACGGCCATGACCACGGCTGAGGCCCGGGTCGAGGAACGCGTCGAAGACCGCCCGCGCGCCGAGCGCGACCCCTGGTTCCCGCTGCTCCTGGCCCTGCTCGTGCTCGCGTTGTTCCACGGGCTCGT
>JAWKUM010000031.1:0-40528 GCA_041398545.1 Planctomycetota bacterium | reverse complement strand
GGCCTCGACCATCGCGCCGAACAGCTTCGAGGCCTGCATGTGCACGGGGAAGGCCTCGCCGAGCACGGCGCAGACCTTGGCCGCCACGTCCCAGCCGATCTCGTCGAGCAGCCGCAGCGGCCCCATCGGCATGCCGTGGGCCTCGGCGACGGCGTCGACCTCCTGGGCCGCGACGCCCTCCTCGACGAGGGCCACGGCCTGGGCCAGGTACGGCGCGAGGCAGCGGTTGACGAGGAAGCCGGGCCGGTCGGCGACGAGCACCGGGGACTTGCCGAGGCCGGCCGCGAGCCGCGCGCCGCGGGCCAGGGCCGCCGCCGAGCTGCCTGCGTGGGCGATGAGCTCGACCAGCGGCATCTGCTCCGGCGGGTTGAAGAAGTGGAGGCCGATCAGGCGCTCGGGGCGCGGCAGGCCCTCGGCCATGGCCGCGAGCGGCAGCGACGAGGTGTTGGTCGCGAGGAGCTGGTCGCCGGCGCCGCGCTCGGCGGCCTCGGCGAACAACCTGCGCTTGAGGCCGAGGTCCTCGGCCACGGCTTCGAGCACGAGGTCGGCGCGGCGGTGGCCGACGCGCAGCGTCGACACCTCGAGCCGGTCGAGGGCGGCCTGGTGCTCGTGCGGCTGGAGGCGGCGCCGGCGCAGCCGCTTGTCGAGCGCCTTGCGCAGGCGGCCGACCGCGGCCGCGAGCGCGGCGGCGGCGACGTCGACGAGCCGCACGCGGACGCCGCGCGAGGCCATCAGGGCCGCGATGCCGGCGCCCATGACGCCGCCGCCGACGACGAGGGCGCGCTCGACCGGGGCGGCCTCGCCGGCGGGGTCGAGCTCGCGGTCGAGCTTGCGGGCCCGCTCGCGCTCGAAGAACAGCCCGACGAGGCTCTTGCACTCGTCGCCGACGGCCAGCTCGCCCAGCGCGAGGGCCTCGGCCTCGTACGCGCCCTCGGGCAGGCGCTCGAGGCCGAGGATCGCGACGTCGAGCAGGCGGCGCGGCGCGAGGAAGAAGCGGGCCGGGCCCTGGCCGAGCTGCTTCTGCACCTTGCGGCGCACGAGCGCGCGGCCGGGGCGATGGAAGCTGAGCAGGCTGTCGCGCAGGCCGAGCTTGCGGCGCTGGGCCGGCGGCGACAGGGCGATGCCGGCGGCGCGCTCGAGCAGGCGGGAGCTCGGCACGCAGGCGTCGACGAGGCCGCGCCGACGGGCGCGCTCGCCGTCGAGGGTCTTGCCGGTCAGCATGAGGTCGAGCGCGGCCGGCAGGCCGAGCAGCAGCGGCAGCCGCTGCGTGCCCCCGAAGCCCGGCAGGATGCCGAGCTGGACCTCGGGCAGGCCGAGCTTCGTCGACGGGTCGCGGCTCGCGACGCGGTGGTCGAGGGCCAGGGCGAGCTCCAGGCCACCGCCGAGGCAGGGGCCGTGGATCGCGGCGACGGTCGGGAACGGCAGGTCGGCGTAGCCCTGGAAGCAGCGCTGCCCGCGGCGGGCGAACTCGGCCGCCAGGGCCGGGTCGGTGACCGCCCGGATCAGCCCGACGTCGGCGCCGGCGACGAAGCCGCGAGCGTCGCCGTGGACGACGAGGCCGCCGACCGCGGTCTCGCGGCCGACGCGGCGCAGGGCGTCATCGAGCGCGCCGAGACCGTCCTCGTCGAGCACGAAGTAGGCCTCGCCCTCGGCCGGGACGAGCTCGAGGCTCAGCAGCGCCTGGGCGTCGCGGCGCAGCACGGCGCGGCCGCGGTAGCGCTCGAGCTCGACCGGGGTCGCGGGCTCCGCGCCGTCGCCCTTGGTCATCGGGTCGTCGCTCATGCCGCCTCCCAGACCTGGGCGAAGCCCTGGCCGCCGCCGACGCAGAGGGTCGCGACGCCGGCCCCGCCGCCCTGCGCGCGCAGCCGGCGGCACAGGGTCAGCACGAGGCGGGCGCCGGTGGCCCCGACCGGGTGGCCGAGGGCGACGGCGCCGCCGCCGACGTTGAGGCGCTCGGGCGCCGGCGCGCCGAAGGCCCCGGGCAGGCCGAGGCGCTCGCGGCCGAATCGGGCGCTGTCGAGCGCGCGCAGGCAGGCGATGACCTGGGCCGCGAAGGCCTCATTGATCTCCCACAGGTCGACGTCGCCGGCCTGGAGCCCGGCGTCGTGGATGGCCTTGGGCGCGGCGAGGGCCGGGCCGAGGCCCATGCGCGACGGGTCGAGGCCGACGGCCGACGACGAGCGCAGCCGCGCGAGCGGCGCGAGGCCGCGGGCCGTGGCCGCGTCCTCCGACATCAGCAGCAGGGCGACGGCCCCGTCGGTGATCGGGCAGGCGTTGCCGACCGTGACGGTGCCCTCGCGGCGGTCGAAGTACGGGCGCAGCCTGGCCAGCGCCTCGAGGCTCTGGCCCTCGCGCGGCCCGTTGTCGGCCACGGTCGCGTCGCCGCGGTCGTAGACCGGCGCGAGCTCGCCGTCGGTCTCGCCGCGCTGGACCGCCTCGACGGCCTTCTGGTGCGAGGCGAGGGCGAACAGGTCCTGCTCGCGGCGCGTGATGGCCCAGTCGTCGGCCAGCCTCTCGGCCGTCAGGCCCATGATCATGCCGCAGGTCGGGTCGGTCAGGCCCTCGAGCAGGGAGACGCGCGGGGCCAGGAAGCCCGGCCGGAACGCGAGCATCGTCCGCAGGCGGGCGGCCAGGCCCTTGGCCTTCTGCAGCCGGCCGAGGAACGCCGTGTAGGCGTCGCTGCACAGCAGCGGGTAGCCGGACATCGACTCGGTCCCGCCGACGACGTAGACGCTGCCTTCGCCGGCCACGATGCGGCGTGCGCCCTCCTCGATGGCCTGCATCCCGGACGCGCAGTTGCGGTGCACGGTGTAGGCGGGCATGGCCTCGGGCAGGCCGGCCCGCAGCGCGATGACGCGCGAGGTGTTGGCCTCCTTGGCGCTCTGCCCGACGCAGCCGAAGATCAGCTCGTCGACCTCGTCGGGGCGGACGTCGGCGCGGGCCAGGAGCTCGCGGACGACGTGGACGCCGAGGTCGGCGGCCGAGAGGCGGCGCAGGTCGGTGCCGGCGCGGGTGAACGGCGTGCGCAGGCCGGCCACGAGGACCGGGCGGCGGGACGGGTCGGGGACGAAGCTCTTGCTCACTGCAGGACCCTCGCGTCGACGAAGCGCTTCTCCTTCATCTCCTTCTCCATCCCGACCCGGGTCAGCAGCTCGTCGAGCGCGAGCACGCGGACCTCGTTGGGCGAGACCTCGGTCCGGGCCATGACGAGCCGGCGCAGCCGGTCGCGGACCTCGTCGGCCGCCGCGCCGGGGCGCAGCGCGACGAGGAGCACGAGCTCGTCGACCTCGAGCGGGTCGTCGTCCTTCTTGCGGATCTCGACCTGCCACTCCTCGACGGCGAGGTCGTCGGCCAGGACCTGCCCGATCTCCTCGAGGTTGACGAGGGTGCCCTTGATCTTCTTGAGCGCGAGGCTCTTGTAGCTCGACGCGCGGTGCAGGCGGCTGCCGATGCGCGGCAGCGTGCGGCCGCAGTGGGGGCAGGGATCCCAGCGGATGCCGCCCTCGACGAGGTCGCCGGTCCGGTAGCGGAACACGGTCGTCCCGCGCCCGGTCAGAGGCGTGTAGACGAGCTCGCCGTCGGCGTCGGCGGGCAGGACGGCTCCGGTCGCGGGGTCCACGAGCTCGAAGATGCCGCGGTCCGGCAGCAGGTGGTAGCCCGAGGAGCCACCATCGGTGGCCGGGCACTCGGCGAAGGCCATGCGGGCCTCCGTGAAGCCGTAGGTGCCGAGGATCGAGACCTCGGTCGCGCCCATCCCGGCGAGCAGCTCGCCGAGCTTGGCCTTGAAGCCGGGCGGGACCGCGTCGGCGCCGAGGACGACGCGGCGCAGCTGGGGCAGGCGCATGTCGCGGGCCCTGGCCTCGCGCAGCATGTGGTACAGGTAGCCCGGGACGCCGACGACGGCCTCGGGCTGCATCCGCTCGAGCGCGCGCAGGTTGCCCTCGGTCCCGGCGACCTTGCCGCCCCCGGTCGAGAGCACGAAGGTGCCGCTTGCGAGGCCGGCCTGGGCGACCTGCCAGAACGCGAGGTGGGGGGCGTAGGGGAACAGGTTGAGCACCCGCCAGTCGCGCTCGAAGGCCAGGACCTCGAGGAGGCGGCGGCCGCTCTCGGCCAGCTCGTCCATGTCCCACGCCGTGTACAGGAACGCGACGGGCAGGGCGCTGCGGCCGGTCGTGAAGCTCGTGAAGATCGGCCGGTACTCGCGGCGCAGGTCCTCGAGGACGGCCGCGCGCCCGTGGACGAGGGCCTTGAGGAGCAGCGGGAGGCGGGCCGCGAGCGGCCAGTGCTCCCCGATCAGCGCCTTCGTCGGCTGCAGCACGAAGGCGCGGGCCCGGTCTGGCTCCTCGTCGCTGGGCAGCAGGTCCTGCTTGGAGGTCAGCGGCAGCTCGGCGAGGTCCTCGACGCGGCGGATCTCGGCCGGGTCGATGCCGTGCTCGTCGAACAGCCGCCGGTAGTGGGGGCTGAACGGGTAGAGCCGGCGGACCACGTGCTCCCGGAGCAGGCGGTTCTGCAGCGCGCGCAGCTCGGCCGCGTCGAGGTGCTGCAGCTCCTTCCAGCTCGGATCGGCGGACATGTGGATACCTTGTACGGCGCGGCGACTATCCCGACCGGGCGGTCCTCGCCTCGCCGGGAGGACCTATCCGGCCCGGAGGGCCCGGTCACGGCGTCCGGTGGAGGATCGTCCGACCGGCTTGCCCGGACGGGACCGGACTGCCGATAGGACAACCACGACCGGTCCCGTCCACTTTTCGGCCAGGGAGGTCCCGATCTTGGCCGACCCGGGGTGTGGGCCCATAAGGGCCCTGGGAGCGGGGCCACAGGCCGGGGAGCCCATGGAACATCCAAGCCAGGAAGCAGGAGCGCGCTACCACCGCAACGGGCGGCCGCACGTCCAGCTGCTGCTCGGCGGCGGCGGGATGAAGGGCATGGTCCACGTCGGCGTGCTCAAGGCGCTGCACAGGCTCGGCATCCCCGTCGACGAGATCGTCGGCACGAGCATCGGCGCCGTCATCGGCGCGCGTACGCCAGGGGGCATGGACGTCGAGGCGCTGCACCGGCTCGTCCTCGACCTCTCACGCAAGGACTTCTTCAAGCTCAAGGTCCTCAAGTTCCTCGTCAAGGGCTACCGGCATGAGTCAGCGTGCTCGGGCAAGCGGTTCCACGACTTCCTCGCCGCCCACCTGCCGGCCAGGAGCTTCGACGAGCTCCGCGTGCCGTTCTTCTGCAACGCGCTCAGCCTCGACTCCGGGAGCACGCGGTTCTTCGGCCTGCCGGGCTCGCGCGACATCGACCTGGCCGACGCCGTCTACGCCTCGGCGACGCTGCCGGGCGTGTTCGAGCCCCTGCTCTACGAGGGCGACCACTACATCGACGGCGGGATCGCCGACTCGCTCCCGCTGCGCTTCGCGCGGTCGCGGCGCCCGGACCTCATCATCGCGGTCGACCTGTCGATCCGGGACTACCGCGAGCGCGAGGACTTCCGCCAGAGCCTGCCGTGGATCCTGTACCGGGCCTTCGAGATCTCGCAGGAGGCGATCAACGAGCACAACCTCCACAGCAACGGCGGGCCGGACCTGATCCACATCAAGCCGCCGGTCGGCCACCTCGGGCTGTTCCACTTCGAGGACCTCGAGGAGCTCATCGAGCTCGGCGAGCGCAAGGCCCTCGAGGTCCTGTGCAGTCACCCGCGGACCCTGGGCCTCTGCGACCCGGCCGAGGTCACGCGCGTCCGCCTCCTCGGCGAGGAGCGCCGCACCTACGTGCAGGTCGAGGTCGACGAGGAGGCGTGCATCCACTGCGGCCTGTGCCACGCGACCTGCGCGACCAACGGCTTCGTGGCCTCCGAGCGGGGCCCCGTCCTCGTCAAGGCCGCCAACTACGAGTGCCCGCGCGACGGCGCCTGCATGCGCAACTGCCCGACCGGCGCGATCACGCTGCGCTTCCCGTAGGTCTCAGATGGAATGAGAGGGCCGGTCGCTCCACGCAGTCACCCCAAAATGGGGCCGCACATGAATAGGAGACGACCGACCCATGACTCACGCTACCACCACTTCCTCCCATCTGACCATCGGCTTGGACGTCGGCGACCGCACGACCCACTACTGCCTGCTCCGGGACCGTGAGGTCGTCGGCAGGGGACACTTCCCGACGACCGGGAAGGGCCTCGACCGCGCCCTCCAGGCCCACGCCGGCCTCCCGGGTGATCCTCGAGGCCGGCTCGCAGTCCCTGTGGATGTCCCGGCACCTGCTGGGTCTCGGCTTCGCGGTCCACGTCGCCGATCCCAGGCGGGTCCAGCTGATCGCCAAGGACCCCAGGAAGACCGACCGGCGGGACGCCGAGCTCCTGGCCCGGCTGGAGCACGGCATGCCCGAGCTGCTCGGCCGGGTCCACCACCGGAGCGAGCAGGCCCAGGCGGACCTGGCCATGATCCGGGCCTGGGACCAGGTCGCGCGGGCCCGTGCCTCCCTCGTGCAGTGCGTCAGGGGCCTGACCAAGTCCTTCGGTCTCCGCCTGCCCTCTGCCTCGACGAAGGGCTTCGGCAAGAAGGTCCGCGGACTCGTGCCGCAGATCCTCCTGCACGCGGTCGAGCCGCTGCTGGATCAGATCGTGGCCCTGTCGGCGACGATCCGGACCTACGACCGCTGCATCGGGAAGGCCGCCGAGGAGCGCTACCCGAGGCCGCCGTGCTGCAGCAGGTCCACGGCGTCGGACCGCTGACATCGATGGCCTTCGCCCTGACGATCGAAGAGCCGACCCGCTTCGACGACAGCCGGCGCGTGTGGTCCTGGGTCGGCCTGTGTCCGCGGAGCCAGGCCTCCGGCGACAAGGCCCCCGAGCTCAGGATCAGCAAGTCGGGCGACGGCTACCTGAGGCGGCTGCTCGTCCAGTGCGCGCAGCACATCCTGGGCCCCTTCGGCAAGGACGGCGACCTGCGACGCTTCGGTCTGCGCCTCGCGGCCAGGGAGGACGATCCGCGAAGAACCGCGGTCACGGCCGTGGCCAGGAAGCTGGCCGTGCTGCTGCACCGCCCGTGGCGTCACGGCCTGAGCTACGACCCGCTCCATGACGCCGACAGGAAGGCCGCTCGCCTGTCGGCCTGAGCCCGACCCGACCGGAGGAACACACGGAGAGGAGTGCGCCCAGCGCCTGATCCCATGAGCAGAGGACTCACCGCCTGATCCCGGCGACTGCGACAGTCCCGGCCCTCGAGGCCGCGTCTCAGATCGCAGCACCGGATCGGACGGATTCCAAGGTGCACCGGCCTCGAAGCGAGGCCCCAGCGAGTGCGGATAGAAGCCTGCGGAGTCCGATGCCACCCCGGGACAGGCGCCAAGGCGCAGGCCCTCGCCGGAAGGAGCCAGAGAGAAAACCAGTTGAACCGACCGCCCCTCTCATAGAAGAGACTCCGACGGAACGGTTTCCGGAGAAACCCTTCCGATGTGTCCCCTGCTTGCGGAACAGTTTCATGACAAGGTGTCAGGCGTCGTTGGGTAGTCCTTGTCCAAGCCGCAGCTGTCCAGGACCCTCCGGGCGAGCTCGAACCAGGCCATGGAGTAGGGGTTGTCCCCGAGCATGGCGTTCCGATGCTCCCGGTACCGCTTGACCGCGGTCTTGTCGGAGATCCTGAGGAGCCGTGAGAGGTCGGCGTAGCTGACCCCGGCGAGGTCGCGGAGGACCCCGGCGATCGCAGAGGTGCCAGGGTCGGGGCGCGGCCCACGGCTCGTCGTGCGTGGAGGCTCGGGAAGCCAGGTTCGCCGCGACTGGAGGAATCGCATGGCCTCGTGCCGATGGACGACGGCGGGAGCGGCTGGTCGACCGTCTGCACGCCAGGCGGCCTGCCGGAGCTTCTGGCGCGCTGCGGGCGTGGCCCTGGCCAGGAGGTTCCTCCACTCCAGTTCGCCAGGGACCGGGTCACGGAGCGTGGCCTCGAGGGCCAGCCGTTCCTGCTCCGACAAGGGCTTGCCGAACGCCTGGTCCCAAGCCTCCGCCAGGGACTTGCCCTGAGACAAGCCGTTCTCGAGGAACGGCGTGTGGAAGCGCAGGGTCTGCCAGGCAGGGACCGAGCCTCGGAGGATGCCGAAGGCGCCGCACCAGGGGTAGCGGGACGGGTGCGGCGTGAGGCCGGCCTGGACAGGGTTGAAGGCGAAGTAGCGGATCAGGTTTCGAAGGTGCCTCGGGTCATCGATCCTGTTCGAGTAGAAGCGTCGCTCGAACAGCGCACCCTTGCGGCCGAGCGTGACGTTGAACCGCCTGACGAAGAGCGCCTCGACCCACTGCATGACGAGGGAGATCTCTCCCGTCATGCTCCAGAGCAGCAGGTGGACGTGGTTCGTCAGGATGGCGTAGTCGACGACGCGGACCCGCTGCCTGCGCGCCTGCCTCGCCAACAACGACAGGAAGTAGCGGATCTCCAGGGCCGTCGGGAACACGGGGCGCCCGGCGATCCCACGCAACCCGACGTTTTGCAGGCAGTCGGCGGAATCGATGCGGAGCGGATAGGGCATGGCCTCCTCCCTCTTCAGGAAGGGGATGGCCCGGTTTCGGCTCCAAACCTGAGCAGCGTGCCGTCGGACCCGGCTGCGATCAGGTCGAAGGTGGTGGTCGAGAAGCCGATCAGCCCAGGCCCTCGAGGGCATGACAGAAGGGCAGGGCCTGTCAAGGCGACAGGAAACTGTTCCGGAACGAGGGCGATGAACTGGAACGGTTTCCGGCGGACTCTTCCCTCGACGTCTCCTTCTATGAGAGGGGCGGTCGGTTCAACTGGTTTTCTCTCTGGCTCCTTCCGGCGAGGCCTTCGCGCCTGGCGCCTGTCCCGGGGTGGCATCGGACTCCGCAGGCTTCTATCCGCACTCGCTGGGGCCTCGCTTCGAGGCCGGTGCACCTTGGAATCCGTCCGATCCGGCGCTGCGATCTGAGACGCGGCCTCGAGGGCCAAGAGACTGTCGCAGTCGCCGGGATCGGGTGGTGAGTCCTCTGCTCATGGGATCAGGCGCTGGGCGCACTCCTCTCCGTGTGTTCCTCCGGTCGGGTCGGTAAGTTCAGGCCGACAGGCGAGCGCGGCCTTCCTGTCGGCGTCATGGAGCGGGTCGTAGCTCAGGCCGTGACGCCACAGGCTTTGCAGCAGCACGGCCAGCTTCCCGGCCACGGCCGTGACCGCGCGTTTCTTCGCGGACGTCCTCCCCTGGCCGCGAGGCGCAGACCGAAGCGTCGCAGGTCGCCGTCCTTGCCGAAGGGGCTCCAGAGCGGGATTGCGCGCACTGGACGAGCAGCCGCCTCAGGTAGCCGTCGCCCGACTTGCTGATCCCGAGCTCGGGGGCCTTGTCGGAGGCCCGGCCCGCGGACACAGGCCGACCCAGGACCCCACGCGCCGGCTGTCGTCGAAGCGGTCAGCCCCTTCGATCGTCAGGGCGAAGGCCATCGATGTCAGCGGTCCGACGCCGTGGACCTGCTGCAGCACGGCGGCCTCGGGGTAGCGCTCCTCGGCGGCTTCCCGATGCAGCGGTCGTAGGTCCGGATCGTCGCCGACAGGGCCAGCCGATCTGATCCAGCAGCGGCTCGACCGCAGGCAGGAGGATCTGCGGCACGAGTCCGCGGACCTTCTTGCCGAAGCCCTTCGTCGAGGCAGAGGGCAGGCGGAGACCGAAGGACTTGGTCAGGCCCCTGACGCACTGCACGAGGGAGGCACGGGCCCGCACGACCTGGTCCTGGCCCGGATCATGGCCAGGTCCGCCTGGGCCTGCCTGCTCCGGTGGTGGACCCGGCCGAGCAACTCGGGCATGCCGTGCTCCAGCCGGGCCAGGAGCTGGCGTCCCGCCGGTCGGTCTTCCGGGGTCCTTGGCGATCAGCTGGACCCGCCTGGGATCGGCGACGTGGACCACGGGGCCGAGACCCCAGCAGGTGCCGGGACATCCACGGGGACTGCGAGCCGGCCTCGAGGATCACCCGGAGCCGGCGTGGGCCTGGAGGGCGCGGTCGAGGCCCTTCCCGGTCGTCGGGAAGTCCCCGCCGACGACCTCACGGTCCCGGAGCAGGCAGTAGTGGGTCGTGCGGTCGCCGACGTCCAAGCCGATGGTCAGATGGGAGGAAGTGGTGGTAGCGTGAGTCATGGGTCGGTCGTCTCCTATTCATGTGCAGCCCCCATTTTGGGGTGACTGCGTGGAGCGACCGGCCCTCTCATTCCATCTGAGACCTAGCCCGTGAGGGCCTCGAGGTCCTCGCGGGCCTGCTCGAGGTCCTGCGGCGTCTTGATCGGGAAGAACCGGTTCGCGCGCCCGGTGCGCTTGACGCGGAGGTAGTGCGTCGGCATCAGGCGGGTGAGCTCCCCGAGCAGGGTCTCGATCTGCACGGCCTCGCGGTCGCCGACCTGCTTGCGGACGTAGCAGGGGGTCAGCCGGAACTCGTGGTCGAGGGCCTCGGCGTCGACCGTGAAGGTGTTGGTGTTGAACACCGGGATCTGGTCCTGGTCGAAGCCCGGCGGGAAGCGGAACCCCTCGACGATCCAGATCTCGCCGTCGACGACGACGGGCGCGCCACCCTGGTCGCCCTCCCACTTGGGGGCGAGCTCGGTCGTGATGCGGGCCCCGGACAGGATGTGCATCCCGATGACGACGGGGTCGAGGCGGGCGGCGAGGTTGTCGACGTTGGAGATGAACAGGTAGCGGCCGCCCTCGGCGAGGAACCGGGCGAGGCAGCCGGAGCGGCGGAAGAACGTCGGGCAGTCGCCGTGGCCCGGCCCGTGCGGCGAGACGTGGCCCTCGTCGTCGACGAAGAGGTCGCCCTCCGGCGTCATGCGCAGGCTCACGCCCTGCGTGAAGTGGTCGAGGACGCCCTCGGGGAGCCCGAAGTCCGCGCTCTCGCGGCAGTGCTCGCGCGTGTCCTCGTCGGTCGCGTAGCTGTTCATCAGGAAGATCCCGAGCGAGCCCCCCAGCCGGCGGGCGACCTCGTGCATGCCCGTGGCCTTGAGCTGGAGGAACGAGCGGCCGGGCAGGGCCTCGACGACCCCCTTGACCCGGCCCCCGAAGCGGGTCGCCATGCCGCCGTTGAGCACGATCGCCCCGACCTCGCCGTTGCGGATGGCCTCCTGGCCGCGGGCCTCGGCCGCCGCGTGCTCGTCGGTCCCGCGCTTGGGGTAGTCGGTCCACGCGTCGGGCTCGGGCGCCTCGAGCTTGCCCCGCACGATGTTGGAGTCGGGCGACAGCCGGCCCTCGGCGACCTTCCGCTGCCAGTCCAGGAACTGCTCGCGGTCGAAGCCGTAGCGCTGCAGCAGCTCCAGCATCTCGCGCGGGATCGAGTCGAGGTCCATGGGTTCGCGGTTCCTCAGGTGCGCCGATCGTTCGGGCGGGGTCTCGGGGCGGACACGATAGCGGCGGCCCGAGACCGGGTGGAGGGGCTTCTGCCCCGCCCGCTCCCTGCATCGACGCACCGTCAACGGATCTTCAGCACGGAGATCGCGACGTCGTCCTCTAGCCGGCCGCAGCTGTTCTCGAGCTCCGCCAGGATCGTGGAGCCTGGAAGGCCGCGTCCCGCTCGAGGCAGGCGCGGAACACGGTCTCGAGCCGGTGGTCACCGAAGCGCGAGTCGGTGCCCGGGATCGCGGCCTCGAGCAGGCCGTCGGTCACGGCGAGCAGGACGTCGCCGGGCGTGACCTCGTAGTGCCGCGTCGTGTAGCGCGCCCCCTTCTGGAACCCGAGCGGCGGCCCCGAGGCCCCGAGGTGAAGGATCCGGTTCTCCCGCCGCAGGAACAGCAGCGCCGACGGGTGGCCCGCGTTGGCGAAGCCGAGCGACCGGCCGCTCGGCGACAGGCTGTACGCCGCCGCCGTGACGAACATCCCCGTGCCCTCGCTCTCCTGGCAGACCTTGTCGTTGAGCCGCGCGAGCAGCGCGCCCGGCTCGTGCAGCTGCACGTGCTCGAGCCAGCTCGCCCGGAACGAGGTCATCATCAGCGCCGACTGGAGCCCGGAGCCCGAGACGTCGGCCACGACGCCGCTGACGGCGCCCCCGGGGCTCTCGACGAGGTCGAGCCAGTCCCCGCCGATGCGGTTGGCCGCGCTGACGTGCCAGCCCCAGTCGACGAGCTCCGGCCGGACGGTCCCCTGCGGCAGGAGCCGCTCCTGGAGCTCGGCCGCGAGGTCGAGCTCCTTCTGCAGCAGCCGCCCGCGCAGGGCCTGGTCCTCGAGGTCCCGGCGGTGGACGGCGACCGCGCCGAAGCGCAGCAGCCCCTCGAGCACCGGGCGGTCCTCGACGAGCATCCCGCCCTCCGGGTTGCTGTCGAGGAGCAGGACGACGCCGATGGCGTGCTTGCCGTAGCGCAGCGGGCCGAGCACGACGCCCTGGAGCGCCTGGCGCAGGGCCTCGCTCGCGTGGCCGGGGACGATCGTCAGCAGGCGGTCGCGCGAGAGCACGAGCGTGCGGCCGTGCTCGATGACCTCGTCCCAGGGGCCGCCGGTCCGGATGCCGAGCGACTCGAGCGGGCCCTCGCCGATGCCCCAGCACTGGGCGAGCTGCAACGGGCTGCGCGGGTCGCCCGGGCGCTCGTGGACGTAGAGGGCCGCGGCCGAGCAGCCGAGCACGTCGGTGCAGATCTCGAGGAAGCGGGCCTGGTTGGCCTCGCGCTCGGTCTCCTGCAGCAGCTTGGCCGTCTCCTCGAAGGCCTGCAGCAGCTGGCCGCGCGACCTGGTCTCGCGGTCGAGGTCGCTGCCGAGCGCGCCCTCGACGAGGGCCCCCGAGTAGTGGGCCGCGAGCTCGCCGACCTCGGCGAGGAGCATCGGGTTGGGCTCGACCTCGACGCGGATCTCGCCGAGGGTCGTGCCCTGCCAGACCAGCGGGACGACCATGCAGGGGCCGTCCGTCCGCGGCAGCTCGACGATGCTCTCGCCGACCTCCAGCGGGCAGCCGATGCCCCCGGCCGCATGGACCCGCATCCACTCGCCCTCGTCGAGCAGCAGGGCCCAGCAGACGTCCCCGACGAGGTTGCCCATCTCCTCGGCCAGGGCCTCGTCGATGTCCATCCCCGCGCGCCCGCTGTGGAAGCGCAGCAGGGCCGAGGCGCCTCCCTCGCGCCTCCCGGCCGTCAGCGGTCCGTCCTGCTCGCGGCCTGCGTCCAACGCCCTACCCCCTGCCCCCGATGCTCCCGAGGGTCGTGATGGCCGACTCCATGGCCTCGTCCATGTCGAACAGGGCCTCGTCCCAGTCCACGTCGGACAGGCCCAGCTCCGCGCGCAGGCCGGCCACGTCGAGCGGGGGGACCCTGAAGTCCTCGCGGTAGCCGTGGCCCCGCTGCCGCGCGACGGCGTCGGCCAGCCGCACGATCGCGAGCGGCCGGGCCAGCGCGGCGTCGACCTGCCCGCAGTGGTGCCCCTCGACGGCCGCGGTGACGAGGGCCGACAGGCCCCAGCGCCGCGCGACGATCCCCCCGGCCTCCTCGTGCGTGATCCCCAGCACGCGCCGCTCGAAGCCGCAGACGTCGCCGTCGCGGGCCGTCTCGCTCACGTCGAGCTCGCGCATGTACGGGAGCATGGCGAGCTTGCCGATGTCGTGCAGCAGGCCGGCGACGAAGAGCTCCTCGCGCGCGTCCGGGCCCTCGCGCAGGAACCGGGCCAGCGTCCGCGCGGCGGAGGCGACGGCGAGGGCATGGACCCACAGCCCGCGCTCGCAGTGGCCGTAGCACGCGAAGTCCTGCGTGAGGTGCCTGGCCGTGCTCGCCGCGAGCACGAGGCTCCTGAGGCTGCGGAAGCCGAGCACCATGACGGCGTCCTTGATCGTCGTCACGGTCCGCACGAGGCCGTAGAACGGCGAGTTGACGACCCGCAGCATCTTGGCGACGAGGGCGGGGTCCTTGCACAGGACGTCCTCGAACCTGCTGATCTCGGTCCCCTTGTTGTCCAGCAGGCGGAGGACCTCGGTGACGACCTCGGGCAGCGACGGGATCTGCGCGGTGCTCGACTGGATCTCCCGCCGGGCGCGCGAATGGTCGACGACGGTCTGGATCGGGCTCTTGTGCTTCATGGCGTCCGCAGCCTCCGCAACGGGTGGAAAGAGCGTCCTGCCGGGGCAGGGAGGCACGGACCCTCGTCGCAACGGGCCCCGAGGACCGGCCAGCTCCCTTTTCGAAACCGGCTCGGCCGCGGCTTGATCCCCACCGGGCCGGGGTCCGGCGGGCCCTTCCCACCGGCGGCTCGCCCTTGTCGGCCCCGGTCCGTCCGTCCATCTTCTTGGGCGTGGCAGGAGCGGGAGAGACGCGGGCGGCCGGGGACGGGGGCGAGCTGTGCCTGCTCCGCGGCGTCGGCCCCCGGCTGGCGGCCCGGCTCGTGGAGGCCGGTGTGCGCGACCTCGCCGGCCTCGCGCTGCACGTCCCGCGCCGCCTGCGCGAGCTCGTGGAGGTCGAGGGCCCGCGCGAGGACCTCGTCGGCCGCGAGGTCTCGGTGGTCGCGCGCGTGCTCTCGGTGGGCGTCCGCCGCTTCGGCCGCCGTCGCAACCTCGCCGCGCTCAGGCTCGAGCCCACGGCCGCGCCCGGGACGGTCGTCGAGGCGACCTTCTTCGGCCAGGCCTTCCTCGGCCGGAGCGTCGCGGTCGACCGCGTCGTGCGCGTCGCGGGGCGGCTCGCGCGGCCGTCGCCGCGGCGTTGGTCGCTCGAGGCGCCCCGCCTCGAGCTCGACTTCGAGCCGCGCCCGACCGGGCCGCTGCTCGAGCCGGTCTACGCCGCGGTCGCCGGCCTGTCGCCGCTGCGCCTGCGCAGGCTGGTCGACCAGGTCCTGGCCCTCGTCGACACCGGCCGGCTCCCGGCCCTGCGCGAGCGGCTGCCCGCGGCCTTCCTCGACGCGCGCAGCGGATGCTCCCGCTGCCCGCGGCCGTCCTCGCCATGCACCGGCCGCCCGCGGACCCCGCGACGCGCGAGCGGGCGCGCCGCCGCGTCGCCCTGCGCGAGGCCGCGGCGCTGATGGGGGAGGTGCGCGCCCGCCGCGCGCGCCGGGCCACGCGGGCCGCCCCGCGGGTCGTCGTCGACGAGGCCCTCGCCCTGCGCATCGCCGCCCGCCTTCCGTTCACGCCGTCGCCGGACCAGGCGCGCGCCATCGCCGAGATCCACGCCGACCTCGCCTCCGGCCGACCGATGGCCCGCCTGCTGCAGGGGGACGTCGGGACCGGGAAGACCCTGGTCGCGCTGGCGGCCGCGCTCGCCGTGACCGCGCGGGGGCACAAGGCCGTGCTCCTCGCGCCGACCGAGATCCTCGCCGAGCAGCACGCGGCCCGCTTCGCGCGCGACCTGGCCGGGTCCCGCCTGCCGGTGCGGCTCCACTCGGCCTCGGTCCCCGCCCGCGTGAGGCGCGAGACCGAGGCCCTGCTCGCGTCGCCCGGCCCGGCGCTCGTCGTCGGCACCCACGCCCTCCTCGGCGCCGACCTCCGGGTCCGCGACCTCGGCCTCCTCGTCATCGACGAGCAGCAGCGCTTCGGCGTCGCCCAGCGGGCCCGCCTGTGGCGGCCGGAGGACGGGCGCTGGCCGCACGCCCTCGTCATGAGCGCGACGCCGATCCCGCGGACGCTGGCGACGGCGCTGTTCGGTGACCTCGACTGCTCCGAGCTCCGCCTCCCGCCGACGACGCGGCGGCCGGTCACGACCGAGGTCCTCGCGCCCACGGCCTGGCCCGCGCTCGTCGGGCGCATCGCGGAGGAGTGCGCCGGCGGCGGGCGCGTGTTCGTCGTCTGCCCGCGCATCGGCGCCGAGGACGACGAGGACGGGGACGGCGACGACACCGGTCCCGAGGACGGGGACGAGGGCGCGGTCGGGACGTGGCGCGAGCTCTCGGCCCTGTTCCCCGCGGCCCTCGTGCACGGCCGCCAGAAGCCTGCCGAGCGGCGGGAGGCCCAGCACGCGTTCCGCGACGGCGCGCTCGGCTGCCTCGTCGGCACGACGCTGCTCGAGGTCGGGATCGACGTGCCCGAGGCGACGTGGATGGTCGTGCGCGACGCCGACCGGCTCGGCCTGGCGACGCTGCACCAGCTCCGCGGCCGCGTCGGGCGCGGCGACCGCCCCGCGCGCTGCTTCCTCGTCGGGGACCCGGCCAACGAGCGCCTGCAGCGCCTCGCCGAGCACCACGACGGCTTCGCGATCGCCGAGCTCGACCTCGCGTACCGCGGGGCCGGCGAGCTCGGCGGCGCGCGCCAGCACGGGCGCTGGCGCTTCCGCTGCCTCGACCCCTTCCGCGACCACGACCTCCTCGGCCTCGCCGGCGGCGAGGTCCCGGCTGCCGGCGGGTCCGAGCCTTCGCCGGCCCGCGAGGCGGCCCTATGATCCCCGGCCCTCGACCCCGAGCCAGGAGCCAGCCTTGACCGAGTTCGTCGCGCTGTTCACCGGACAGGGATCCCAGTTCGCCGGCATGGGCCGCGAGCTGTACGACGGCTCGGTCGAGGCCCGGGCCTGGCTCGACCGCGCCGAGGCCGCGCTGCCGGGGCTCCTGGCCCTGTGCTTCGAGGGACCGGAGGAGGAGCTGGTCAAGACCGAGAACACGCAGCCCTGCGTGCTCGCGGTCGACGTCGCGGCCTTCGCCGCCGCGGGACGGCGCCCGGTCGCCGCGGCCGGCCACTCCCTCGGCGAGTACGCGGCCCTCGTCGCGGCCGGGGCGCTCGCGCTCGAGGACGCGCTCCCGCTCGTGCGCAAGCGCGCCCGGGCGATGCAGGAGGCCGTGCCGCTCGGCACCGGCGGCATGGTCGTGCTGCGCAAGGTCACGCTCGACGAGGCGCGCGCGATCGCCGCCGGGGTCACGAGCGGCGTCTGCGACCTCGCCAACCTCAACGCCCCCGGCCAGCATGTGCTGTCGGGCGAGACCGCGGCCATGGACGAGGTCGTGCGCGAAGCTCGGCCGGCAGGCGCTGCGGCTGCCGGTCAGCGTCCCGTTCCACTCGTCGATGCTGCGCGCCGCCGGCGAGCGCTTCGCGGCCGACCTCGCCGCGGTCGAGCTGCGCGACCCGGCGTTCCCGATCGTGTGCAACGTCGACGCCGCGCCGCTCACCGACGCGGCCGCGGTCCGGGACGCCCTCGAGCGGCAGTTCGCCGGCTCCGTGCTGTGGCAGCAGTCGATCGAGTGCCTCCTGGCCGACGGCCACCGGCGCTTCGTCGAGTTCGGCCCCAAGCCGACCCTGTCCCGCATGGTGACCCAGATCGCGGGCCCGCTCGAGGTCGAGGTCGAGAGCCTGGCCGTGACCCGGCCCGAGGACCTGACCGCCCTCTGAGGCATGGCCGCGCGCGCGCCGATCCCCTGGCTCAGGCCCCTGGCCTGGATGTACGGGCTCGGCGTCGCGCTCCGCAACGGGCTTCGACCGCGGCCTGCGCGGGGTCGGGCGCCTGCCGGTCCCGGTCCTGTCGGTCGGCAACCTCGCCGCCGGCGGCACCAACAAGACGCCGCTCGTCGCCTGGCTCGTCGCGCGGCTGCGGCGCGACGGGCTCCGCGTCGGGGTCCTCGCGCGCGGCTACGGGCGCGAGCCGGGCCGTGAGCTCAACGACGAGGGGCGGCTGCTCGCGGGCCGCTTCCCCGACCTCCCCCAGGTGCAGGACCCGGACCGCGTCGCCGGCGGCCTCAGGCTCTGCGCCGGGCACGAGCTCGACGTCGTCCTGCTCGACGACGGGTTCCAGCACCGGCGGCTGCACCGGGACGCGGACCTCGTCTGCCTCGACGCGGCCGACCCCGGCGGCGGGGGCTGCTGCCGGCCGGCTGGCTGCGCGAGCCGCCGTCCTCGCTGCGCCGGGCCGACCTGCTCGTGTTCACCGGCGCCGGGCGGGACGACGGGGAGCGCGCGCGGCTCGAGGCCTTCGCCGAGCGCTGGGCGCCGGGGCGGCCCCGGTGCCGGTGCCGGCTCGAGCCGGATGCCCTCGTGCCCGCCGGCGGGGGCCCGCGCGCCCGGCGGCCGAGCTGCGCGGCCGGCGTGTCCTGCTCCTGGCCGGCATCGCCCGCCCCGAGCGCTTCCGGGCCAGCGTCGAGGCGCTCGGCGCCGAGGTCCTCGGCGCGCTGGCTCGACGACCACGCGGCGATCCCCGGCGACCTCCTGGCCGAGCTGTCCCGGCGCGCGGAGGCGAGGGCGCCACGCTGCTCCTGACCGAGAAGGACGAGGCGCGCCTCGACCTGCGCGGCGGCCCGGCGCGGTCCCACCTGTGGATGGAGCTCGTCTTCGACGAGGAGCCCGACCCGGGCCGCCTGCTGCCCCGCGGGTGACAAAGCGGCGAGCGGAGGTTTGAAGGCCGGGGGTCCCTGGCAACGTTCGCGGCGTGGCGAAGCGACGGATCCCCGCACTCGACCTGCTGGCCTGGATCCCGACGCGCGCGCTGATCGCGCTGCTGGCCTGGGCGCCCGAGCGCCCCGTCTACGGGCTCGTCGCCGCCGCCGGCCGGCTGTGGTTCCGCCTCGCGGGCGCACGCCGCACGATCGCCCTGGCCAACCTGCGCCTGGCGCTCGGCGACGGGCGCGACGCCGCCGCGCTGACCGCCCTCGGCCGCCGCGCGACCGGCGAGGTGTTCCGCGTCCTCGTCGACGTCGCGCGCACGCCGCGGCTGCTCCGCTCGGGCGGCTTCGCCCGCCGCGTCGAGGACCACGAGCTCGCCGAGGCCGCGGCCGAGGCGGCGCGGCTGGCCCCGGGCCGGGGGCCGATCATCTGCTCGCCGCACCTCGGCTCCTGGGAGGCCGGCTCCTTCCTCCTGGCCCGCCAGTTCGGCGAGCTCGACGTCATCGCCCGGCCGATGCCCAACCCCTGGCTCCAGCGCTGGCTGGTCGCCAACCGCTCGCGCGCCGGCCAGCGCATCCACCCGCGCCGCGGCGGGATCCGGGCCCTGCGCCGGGGGCTCCGGCGCGGCGCGGCCGCCGTGTTCCTGCCCGACCAGAACCAGAGAATCGGTGGGATCTTCGTACCCGTGTTCGGCAAGATGGCCGCCTGCGACCGCAGCCCGGCCGGCCTGGCCTTGCTCGGTGGACATCCGATCATCGTCGCCGCGATGCTCCGCGACGGCCCCGGCTACCGGTTCCGGGCCCGCATCGCCCGCGTCTTCCTGCCCGCGCAGCTCCCCGGCGAGGACAGGGAGGCGGCCATCACGAGGACGACGAGGGACATCCACGCGGCCGTCGAGACGCTGATCCGCGAGACCCCGGAGCAGTACTTCTGGGTCCACAACCGCTACCGTACGCGCCCCCCCGAGGAGCGGGACCGGGCCGCCTCCTGACGCATGCTCAGCCACTCCGAAGTCATCGACCGCCTCGGCTCGCCGAACGTCCTCGTCATCGGGGACCTGATCCTCGACCTCTACGTCGAGGGGCGGGCCGAGCGGGTGTCGCCCGAGGCGCCGGTCCTCGTGTTCCAGTCGGGCAGGTCGTCGCTGCGGCTCGGCGGCGCCGGCAACGTCGCCGCCAACGTCGTCTCGGCCGGCGGCCACGCGACCTGCCTCGGCCTCGTCGGCGACGACGTCCGGGCGCGCCAGCTGCAGGACCTCGTCGAGGAGGCCGGGATCTCGAGCGAGGGCCTCGTCATCGACGAGGACCGGCCGACGACGGTCAAGACGCGCTTCGTCTCGGGCACGCACCAGGTCCTCCGCGTCGACGAGGAGAGCCGGGCCGAGGTCGGCACCGAGGCCTGCGCGCATGCCTGCCCGTTCCTCGAGGCGCGCATGTCGGCCTTCGACGCCGTGATCCTCAGCGACTACGGCAAGGGCGCGCTCGCCCCGGCCCTGATCAAGCAGGCCGTCGCCCTGGCCCGCGCGAAGGGCATCCCGATCCTCGTGGACCCCAAGGGGCTCGACTTCTCCAAGTACGCCGGCGCCACGCTCATCACGCCCAACAAGGCCGAGGCCGAGGCCGCGACGGGGATGCGCATCGGCGGTGACGAGGAGCTCCGCGCCGTGCGCGGCGCCTCGTCGAGGTCGCGTCGCTCGACAGCGTCGTCGTGACCCTGGGCCCGGAGGGCATCTTCTACCGGACCAAGGGCGGCACCGAGGGCCTGCTCCCGACCGAGGCGCGGGCCGTGTACGACGTCACCGGCGCCGGCGACACGGTCGTGGCCCTGCTCGGCCTCGGGCTCGGCGCGGGCCTCGGGCTCGAGGAGGCTGTCCGCCTCGCCAACCTCGCCGCCGGCATCGTCGTCGGCCGCTTCGGTACGGCCTCGGTCACGCGCGAGGAGCTGCGCGGGGCCTACGGCGTGACCAAGCCCGGCAAGGTCCTCGACGAGGCCGGCCTGCCCCCGGCCCTGGTCGCGCTGCGGCACGACAAGAAGCGCCTCGTGTTCACGAACGGCTGCTTCGACCTGCTCCACCCCGGCCACCTCGACTACCTCGAGCGGGCGCGCAGCTACGGCGACGTCCTGATCGTCGGCGTCAACACCGACGCCTCGATCCGGCGGCTGAAGGGGGAGGAGCGGCCGATCAACCCGCTCGAGGTCCGGCTGGCCATGCTCGCCGGGCTCGAGGTCGTGGACTTCCTGCTGCCGTTCGACGAGGACACCCCGGCCCGGCTCATCGAGCGGGTCACCCCCGACGTCCTGGTCAAGGGCGAGGACTGGCGGGACAAGGGCGTCGTCGGCCGGGAGTGGGTCGAGGGCCACGGCGGGCAGGTCGTCCTGGTCCCGCTCCTCAAGGGCTTCTCGACGACCTCGCTGATCGAGCGGATCAGGACCTCGACCTAGGGCGAGCGGGGCCCCGGGCCCGCCCCCGGGGCGGCCTGGAGCCCGGAATCCGGCCTTGCCATGGGGAGCTCGGCGGCGCTTTCCGCCAGAATGCCTCAGGCCGGGTCGGGTCGCGTGTCGATGAATGCGGCAACAGGCCCCCCGGTCCCGCCTGTCGGATCCCCAAGCTCCCCCCATCCCCTGCTTGGTCGACCCGGCGGCGGGCGGGGCCGGCGGGGCCTGCCCCTTCCCCCCGACGACACCCTGGCTTCCCGACAAGGAGACGGACGGTGCCGGCAACAGCCAAGAAGCTGCGTGCGCGCGACAAGATCGCCAAGAACCGCAAGACCCTCGCGGGGATCCTCGACGGCCTCCGCTCCCAGGGGAAGGCGGTCGTCCTGACCAACGGCTGCTTCGACATCCTGCACGTCGGGCACGTCCGCTGCCTCGAGGACGCCCGGTCCCGCGGGGACTTCCTCGTCGTCGCCGTCAACGAGGACGAGGTCGTGACCCGCCTCAAGGGCAAGGGCTACCCGGTCAACACCTGCGCCGAGCGCATGGAGGTCCTGGCCGGCCTCGGCTGCGTGGACTACGTCGTCTCGTTCAAGGAGGAGACGGCCGACGCGCTGATCGAGGCGCTCAAGCCCAACCTCTACGCCAAGGGCACGGACTACACCGAGCGCAGCATCCCCGAGTCGTCGACCGTCAAGGCCGTCGGCGGCAAGGTCGTCATCGTCGGGGACAAGAAGGACCACGCCTCGAGCAAGGTCGTCGAGCGCATCCGCAAGCGCAAGTTCGACTGAGCCCCGGCGCCGGGGGACCCCCCCCGGCCGGGAAACGGCGTGCAATCGCCCCGGGCGCCGGGATGATCGGGTGCCGACCCGCGACCCGATCCTTGAGCGTCGACCCCGAGGCCCCGCAGCACGACTCCGGTCCCCGCGTCGTCCTGGCCATCCTCGCCACGGCGACCCTGGCCTCGTTCCTGGGCATCGGCGGGGGCGTCGTCTACGTCCCGGTCCTCGTCGCCATGGCCGGGGTCGACGAGCGCGCCGCCCGCGGCACGAGCCTCGGCCTGATCTTCGGCGTCGTCACCGTGGCGTTCCTGTCGGCCTGGCTGTGGTCGGGCGTCGAGCCGCGCTGGTGGATCGCCGCCGTCGTCGTCCCCTTCGCGATCCTGATGACCCACGTGGCCGCGGGCTGGCTCCGGCACCTGCCGCTCCGGCTCCTGGCCGCCGTGTTCGTCGGCGTGCTCCTGCTCGTCTCCCTGCGCCTCCTCACGAGCCTGCCCCCGGTGGCGGCCGCGCTCGGGCTCGAGGGCGTGGCCGGGGGCCTGATGCCCTGCGAGCCGGGGCTGCCGGCCCTCGTCGTCCTCGCCGGCATCGGCCTCGCGGTCGGGGTCATCGGCCCCCTCGCGGGCATCGGCGGCGGGCTGCTGCTGCTGCCCCTGCTCGACCTGTTCTTCGTCGACCTCGACCTGGCGACGGTCCGCGCGACCTCGCTGCTGATCGTGTGGCCGACGGCCGGTATGGGCTTCCGGGCCGCCCTGCGGCACGGCGTCGCCCACGCCGACCTCTGGCGGCGCCTCGTGGTCCCGGCCGCGGCCGGCGCCGTCCTCGGCTCCTGGCTGGTCGACGTCCTGCCCCGGGACGCGCTGCGGGGCGCCTTCGGCTGCTTCCTCTTCATCGTGGCCTTGCACAGGCTCCGGACACTGGTCCGGAACCGACAGAACCCCGGGTGACCCGATGCACGCAGCCCTCCTCCTCCTGGCGCTCCTCGCCTCGCCGCAGGCCCCGGCCGCGACCGAGGCGCCGCCGCGCCTGCGCCTCGCCTCGTACAACGTCGAGAACCTGTTCGACAACCACGACGACCCGTACCGGAGCGACGAGGGGACGTCCCCCAAGCCGATCCCGGCCGTGCGCCTCCTGGCCCGGACGATCGACGGCCTCGGCGCCGACGTCCTCGCCGTGCAGGAGGTGGAGAACCGCGGCGTGCTCGAGCTCCTCAACCTCCAGCTCGCCGAGCCCTATCCCTTCGTCGAGCTCGTCGAGGGCAACGACGGCCGCGGCATCGACGTCGGCCTGCTGTCGCGCTTCCCGATCCGGCGGACGATCAGCCACCGGCTGCGGTCCCTCGACGGCGGGCGGCGCTTCGCCCGCGACCTCGTCGTGTTCGAGCTCGACACCGGGGCCGGCCCGCTGCTCGTCGCGCCGGTCCACCTCAAGAGCAAGCGGGACGCGCAGGGCGACCCGCAGGGGACCGCATGGCGCACGGCCGAGGCCCGCGCCGCGCTGGCGGTCCTGCGCGAGCTCCGCGAGCGGGGCCTCGGCGGGCCGTTCGCCCTGCTCGGCGACTTCAACGACGAGAAGGGCTCCGCGGCCCTCGCCCCGCTGTTCGACGCGCTCCGCGACGGGCTGGCGTCGGTCCCGGAGGGGCGCGCCTGGAGCTACGAGTACCAGGGCCGGAAGCAGCGGATCGACCACCTGCTCCTCGACGGCTTCGACGGCGAGGTCCGGGCCGACTTCGTCCACGCGGAGGACCGGGCCTCGGACCACGCGCCGTTCTTCGCCGACCTCGCGTGGGGGCAGGGCCTGCGCCGGGAGCCCGGGCCCGCGCGCCGCCCCCGGCTCCTCGAGCCGCACCGCCCGCGGGTCGAGGCCACCGACACGGTCCGGCTGCGCGGCCTCCTGTTGCACGAGGTCGAGGTCGAGGGCACGCTCGCCGAGGCCACGGAGACGAGGACCGGCGGCCACCTCCAGCTCCGGTTCGCCAAGGACGCGCGCGACGCGCTGACGCTGTTCCTGCCGGCGCACCGGCGCGCGGCCTTCGACCACCCGGAGCGCCTCGCCGGCAAGCGGGTCCGGGCGCGGGGCGCCGTGTTCCTGTACCGCGGGCGGCTCGAGGTCGAGCTGTTCGCGCCGGAGCAGCTCGAGCCGCTCGACGGCTAGCGCGCCGCGTCGCTCACTGCGCGCGCACGCGCGAGCGGAGGTACTTGTCCCAGATGTCCTCGTAGACGTCGGGGCGGCGGTCCTTCCCGATCGGGATCGCGCGGCGGACGATCTGCGCCTCCTTGAGGTCGACCTCCGCCATGACGTGGCCCTCCTCGCCGTTGCCCTTGGCGCGGATCTCGCCGGTCGGGTCGACGATGACCGAGTTGCCCGGGTACCCGACCTCCTGGCCGGTCGCCGCCATCGTCTCGAACCCGCAGCGGTTGGTCGCGACGACGAACATCTGGTTCTCGATCGCGCGGGCCCGGGTCAGGACGCGCCAGTGCAGGGCGCGCGCCTCGGGCCACTGCGACGGCAGCACGAGGACCTCGGCCCCCTCGAGGTAGAGGAAGCGCGTGAGCTCCGGGAACCGGAGGTCGTAGCAGGTCGCGACGGCGATGCGCCCGAGCCGCGTGTCCACGACGAGGGGGGCCGTGCCGCCGGCGAAGTGCCGGTCCTCGCCGAGGGGGCTGAACAGGTGGATCTTGCGGTAGTCCCCGAGGAGGGTCCCGTCCTGCCAGATCCGCGCCCGGTTGTAGACCTTGCCGTCGTCGGCGAACTCGTAGTTGCTGCCGACGGCGATCAGCCGCAGGCGGGCCGAGAGCTGCGCGAGGGCCTCGTCGGCCCCGGCGATCCGGCCGCGGACGCTGTCCGCGGCCTCGGCCATGAACGACGTGCCCCACATCTCGGGCAGCACGACGAGCTGGGCGCCGTCGGCCGCCGCCTCCTCGACGAGCCGCGTGGCCAGGTCGATGTTGGCGGCGAGGTCGCCCAGCTGCACATCCCACTGGATGCAGGCGAGACGCGCCGTGTGCTCGGTGCTCATCGGGTCATCGACTGCGGGACAGGCCTTCGGGCAGGCAACGGCCCTCCGGCGAAGGGCGGGGATTCTACCCCTGCATCGCGGAGGGCCGCACGGAAAGGGTGCCGCGGCGCCGGGCGGCCGGCCGCCCGGCACGGGGCTCAGTCCTTCCAGGCCGGGGTCGGCGCGTCCTTGCTCGCGGGCGACTTGGAGCCCTGGGGCACGGTCTGGTCGACCAGGTTCTTGCTGGGCTTGAACAGGATCGTCAGCTTGTCGGCGACCTCGATGCTCTCGCCGGAGACGGGGTGCTTGTAGGCACGGCCCTTGCGGATCTTGCGCTCGAAGGTCCCGAAGCCCTTGAGGGCGACGCGGCCCTTGTCGAACAGCATCTCGGTGATGCTGTCGAGGACGGCGTCGAGGATGCGGGCGGCCTGGCGGCGGGAGCCGCCGAGCTTCTCCGAGACCGAGTCGGTCAGCATGCCCTTGTTGGCCTGGTTGCCGGCGAGGCCATCCGAGTCGCCGTCGACGTCGCCGAAGCGGACGGAATCGGCGCGGCGGTCGCGTGCGTTCTCCTGGTTGCCATCAGCAAAGTTGTCGTGCGCACGAGTCATCGTGTTCTCCATGCTGTTCTAGGGACCGGGGCCGTCACCGCGCCCGGCGTCTCTCTGGGGGTAGCGAGCTCACTCCTCCTCGCCGCTTCCTTGGCTTGCCTTCCAGTGGTTTTTTCGGATCCACCCGCGGTCGCTGAACCGCAATCCGTGATTCGTCTATTTCCTAGCTACCAACGCCGCTTCCGACCAACGACTCGATCTGGTCGACGAGCTTCCGGAGGTACGTCGAGGCGATCGAATCCGGGGCCGCCTCGCTGAACGGCGTGCGCTTCTGCACGGAGTTCTGGACCTGGATGTCCTCCGGGACGAGGCCGGTGAAGGACAGGTCGGTCCCCAGGAATTTCTGCGTGCAGCCCTTGAGCTTCATGAACACCTGCTTGGCCTCCTCGGTCGACCGCGCGCGGTTGACGATCAGGTGCATGGGCCGCTGGTAGCCGTTGGTCACCATGACCTTGATGATCCCGTAGGCGTTGGCGATGGCCGCGAAGTTGGCGTTGGTCACGACGAAGGTGTGGTCCGCCATCTGCACGAAGTCGGTGACCTGGGAGCTCACGCCGGCGCCCGTGTCGATCAGGATCAGGTCGCAGTAGGACCGGAGGTCCATGACCGCGTCGACGATGCGCTTGCGGCCGTGCTCGTCGAGGTTGGCCATCTCGGCCATGCCCTGGCCGCCGCTGATCAGCTTGAGGCCGTGGGGGCCGTCGGCGATGCAGTCGGGCAGGTGGGCCTTGCCCTCGAGGTAGTCCGTGAGGGTCCGCTCGGGCTTGACGCCCAGCAGGATGTGGGCGTTGGCCAGGCCGAGGTCGGCGTCCACGATGATCACGCGCTTACCCCTGCGGGCGAGCTCGGTGACGATGTTGACCGACAACGAGGTCTTGCCGACACCGCCCTTGCCGGACGTCACGACGAAGATCGTCGCGAGGTCGGTCTTGCCGTAAGCGTTGGACATCGAATCCCTACCTCTGGGCCTTGGCCAGTCGAAGCGGTTCTCGCACTACGACTGGTTTTTCGAACGCCGGGCGGGTCGAACCTGAGCCCGGATCGCGCCGGAATGACCGGGATCCGGAGGCTGCGGTCGAGGGCCCCGTGGCACCGCCCCTGCGCCCGCGCCGCGCCGACGGCGCCGCGCGGCGGCCGCGGTGGGCTCAAGGCCGCGCTCCGGGCGGTCGATCTGGGCCAGGGGCGGGGGACGACACGGGGAGGTCGGTCCCGGAGGACGACCAGCGGGGGGAGAGGCGATGGCCGAGGACAGGGACGAACGCAGGAGCCGCATCCTCGTCGACCGGCCGTTCCAGTACCGGGTACTGTCGAGCTTGACGACGATCCCGTTGCTGACGCTGGTGCTCGCGACCCTCGGTGTCGCATTCCTGGGCGCGCGTGTCCTCGAGGAGGCGCGCAGCGCCGAGGGCGGCTTCGGCTCCCTCCTGCCGCTGTGCCTCGCCCTCGTCGCGCTGCTGGTCTCCGCCGGCGTGCTCGTGACCCTTCAGGCCCTGCGCTACAGCCACCGCATCGCCGGGCCGGCGTACCGGATCCAGCGGTCCATCGACCGCGTGCTGCGCGGTGACCTCTGCTTCCGGATCCAGCTCCGGGACGGGGACGAGCTCGCCGAGCTGGCCGAGACCTTCAACCGCCTGCTCGACCACCTCGAGCGCCACCCGCCGAGCGGCGCGGACGAGCCCCTCGTGCTGGGCGGCGGGTCCGGCGCGCGCGACCGGGACGACGTGCTGGTCGCGGGCGGCCAGGCGGAGCGGAGCTGAGCGCGTGCGCCGGACCGGCTCCCAGCTCCGGACCGCGGTCGCGCTCCTGGCCTGGGCCACGGTCCTGGCCGTCGTGGGCCTGGCCCTCGACCGCGAGCAGCGCGGGGTCCGCGCGGAGCTCGCGACGCGGCAGGACCTCGTCGAGGCCATGGGGCGCATGCTCGAGGCGGTCCGCGACGCGGCCCGGCTGGGCGCCGAGTCGCGCGAGGACTTCCGCTTCGCGCTCGAGGCCAAGGGCTTCCGCTGCTTCGACGCCCACGAGGAGCACGCCGGGGAGCTCCGCTTCCCGGTCGTGGCCGCCGGCAGCGAGAACGGCTGCCTCGTGTTGCGCCCGAGGTCGGACGGTCCGTGGCGGGCCGAGGCCACGTTCCCGATCGGCGGCGACGAGCTGACGATGCGGGCCCTCGTGCACACGACCGGGAAGGGTGACTGAGGTGCGCCGGGGGCTGGCGGGCTTCTGGACGCGTCCCTTCGTCTGGGGCAGCTTCGTGTCCCTGCTCCTCTCGTGCCTGTTCGCCGTCTCGGTCCTCGCCCTCGTCGTCGGGCCGGTGCGCGAGTCGCGCCGGGCCATCGTCAGCTTCGAGCGCCGGGCCGGCGGCTTCGTCGCCGAGGACCTGATGCTCCGCGCGCTCGAGACGCCGGGCTTCCTCGCGCGCGGCGCCCTGGCCCTGCCCGAGGGCGGCCTGTCGACGCGGCCGGGGCGCGAGGCCACCGTCGAGCTCCGGTGGGGGCGCCGCGGGACGACGCTGATGGCCTACCTCGAGCGCGACTTCGGGACCCTGTCGTTCGAGGGCACGTACTCGTTCGGCGAGCTGGCCTCGCCCTGGCTCCTGGCGCTCGGCCAGGGCCGGCCGACCCAGCAGTGGGACCCGGCGGGCATCGAGATCCAGGGCCGGCAGGCCCGGCTCGCGCCGCGCGAGGGTGAGCCCGCGAGCCTGCTCGAGCGCCTCGGGCCGCGGGGCAGCTTCGACCTCGTCGTCCGCGCGGAGGAGTACTTCGGCGACCCCGAGCCCGGCTGGCTCGGCAACAGGTTCCGCCGGACCGAGACCCTGCCCCAGCGCTGGCTCGGCCGGGCGACCGACCTCGACGACTTCGAGCTGCGCGGCTGCGGCCCGGACCCCGACATCGTCATCCTCGAGGGCAAGGACGGGGACGGCCTGACCGTCAAGGTCGAGGGCAACCTCTGGCTCGGCCGGCCCGGACAGACGATGCGCCTGTCGACCGGCGGCAGCAGCCTCGTCCTGATGGTCACCGGCAACCTGTACGTGTGCGGCGACCTGCGGCTCTCGGGCGACCGCGACCTGCTGTTCGTCAGCGTCGGCAAGCCCGGCTGCGCGGCGGTCCCGTACGTCGAGGACGACGACGGGCGCGGCGGCCACCAGCTCACGGGGCAGGCCTTCCCGCGCGAGGGGCGCGGGGCCATCCACCTCGGGCTCGGCGACCTCCCGCCGCCCGAGCTCGAGGCGATGCTCCTGGCCGAGAACGACGTCCTCGTCGGCCGCAACGGCGCCGGCGTCCGCGGCGTCATCCTGTGCGGCGGCGGCCTCCACCGCCTCGGGGGCGACCGGGCCGGGCCGTTCCGGTTGCTGGCCGCCTCGCGCAGCCGGGACCTCGGGCGGCCCGTGCGGGGCCTGCCGATGGAGCCGGGCAGCGAGCAGCGCCCGCGCGTGACCTCGATCCGCCCCGAGGGGCGGATCCGGCGTCACGTCACCGACGAGGTGACGGTCAGCGCGCCGCCCGGGCCGGGGCGTCGGCCATGACCGAGCCGCTCGGCTCGAGCGTCGCGGCGTAGGGCAGGTCGGCCACGCTGGCGTCGCGGCGCGTCGACACGGTGAAGAAGTAGCCGTCGAGCGCGTAGTGGATCAGCAGCGGGCTGAGCACGCACATGTAGTAGTACTGCTCGCGCGAGTTCGGGCCCGTCAGGCCGAAGGGGTTCGTCGAGACCAGCGTCAGGGCCACGCCCAGGAGCGCCAGGGTCACGAGGAAGCAGAACCCGTAGAACCGGAACGCGTGCTTCTTGTCCGAGCCGGCGATGGTCTTGACGAGCGGCGAGTCGATGAACCCGTGCCGGCGTCGCACGGCCTGGATGTACCAGACGATCCCGAGGTACTGGATCGAGTGCCAGGCGTTGACCGACTGGAACGCCAGCTCGAGCCGCTCCCCGCCGGCCGCGATCGGGACGAAGAAGCCGATGACGGTCGTCGCCCCGATGAGGACCGTCTTGGGCACGTTGAGCACGCCCTGGCGGACCTCGCGGAAGGACTTGTGCAGCCACGCCGAGAGGAAGAACGAGAACAGGATCCACACGGTCCAGTAGGTCGCCGGGGTCTTGACCATCGGCGGGATCAGGATCTCGACGTCCCCGAGCCAGAAGTCGCCGTTGACGAGCTTGTAGCTGGCGATCGGGTAGAGGCACAGCATCAGCAGGCCGTAGTCGACGAGGCGCGGGTACCAGCCGCGCTCGGTGCCCTGCTTGGTGCGGTACACGTCCGTCAGGTACAGGTTCTGGTGCAGGACGTGGACCGAGGCCGCGAAGATGAACACCGACAGCAGGATCTGGATGTTCCACAGCGCGAGGAACACGACGATGGCCGGGATCAGCAGCGTCGCGAGCAGCAGGAACCCCATGTGGGCCCGGCGGAAGCGCGGGTCCATGTACGTCGCCACGTACGTCGCGAACAGGTGCGGCCCGCCGATCAGGGCCGTGACCCCGAGGTTGAGGACGTCGCTGGAGACGTTGGCCCAGACCAGGACGAGGATGATCGGGACGATCAGGGAGCTCCCGATCAGCCAGCGCAGGTCCCACCCCGCGTTGTGGATCCAGGGGAGGGTCGACGAGGCGGCCTTGCTCTGCATGGTCGGTTCGGCTTAGGGTCCCGGGGACCCAGGGTCCGCGACCCCGGTCCCGTAGGGGGGAGAGCCTACCCGTCCGTCGCGGGATCTTCATGGGGCTAGCAGTCGTGGACACACGTGGAGCGGTCGCCGTGTCGGGGAGCAGGGGCCTGGTCGGGTCGGCCCTCCAGCGGGCCCTGCGCGCCGCCGGCCGGGAGGTCGTGCCCCTGGTCCGGTCGGCGTCGGGAGGCCGCGCCGGCGTGCTCTGGGACCCTGTCTCGGGGCGCCTCGACGCCCCCTCGCTCGAGGGCGTGGACGCCGTCGTCCACCTCGCCGAGTCGGTCGCGGCCGGGCGCTGGACCGGGGCCCGCCGCGCGCGATCCGCGACAGCCGGGTCCGCGGGACGGCCTCCTGGCCGAGGCCTCGCCGGCCTCGCGCGGCCGCCGCGGGTCCTGGTCTCGGCGTCGGCGATGGGGATCTGGGGACCGCGGCGACGAGGTGCTGACCGAGGCCTCGCCGGCCGGCGAGGGCTTCCTGGCCGAGGTCGCCCGCGCCTGGGAGGGCGCGGCCGCGCCCGCCGCCGCGGCCGGCATCCGGGTCGTCCACCCGCGGATCTCGATGGTGCTGGCGACCGCCGGCGGGGCCCTGCCGCGGATGCTGCCTGCCGTTCCGGCTCGGCCTCGGCGGCCGCGTGGGCAGCGGCCGGCGAGTGGGTCGGCTGGATCCACCTCGGCGGCCTCGATCGCGGTCCTGGTCCGAGCGCTCGACGACGAGGCGCTCGCGGGGCCGATCAACGCCGCCGGTCCCCGGCCGGTCCGGCGAGCCGAGTTCGCCAGCACCCTGGCGCGGGTCCTGCACCGCCCCTGCTTCCTGCCCTGCCGGCCTTCGCGGTCGGCGCCCTGCTCGGGAGATGGGCCGCGCGCTGCTGCTGGCCTCGACGCGGCTGGAGCACGCGGCTCGTCGCCGGCGGGTTCCGCCTTCGGCTTCGGTGATCTCGAAGCCGCGCTCGAGGATCTCCTCGGACGCTGACCGGAAGCAGCGTATGAAGGTCGCGATGCCGCCCAGGACGAAGAGCCCCAAGCCGCGCCGGACCCGGACCTTCCTCGCGCGGGTCCAGCGCGTGCTCGCCGAGCTGCACCGGCTCTATCCCGCGGCCGACTGCGCCCTCGTCCACGCGGACCCGTTGGCGAGCTCCTCGTCGCGACGATCCTCTCGGCGCAGTGCACCGGCAAGGCCGTCAACAGGTCCACGCCCGCGCTGTTCGGCGCTACCCCGACCCGCGCGCGCTGGCCAAGGCCGAGGTCGGCGCACCGTGGAGGGCTCTGCTCGACCGGCTTCTACCGCAACAAGGCACGCAACCTCTGCGCGCTCGGCAAGCGGCTCGTCGCCGAGCACGGCGGCCGGAGTCCCGCGGCATGGACGCGCTGCTGGCGCTCCCCGGCGTCGCGCGCAAGACGGCCAATGTCGTCCTCCCGGCGGCCTTCGGCCTGGCCGAGCATCGTCGTCGACACGCACGTCGGCCGGCTCTCGCGGCGCCTCGGCCTGACCCGCGAGCAGGATCCGGTCAAGGTCGAGCGCGAGCTGATGGAGCTCGTCCCGCGTGAGGACTGGATCTGGCTGTCGCACGCGCTGATCCAGCACGGGCGCCTGGTCTGTCCCGCGCGCCGGCCGCGCTGCGCCGAGTGCAGCCTTGCGCCGGACTGCCCGTCCCGGGACGGGGAGGGTCGCGTGAGGCGGCCGCATCCGGTCCTCGAGGCGGCGCTGGCCGGCCTCGCCCTGCTGATCCTGTCGGCGGCCTGCGTCCGGCCGAGGGCCAGCGCCACGGGAACGCGTTCCTCGATACGCCGCCGGGCCTCGACGTCGACCGCCCGCCGATCGAGCGAAGACCCGGCCCGCGATGGCTCGACCGCGAGACGGCCGGTCGTGCCGCCGGCCGACGAGGAGGAGAAGGACAGGACAAGGGGAAGGACAAGGAGAAGGCGAAGGACGAGCCTTCGGTGGAGGCGCCGGGCGCCGCCGGCAGCGGGGAGGGGCGATGACGACGCGGCGGATGCGGATTGAGGACTACGAGCTGATGATCCAGGCGCAAGGCCCGCATCGCCAGCTCCGCGGGCGGTCGGCGCAGGTGAGGGCTGGCCGGTCGGCGCGAGGCCCTGGCCGTGCTCGAGGGCGACGACCGGCTCGAAGCCCCTGCTGATGGTGTGGGACGCGGAGCCTCGCTTCGACGCCGCGATCATCGCCGCGCTCGAGCTCCTGGGCCGCCGCGCCGACGAGGACGCCGGGCTCAAGGGCGTGCCCCCCGAGGACCGCCCGCTCTGGGCCGAGGGTCGCCGGGGGGCGATCGCCGACTGCCTCGCGCGCCTGCGCGGTCAGGACCCCGAGTCCCGATGACCAACCTGCTCCTCGGCCTGGCCGTCCTGTTCCTGGGGCCGCTGCTGGTCGTCGCGGCCCGGCGCGTGCGCGGCACGGGCCCGTTCATCGACGCGTTCGTGCTGGTCGTGCTGTTCGGGCTCGTGACCCTGCACATCCTGCCGCACGCCCTCGTCGTCGTCGGCTGGCCGGGCCTCGGCCTCGCGATGCTCGGCTTCCTCGCGCCGCTCTACGCCGAGCGGGCCCTGCAGGGCCACGAGGGCGGACTGCGCCGGCTCGTCGTCACGTTCGCCCTCATCGGCCTGCTCGTCCACGCGTTCTCGGACGGCATCGGCCTCAGCACGGGCGGCCACGAGCTGCACGGCGAGGACGGCCACGAGCACGGCGCGCGCGAGCTCCTGGCCTGGGCCGTGATCCTGCACCGCATCCCGGTCGGCGTGTCGATCTGGTGGATCATCCCGCGCACGCTCGGCTACGGCGTCGCGATCGCCACGCTCCTGGTCACGGCCCTCGGCACGGTCTTCGGCTACGGCTTCGGCGAGGCCCTGCTCGACGCCGGGTCCGGGACGGCGATCGCCGGCTTCGAGGCGTTCCTGGCCGGCTCGCTGCTCCACGTCGTCCTCCACGCGCACATCCCGGTCCCGCGCATGAAGCGGGAGCCGAGCTGGCACCTGGCCTCGTTCGGCGGGGCCCTGCTCGCCGCCGCCGTGGTGTTCGTGCTGGCGTACAACGAGGGGCTGCTGTCCCCGGGCGAGGCCGGGCCCGACCCGGGCGCGGCCTTCGTGCGCCTCGCGCTCGAGAGCGCCCCGGCCCTCGTCCTCGCGTTCACGCTCGTCGGCCTGTTCCAGGTCCTCGTCCCGCAGCGCATGCTGCGGCGCATCGGCGAGGGCCCACCCCTGATGCAGGCGGCCAAGGGCGTGCTGTTCGGCCTGCCGCTGCCGATCTGCTCCTGCGGCGTCGTGCCGGTCTACCGCTCGCTCGTCGGCCGCGGCGCGTCGCTGGCCGCCGCGACCGCGTTCCTGATCGCGACCCCCGAGCTCGAGATCGCGGCGGTCCTGCTCACGCTGCAGCTCATGGGGCCCGAGCTCGCCCTCGTGCGGATCGCCGCCGCGGCCACGCTCGCGCTCCTCGTCGGCGTGCTGCTGAATCGCATCATCGGCCGCGGCGGGCCGCCGGCCGAGCCGACCGTCGAGGCGGACGAGGACGAGCCCCGGGCGCCCTGGCTGCGCGTGCTGACCCTGGGCTTCCGGGAGATGGTCGACCACACGGCCGTGTGGATCCTGCTCGGCCTCGGCGTGTCGGCCCTGCTGATGCCGCACGTCGACGAGGGAATGATCGGCGGCCTGCCCGAGTTCTGGCAGGTCCCGCTCGCGGCCCTGCTCGGCCTCCCGCTGTACGTCTGTGCCTCGGGCTCGACGCCGGTCGCCGCGGTGTTCCTCGCCCAGGGCCTCTCGCCCGGCTCGGTCCTGGCCTTCCTGCTGACCGGGCCGGCGACCAACGTCTCGACCTTCGGCATCCTCGCCCGGCTGCACGACCGTCGCACGGCGGCCTGGTTCGGCATCCTGGCCTTCGGCCTGGCCTGCGCCATCGGCTGGGTCGTCGACCTCGTCCTCCCGCCGCTCGGCGCCCCGCCGATCGTGACCGCCGAGGACCACGGGGGCAGCCCGCTCCAGTGGGCCTGCCTCGCCCTCCTCACCGGGGCCTTCGTGCTGTCCCTGCTGCGCCGGGGGACGCGCTTCGTCCTGTCGCAACTGTTCCTTCCGCCGATCCGTAACGAAGAGGATCCCTGCGCCTCCGGGCACGACCACTGACCTGGATTCCGCCCCCGCCCGGCTTAGGATGTTCGGCCCCCTTTCCGGGTCCCCCGGCCCGGAAGACCCCGGTACCCGAGGAGGTCTGCGATGGGTCGCCCCGTGATCGTCTCTGCCTGCCGGACCCCGATCGGCCGCTTCCAGGGCGGGCTGGCGCCGCTCACCGGGCCCGGCCTCGGCGCGCTCGTCGTCGCCGAGGCCCTGCGCCGCGCCGGCGTCGCCGCGACCGAGGTCGAGGAGGTCCTGATGGGCTCCGTGCTCCAGGCCGGCCTCGGCCAGAACCCCGCGCGGCAGGCCGCGATCGGCGCCGGCGTGCCGGCCGACAAGGCCGCGGTCACGATCAACAAGGTCTGCGGCTCCGGCCTCAAGACCGTCATGCTCGCCGCGCAGGCGATCAAGGCCGGCGACCTGGGCTGCGCCGTCGCCGGCGGCATGGAGTCGATGACCAACGCGCCGTACCTCCTGCCGCAGGCGCGCGCCGGGCAGCGGCTCGGCCACGGCAAGCTCGTCGACGCGATGATCCAGGACGGCCTGTGGGACGTGTACAACGACTACCACATGGGCATGACCGGCGAGCTGGTCGCCCGCGAGTACGGCGTCTCGCGGCAGGACCAGGACGCCTTCGCGGTCGAGTCGCACCGCCGCGCGGCGTCGGCCTGGGCCGAGGGCCGCTTCACGGCCGAGGTGCTGCCGGTCGAGATCGCCGGCCGCAAGGGCCAGGTCACGACCGTCGCCCAGGACGAGGGCGTGCGCGCCGACGCGACGCTCGAGTCGATGGCGAAGCTCAAGCCTGCCTTCGACCGCGAGGGCACGGTCACGGCCGCCAACGCCAGCCAGATCAGCGACGGCGCCGCGGCCCTCGTCGTCATGGACGAGGACCGGGCCAAGGCGCTGGGCGCCAGGCCGATCGCCCGCATCCTCGGCTACGCCACCGGCGGCATGGAGCCGCAGTGGGTCATGATGGCCCCCGAGGTCGCGATCAAGAAGCTCTGCGGCCTGACCGGGACCGTCGTCGGGGACTGGGACCTCGTCGAGCTCAACGAGGCCTTCGCGGTCCAGGCGGTCGCCCTGACCCGCAAGCTCGGCCTCGACCCCGAGCGCGTCAACGTCAACGGCGGCGCGGTCGCCCTCGGCCACCCGATCGGCTGCTCCGGGGCCAGGGTCCTGACGACCCTGCTCCACGCCCTCGAGGGCCGCGGCCTGTCGCGGGGCATCGCCGCCCTGTGCCTCGGCGGCGGCAACGCCGTGTCCCTGGCCGTCGAGCGCTGCTAGCCCGGACCCCCCGACCCGAGGAGGAGAGATGATGGAGCGAGTCGCCGTGATCGGCGGAGGGACCATGGGCAACGGCATCGCCCAGGTCTTCGCGATGGCCGGGAGCGAGGTCCGGCTCGTCGACGTCGCCCCCGAGGTGCTCGAGCGCGCCTCGGCGACGATCGCCAAGAACCTCGACCGCATGGTCGCCAAGGAGCGCCTGACCGCCGCCGACGCGGAGGCCGCCCGCGGCCGGATCAAGACCGGGACCGAGCTCGGCGCCGCGGCCGAGGCCCAGCTCGTCGTCGAGGCCGTACCGGAGAAGCTCGAGCTCAAGCGGCGCATCCTGACCGAGCTCGACGCCGCCTGCGGTCCGGACGCGATCCTCGCGTCCAACACCTCGTCGATCTCGATCACGACGCTCGGCGCCGCGACGACGCGCTCGGACAAGGTCATCGGCATGCACTTCATGAACCCCGTGCCGGTCATGAAGCTCGTCGAGGTCATCCGGGGGCAGGACACGAGCGACGCGACGACCCAGGCCGTGCTCGACGCGACCGGCGCCCTCGGCAAGGTCGCGATCCCGGCGCAGGACTACCCCGGCTTCATCTCGAACCGCGTGCTGATGCCCATGATCAACGAGGCCGTGCAGTGCCTCATGGAGGGCGTCGCGACGCGCGAGGGCATCGACGAGATCATGAAGCTCGGCATGAACCACCCCATGGGGCCGCTGACGCTCGCCGACTTCATCGGCCTCGACGTCTGCCTCGAGATCATGAACGTCCTCTACGAGGGCTTCGGCGACTCCAAGTACCGCGCCAGCCCGCTGCTGCGGCGCATGGTCGCGGCCGGCCACCTCGGCCGGAAGACCGGCAAGGGCTTCTACGACTACTCCTGACGGCGCTGGAGGCGCGATGGTCGACTTCGAACTCAGCGAGGACCAGGTCCTGATCCGCGACACGGCGCGGGACTTCGCCGACCGTGAGCTGGCGCCCAACGCCGGCCGCTGGGACCGGGACCTGATCTTCCCGCGCGAGGCCGTGGAGCACGCCGCGGAGCTCGGCTTCCTCGGCGTCACGATCCCCGAGCAGTACGGCGGCAGCGCGCTCGGCAACGTGACGCTCTGCGTCCTGCTCGAGGAGCTCAACCGCGGCTGCGCCTCGACCGGCGTGACGGTCTCGGTGCACAACTCGCTGTTCTGCTCGCCGCTCGTCAAGTTCGGCACCGAGGACCAGAAGCAGCGCTACCTGCCGCACATGGCGACCGGCGAGTGGATCGGCGCCTACTGCCTCAGCGAGGCCGGCGCCGGCTCCGACGTCGCCGCGATGCGGTGCCAGGCCAAGTGCGACGGCGACGACTACGTCCTCGACGGGACCAAGATGTGGATCACGACCGGCTCCGAGGCCGACGCGTTCGTCGTCTTCGCGCGGACCGACGAGGACCGCAACAGGGGCATCACGGCCTTCCTCGTCGACAAGACCATGCCCGGCGTCTCGGTCGGCAAGAAGGAGGAGAAGCTCGGCATCCGGGCCTCCCCGACGACCGAGATCATCCTCGAGGGCACGCGCGTCCCGGCCGCCAACCGCCTCGGCGAGGAGGGCGAGGGCTTCAAGATCGCCCTCGACACGCTCGACGGGGGGCGGCTCGGCATCGCGAGCCAGAGCCTCGGCATCGGCCGGGCCTGCCTCGAGGCCTCGCTCCGCTACGCCAACGAGCGCGAGCAGTTCGGCCGCCCGATCGGCAGCTTCCAGGCCGTCCAGTGGAAGCTCGCCGACATGGCCACCGAGCTCGACGCGGCCCGCCTGCTGACCTGGCGTGCGGCCAACCTCCGGGACCTCGGGCAGCGCTGCAGCATGGAGGCGTCGATGGCCAAGCTGTTCGCCTCGCGCATCGCCAACAAGGCCGCGCGCGAGGCCGTGCAGATCCACGGCGGCGCCGGCTACACGCGCGAGTTCCCCGTCGAGCGCTACATGCGCGACGCCCGCATCACGGAGATCTACGAGGGCGCCACCGACATCCAGCGGCTCGTGATCGCCCGGAACCTCCTCTCGTGACCGACGCCGAGACCCAGTCGCTGATCGAGGGGGTCGTCGCGCGCGACCGCCGCAGCCTGGGTCGGGCGATCTCCTGGGCCGAGCGCGAGGAGCCGCGGTTCCCGGCGCTGTACGACGCCCTGTGGGCGCGGACCGGCCGGGCCCCGCGCCTCGGCTTCACCGGGCCGCCGGGCGCCGGCAAGTCGACGCTGCTGTCGGCGCTGCTGCGCGCGGTGCGCGCGCGCGGTGAGTCGGTCGCCGTCGTCGCCGTCGACCCGACGAGCCCGTTCACGGGCGGCGCCCTCCTCGGGGACCGCGTCCGCATGGGCGAGCACGCCCTCGACCACGAGGTCTTCATCCGGTCGATGGCGACGCGGGGCGCGCTCGGCGGCCTCGCGCGGCGGACCCACGAGGCCTGCGACCTCGCCGACGCCTTCGGCTTCGACCGCATCCTCGTCGAGACCGTCGGGGTCGGGCAGAGCGAGCACGACGTGCTGCAGGCCTCGGACCTCGTCGTCGTCGTCCTGCACCCCGGCGCCGGGGACTCGGTCCAGGCCCTCAAGGCCGGCCTGACCGAGCTCGCCGACCTCTTCGTCGTCAACAAGGCCGACCAGGACGGGGCCGACCGCCTCGTGCGCGACCTCGAGGAGATGCTCGAGCTCAGGCTCGACGACGGGCGCAAGGACGTGCCGATCCTGCGCACGGTCGCGACGACCGGCGACGGCGTCGAGGCGCTCCTCGACGCCTGCGAGGCGCGCCTCGCGGCGCTGGCGGCCAGCGGTGAGCTCGGGCGGCGGCGGCGGGCGCGCGGCCGCTTCCAGGTCGGCCGCATCGTCGAGGAGCTCGTGCACGAGCGGCTGTTCGGCGACGACGGCGCCGGCGGGCTGCTGTCGGGGGCGGAGCTCGAGGAGGGGACCGACGCCCCGTACGCCCGGGCCCGCGCCCTCGTCGACCGGGTCCTGCCCCAGAGGAGCGCCTGACATGGCCGACCGCATCCGCGTCCTCGTCGCCAAGCCCGGCCTCGACGGCCACGACCGCGGCGCCAAGGTCGTCGCCGCGGTCCTGCGCGACCGCGGCATGGAGGTCGTCTACACCGGCCTGCACCAGACGCCCGAGCAGATCGCCGAGATCGCCGTCCAGGAGGACGTCGACGTCGTCGGCCTGTCGATCCACTCCGGCGCCCACATGGAGCTGTTCCCGGCCGTCAAGCGCGAGCTCGAGGCCCGCGGCCTCGGCGACGTCCTGCTGGTCGGCGGCGGCATCATCCCGGCCGAGGACCAGCGCGAGCTCGAGGAGCTCGGCTTCGCGCGGCTGTTCGGGCCCGGCAGCCGGACCGACGAGATCGCCGACTGGATCGAGGCGCAGGTCGCCGAGCGCAGGAGGAAGCCGTGAGCCCGCAGGACGACCGCCAGTACCGCGACGCGCCCCGGGGCCGCGGGGCCTCGTACTGGCTGGCCTGGCTGTTCGGCAGCCTGCTGGTCCTCCTCGGCGGCTTCTTCGTGTTCCTCGTCCTCGGCGTCGCCCTGCTCGTCGGCAAGGCGCCCGAGACGCTCGGCGAGCTCGACGGGGTCGCGCGCGAGTACGTGCTCGGCGAGCGCGACTCGCGCGAGGTCGTCGCGATGATCCCGGTCCACGGCACGATCGGCCAGGCCGGGGGCTTCCTCGGCGGCGAGGGCGTCGTGCTCGAGGACTTCCGCCGCTACCTGCGCGCGGCCGAGGCGCCCGAGGTCGTCGGCGTCGTCCTGCACGTCGACTCGCCGGGCGGGACCGTCACCGACTCGGACGCGATCCACGCGCTGCTCCAGGACTTCCGCCGGCGGACCGGCAAGAAGGTCGTGGCCTACCTCCACTCCGTGGCCGCCTCGGGCGGCTACTACGTGGCCATGGCCACCGACCGCGTCGTCGCCCAGCCGACCGTGCTGACCGGCTCGATCGGCGTGATCCTCGGGGCCTGGAACTGGACCGAGGCCATGGACAAGGTCGGCGTCCACCGCGTGACGATCCTGTCGCCGAAGACGCCGTTCAAGGACATCCTCTCGCCCGACCGGCCGATGCGCGACGACGAGCGCGCCTGGCTGACCGGCATGGTCGAGGAGATGTACGAGGGCTTCGTCCGCGTCGTCGACGAGGGCCGGCCGGCCCTCGACCTCGAGCAGGTGCGCGCGCTGGCCGACGGCCGGGTCTACACCGGCCGCCAGGCCCGCGAGGCCGGGCTCGTCGACGAGCTCGGCGGGCTCGCGGACGCGTTCCGCTGGGTCGAGGCCCAGAGCGGCCGGCAGGGCCTGGCCCTGGTCCGCTTCGGCGAGCCGCGGAGCGTCGTGGACGCCCTGCTCGGCCGCGCGGCGGCCGCGGGGGGCGCGAGCGGCGGGAGCACGGCCGAGCTGGCCGCGAACCTGGGACGCCTGGTGGGGGCCCTCGATCCCACGCCGCGGCTCCTGTACCTGTGGACCGGGGTCCGCTAGCCTATGCGGCCGCCCGACGAGGAAGGATGAGATGAGCTCCGAGATCTGGACCAACCTGTCGCTGACCGAAGAGCAGGAGATGATCCGGGACACGGCCCGGAAGTTCGCCAACGAGGTGCTCCTGCCCAAGGCCATCGAGATCGACCGCGACCAGCGGTTCCCGACCGAGAGCTTCGAGCAGATGGCCGAGCTGGGCTTCCTCGGGCTGCCGATCCGCGAGGAGCTGGGCGGGGCCGGGCTCGACTACACGAGCTACTGCCTCGCGCTCGAGGAGATCGCCAAGGTCTGCGGCTCGACGGCCCTGTCGCTCGAGGCCCACATCTCGCTGTGCACCTACCTCATCGCCGAGTTCGCCAGCGACGAGCAGAGGCAGCGCTACGTGCCGGCCCTGGCCGCGGGCGAGGTGCTCGGCTCGTTCGCGCTGACCGAGCCCGGCGCCGGCTCGGACGCCGGCGGGACGCGGACGACGGCGCGGAGGGACGGCGACGCCTGGGTCCTCAACGGGCGCAAGGCGTTCATCACCAACGCCAACTTCGCCGGGACCTTCGTCGTGACCGCGCGGACCGACCCCGACGAGACCAAGGGGACCAAGGGCATCTCGGCCTTCATCGTCGAGCGCGACACGCCGGGGCTCGTCGTCGAGAAGGGCGAGGAGAAGCTCGGCATGCGCGGCTCGGACTGGGGCAACCTCGTGTTCGAGGACTGCCGGGTCCCGGCCGCCAACCTCATGGGCGTCGAGGGCGAGGGCTTCGCGTTCTTCATGAAGACGCTCGACGCCGGGCGCATCGCGATCGCGGCCCTGGCGCTCGGCCTCGCCGAGGGCGCCTACGAGCGCAGCCTGCGCTACGCCCAGGAGCGGATCGCGTTCGGCAAGCCGCTCGCGCGGCAGCAGGCCGTGGCGTTCAAGCTGGCCGAGATGGCCACGCGGATCGAGGCCTCGCGCCACCTCGTCATGCACGGGCTGCGGCTCAAGGAGCAGGGCACCG
>JAWKUM010000030.1:0-44504 GCA_041398545.1 Planctomycetota bacterium | reverse complement strand
TGACGATGCCCTCGACGCCGGTCGGGACCTCGAGCGAGCTGTTCTTCACGTCCTCGCCGGCGCGGCCGAAGATCGCGTGGAGGAGCTTCTCCTCGGGGGTCAGCTCGCTCTTGCTCTTGGGCGCGACCTTGCCGACGAGGATGTCGCCGGCCATGACGCGCGTGCCGATCTGGACGATGCCGCTCTCGTCGAGGTGCGCGAGGGCCTTCTCCGAGACGTTGGGGATGTCGCGCGTGAACTCCTCGCGCCCCAGCTTGGTCTCGCGGATCTCGATCTCGAACTCCTCGATGTGGATCGAGGTGTAGACGTCGTCCTTGACGAGCCGCTCGCTGAGGAGGATGGCGTCCTCGAAGTTGTAGCCGTCCCAGGTCATGAACGCGACGAGCAGGTTCTTGCCCAGCGCGAGCACGCCGTCCTTGGTGGCCGGCCCGTCGGCGATGATCTGGCCCTTCTCGACGCGGTCCCCCTCCTTGACGACGGGGACCTGGTTGAGGCAGGTCTTCTCGTTGAGCCGGCGGTACTTGCGCAGCGCGTAGATCTCGTCGCCGATCGTGACGCGCGTGGCGTCGGCGAAGCGGACCGTGCCGCCGCGCCGGGCGCGGACGACCATGCCCGAGTTCTGCGCGACGAGCTCCTCCATGCCGGTGCCGACGAGCGGGAGCTCGGACACCATCAGCGGCACGGCCTGCCGCTGCATGTTCGAGCCCATCAGCGCGCGGTTGGCGTCGTCGTGCTCGAGGAACGGGATCAGGCTGGCGGACACACCGACGACCTGCATCGGCGAGACGTCCATGTACTGGACGTCCTTGCGCAGGACCTCGTAGGGCTCCCCGCCGATGCGGCCGAGGCTCTTCTCGTGGATGATGTTGCCCTTGGAGTCGACCTCGATGTCGGCCGGGCACAGGACGGCCCGGGCCTCCTCGTCGGCGCGCAGCCAGTCGACGTCGTCGGTCACGCGGCCGTTGCGCACGACGCGGTAGGGCGCGCGCAGGAAGCCGTACTCGTCGACGTTGGCGTAGATCGAGAGGCTCGAGATGAGCCCGATGTTGGTGCCCTCGGGCGTCTCGATCGGGCACAGGCGGCCGTAGTGGCTCGTGTGCACGTCGCGGACCTCGAAGCCCGCCCGCTTGCGGTTGAGGCCGCCTGGGCCGAGGGCCGAGAGGCGCCGCTCGTGGGCGAGCTGCGACAGCGGGTTGGTCTGGTCGACGACCTGGCTCAGCTCGCCGCGGGCGAAGAAGTAGTCGATCGCGGACGAGAACGTCTTGGCGTTGATCAGGTTGCGGGGCGTGACCCCCTCGCCGTAGTCGCCGCTGTCGAGGCTCATCCGCTCCTGCGCGGTGCGGCGCAGCTTGAGCAGGCCCTTGCGGAACTCCTCGCCGGCGAGCTCGAGGATCGTGCGCACCCGGCGGTTGCCCAGGTGGTCGATGTCGTCGATCTCACCCTCGCCCTTGCGGAGCTTGATCAGGTACTCGGTGGCCCGGACGAAGTCCATGGGCTCGAGCGTCATCTGCTCCTCGGGGATGTCCTGCTCGAACTTCCGGTTGAGGCGGAAGCGGCCGACGCGCCCGAGGCGGTAGCGGCTCGAGTCGAAGAACTTCTCGTTGAACAGCTCGCGCGCCTTCTCCTGGTTCGGCGGGTTGCCCGGGCGGAGGCGCTGGTAGATCTTGAGCAGGGCCTCCTCGTGGCTCGTCGTCAGGTCCTCGCGCAGCGAGTTGAGGATCAGGAGGTCCTCGGGGTCGCGGATGACCTCGACCTGGGCGATCTCCTCCTCGGCGATGTGGGCCGCGGCCTCCTCGGTGATGATGTCGCCGGACTGGACCAGGACCTCGCCGGTCGAGAGGTTGACGATGTCGCCGACGGCGTAGGTGCCCTCGAGCCGCTGGGCGAAGCGGCCGGCGGGCTCGGTCTTCTTGCGCTTGACGACCTCGATCTCGTCGGGGTGGAACAGGCGCAGGATGTCCCGGTCGGTCGAGAAGCCGGGGTCCATGGCCCGCAGCAGGGTCATGGCCGAGAACTTGCCGCTCTGGTCGATGCGGACCTGGACGGTGTCCTTCTTGCCGACGCTGACCTCGATCCAGCTGCCGCGCTCGGGGATGATCCAGCACGAGTGGAGCTTGCGGTCGCCGGTGATGATCTCGACCGAGAAGTCGACGCCCGGCGAGCGGTGCAGCTGGGAGACGATGACGCGCTCCGAGCCGTTCACGATGAACTCGCCGCCGCCGATCATGACGGGGATCTCGCCGAGATAGACCTCCTCCTCGACCGTCTGCGAGCCGACCAGCCGGACCCGGATCTTGAACGGGTAGCCGTAGGTCAGGCGCAGCTTGCGACACTCGTCGGGGTCGTAGCGCGGCTGCCCGAGCTCGTAGTCGACGAACTCGAGCTTCATGCCCTTGTCGTACGACTCGATCGGGAACACCTCCTCGAGCAGGGCCTGCAGGCCGATGCCCTGCCGCTTCTGCGAGGGGGTGTCGAGCTGCAGGAAGTCGGAGTACGACCTGGTCTGGAGCTCGACGAGATCCGGGACCTCGATGACGGGCTTGGTTCGACCGTACCGGACAGTTTCCATGCTGGAGCCTCGTCGGGGGTGGCGGCGATCAGGCCTGCGGGCAGGGACGCGCGGCCGAGGACCCCGGCCTCGTCGCGCGGGACGGATCCCGGGCCTCCAAGCGATCCTCGGGGCGTGCTGCGCCCCATGCTGGATTTCGCAGGGTGTACAAGAAGGAGCGCTCTCGCGGCTTTGGCCTTCGCGACCCGGACCGAAGTGGTGGACGGACGGAGGCGGACCCCTCTCGCGGTTCCGTCACGCCGTACGCGCCCCGGCATCGGGCCCGGGCGCGGTTCGAGCGACGGATCCTAGCCGAAGCCGAGGACGAGAAGAACCCGCAGGAACGGAATTCAACCCCGGGTGGCATACCGGTTGCACTTCGGCAGGCCGACCCGGACGGACTCCGGAGCCGCCGTAGCGGCCCCCAGGCTGGGGAGGGAAGGGGATCCCGCCCCCTTGACCTCGACCTCGGCTCCGCCTCGGTGAGCTTCTTCTGGATCTCCTCGGCCTCCTCCTTGAGACGCCCTCCTTGAGGGGCTTCCGGAGCCTCGTCCACGAGGGCCTTGGCCTCCTTGAGGCCCAGGGAGGTGATCTCGCGGACGACCTTGATGACCTGGATCTTTGGCCGCCGGCGGCCTTGAGGATCACGTCGAACTCGGTCTTCTCCTCGACCTCCTCGGCGGCCCCGGCGCCCGGGGCCATCATGACCGCGGCCGCGGGCGCGGCGGCGGACACGCCCCAGCGCTCCTCCATGGCCTTGACCAGCTCGGCGGCCTTGCCGAGCGGCAGGGCGTCGAGCTTCTTGAAGATCTCCTCGAGATCGGGATCGAGGGTGATGGGTCTCTTCGGACATCGGTGCGGACCTCCTCGGCCTGTCTTGTTCCGGAATCTCGGTGTTCCCAGGGTTGGTTCGATGGGGTGCCCCGCACGGGGGCCGGTATTCAGTCCTGCTCGCTCCGCTGCTTGAGGCAGCGCGCGAGGCCGGCGGGCAGGCCCGACAGGGCCACCGCGAGGCCGCGGGCCGGGCCCTGGATCGCGCTGAGCAGCATCGACCGGACGGTGTTCTTGTCCGGCATGTCGGCGATCCCGCCGGCGCGGGGGCCCTCGATGACCTCGCCCTCGACGATCCCGCCGAGGACGTCCAGCGCCAGGCCCTTGTGGGCCTTGGCGAAGTCGCGGACGAGCTTGGCGGCCTCGATGGCCTTCTCCTCGGGGGCGAAGGCCACGCCGCACTTGCCGGTGACCGCGGTCACCTCGAAGCCGGCCTCGCCGAGCGCCCGCTTGAGGATGCGGTTGCGGACGACCTTGAGGCGGACGCCGCGGTCGCGGAACTGGTTGCGGAGCTCGGCGCTCTGCTTCACCGTCAGCTTGTCGAAGCTGACGATCAGGCAGGAGCCCATGCCCTCGATGTCCTGGCCGTACTCGGCGAAGGCGTGCTTGACGACGACGTTAGGCATGGACCGCCCCTCCGTCCGCGAGGTTGAGCCGGAGCCCCGGGCTCATGGTCGCGGCGACGCAGACCTTGGTCACGTAGGCTCCCCGGGCCGAGGCCGGCCGGAGGCCGCGGATGTGGTTGACGAAGGCCAGCACGTTCTCGCTGAGCTGCTGGGCCGTGAAGCTGCGCTTGCCGATCGGGGCGTGCACGTTGGCACCCGCGTCGGTGCGGAACTCGACCTTGCCGGCCGCGAACTCGCGGACCGCGGTGGCCACGTCGGGGGTCACCGTCCCGGCCTTGGGCGAGGGCATCTTGCCCTGCGGGCCCAGGACGCGGCCGAGCTTGCCGACGTGCTTCATCATGTCCGGGGACGCGATCGCGACGTCGAAGTCGGTCCAGCCGCCCTCGATCTTGGCCGCGAGCTCGGCGCTCCCGACCTCGATGGCGCCGGCCTCCCTGGCGGCGTCGGCCTTCTCGCCCTCGGCGAAGCAGATCACGCGGACCGACTTGCCGATGCCGTGCGGCAGGCTGACGGCGCCGCGGATCAGCTGGTCGGTCTTCTTGGGGTCGATGCCGAGCCGGACGCTGACCGCGACCGTCTCGTCGAACTTGGCCGCCGGGAGGCTCTTGAGCAGCTCGAAGGCCTCGACCGGCTCGTACTCGCGGGCGCGGTCGACCTGTGCGCTGGCCTTGCGGAAGCGCTTGCTGTCGCTGTAGCGACCCTTGCGCCAGCGCTTCTTCTTCTCCTTGCCGACGGGCCTCACCTGCTCGACCGGCGCGCCGCCCTCGGCGAAGTCTTCGTTCTCGGCCATCGGCTAGCCCTCCACCTCGACGCCCATCGACCGCGCGGTGCCGGCGATCGTGCGGACGTCGGCGTCGATGTCGGCGCCGGTCATGTCCGGCTCCTTGACCTTGGCGATCTCCTCCATCTGCGCCCGCGTGATGCGGCCGACGACCTCGGTGCCCGGGTTCTGCGCGGCCTTCTCGAGGCCCAGGGCCTTCTTGATCAGGACGGCGGCGGGCGGCGACTTGAGGACGAAGGAGAAGGTCCGGTCCTTGTAGATCGAGATCTCGACCGGGATCACGAGGCCCATCTTGTCGCGCGTGGCGTCGTTGAACTGGCGCACGAAGTCGCCGATGTTCACGCCGTGCGGGCCGAGGGCCGTGCCGACCGGCGGGGCCGGCGTCGCCTGGCCTCCGGGACACTGCAGCTTGACGACTGCAGTCACCTCTTTCTTGGGTGCCATCTTGCTCTCCTGCGGTCCTTGCGGACGGGGTCACCGCCCTCCCGCTCCGGGGGCCGGCCCCGCACCATCGCGGCTACCGGCTGGCGAAAAGGGCGCAGAGTATGCGGACCCCCGCGCCCCGAGTCAACGGTCGGCTACGGCCGATCCGGGGGGGGCGGGAGGCTGGCCGAACTGCTACCTGCTGGGTGCTTCCAAGGGGGTCGAGAGAGGGACGTCGGATCACACCGGGGGCCGTTCCGCTCCCGAACCCGCTCCAGGCCCCCTGTCCGATCCGACGTCCCACGACCTCCAATGAATACCAGGGGGGTCGGACGGTCCTCTCATGAGACCAGCCGCGGCCGGCGTCCTCGGCCCGAGGGTCGATGCGACGAGTTCAGCTCTTTGGTACTGCCGGCGTACGCAGGAGTCTCTCGTACTTGCTGCTGAGCGGAGGTTGAGAAGACCAACCCAGCTCACGATCGGTCCGGTCCCGTTCCGGATCGACCTCGTCCCAGCCGGTTCTTCCCCAGTGACCTCCCGGGGGTCGGGCGGTCTCTGAGAACGAGGGCGTCGGCCCGGTGTCGGTCGTGTGATCCTACGGGGGTCTGGAGCGGGTTCGGGAGCGGAACGACCCCCCGTGGGATCGGACGACCGACACCGGTCCGTTTTCCTCAGAGACCGCCCGGCTCAGATGGGTTCGAGCTCCCAGTGCTCGAGGTCCACGGGCGTGGCGCGGCCGAAGATCGTGACGATGACCTTGACGCGGCCCTTCTCGACGTCGACCTCCTCGACGGAGCCGTCGAGATTCTCGAAGTGGCCGGACTGATCTTGACCCGGTCGCCCTTCTTGAAGGCGACGCTGAGCTGAGCACATCGACTCCTGCACCGAGGATGCGGTCGATCTCGTCCTGGGCCATCGGGACAGGCTCGCCGCCCCGCCGACGAAGTCGCCGAGAAGCCGAGGGTCTCGCCCAGGCGCGAACCAGACCGACTCGTCGAGGTCGGCGTGCAGCATCAGGTAGCCAGGGAAGAGCTTGCGCTTGGACACGCGCTTCTTGCCGGCCTTGATGTCGGACACGGTCTCGACCGGGAGCAGGATCTCGGGACTGCGGTCCTCGAGCGGCCTGCTTGACCTTCTGCAGCAGGTTCTGCCGGATGCGCTCCTCGCCCGACCTGGACGGATGTGCCACTCGGGGGCCATGGGGCCTCCCATGTGTGTCAGCTTCCCCTCAGGGACAGGAGCCCCGAGATCACGAGTCCGAGGAAGCGATCCGCCCCGAACAGGTAGGCGCCGAGGACCAGCACCGTCGTCATGACGACGAGCGACGCGGTCCGCGTCTCGCTCATGTTGGGCCAGTGGACCTTGCGCAGCTCCGCCTCGGTCTCGATCAGGTAGTCCGCGACCCGTCGGCCGGTTCAGCGTCCTGATCAGCACCAGCGCCGTCACGATGGGCATGACGATGTAGGCGAGCAGCGCGTTCGGCGTGACACGCTGATGACCGGGAGGCGGCCGAAGCTCGTCGACATGAACGGCGGGGTCCACGTCGGGTTGTCGAGGAGATCTTGAACCGAAGTAGCCATGCAGGAGCAGCACGAACAGGATCCAGAAGGACACCATCCTCGCGATGCGTCCCTGCTCGGGCTTGTAGCTCACCTCGTCACCTCCGGTCCCTTGGATGGGCGGCCCCGCGGCCGCGCCATGCTCCCGCGCGCGGCGGCGGAGCCGGTCATCGGCTCTGGCAGGGCAGGTAGGACTCGAACCCACAACCGTCCGATTTGGAATCGGATGCGCTACCAATCGCCCTGCCCTTCGGTGCCGGGCTTCGCGGCCGGGCCGCCCGGCGCCCGCGGCCGGTCGTGGCCGGGGGCGGGGCCCCCGGCCGGTCAGCCGACCGGGTCGGCTACTGGAGGATCTTGGACACCCGCCCGGAGGCGACCGTGCGGCCGCCCTCGCGGACGGCGAAGCGGGTGCTCGTCCATCGCGATCGGCGTGTGCAGCTCGACCGTCACGGCGACGTTGTCGCCCGGCATGCACATCTCGGCGTTGTTGAGGTTGAGCGTGCCGGTCACGTCGGTCGTGCGGAAGTAGAACTGCGGCCGGTAGCCGGAGAAGAACGGCGTGTGGCGGCCACCCTCCTCTTGCTCAGGGCGTAGATCTCGGCCTCGAACTTGGTGTGCGGGGTGATCGAGGCCCGGCTTGCCGAACGACCTGGCCGCGGACCGGGTCCTTCTTCTGGTACCGCGCAGGAGCAGCCCCACGTTGTCGCCGGCCTGACCCTCGTTGAGCGTCTTGTTGAACATCTCGACGCCGGTCACGACATGTCGATGGTGTCCTTGATGCCGACGATCTCGACCTTGTCGTTGGTTGACCATGCCTGCTCGATGCGGCCCGTGCCGACCGTGCGCGACCCTCGATCGAGAACACGTCCTCGACCGGCATCAGGAACGGCTTGTCGATGTCGCGGGTCGGCTCGGGCACGTTCTCGTCGAGGGCGGCAGCTCGTAGATGCACTTGCTGTCCAGGTTCTCGCGGCTCGGGTTCTCCTGTGCAGGGCCTTGAAGGCCGAGCCGCGGATCACCAGGACGTCGTCGCCCGGGAACTCATCTTTGCTGAGGAGCTCGCGGACCTCCATCTCTCGGCGAAGGTCGAGCAGCTCAGGGTCGTCGACCTCATCGCACTTGTTGAGGAAGATCACGATGTAGGGGACGCCGACCTGCCGGGCGAGGAGGACGTGCTCCTTCGTCTGCGGTATCGGGCCGTCGTCGGCCGCCACGACCAGGATCGCGCCGTCCATCTGCGCGGCGCCGGTGATCATGTTCTTGACGTAGTCGGCGTGGCCCGGGCAGTCGACGTGGGCGTAGTGCCGGTTGTCGCTCTCGTACTCGATGTGGGCCGACGAGATCGTGACGACGCGCGTGTCGTCGCGGACCGTTCCGCCCTTGGCGATGTCCGAGTACGCCTTGGCCTTGGCGAGCCCCTCCGCCGCCAGCGTGCGCGAGAGCGCAGCGGTCAGCGTGGTCTTGCCGTGGGCCACGTGGCCGATCGTTCCCACGTTCACGTGGGGCTTGGTGCGCTGGAAGACTTCCTTTGCCATGTCAGGTTCTCCTGGGAGACCTCATCCCTGCGGGCCTGGGCCCTGCTTGCTCGGGGGTCGGTCACCCGACCCTGGTGGTCGACTGCCGCCCCGGCCGTCCCGAACGGCCGGCCACGTCAGCCGGTGATGGAGCTGCTGATGGGATTTGAACCCATGACCTCTTCCTTACCAAGGAAGTGCTCTACCCCTGAGCTACAGCAGCCTGCGGAGACCCCGCCGGCCGGGGAGGATCCCCCGGGCCGCGGAGCGCGACGATCTGGAAAGAACGGAGCCGTGGCCGCCGCCCGGGCGGGCTGGAGCGGGCGAAGGGAATCGAACCCTCACAACCAGCTTGGAAGGCTGGGGCTCTACCATTGAGCTACGCCCGCAGGCGACACGGCTGATAAAGAACGAACCCGCCCTCGGGGTGCCCCCCGGGAACGGGAACTGGGACTGGTGGGCGGAACTGGATTCGAACCAGTGAAGGCTTTGCCACCAGATTTACAGTCTGGCCCCGTTGGCCGCTTGGGTATCCGCCCTTGCGTCCTCCTCCCGGGGTCCCCGCGCGCGTGACGGGTCTCCCGCCCGATCCGGAGGACCCCGCCGGGGCCCCCGCTCCGGGCTGGAGCTAGCGATGGGACTCGAACCCATAACCTCCGGTTTACAAGACCGGAGCTCTTCCAGTTGAGCTACGCTAGCAGGCACCTGACGGGACGAAGGGCGGACAACGGTACGCCCGCCCCCGAGACCGTCAAGCCCTTTCCCCGCCCATGGCGGCGCGGATCCGCGCCAGATGGGCCGCCGCAGCCTGTTCGAGCGCGGCGAGGGTCGCACCGCCCAGGAGCTCGAGCGCGGCGTCGGCCAGGACCAGCGCGGTCATGGCCTCGGCGACGACGCTCGCCGCCGGCACCGCGCAGACGTCGGAGCGCTCGTACGCCGCCGTGACCGGCGCGCCGGTGCCGAGGTCGACCGACGGGAGGCCCTGCCGAAGGGTCGAGATCGGCTTCATCGTGGCGCGGAGGACGAGGGGCTCGCCGTTGGTGATCCCGCCCTCGAGGCCGCCGGCGTGGTTGCGGCCCCGGCGCGGCGGGCCGCCGTCCCCCGGCAGGATCGGATCGTGGACCGCGGAGCCCGGACGGTCGGCGACCTCGTCGCCGAGCCCGATCGCGAAGGCCTTGATGGCCTGGATCGAGACCAGGGCCCGGGCCAGCCGGCCGTCGAGCCGCTGGTCCCACTGGGCGAAGCTGCCGAGCCCCGGCGGGCAGCCGCAGGCGACGACCTCGACCCGGCCGCCGAGGCTGTCGCCGGCCTGCCGGGCCTCGTCGATCCGGGCCCGCATCCCGTCGGCCGGCCCGTCGTCGACCAGGCCGACTCCAGGCCTCGACCAGGCCCGAGGCCGCGACCAGCGCCGCGACGTCCGGCAGTCCCTGGCCCGGGGCCCGGCCGGTGTCCACGCCCCCGAGGCCGACGACGTGGCCGAGGACCTCGCAGCCGAGCCGGCGCAGCAGGAGCTGGGCGACGGCCCCGGCGGCGACCCGGGCCGCGGTCTCGCGGGCCGAGGCCCGCTCCAGGTTGGCCCTCAGGTCCCGGTCCCCGTGGCGCAGGGCGCCCGACAGGTCGGCGTGCCCCGGCCGTGGGCTGGCGAGCTGGCCGCGCTCCGCGAGGCTGTGGTCGCGGTTGGGGATCCACAGCACCAGCGGGGCCTCGATCGTCCGGCCGTCGCGGAGGCCACAGAGCGGCTCGGCGCGGTCCGCCTCGATCCGCTGCCGCCCGCCCCGGCCGTAGCCGCGCTGGCGCCGGGCGAGCTGGGCGTCGACGAAGCCGAGGTCGACCGGGAGGTCCTTGGGCAGGCCCTCGAGCACGGCCACGAGCCCGGCGCCGTGCGACTCGCCCCCGGTCCGGAAGCGCAGCCTCACGTGCCCTTCCCGGCGGCACCCGAGAGCAGGTCCTGGACGGCCCGGCCGAGCTCGAGCAGGTCGAAGGGCTTCTGGAACACCGCGCGCACGAGGCTCGTGCCGGCCAGCCGCTCCCGGTCCGCGTCGGTCAGGAAGCCGGACACGACGACGACCGGCGGCAGCTCCTGGGTCCCCCACCGCTCGAGGCAGGCCTCGAGGAAGGCCAGCCCGCCCATCCCCGGCATGCGCAGGTCGAGGAGCACGAGGCCGGCGCCGCGGCCCGAGGCGAGGAACGCGAGGCCCTCCTCGCCGCTGCGCAGGACCTCGACCGACAGGCCCGACTGGTGCAGGAACATGCGGAGCAGCTCCGACACGTCCGGGTCGTTGTCGATCAGCAGCACGTCGACGCTGGCGGGCGCCGGGGTCGCTTCCATCCGCGGGTCCTCGGTCGGCGGAACGATGGAGCGGCAGGGAGGCCTGAGCATCCACCCGCCCCGGCCCCCTGTAAAGCGTGCACCCGCGCGCTCAGTCGTCGAGCGGCTGCAGCCAGGAGATCTCCTCGAACGGGACCTCGACCTTGAGCCCGCCCATCTCGACGTGCACGCGGCGGCGGGCCCGCTCGAGCTTGAGCACCTTGCAGCGCCGCCGGTAGCGCGGCACGTAGACCATGTGGCCCTTCTTGACCTGTGCGAGGTAGCGCTCCCGCCGGCGGCCGAGCGAGGTCCCGGCGAGGAGCTCCTCGAGCAGCTTGACGAGGCCGCGCGCCTTCTCGCGGTACGGCTCCGGCGCGTTGACGAACTGGGCCAGCGGCTCGGTCAGCAGCGACCGCGCGGCCTTGAGCTCCTCCTCGACGAAGTGCTCGGCCTCCTCGCGCAGCCAGCTCTCGCGCTGCTCGAAGCGGGCCTGCCGGTCGGCGAGCTCCCGCTCCTCGGTGTCGATGCGCGCGCGCGTGCGCTCGGCCGCGCGCCGCTGCTGCTCGGCGGCCTGGCGCGCGACCTGGACCTTGCCGATGACGTCCTCCAGGCTGTGGTCGCGCTCGCCGAGGATCTCGCGGGCGCGGTCGACGAGGGCGTCGTCGATGCCGACCCGGCGCGCGATCGTCAGCGCGTTGGAGCTGCCCGGGATGCCGATGTCGAGGCGGAACAGCGGCGCGAGCCGCTCCGGGTCGAAGGCCATCGCGCCGTTCTCGACGCCCTCGTGCTGGTAGGCGAAGTCCTTGAGCCGCCCCAGGTGGGTCGAGGCCAGGGTCGGCACCCGGGCGGCGACGAGGCGCTCGAGGATCGCGTAGCCGAGCGCCCCGCCCTCCTCCGGGTCGGTGCCGGCGCCGAGCTCGTCGAGCAGGACGAGGCTGTCCCCGCCGGCGCTGGCCAGCGCCTCGCCGATGCGGACGAGGTGGGACGAGAACGTCGACAGGTTCTGCTCGATCGCCTGCTCGTCGCCGATGTCGGCCCAGATCCCGTCGACCCAGGGCAGGGCGGTGCCCTCGTCGCAGGGCAGGGGCATGCCGGCCTGAGCCATCAGCACGCAGAGCCCGACGGTCTTGAGGGCGACGGTCTTGCCGCCGGTGTTGGGCCCGGTCACGACGACCATCGAGTACGGATCGCCGAGGTCGAGGTCGAGCGGCACGACCTCGGCCAGGGCCTCGTCCCGGCCCTTGGTGCCCTCGAACAGGCCGGTCAGGAGCAGCGGGTGGCGCGCCCCGCGCAGCCGGAACCGGCCGGGCTCGGCCGGCCGGGGCACGACGAAGCCGAGCTCGTGGACGAGGCGGGCCCGGGCGTGGGTGTAGTCGATCCAGGCCACCCCCCGCTGGGCCAGCTCGACGTCGGCGTCCCGGGCGACGACCTCGCGGAGGAGCTCGGCGAGCAGCCGGCGGACCTCGGCGGCCTCCTCGGCCCGGGCCTCGGCCAGCCGGTTGACCGGCTCGACCATCTGCTGCGGCACCACGAACACGGTCTGCCCCGACTGGCTGCGGTCGTGGAAGATCCCGGGCACGAACCGCTGCGCCTCGGGCTTGACCTGCAGCACCGGCCGGCCGTTGCGCCAGGCGACCTGCGGCGACTGCAGGTTGCGCCGCAGGAGGGGGTCCTCGACGAGGCGCTGCAGCAGGTCGTCGATCCGCTGGTGCTGGCGCTGGACCTCGGCGCGCAGCTCCGCGAGGCGCGGCGAGGCCGAGCTCAGGACCTCGCCGCGCTCGTCGACCGTGCCCTCGACCCGGGCCAGGAGCGGCTCGAGGTCGGGCAGGCGCTCGCCGAGCCGGACCAGGGCCGGGGCCTCGGCGAGGCCCGACAGCAGCCGGCGCAGGCGGACGCTGCTGCGCAGCAGGCGGAGCAGGTCGGCGAAGTCGGCCGGCTCGAACGGCCGGCCGCTGCCGCGCAGGGCCTCGAGCCGGGGCCCGAGGTCGGACAGCGGACCGAGCGGGAGCCGCGCCCCGCCGACGAGCCAGGCGGCCATCTCCCGCGCCTGGGCCAGGGCCGTGGCCATGCGCTCGGCGCTGTCGAAGGGGACGAGGCCCTCGAGCCGCGCCTGCCCCAGCGGCGAGACGAGGAAGCGCCCGACGAGCCCGCGCACCCGCGGAACTCGAGCGTGACCGAGGACCTGTCCTTCGGGGTGCATCGGCGTGGAGGTGGGGCGGGGACCGGGGCAGCCATTGCATCCCCGCGGCGGGCATTGCAACGGCTTCCCGCGCACTCGATCACCGCGGCGGCGGCCGCCGCGAGCGCGATCCGGGAAAGCCTCGGGGACCGGGCGAGGGATCCCGTATCCTCCGGCCCCCCGAGCCAACGGGGACGACGAGGAGCCAAGCATGTCGATCGAGAAGCAGCGCAACGGGTTCGGCACGAGGGCCATCCACGCCGGCCAGCGCCCGGACCCGACGACCGGGGCGATCATGACCCCGGTCTACCTGACCAGCACCTACGTCCAGGAGGAGCCGGCCAAGACCAAGGGCTACGACTACTCGCGGACCTGCAACCCGACCCGCACGGCCCTCGAGGGCAACCTCGCCGCGCTCGAGGACGCCCGCTTCGGCCTCGCCTTCTCGTCGGGCATGGGCGCGATCCACACGCTCTGCGCGACGCTCGAGGCCGGGACCCACGTCGTGGCCTGCAACGATATGCGGGGGCTCCTACCGCCTGTTCACGACCCTGTTCGAGAAGTTCGGCGTCGACTTCACCTTCGTCGACACGTCCCGGCTCGAGAACATCGAGCGAGCCCTGCAGCCGAACACGCGGATGCTGTTCCTCGAGTCGTCGACCAACCCCCTGCTCCGGCTGACCGACCTCGCCGCGGCCGCGGCCTAGCCCACTCGCGCAAGGGCGTCCTCGTCGTCGTCGACAACACGTTCGCGACGCCGTGCCCTGCAGAACCCCTCGCGCTGGGCGCCGACGTCGTCGTCCACTCGACGACAAGAATGCCTCGGCAGCCACTCCGGACGTCGTCGGCGGGGCCCTGCTGCTCGACGACGAGGAGCTGTGCCAGCGGCTCCGGCACTTCCAGAACACCGTCGGCTCGACCCCGGGCGCGATGGACTGCTTCCTCGTCCTGCGCGGGACCAAGACGCTGCACGTGCGCATGGACCGCCACTGCGACAACGCCGAGCGCATCGCCGGCTTCCTCGCCGAGCACGCCAAGGTCGCCCGGGTCCACTACCCCGGGCTGCCGGCCCGCCCCATACGCGCTCTGCGGCCGCCGAATGCGGCGCCCGGGCGGCCTGATCGCTCGAGCTCGAGGCGGCCTCGAGGCCGGTCGTCGCTCGCGTCGATCGACGCGGCTGTTCGCCCTGGCCGAGAGCCTCGGCGGCGTCGAGAGCCTCGTCGACCACCCGGCGTCGATGACCCACGCCTCGATCCCGCGCGAGGAGCGGCTCGCGGCCGGGCTCGAAGGACGGCCTGGTCCGCCTGTCGGTCGGCATCGAGGACGGCGACGACCTCACCGAGGACCTCGACCGGGCCCTGGCGAGCGCCTGAGTCCCCGCGGACGTGCCGGCGTCCTGCGCCGGCGTGCCGGGATCCGGCTCAGCCGGCGTCGGCGGCCTGCTCTCCTCCGGCGTCCCGCCCTCGACCATCTCGCGCATCTTGCGGCCGACCTTGGAGCATGACGACGCGCTTAGCCGGCACGTGGACCTTCTCCATCGTGCACCGGGTTCTGGGCCCGGCGAGGCGCCCGCTCCTTGACCTCGAACGCCGAACTCACGGACTCCAAGCGGTTCCCGCGGGCGAGCTCCTCGGTGATCTTGTCAGGAAGGACTGGATCACCTCCTTGACGAGGTCTTGGTGACCCTGACCCTCGTCGCCCGCTGATCCTCGCTCAGCGTCGCATCGTCCTGGCCCTTGTCGCGGTGGGTCAGGGTCTCGGTGATGAAGCCAGGTCCTTCTTCGGTGACGGTCTCCATCTGGACGTCTCCTGGGATGGACGACGCTTCGTGCCGGGAGGCTCCTGCCGGACGGCCGAGGGCCGGGGCGGGCCGTCGGGGCGTCGGGCAGGGCTGCCAGCGGGCTGAGCGGTCTCGGAAATCCTCGCGGATCCAAGGTTAGTGATCGTCACAACCCTAATGAAGATGATCTTTTATCAATACCTTTGGAGGCCACGGCGACCCCCGTCCGGCGCTCGGCGACGCAGGCCTCGTCGACCGCCTGGAGGTGGACGGCCGGACCCTGTTCAAAAGGTCTATCTGTAACTGCCCTTCGGCCCCCTCGGGGCGTCCTCCGGAACACCTTCCTGGCCCGGTCCCGGGTGGCCCGCGAGGCCCGGGCTCTCGAGCGCCTGGCGGCGCGCGAGGTCCAACCTCCCTCCTCGCCCGCGCCGAGCGCCGGCTGCTCGGCTTCCCGCCGGGCCGAGCTCCAGACCCTGGCGTTCGGGGACCTCGACCTCGAGCGGCGGCTCGCCGAGGCCCTCGACCGCCCGACGCTCGAGTCGCTGGCGGCGTTCGTGCGGGCCCTGCGACCGGCCTGCGCGACCCCGACCTCCTGGCGCGCAACCTCCTGCTCGACCGCGCGGGCCGCCTGGGCCAAGATCGACGCCTCCGCCTCGCGCCTCGTCGCCCGGGCCCGCGAAGTTCGACGGGCGAGGCTGCGCGACCTCGCCGGCCTCGACGCCGACCTCGGACGGCTCGGCGTCAGCCGCCCAGCGGCTGCGACTCACTCGCCCGCCAGTGGTTCCCAGCCCGGCGGCCGCCAGCGCTCAGGCAGGCGGCGCCTGCTTCGAGCACCAGAGCGTGACCGGGCCGTCGTTGACCAGGGCGACCTTCATGTGGGCCTGGAACCGGCCGCGCTCGACCGGGGCCACCGTACGAGCAGAGCGTCCTGGAACGCCGCGCGTGACGCTCGTCGGGCGGGGCTTGCGGCGTCGAAGCCGGGCCGCGGCCCTTCCGCGTCGAGGCGCAGAGCGTGAACTGGCTGACGACGAGGGCGCCGAGGCCGAGGTCGAGGGCTGCGCTCCATCGGCCGGCCGGTGGCCTCGTCGGGCAGGCACCGATACCCCCGCGACCCGCTCGGCCAGGCGGCGGCCTCACTCCCGTCCCCGCGGACGACGCCGAGCAGGACCAGGAGGCCCCCGGCCGAGCTCGCCGACGACCTCGCCCCGACGAGACCCGCGCCTCGTCGACGCGCTGCAGGAGCGCGATCACAGGATGTCCTCGAGGCGCGCCGGCGGGGCCGGCGCGTCGGCGCCGAGCTCGTGCTCGAGCCCGCTGGACCACGCGGACCGGAGGGACTGAGTGCGGGAACGCAGCAGGTCCGAGGACGGCAGCAGCAGAACAGCCAACGGTAGACCTGGAGGGCGTCGCGCTTGCGGCCGAGGGCTCCTCGGCAGAGCTCGGCCAGGCCGAGGAAGATGCGCGCGTCCTCCGGGGTGCTGGCGCGCGAGGACGCGCCAGGCGCGCTCGACCTCGTCGAAGCGGCCGAGGATGCCCACAGGGCGGCGGCCTCGTGCAGGCGGAACTCGACGTTGGCCGGGTCGGCCTCGATCAGCCCGGCCAGCACGACCAGCGCCCGCGCCCCGTCCCGCCGGTGGTGGACCAGGAAGCGCCCGTGGTCCCTTGATCAGGACGTCGAAGGGCCGCAGGCGGGTAGACCTCGTAGCAGCAGTCCGGCCGACTTGTAGCGGCCGTTGTCCTCGTGGATCTCGGCCAGGACCAGCCAGCCCTCGGCCAGCGCCGGACTCAGCGCGAGCGCCTCCTCGAGCATCCGGCGCGCGCTCGGCCTGCCCCTGGCCCCAGGCTGCTCGCCGCGCAACTTTCATCGCGTAGACGTGGCCGGGGTCGAGCTCGAGGGCGCGCACGAGGAGGCGCCCGCGCTCGTCGGGGTCGTCCTCGAACAGGGCCAGCCCGAAGCAGAGGTTTGCGGCCGCGGCCGCGCCTCGAGGCCGGCCGTCGGCCTCGCCGCGGAGCTGGCGGAGCCGCTCGACGAGCGCCTTCGTGGCGACGGCGCGCTCGGGGCCGCGACCTGGGCCAGGGCCCGGCGGAGCTCGACGAGCACCCGCGCGCAGTCGGGGTGGCGCTCGGCCAGGGCCGCGAGCCCGGCCAGGGCCTCGGCCGCCCGGCCGGCGACGAGCGCGCCCTCGGCGGCGCGGAGCCGAGGCCGCGGCGTCGGGGTCGGCCGGACGCTCGAGCGGGCCTGGCCAGCCTGTGGGCCGACGCCGGCGCAGGCGACCGGCAGCGCAGGCCAGGGCGAGCGCGGCGAGCCTGCCCGCGGCTGCGGTCAGCGCTCGGTCCAGGCCCCGTCCTGGACGACGACCTCGGCCACCCCGCGCGGGTGTACCCCGGCCAGGACGACCTCGACGTGGCCGAAGGCCCGCAGGTCGCAGCGGGCCTCGCCCGGGACAGGACCGTGAACCGGTCCCGCCGGAGCACGAGGAACTGCTGGGCCCCAGCAGAACCGGGCGGCAGGTCGACGCCGCCGTCGGCGATTGCTGAAGGTCTCGGCCAGGGGCTCGGACACCCCCGGCGCACGAAGCGGTGCCGCGAGTCGGAGAACCTTCCTCACCTGGTCGACGATCTCCCGGCTCAGCGTGGCGTCGAGTTGTCGCAGACGACGACATCGCCCTTGCCGTCGGGGCACAGGAACGCTTGAACACCGCCTCGAGCGTCCGGGAGTCGCGCGGCGGCGGCGCCCCGGCCCCGCCCTGCGCTCAGGCCGCGAGGCCGAGGACCGGACCACGACGAGCAGGACGGCGGCCCCGAGGCCGCGACGGACCTTCTCCACTGCCTGTCTCCCTCCACAGTCGGTGCTGCGCACCATCGCCATCGTCTCGGCGGCCACGGCCTGGGCTTGCGGTTTGCCCTCGCCCAGGACGTCGTGGACGCGGTCGGCTCGGCGTGCAGGGCCCTGGCCCGGTCGCGGATCGGCTCGGTCGCGGCGCAGAGGTGGGCGTGCAGCCGCTGCTTGCAGTCGACGCAGCCGTGCCGGCCGTCCGTGCAGCCGACGTAGATCCGTCCTGCTCCGCCTGGGGCGTGCGAAGAAGCCGTGCAGCGCCCAGATGTTGCACACCTCGGGGCGGCCCGGGTCCTTGCAGGTGACGCGCTGCGGGTCGGTCAGCGCCCATGGGCTTCTGCCGAACCGCGTCGGGCTCCTCGAGCACGCCGATGTCGTTGCCCTTGGACTTGGACATCTTGGCCTGGCCGTCGAGGCCGAGGATCGTGGGCGCCTCGGACATCACCGCCTCGGGCTCGGGGAACAGCTCGCCGTAGACGTGCTGGAAGCGGCGGACGATCTCCCGCGTCAGCTCGAGGTGCTGGACCTGGTCCTCGCCGACCGGGACCTGCGTGGCCGACACAGCAGGATGTCGGCCGCCTGGAGCACCGGGTAGGTGAACAGGCCGGCGTTGACGTTGCCCGGGTTCTGCTCGGACTTGTCCTTGAACTGCGTCATGCGGTTGAGGTCGCCGAGCTGGGTCAGGCACAGCAGGACCCAGCACAGCTCCGCGTGCTCGGGGACGGCCGACTGCACGAACAGGACGGCCCACGCTCCGGGTCGACCCCGGCCGGCAGGACGTCGACGGCGAGCTCGAAGCTGTTGCGCTGGAGCTCGTCGGCGGCGAGCGGGATCATCAGCGCGTGCAGGTCGACGATGCTGTAGAAGGCCTCGTTGCCGTCCTGCGGCCGGACAGTTGCCGGATCGCCCCGAGCCAGTTGCCGGTGGAAGCTGCCGGTGGGCTGGACCGGAGAGGATGCGGGCCATGGCGGGTCGCGGTCGGGGGGAGCCGCCCATCTTGTCGGCACGCAGGGGCCGACGCCATCGGCCTTTCCTCGCCGGGCGCGGCGCGCGCGGATATCGTGCTGCCGGATGCGAGCCCACGAGACCCCCGTGCCCCGGCCCCGCGCGAGGCGCGCCCCGGGCCGCCGTGCCGCCGCCCTGCTGCTCCTGCTGCTCGCCTCCTGCCAGCTCCTGCCCGACGAGTTCAACCTCTCGCCGCTGTACCGGCAGCGCGTCTCGCCCGATGGCGAGCTCGTCGAGATGGACTTCCTGTGGCCGGTGTTCCACTACGAGAAGCCGCCGCAGGCCAAGGCCTGGGACTTCCGCGTCCGCCCGTTGTGGCGGATCGTCCGGGACGAGGAGAAGGACCGCACGGCCCACCAGTTCCTCGTGCCCCTCGGCCTGGTCCGCAACCAGGAGGAGCTGACCGAGGCCCGGCTGTTCCCGCTGTTCTGGTTCAAGCAGCACTGGAACGAGGGCCGGCCGGAGCAGTGGGACCGGGACTGGATGGCCCTGCTCCTGCTCTGGGGCGGGACGTCGTGGGACGGCAGCGAGGACTACTTCGCCTTCATCCCGTTCTGGGGGCGGCTGCGCAACTTCCTCACCTACGACGAACTCGGATTCTTCCTCTGGCCGCTGTACATGTGGACCGAGCGGGGCAAGGCCTGGGGGCGCCACATCATCTGGCCGCTGGGCGGCTTCGGTGGCGAGGACGTCCCGGACGGCAACTGGTGGTGGCGGGCCCTGCCGTTCTTCGGGGCCAACGTCGACCCCGGCCGTGAAGAGCACTACACGGCCCTGTTCCCCTTCCTCTGGTGGGGCTACCGCCAGCTGCACACCCCCTACCCGAGCACCTACCAGCGCTTCTGGCCGCTGCTCGGCTGGTCGGTCGGCGGCGCGTTCGTGGCCTGGGACATCGCCTGGCCGCTGATCCGCCACGCCCACCTGAAGGAGGGCAAGGCCGCCCAGGCCCTCGGCCTGCCCGAGGGCAGCGTCGCCGACGGGGACTACCTCTACTGGGACCTGCCCTGGCCGCTGTTCCGCTACGAGCACGACAGCCTGCGCTCCGAGCCCCGCGACCGGATGTGGATCACCCCGCTGTACTACGGCACCCTGACCGGCGACAGCGACCTGCGCGGCTACCTCGGCCCGCTGTTCTGGTTCCGCCACTACTGGGACCACCGCGGCGACCGCTACGACCGCTACATCCTCCCGTTCTTCTGGGACAAGCGGATCCGCTACCGGAAGCCGCGGCCCGAGGGGCCACCGGCGACCGACCGCGACACCGGACAGGAGGCCGAGGGCCAGGGGGACGTCGAGTGGTACGAGAGGGGCGACCAGGCCACGGTCTACTGGCCGCTGGTCCGCTTCGAGGAGGACCGGTACGGCAGCTGGCTGAGCCGGGGCCTCGCCCCCTGGCCGTTCGAGGGCGGCCCGTCGCTGGGCATCCGCGAGGCCTACGACTGGGCCTGGGTCCTGTGGGAGGCCCAAGGGGACGCGCTGGGCAACAGCCGGACGCGGACCTTCCTCGACCTCTGGACGAGCCGGAACTTCGCCGGCAAGCGCTACCAGTGCTCGGTCCCCCTACTGTTCAACCTCGTCCTGGACGAAAGGGGAGGCGGGACCCTTCGACTCCTCCAGCTCTTCCCGATCTCCTGGGGGCCGTCGTGAGCTCCCCCCACCCCCACCGACCGACCCCATGGGCGTCCTGAACGAGACCGGCAGCTACCTCCGCTCGACCGTCGAGGGCGCGGGCTTCTCGCTGGACCTCCTGGTGCGCACGTTCGTGCAGTCGGTCCACCTGCCGCGCAAGCTGCGCTCGCTCGTCGACAACATGTTCGCGGCCGGGGTCAAGACGATCCCGGTCGTCGTCGTCGTGTCGGTGTTCGCCGGGATGATCCTCGCGATGCAGACCGGCATCGAGCTCAAGCGCTTCGGTCAGGAGAGCATCATCGGCAACCTCGTGGCCCTGTCGATGTGCCGCGAGATGGGCCCGTTCATCACCGGCCTGATCCTCGCCGCCACGGTCGGCTCGGCGATCGCCGCCGAGCTCGGCACGATGTCGGTGTCGGAGGAGATCCTGGCCCTCGAGGTCATGTCGATCGACCCGGTCCGCTACCTCGTCATGCCGCGCGTCGTCGCCCTCGCGCTGATGTGCCCGCTGCTGACGGCGTTCTCGGACGTCCTCGGCATCTTCGGCGGCGGCTTCGTGGCCCAGGTCCACCTCGGCGTCACGTTCCCGTTCTACATGGACAGCGTGCGCGACTCCCTGACCGACCCCACGGCGGCGCTGCCCAAGGACCTGTGGTCGGGCATGTTCAAGGCCTGGGTCTTCGGCGTGATGATCGCCGTCGTCGGCTGCTCGGAGGGGATCCGGGCCCGCGGCGGCGCGCTCGGCGTCGGCCGGGCCGTGCAGCGGGCCGTCATCACGGCCTTCCTGCTGATCATCATCCTCGGCTACATCATCACGTGGTTCTTCTACTTCCTCCTCGACTGAGCGCGCCATGACCGCCCCGGCCCACGCCCCCTCGACCGCCGACCTCTCGGCCCGGGTCGACGACGTCCGCGACGCGATGATCGCGCTGCAGGACGTGTACACGCGCCTCGGCGGCCGCCAGATCCTCAACGGCATGACGTTCCGGGTCCGGGCCGGCAGCACCTTCGTGATCATGGGCGGGTCGGGCGGCGGCAAGAGCGTCACGCTCAAGCACATCATCGGGGTCATCAGGCCCGACTCGGGCTCGGTCCTCGTCGAGGGCCGGTCGGTCCCCCACCTCGGCCGCGACGAGCTCATGGCCCTGCGCAAGGACATGGGCTACCTGTTCCAGAGCGGGGCGCTGATCAACTGGCTGTCCGTGTTCGAGAACGTGGCCCTGCCGCTGCGCGAGCACTGGAAGCTCAGCGAGTACGAGGTCCGCCAGAAGGTGCTCGAGGTCCTGGCCCTGGTCGAGATGGAGCACGCCAAGGACCAGCTCCCCGACAGCATCTCGGGCGGCATGAAGAAGCGCGCCGGCCTGGCCCGCGCCCTCGTGACCGACCCCAAGATCATCCTCTACGACGAGCCCAACGCCGGGCTCGACCCGGTCATGAGCGAGACGATCAACCGGCTGATCGTCGAGGTGCAGGACAAGCTCTCGGTGACCTCGGTCGTCGTGACCCACCGGCGCAGCTGCGCCTTCACGGTCGGCAACCGGATCGCGGTCATCGAGAAGGGGCGGGTGGTGGACGAGGGCAGCCTGGACGAGATGCGGCGGTCGGAGCACCCGCTGACGCACAAGTTCCTGGCCGGACACGTGGATTGACTGGAGACGCGACACCGGAACCCCCGACGGGAGGGTAGGCATGAAGATCAGAAGGGACTCGCTGCTCGGCATCGTGTTCTTCGGCGGCCTCGCCCTGGTCCTGTGGGCGACGATCGGCCTGTCGCGGTTCGCGGCCCCGACGGCCGAGCTCAGGGTCGTGCTGTTCGACAACGCCCGCGGCCTCGACAAGGGCAACAAGGTCAAGGTCCGCGGCGTCGAGTTCGGCATCGTCGACGACGTCGAGTACGTCGCGCGCTACGAGGAGACCCCGATCAAGGTCACGCTGCGCCTCGAGCGCGAGCTGACGTTCTGGGAGGGCTACGACATCCGCATCGAGGACTCCTCCGCCCTCGGCGGCAAGGAGCTCAACATCGACCCCGGCATGCCCGAGCGGGACGGCGTCCGCTACGCCAAGATCAACGCCGGCGAGACGCTGCGCGGCACGGCGCCGCCGAGCCCGTTCGCCTCGCTCGGTGAGTTCCTCGCCGGAGGCAAGAACAAGGCCAACTTCGCCAACATCCTCGACGACTTCGCGACGATCCTGCGGACGACGCGCGAGGGCAAGGGCACGCTCGGCAAGATCATCAACGAGCCGGTCCTGTTCGACGACATCGCCTCGGTCGTGCACACGATCCGGACCTCGATCGAGGACGACCGCAAGCGCGGGACGATCGGCAAGCTCATCGTCGAGGACGAGCTCTACACCGACGTCTCGGCCGTGGCCTCCGAGGCCCGCCAGGCCTTCGAGAAGCTCAACCGCGGCGACGGCGCCCTGGCCCGGGCCCTGACCGACAAGCGCATGGGCGACGACCTGTCCAAGACGCTCGAGAACGTCCGCGCGGTGACCGACGACGTCCGCGCCGGGCGCGGCACGATCGGGCTCTGCTCGAGGACCCGGGCACGCGCGAGACCGTGTCGCGGATCCTCGGCAACGTCGAGGAGGCGACGGCGGCCCTCAACGACCTCCGAGGGCACCCTCGGCTACCTCCTCCACGACGCCGGCGCGCGGACCAAGGTCGACTCGATCCCGTCGTCGATCGACCACGCCGCGGGCCAGCTGACCAGGAACGACAGCACGCTCGGCCGGCTGTTCAACGACGACGCCCTGATCGCCGACCTCGAGCGCATCGTGGCCAACTTCTCGCGCACGATCGAGGACGCCCGCGAGGCCGCGCCGGTGCAGACGCTGTTCTCGACCTTCGGCGGCGTGTTCCGCTAGACCGCGCGCTCAGCCTCGCCTGTCGCCGGTCCCCGGTCCGCCGGCCGGTGATCAGCCGCACGCCGCGCGACTGGAACAGGTAGCACCAGACCCAGTCGACGAAGGTCAGGAGCCGGCGGCGGAAGCCGACGAGGAACCACAGGTGCAGCAGCGCCCAGGCCAGCCAGGCCAGGGTCCCGCCGAGCTCGAGGCCGTGGACCTCGGCCACGGCCCGGTTGCGGCCGATCGTCGCCATCGTGCCCTTGTCGCGGTAGACGAAGGTCCCCGCGCCGGCGCCGGCCGGCCGGCGGCCCGCGCGGCGACCTCGGCGCGCAGCACGCGCGCGACGAAGCGCCCCATCTGGATCGCGCCCTGGGCCACGCCCGGGACCTGCCGCCCGTTGCGCGGGTCGACGCGGGCGGCGAGGTCGCCGATCGCGAACAGCGCCGGGCGCCCCGGCACCGCGAGGTCGTCGCCGACCTCGAACCGGCCCTGGCGGTCGCAGGCGAGGCCGAGCGCCTCGCCGAGGGGGCTGGCGCGGACGCCGGCGGCCCACACGACGTTGCGCGACGCGACGCGGCCCTGCGCCCCATCCTGCTCGTAGTCGACCCCGCCCGCGTCCACGCCCAGGACCCGGGCCCCGAGGTGAAGCTCGACGCCGAGGGCCTCGAGGTCGCGGGCCGCGCGGGCCGACAGCCGCTCGGACATCCCGGGCAGGACGCGCCCGGCCATGTCGAGCAGGACGACGCGGCTCCGCCGCGTGTCGACCCGGCGGAAGTCGCGGGTCAGCGTCTTGCGGCCGATCTCGGCCAGGGCGCCGGCCATCTCGACGCCGGTCGGGCCGGCGCCGACGATCGCGAAGGTCATCGTCGCCGCCCGCCGCTCCTCGTCGTCCTCGAGCTCGGCGTCCTCGTACGCGAGCAGGAACCTGCGGCGCAGGTCGACGGCCTCGTCGACGTCCTTGAGTCCGGGCGCGTGCGCGGCCCACTCGTCGTGGCCGAAGTAGAACGTCCGGCTGCCGGTCGCGAGCACGAGGTAGTCCCAGGCGAATCGGTGGCCGGCGACGACGACCTCGCGGGCCTCGAGCGCGACCTCCGAGACCTCGCCGAGCAGGACGCGGCAGTTGGGCTGGCGGCGGAAGATCCCGCGGATCGGCACGGCGATGTTGGCCGGCGACAGGGCCGCGGTCGCGACCTGGTACAGCAGCGGCTGGAACAGGTGGTGGTTGCGCCGGTCGACGAGCAGGACCTCGCAGGGGGCGCGGGCCAGGCCCTTGGCGACCTCGAGGCCGCCGAAGCCGGCGCCGACCACGACGACGCGGATCACCGGCCCTCGAGGAGCCGCTCGACGTACTTGGCCAGCACGTCGACCTCGCAGTTGAGCCGCCGCCCCGGCCGGTGGTCGCCCAGCGTCGTGACCTCCATCGTGTGCGGGATCAGGGCGATCGTGACGCGCTGGCCGTCGAGCCGCGCGATCGTCAGCGAGACGCCGTCGAGGGCGATCGAGCCCTTCTCGACGCAGTAGCGGGCGAGCCCGGCCGGCAGGGTCAGGACGAGGTCGGTGCCGTCGCTGCGGCGCTCGCTCGACGCGACCTCGGCCAGGCCGTCGACGTGGCCCTGGACGATGTGGCCGCCCATCCGCGTCGTCGGGGTCAGGCAGCGCTCGAGGTTGAGCCGGTCGCCGACCCGGAGGCTCCCGAGCCAGGTCCGGGCCAGGCTCTCGCGGGTCAGGTGGAACCAGGCCGTGCGCCCGTCGAGCCGCGTCACGGTCGTGCAGCAGCCCGACAGCGCGATCGACTCGCCGACGGTCACGCCCCCGTCGAGGGCCGACAGGTCGACGCAGAGGTCGAGCCCCTCGCCGACCCGGCGCAGGGACCGGACCTCGCCCATGCCCTCGATCAGCCCGGTGAACATGCCCCCCAGGATGGCGGCCGGGCGCGGCCCGCACAGCCCCGGCCCGGCAAATCGCCGCCCGGCGTCACGGCGCGAGGCGGCGCGCCGGGCGCAGCCCCATCGTGTGGGTCGCGGTCCACGACGTCACGACCGCGCGCGCCGCGGACCTGGCGTCCCGGACCTGGCTGGCGTTGTCGCCGCCGCGGATGACGACGTTGGCCCGGTCGTCGGCCGGGACCGCCACCGGCGGCAGCCTCAGCCCGTCGCCGGGCCGGGCGCGGTGGCGGTACAGCAGGGCCTCGTCGCGGCACAGCTCGCCGAGGTTGCCGACCACGTCGAACAGGCCGAAGGGGTTGGCGCGGAAGCTGCCGATCGGCGCCGGCAGCTCGTAGCCGTCGTCGAGGCCCCACTCGACGGCGTCGGGCGCGAGCGGGAGCGGGTGGCGGGCGAGGAAGCTCCGGTCGACGACGTTGCCGCAGGCCGCGGCCCCGGCCGGGTCCTCGCCGAACCACCACGGCGTCGTCGTCCCCCCCCGCGCGCCGTGCTCCCACTGGGCCTCGGTCGGGAGGTCGAGGCCGTAGACGCGGAGCTTCTCGGTCGCGAGGTGCCAGTTGACCGTGTCGACCGGCTGGCGCAGGTCGAAGGACCGCTCCTCCTTGGTCGTGCCGGCGGGATACCCGCTCGGGTTCTCGCGCGTCATGCGCAGCCACTGGCCCTGGCTGAGCTCGAACTTGGACAGGTAGTACGGGGCGAGGACCAGGTCCTGCGGCGGGTGCTCGTTGTCGAGCCCGAGGGCATCGACGAGAGCCGTGCCGACCGGGTGCTCATCGTCCGGCAGTCGCGAGCCGATGCGCGTCGGGCCGCCGGGCACCAGCACGAGCACGACCGCCATGGCCCCGGTCGGCGCGAGGCGGCCCGAGGCGTCCCGGCGCGGCGGGTCCCCCGTGCCGTGGACCGCGAACTCCTCGAGGCCGGACGACGGGTCGGGCCCGAGCGGCACGAGGTCGCCCCAGGCCGGGATCGCGAGCCCTCCGTAGCGCCCGCCCGCGGCGCCGACCCTCGCGACCGCGGCGCGCCAGGCCGGCCCGTCCGGGTCGAGGGGACCATGGGCGAGGTCGCGCACGCGGGCGAGGCGGTCCGCGAGCAGCGCGAACTGCCGACGCTCGAAGTCCTCGAGCTTGGCGATCAGGTCGACGAGGGCCGTGCGCTGCCACGCGTCGACGTCGCCGAGCTCCCCGCCCCGGGCGTCGAGCCGGGCGAGCCGCCCCCGGTGGACCGGCAGGCGCGCGACGAGCGCGCGGGCGTCCACGAGCAGGGCGGCCAGCGCCGGGGCGTGGTCGGGCCGCCAGGCCGGAAGCGCGTCGAGGCGGCGGATCGTCTCGTCGACCCGGCGCATGTCGGCGAGCTCGGTGAACTCGGCCACGCGGTCGGCCAGCTCGCGGTTCTTGGCCGTCATGACCAGGAGGCCCCCGCACAGCACGAGCAGGAGCAGGAGCGACAGCGACGCGACGGCCGGCCGGCGCTGCGCCCAGCGCCAGGTGCGCAGGAGGGGCCCGGCGGGCCGGGCGACGATCGGCTCGCGGTCGAGCACGCGGCGCAGGTCCTCCGCCAGCTGCAGGGCCGTCGCGTAGCGACGGTCGGGCTCCTTGGCCATCGCCTTCTCGACGATGACCTGCAGGTCGCGCGACAGTCGGGGCGCGAGGCTGCGCAGCGGGCGCGGCTCGGTCAGCAGGATCTGGTGATACAGGGCCTCGCGCGACGCCGCCTCGAACGGCCGCTGCAGGGTCAGGCACTCGTACAGCGTGACGCCGAGGGCCCAGACGTCGCTGCGCCGGTCGACACGCGCGGCCTCGCCGCGGACCTGCTCCGGCGCCATGTAGTAGGGGGTGCCCATCAGCACGCCCGAGCCGGTCAGGCCGTGCTCCTCGGCCTCGACGCGGGCCAGGCCGAAGTCGCACAGGACGGGCTCCCCGTCGCCGGTGACGATGACGTTGCCCGGCTTGACGTCGCGGTGGACGAGGCCCTGCTCGTGGGCGAAGTGGAGGGCCCGCGCGCAGCGCCCGACGAGGTCGACGACCTCGGTCACCGGGTCGCCGCCGGCCCCGGCGAGCGACAGGACGAGGGAGTGGTCGTCGAGGTCCGTGTCGCGGCTGCGCAGGATCTTGCGCGCCAGGGTCTCCCCCTCCACGTAGCGCATGGCGATGAACGGGAGCCCCTCGGCCTCGCCGGCCTCGTACACGCTGCAGATGCCCGGGTGGTCGAGGCGGGCCGACACCTCGGCCTCGCGGCGGAAGCGGTGCAGAGCGTCGCTGTCCTCCATGTCGAAGGCGGAGCCGCGCAGGACCTTGAGCGCGACCCGCCGCCCGAGGCGCTCGTCGACCGCGAGGAAGACCACGGCCTGGCCGCCCCGGCCGAGCTCCTCGAGGATCCGATACTGCCCGAGGCGCCGGGCCTCGCCGGCCTCGCGGACGTCCCCGGCCGCGCCGGCGGCGGCGAGGTCGGGGTCCTCGGAGGCCGGCTCGCCCTCGTCCTCGAGCAGGGCCCACTCGGCGGCGATGTCGGCCTCGAAGCCCGGGAAGCGGGCCTGGTACGTGGCCAGCTCGCCGAGCCGGTCCCGCCGAAGGTCCTCGAGGTAGAGCTCGAGGAAGGCGTCGCGGGCGCTGCGGGATGGGTCCTGACTCACGGGCGGGAGGCCTCCGGGCAGGTCGGAACATGCCGTCGAGCCGGCCCCCGGCAAGGCCCCCGGCCCCGTGACGGACCCCGGCTCCCCGGTCGCGGCCAAAAAACCCGGGGCGGGGTGTCAGGTCCCGGCCGGGCCTGCGCCCCTGGGGTTGACGGGCCCCCGAGCCGGGGACCCCGAACGACCAAGGAGCCCGACATGACCTCCACGACCCCGACCCTGACGCTCGCTGCCCTGCTGGCCCTGGCCACCGTCGGCCGGACCCAGGACACCGCGTCGCTCTACGGCCTGCCGTTCGGCACGGCCGCCTCCTCGGCCCCCGCGGCCCTCGAACCCCTCACGATCCGGTTGGATCAGAGCACCGACCCCACCCGGGTCGAGCTGTCCGGCGGCCGGCCCGGCGAGGTCGCGATCCTCGTCTTCGGCAGCCGGCACCTCGACGGCAGCTCCGCGATGCACGGCCTCGTCGCCCCCGAGGCCACGACGAGCGGCGCGTTCGACGCCGCGGGCCGGTTCGTCGCCGACCTCCGCGGCCGGCCCGAGCCGGGCGTCCCGGTCTGCGTGCAGGGCTTCTCGGTCCGCTTCGGCGGCGACGGGAACCCGACCTGGAGCGCCAGCGCGGGCCTCGACATCGAGGCGGTCGACGACTGCCTGCCGGTCACCGCGCCGGCCCCCACGCCGACGCTCGGCCTCGACGACGTCCGCGCCCTGCTGCGCTTCGAGGTCGGTCCTTCGGCCATGCCGGCCCTGGACCGTGAGCTCCGCGAGCGCGACCTGGCCGGCGCGCTGACCGCGGCCCTGAACTCCGCCGGCGACAGCCTGACGGTCAAGGTCGGCGGCAAGCTGATGGTGCCGATCCCGACGCCGCCGCCGATCAAGGTCGGGGGGAGCGTCGCGTTCTCGGTCGTCGCCGCCCGGACCGACGACGGCTTCACGCTGACCGTCGCCGCCGACGTCGCCGTGCTCTGCGGGGCCAAGGTGCCCAAGTTCGACGTCGGCCTCGAAGGCGGAAGCGGCTACGGCCTGTCGACCGTCTACGCGTTCCGCACGGCCCGCGAGGCCGCGGACGGCATCGTCGACTTCGCCCTGCTGACCGCGATCGGCCACCGGGGCGCGAGCGAGGCCCACGTCCAGGCGGCCGGCATGGCGCGCCGGGCCTGGGCGGCCTACGTGCAGGTCCAGCGGCGCCTCGCCGACGCGGTGCGGCTGCCCCGGGCCCTGCGCCGCCCGGCCGTCGAGCGCGCCCTGTCGAGGCTGCGCGCAGCCCGCTCCCGCGCCTTCCAGGCCGTCACCCGCGGCCTCGAGGTCGCCGAGCAGATCGTCACGCGGCTGCACGAGGCCGAGGCCTTCCTGCGGACCCACCAGGTCGCCTACGGCATCTCCTACACGACGATGGCCAAGGCCAGCCTGAAGCTCGAGCAGGAGGGCGTGTTCGAGGTCGGCGGCGAGCTCAGCGGCGCCCGCCGGATCGGCATCCAGATCGTCAAGCGCGACGGCCAGCGCATCGAGCGCGTCGAGCTCAAGGCCGAGTCCTCGACCGCCCTCGAGCTGGCCGCGGTCATGACGGTCGGCGCCAAGCTGACCTGCAAGCGGACCTTCGGCGTGGCGACGAGCTTCGCCCGCGGCGCCGACGGCCGCCTCGGCCACGAGGAGACGCGGTTCGGGATCACGAGCGAGACCGAGGTCTGCCTGCTCGAGAAGTCGCTCGTCGACGTCAAGGCCGGCGTCGGCCGCCAGACCTCGATCAGCTTCGACGCGCTGGCCTTCGGCAGCGCCCACGTCGAGGCCTTCCGCTCCCTGGCCTCGGGCTCGACCGCGGGGCTCGCGGCCCTGGCCGGGATCGAGGCCCGCATCGAGGTCCAGGACCACGTCGTGCGCGGCCTCGAGCGCGAGCTGGCCCCGACGGCCGACTGCAAGCTCTCGGCCGAGCTGGGCTGGAGCGACCAGGGCCCGCAGCGCCGCCTCGAGCTCGACGCGGCCGACCTGGTCCGCAGCCTGTGCGACGTCGAGGCCCGGGCCCAGGAGGCCAGGGACCTGGTGGCCGAGGCCCGGACGACCCTGCAGGGCCTCTGAGCCGCCGCGCCGCCCGCGAGGCTCCGCCGGCCCGTCACATGACGAGCCGGCGGAGCTTCTCGCGTGCCCGGGCGAACAGGACGTTGGCCGTGTTCTCGCTCGGCAGCTCCATGACCTCCGCGATCTCGCGGAAGCTCAGCCCGCCGTGGATCCTGAGGCTCAGGACCTCCCGGTAGCGCGCACCCAGGGCCAGCATGCCCTGCTCCAGGCGCTCCTCGAGCTCGCGGCCCCGGACGACCTCGCTCGGGCTGTCCTCCCGACCGGCGAACAGGGACTCCGACAGGCTGTCCTCGCCGAGGCTGGCGAAGGCGCGGACGCGGCCGGCGCCGCGCTTGAGGGCCTGGCCGCGGCGGAGCTGGTCGCGGATGTTGTTCTCGACGCAGCGGGCCAGCCAGTTGAGGAACAGGCCCTCGGTGTCGTGGCGGATCCCGTCGAGGCCGCGGAGCACGTCGGCGAAGGTCTCCTGGACCAGGTCCTCGAGCTCCAGGAGCTGGCGCGGGAGCCCGGCCCATGCGCGTGGCCACGAGGGCGCGGACCCGGGGCAGGTAGCGCTCGAACAGCTCGTCGAGGGCCTGCCGGTCCCCGCCCTGGGCGTCCCGGACCTGGCGCCGGGTCAGGCCCAGGTCGTCCTCGGGTCCGGGTCCCGTGCTCATGGGGTCCTCCTGCCGTGCGCGCCGGTCCGGGGCCGGGCTCCCCGCCCCTCGGAAGCTTGACGGCACCCTGGCCGATTCCTACCTTATGCGGCCCTTTCTTCGGGGGGCACGATGCTGTGCACCTTCCTCACGCTGTTCCCGGACGCCCTCCGGTCCTACCTGGACGAGAGCATCCTGGGAAACGCGCAGAGGATCGGACGCGCCCGCTTCCACCTCGTGGACTTCCGCGACTTCGCCGCGGGGGCCCACCGGGCCGTGGACGACCGGCCGTTCGGCGGTGGCCCCGGCATGGTGCTCCGCCCGGAGCCGATCTTTGACGCCATCACCGACGTCGAGGCCCGCCTCGGCGTGCACCGCAAGATCCTGCTGACCCCGAGGGGCCGGCGCTTCTCCCAGGCCGTCGCGCGTGAGCTCGCGGCCGAGGAGCGGCTCCTGTTCCTCTGCGGCCGGTACGAAGGCTATGACGAGCGCATCCGCGCCTGCTTCGCCTGGGACGAGCTCTCGCTCGGGGACTACGTGCTCGCCGGGGGGGAGCTCGCGGCCCTGGTCGTCGCCGAGGCCACGATCCGGCTCCTGCCGGGCGTGCTCGGGCACGAGGACTCGGCCGAGCAGGACTCGTTCACAGAGGGCGACCTGCTCGACTGCCCCCACTACACGCGCCCGCGCGAGTTCCGGGGCATGCCGGTCCCCGAGGTCCTGATGTCCGGGGACCACGAGGCCGTGGCGCGCTGGCGCCGGGCCGAGGCCGAGCGGCTGACCCGGGAGCGGGCCCGCCGGGAGCACGACGTCCACGAACCATCCGAGAAACACGGCTCGGAGCCCTGAAGGGATCGACCGCGACGGCCGATTCCCGGGACTCCGACCGATCCGGTCCCCCGGCCCCGGCCGGGACCTCCGCGAGGGAGGGAGCCATGAACCTGATCCGCCAGATCGAGAACGAACAGAAGAAAGCGGGCCTGCCCGACGTGTCCATCGGCGACACCGTGCGCGTCGGCTACAAGATCCGCGAAGGCCAGAAGGAGCGCATCCAGGTCTTCCAGGGGACCGTGATCTCGATCAAGGGCGGGGGCAACCGGCGCACGATCAAGGTCCGCCGGATCGTGGCCGGGGAGGGCGTCGAGCGCACCTTCCCGCTCCACTCCCCCAAGCTCGAGGGCATCGAGGTGACCCGGTCGGGCAAGGTCCGCCGGGCCAAGCTCTACTACCTCCGCTCCCGGGTCGGCAAGGGCACGCGGGTCCGCCAGGACTTCGCCAAGGACAGCCGGCGCGCCCAGGGCTCGACCGCTCCGGCCCCGTCGGCGTCGGCCGAGCCGGCCTCGGTCGAGTAGCCGGAGGCCCGGGGCGCCGCGAGGCGGGGGCCGCTCGCCGCACGCGGCGATCGGCCCGGTCCGCGATCTCCTCCGTGCTGGCCCGCAAGCCCCGGCTCCGTAGACTGTTCCGCTCGCCAATCCGCCCCGGCCCGTCCCGCGGCCGCGGCGGCCCCGCCACCGGGGTGGACCCCGACCCGGAGACCGGCCGGCCCGGTCCGATGCCATGATCGAGAACCCCAAACGCGCCCTCGCCTTCGTCCTGCTCCTGGTGGCCCTGGGGGCGGTGTGCATCCAGGCCTTCGGCTTCCGCCTCGGCCTCGACCTCGCCGGCGGCGCCCGCCTGCTCTACTCGGTCGACGTCGAGCAGGCCAAGAAGGACGGCATCCTCGACGCCAAGGCCGAGGCCGAGAAGATCGTGCCCGAGATGATCCAGGTCATCTCCGAGCGCATCGACCCCAACGGCGTCCTCGACCCCTCGATCACCCAGGCCGGCTCGTCCCAGATCCTCATCGAGCTGCCCGGGACCCAGCAGGAGGAGCTGGCCCAGATCCAGGACCGCATCGAGAAGCTCGGCCGCCTCGAGATGCGCATCGTCGCCGAGGAGAAGAACAAGCAGAGCGGCAAGCTCGAGTGGGAATACGACCGGCAGGTCGAGGAGCAGCGCCTCCTGGCCTGGCTCGACAAGAACAAGGCCCTCGTCGACGAGGACCCGCTCCAGATCGAGAAGTACAACCGCGCGGCCGGCACCGACGAGGGCCCGCGGTCCAAGTGGCTCAACTGGGCCCCGATGTACCGGAAGGAGAACCCGGACGCGGGCAAGGAGGGCCAGCCCAAGTGGCTGTACGAGCACCACAGCTCGCAGGCCGGGCCCGCGGGCGGGCCGTACTTCCTCCCGCTCGACATGAAGGAGGTCTTCTTCACCGGCGAGCAGCTCAACGGTGACCGAGTCAAGCCGACGGTCGACCAGTACCAGCGCGACGCCCTGGCCTACGAGCTCCGGGCCGAGTTCGCCGGGGCCTACCGGGACTGGTCGGCGAAGTACATCGGGACCAGCTCGGCGATCATCCTCAACGGCTGGGTCCGCTCGGCCCCGGTGTTCGAGAGCGCGATCCCCGGCAACGGCATCATCACGGGCCGGTTCTCGCCGGAGGAGCTCAAGGAGCTCTCGATCGTGCTCAAGACCGGCTCGCTCAAGCTGGTCCCGCGGCTCGAGTCCAAGGCCACGGTCGGCGCCGCCGTCGGCCGCGTCGCGATCGAGAAGGGCGAGTTCTCGATGCTGATCGGCGGCCTCCTCGTGCTGGCCTTCATGCTGGTCTACTACCGGCAGTCGGGCCTGATCGCCAACACGGCCCTGATCGTCAACATCTTCCTCGTGCTCGGCGCCCTGGCCCTGATGAAGGCCACGCTGACGCTGCCCGGCCTCGCCGGCATCGTGCTGACGATCGGCATGGCCGTCGACGCCAACATCCTGATCTACGAGCGCATCCGCGAGGAGCAGGACCGGGGCAAGGACCTCGTCCGATCGATCGAGGCCGGCTTCGAGAAGGCCCTGTCGACGATCCTCGACGCCAACATCACGACGTTCCTGACCGGCGTGATCCTCTACCAGGTCGGCATCGGCCCGATCCGCGGCTTCGCGGTCACGCTGATGATCGGCATCGTGACCTCGGTCTTCAGCGCGCTCTACGTGTCGAAGCTGATGTTCACGCTGTTCTACGCCAACAAGAAGGAGGGCCACCTGTCGATGTCGCGCTTCCTCGGCGCGACCAACTTCCGGTTCCTCCACTGGCGCGTGCCCGCGATGGTCATCAGCGGCGCCCTGATCGTCGCCGGCATCGCGTCGTTCATCGAGGTCGACCACAACGTCAAGTACGGCATCGACTTCACCGGCGGCGCCTCCGTCCGCGTGGCCCTCGACCAGCCCATGTCCGAGGTCGAGGCCAAGGACCTGCTCGACGGCGACGCGGAGTTCTCGAAGGAGTACCCGACCAAGCAGATCACGACGGTCGGCGACATCGTCGACGGCAGGGCCCGCGGCTTCTCGATCAAGCTCAAGCTGACCGAGGAGCAGAAGGAGGCCGCCCAGACGCGGCCCGAGACGAGCAAGGCCCCCTACATCACCCACCTCGAGCGGCTCTTCGGCGAGCGGCTCGCCTCCGAGCCGTTCAGCGACGTCAAGAAGGTCAGGGGCGACCCCGCCACCGAGCTGGTCCTCCACGCCCTTCAGCCGATCTCGCTCGACGCCATCCGGACCAAGCTGGGCAAGGCCCGCGGGATCTCCTCGGCCACGGCCGTGCCGTCCGACAAGAAGGGCACCAGGCTCCCGGACGCGACGCAGGGCCAGAACTTCTTCATCGAGTACGACGCCGACGCCGACCTCGAGAAGGCGCAGGCGGCCCAGCTCCTCGCCGAGGGCCTCCGCGGCCTGACCGACGTCAACGGCAACCCGATCGAGCTCAGCTCCGCGTTCCCCGAGGACACGCTGATCGGCTCCAGGGCCGTCGGCGAGCTGCGCGACGCGGCCATCGCCGCGATCCTGATCGCGCTGGGCGTGATCGTCGTCTACATCCGCGTCCGGTTCCACGAGTACAAGTACGGCATCGCGGCCTGCGCCGCCCTCGTGCACGACGTGTGCATCGTGCTCGGCCTCGTCGTGGTCTTCAACGGGCTGGGCCTCGTCCACGCCGAGATCGACCTGCCGATGATCGCGGCGTTCCTGACGATCATCGGCTACTCGCTCAACGACACGATCGTCGTGTTCGACCGCATCCGCGAGAACCTCGAGCTCGAGCAGAAGTTCGGCCGGGGCGAGGGCGGCTTCTCGGCCCTGATCGACCGCTCGGTCAACCAGAACCTCAGCCGCACGGTGCTGACGTCGTTCACGACGTTCATCGTCGTGACGGTGATCTTCTTCCTCAACCGCGGGGCCGAGAGCGTCCTCGAGGGCTTCGCCTTCGCGATGATGGGCGGCATCGTCGTCGGCACCTACTCCTCGGTCTACATCGCCAACCCGCTCGTGCTGATCCTCCACCGGCGCGAGCAGCGCCTCGCGCCCAAGGCCGAGGCCAAGGGCGCCGAGGTCACGACCGGGTCCTGAGCCCGGCGCAGGGCGCGGTCCCGGCCGGGGCCGCGCCTCCTCGCTTCGGACCGCGCGGGCCGGCTGCTAGGATGCGCCCATGCGCATCGGCTCGCTGCTGACCCTGCTGGCGATCCTCGGGGCCCTGCTCGCGGCGGCGCTCCTCCACGAGGAGCTGACCGGCGACGCGCGGCGCGAGGCCGAGGCCGCCGAGCGGGCCGAGCGCAGCGGCCACGTGCTCGACCTCGTCGTCGGCGGGGACGCGCCGATCCTCGTGCTCCAGGGGAGCCCCGCGCCGGGACCCGAGCCGAGCCCCGGGCCGGGGGTCGAGCCGGGGCCAGGGCCGGAGCCCGCGCCCGGCCCGCGCGACGAGCCGGCGCCCGCGGACGGCACACAGACGGTGTTCCTGCCCGACGGCAAGACGATCTCCCACCTCTGCCAGCAGTACCTCGGCTCCCCCAAGCGCTACCGCGAGGTCCTCGAGCTCAACGGCTGGACCGAGGAGCAGGCGACGCACCTCAAGGCCGGGACCCCGGTCAAGATGCCGCTGCGCTGAGCGCGATGACGGCCCAGGTCCCCGAGACGGCCGGCGGGCCGGCGGCCGAGGCGGCGCCCGGCGGCCTGACGCCGCGCCGCTGGCTGTGCCTGACCCAGGGCCTGGCCCTGCTCGTCGTGCTGCTGACCTGCCTCCCGGTCCTCGTCCACCCCCGCCTCGAGCCAGACGACTACCGCTACCTCCACCTGCTGCAGCAGCGCGCGACCGGCCACGGGCCGGAGCTCGGCTCCTCGCTGACGGTCGAGAACCGCTGGGACCACCTGTGGTTCTTCGCCTCCGACGCCAAGGTCCGCTTCTTCCGGCCGACCGTCCTGGCCTCGTACGCGGTCGACGCGTGGCTCTGGGGCCGGCACGTGGCGTTCGGCCTGAGCCTGACCAACGTGCTGCTGCACGCGGCCTGCACCCTGCTCGCGGTCATGCTGCTGTGGCGCTGGCTCGGGCCGGGCTGGCCCGCGCTGCTGGCCGGGCTCGGGTTCGCCGCCCTGTTCGCCCACGGCGAGTGCATCTGGTACGTCGCCGGCCGGACCGACACGCTCGCGGCGCTCGGCTTCCTGGCGGCGATGGCCCTGCACGTCTTCGGCGCGGGGCGGCCGGGGCTGCGGTGGTGGGCCCTGCCCTGCTTCGCGTTCGGGTTCGTGACCAAGGAGCTCGTCGTCGCCCTGCCGCTGCTGCTGTTCCTGCACGACCTCTGGCTCGACCCGGCGAGGCCCGGCGTCCGCGCGGTCGGCCGCCGACGCGCCGGCCTGTGGCTGGCCTACGTCGCGACGGCCCTGGCCGTGCTGGGGTGGAAGCAGCTCGCCCTCGGCGGCCGCGGCTCGGAGCTGGTCTACCCGTACTTCGTGTCGCCGCTGCACCCCGAGTTCGCGGCCCACCTCTGGCGCCAGGTCCAGAGCTACGCCGGCAACCTGTTCCTGGCCGAGACCTCGGCCCCGTTCGCGACCGGCGCGGAGGTCGCGTTCCACCACTCGGGCTTCGGCCTGCCGCTGGCCGCCGCCCTCGGGACCTGGCTCGTGGTCGACGCGCGCCGGGACGGCCGGCTGTGGTTCTTCGCGGCCGTGGCCCTGCTGTGCTGGCTGCCGACCTGCTTCGTCTATGTCTCCGAGCGCTACCTCTACCTGCCGAGCCTCGGCTTCGTCGGCCTGCTCGGCCTGGCCGCGGCCGGCCTCGAGCGGCGCGGCTACGGGGTCGCGGTGCGCCTGGTCCTGGCGCTGTGGATCCTCCACCAGGGCTGGTGGCTGAACCGGAAGCACGAGGAGATCACGACGCTGCCGTTCGGTCCCGCGCGCATCGAGCAGCAGCTCGCGGCGATGCGGCCGTCGGTGCCGCGGGGCGCCCGCGTCCTCGCGCTCAACCTGCCCGGCGACTGGCTCCAGGCCCAGTTCTTCGAGGCCCAGTGCCGCGTCCAGCTCGGCGACCCCGCGCTGGCGGTCGACGTGCTGACCCTGATGCCGGGCCAGAAGCAGTACCCCGCGCCGGACCTGCCGCCGCGGCCGATGGGGCTCGGCGAGGAGGTCGTGCGCCGGGGCCCGCGGAGCTTCGAGCTGCGGGGGACCGTGCTCGACGACGCGGGGCACCGCGCGCCGGTCATGGAGCGGGACGCGCCCTTCCCCTGGGCCGACCTGACGACCGGCGCCAAGGCGGGCGCCCGCGACATCGAGGTCGAGGTGCTCCAGGGCACGGCCACGGCCGCGACGCGGCTGCTGTTCCGCCTGCCGCGCCCGCTCGAGGACTACACGATCCTGCTGTGGGAGCCGTCGCGCGTGCACGAGATCTGGACGGCGCGCCTCGGCGGCGGACGCGTGCTGACGGTCCGGCCCTGAGCGATCAGTCCGGGGCGACGTCGGCCCGCTCGAGCCCCTTGGCCTCGAGCGCCGCCAGGGCGTCGGGCGGGATCCGCACGCGGAACAGGGCCCGCTCGCCGGTGAACCGCGCCTCGACGACCGAGGCCACCCGGCGCAGGGCCGACTGCAGCGCGGCCTTGTCGTGCGGCACGGCGACCCAGAGCTCGCCGGAGAAGCGGTCGATGGCCTCGACGACGGCCTGGCGCAGGCTCTCGACGCCCTCGCCGGTCACGGCCGAGACAGGGACCGCCAGCGGGCACCGGCGCTCGAACTCGAACAGGCGTTCCTCGTCCGGCAGCCGGTCGACCTTGTTGAGCACGACGAGGCTCTCCTTGCCGGCGGCGCCGATCTCGTCGAGCACCTGCCGGACGGTCTCGAGCTGCTCGAAGGCCTCGGGGTCGCTGACGTCGACGACGATGAGCAGGAGGTCCGCGCCGAGGGCCTCGGCCAGCGTCGCGTGGAAGCTCGCGACGAGGTCGTGCGGGATCCGGCGGATGAAGCCGACCGTGTCGCTGAGCAGGGCGAAGCGGCCCTCGCCCAGCTCCCAGCGCCGGGTCCGCGTGTCCAGCGTCGAGAACAGCCGGTTCTCGGCCACGAGGTCGGCCTCCGTCAGCCGGTTCATCAGCGTCGACTTGCCGGCGTTGGTGTAGCCGACGAGCGACACCATGAACTCGCGCGCGCGCGAGCCGATCTCGCGCTGCTTGCGGTCCTCGATCTCGTCGAGCCGGCGCTTCAGCTTCTGGATGCGCTCGCGGACGAGCCGCCGGTCGACCTCGATCTGCTTCTCACCCATGCCGGCCAGGAAGCCCTTGCCGCCGCGCTCGCGGTGGAGGTGGGTCCACAGCCGCTTGAGCCGCGGCAGCTCGTACTGGAGGCGGGCCAGCTCGACCTGCATGCGCGCCTGCTGGGTCCGGGCGTTGCGCTCGAAGATCGCCAGGATGAGCTCGCTGCGGTCGACGACGCGGACGTCGAGGACCTTCTCGAGGTTGCGGCCCTGGACCGGACTGAGCTCCTCGTCGACGACGACGAGGTCGGCGCCGCGGTCCCCGATCAGGGCCGCGAGCTCGTGGGTCTTGCCGCGGCCGAGGTAGTGCGACGGGGTCGGGGTCGGGCGGACCTGGACGAGGTCCCCCACGACCTCGATCCCGGCCGTCTCGCACAGGCCCTCGAGCTCGACGAAGAGGTTCGGCCCCGGCTTCTGCGACACCACGCGGACGAGGACCGCGCGCGGCGCCACGAAGCCGGTCTCGAACATGCGGTCGCCCCCGCCCTGCTCCTCCGGGGGCTCGGCCCGGGGCTCGCGCGCCTTCATGCCGGGACGACCTCGGCCGGGCTGCGCCGGGCCCGCGAGTGGCGCCGCCAGGACCGGTCGTCGCGGTCCGGGAAGTCCGCGCGGTGGTGCGTCCCGCGGCTCTCCTCGCGCTGCAGCGCCGACCTGGCCAGGAGCCGGGACACGCACAGCATGTTGGCCAGCTCGACCCACTTCGAGGAGGCCTCGGGGCGGGAGATCAGGACCCGCTCCCAGAACGTGATCTTCTCGACCGCGTCGGCGAGCGGGAATGCCTCGCGCACGAGGCCTGCCTGGCGCCACATCATGCTCTTGAGCGAGTAGAGCATGTCGTCGAGGTTGAGCCGCGGCTCGGAGGCCGGCCGGCTGACGGCGACGCCGGGCCGGTCGTCGAGCCGGGCGAGCTTGGAGAAGCCGGGGAGCGGCGCCCCGCCGGCCGCGAGGCGGCCCGCGCGCCGGCCGAGGACGAGGGCCTCGAGCAGCGAGTTGCTGGCCAGCCGGTTGCCGCCGTGCAGGCCGGTCGAGGCGACCTCGCCGGTCGCCAGCAGGCCGTCGAGGGTCGTGCGGCCGTCCATGTCGGTCAGGACGCCACCGATCTGGTAGTGGGCGCCGGGGCGGACCGGGATCGGGTCGCGGTCGAGCTCGAGGCCGAAGGCCCGGCACATCGCCGCGATCGACGGGAACCTGCGCTCGGCGTCGATGCCGCTGGCGTCGAGGTAGACGTGCGTATCCCCGGTCTCGACCATGCGCGCGAGGATCGCGCGCGACACGACGTCGCGGGGCGCGAGGTCGAGGTCGGGGTGGACGCCCTCCATGACCCGCCGGCCGAGGCGGTCCACGAGGCGCGCCCCGGCGCCGCGGACGGCCTCGGAGATCAGCACGCGGGCCGCGCCGGCGATGTACAGCGTCGTCGGGTGGAACTGGAAGAACTCGAGGTCCTGGAGCTCGGCCCCGGCACGCCAGGCCATGGCGACGCCGTCACCGGTCGCGACGCTGGGGTTGGTCGTCTCGCGGTAGATCTGCCCCGAGGCCCCGGTCGCGAGCACGACGTGCGAGGCCAGGACCTGCAGCAGGCTGCCGTCCCGCTCGAGGGCGAGGAGGCCGATGCAGCGGCCGCCGTGGCACAGGAGGTCGACGGCCATGAGGTCCGAGCGCCGCGTGATGCGCGCCTCGAGGTCGAGGCCACGGTCGACCGCGGTCTGGATCGCGAGGCCGGTCGAGGCCCCGCCCGAGCTCAGCACCCGAGGCCTGGAGTGGCCGCCCTCGAGGCCGGCCCGCATCCCGCCCTCGTCGCGCCGGTCGAAGTCCACGCCGAGCGCCTCGAGCCAGCGCACGGCCTCCGGCCCCTCGGCCACGATCGCGCGCACGGCCTCGGGCTCGCTGAGGCCGCAGCCGACGGCGAGGGTGTCCTCGGCGTGGATCTCGGACGAGTCCTCGGGGCCGATCGAGGCGGCGATCCCGCCCTGCGCCCAGGCCGTGTTGCTGCCGTCGGTCGGGGCCTTCTGCAGCTGCAGCACGTCGACGCCGGAGCGCGCGGCCTCGAGCGCCGCCGCTCCACCCGCCAGCCCACCGCCGATGACGACGACAGGCCAGCGCAGCGTCGGCAGCCGATCGGGGACGAAGGGCAGGAGATAGCGAGGACCGGGATCCACCTCCAATCGGAGGGGAGGGTCCAGAGCATCAGACATGAACAGAGCCTAGCAGCCCGCCCCAGTACACCGGTTCCGGTTCCGGTCACGGTTCCGGTTCCGGTTCCGGTCACGGTTCCGGTTCCGGTCACGGTTCCGGCTCCGGTTCCGGTTCCGGTCACGGTTCCGGTTCCGGTCACGGTTCCGGCTCCGGTTCCGGTTCCGGTTCCGGTTCCGGCTCCGGCTCCGGTCCCGGTCGCCCCCCAAACCTGCCCCTTTCTTTTCCCTGATTTCTCCCGAACTTCCCCTTGCTTGACACAAACATCTCCCTATCTTCCGGCTCCACACCGCCAGCGAGGCCACCCTATGCCCACGACCACAGACCGTCCGGCCCCATCCGCCCCCCTTGGCTTCCCCACTCCGACCCGCCCGGCGAGGGTCCCGGTCCTGACGCAGGCCCCGTCGCTGCAGCAGGGGCACCTCTTCCTGCCGCGCGGAGGCGCACCCAACCGCATCCCTGCCCCGACCGTCCACCCCGGTCGCGCGGGCAGGCCCCTCCATCCCGGATCCCCGAGGCCGCTCCCGCAGCCTGCGGCCGAGGGGACCCGGACCTCCCGACTCGGACCGGAGGTGTCCGACGACCGCCCGGCGGCGGGGGCAGGTGAGCTGTCCCGCCGCCAACGTCGGCTCCTCCGGTCCCGAGTTGTTTCCCCCGGCCTGGCCTCCGCGAGGGGGTCCACCTTCGTCGGGATCGCGGCACCATGCCCCCCGGCCGCCCGGCCGTCCGGGAGTCCGGTCGGGACCTCACTGATCCGAGGCCAGGGCCTCGAGCGGGACGAGCTCGTCGGTGCCATCGGCCTGGCCCTCCTGCTCCTCGCCTTCTTCCTGATGGCGGGCCTGGTGTCGTGACAGCCCGAGGGTCTCGGATCGAGATCCCGGTCGAGCCGGGCGGTGTTGGCGAGGGGGCCTGGAGGGGTAGGAATTCCGGCGTTTTTCCGGGCCTGACAGAACCGTTCCCTACCCTGATGCCGTCTAATCGTGGCCGACGCCGGTCACCGCCCCGATCGATCCGGCGTCATGACCTGGAGGCGACGGCCTCCAACGGTCCACACCTCCCTCCTCGCTTTTCGCTTTCCGTCCGAGCCGGTTCACTCGAGCGCGATCGGGTCACCGGTGGGCCCTGGCTGCTGCGTCGACCGGCTTCTCGCTGCCCGTCGGCCTGGTCCCGGTCCCTCCACGCCATCACGCTCCGGTTCCCGGCCCGAGCGGTCCTCTCCACAGGCCCTCTGCGCACCAGGAGACCGTCGTGCTTCTGACAGGCAAACAGCTCGAAGTGCTCCGCTTCATTCGCGACTACCGTCGCCAGAACGCCATCGCCCCGACCCTTGAGGAGATGGCCAAACACTTCGGCGTGTCCAAGATCACGATCCACGAGCACCTTTCCCACCTCGAGCGCAAGGGGGCGATCTTCCGCGCGCGCGCGCGCGCCCGCGGCATCCAGGTGTTGTACGACCCGGACAGCCCCGAGGGCCGCGGCATGCTGCCCGCCGAGGTCAGCCTGCCGGTGTTGGGCCTGATCCACGCCGGCCACCCGCTCGAGGCCGTCGAGGACCGCGAGATGATCCCGCTCGGGGACCTCGTGCCTCACGGGCCCAACCACTACCTCCTCCGCGTCCGTGGCGACTCGATGATCGAGGACCATATCCAGGACGGGGACTACGTCATCGTCGAGCGCCGGGAGACCGCCCGTAACGGCGAGACGGTCGTGGCCATCCTCGAGGACAACGAGGCGACCCTGAAGCGCTTCTACCGTGAGACCGACCACGTCCGCCTTCAGCCGGCCAACCCCAACTACCCGCCGATGATCTGCGACAAGGTCGAGATCCGCGGCGTGGTCGTCGGGGTGGTCCGCTGCATCCGCTGATCACGGAGCACGACGCAGAGGGCTGACTGGCAAGGCGCGGACATTCACCTCGGATACGTCCGCACCGTCTCCGCGCCTCGAATTGCCAGGGGCAGGTGTCCTACGGGTGTCCTCATCCCGGACCGAACCGGTCCTGGTGAATCCCCCCCACGCACAGCCCATGCCACAAGGAGAGCAGCCATGCTCGCCTCTGCACTGCTCTATACACTCAGCATCATCGGCACCCAGGAGAGCTACCTCCTCAGGGATGCCAGCTCGATCGAGGCCGACGTCCTCGCGGTCGAGGCAGAAGGCGACAGCTATCGCGTTCACCTCGACGTCAGGGGCGGCGCGGCTCCAGGACGGCGTTGGATGCGCCTCGACGCGTTCGATCCACACTCCGCCTACAGGATCCTGGATGCCCAGCTTCCCGAGGACGACCTGGAGGGCCACATGCGCCTCGCGGTCTTCGCGGCCGAGAATGAGCTGCTCGAACCGGCTCGCCAGGAGCTCGCGGAGACCCGCAGGCTGGCCGATGAACTCGGGAAGGGAGAGGACATCGAAGAACGGATCGAGGCAGAAGGCCAGCGTGTCCTGAAGATGCTGATCCATCGATCGCTGCAGAACGACCGCGTGGCCCGCGCCCACTACTACCTGTCCAGGCTGCTGATCGTGTTCCCGGACATGCCCAGGGAAGAGAAGGAGAAGCTCCTCGACGAGGTGACCAAGGCCCACGCCGTCGAGGCGGGGATCGATCCCAAGAGCTTCCTCGAGCCAATCGGCCAGGCCAAGGCCGAGGAGATGGCGGAGGTCTTCGACCCGCTCCGCAGGAAGCTCACGATCGCCTTCGAGTACAACCAGGACGGGCTCCGGGAGTCCCCGGGCGGCAGCGAGGCCGCTGACGAGTTCGAACGTGCGACCAAGGCCTACGAGTCCATCCGCCGGGACCTGGGCCGCCTCCGCAGGGAGCACGACAATGACTTCCATTACCGGATCACCCTCGACCGCCTCGACAGCCAGGCCATCGAGGGCATGGTCCAGGCCGAGCTCAACCTCGGCAGCCTGTCGTTGATCCGGGGGCAGATGAATGACGCCACCGGTCACGTCAACAAGGCCCTGGTCCTGGACCCGGGTAACGACCAGGCGCTTGCCATGCGATCCCGGATCGAACTGGCGGCCAACCAGGACGGCTACGGTGTCTATGGTTGGCGTGCCGTGGACCCACGCCTGCCCAAGGACTCCGGCACCTCACGCCGACGCTAGGGCTGCCAAGAGGACAGGGGCCTGCCAATACTGCAGGCCCTCCTCGCCAGCCCACTCGACAGGGATGCCGGCCGGACGACCCAAACCCTTGTGGACATGACTGTTGCATCACGTCCATGCACTCGCACGCAGCTTGGCATGACCATTGCCTTCCTGGGTCCTACCCCCAGCAGGGGGATCGAAAGGCCCAAGAGAAGGAGACTCCGATGACCCGCCTTATCCGCCACCACAGCCTGCCCCGCATGTGGGACTGGCCCCGCTTCGATGACCTCTTCCGCGGCTTCCTCGTCCCGACGTCAAAGACCGAGCAAGAGACCGCCTGGGCTCCCCAGGTCGACGTGCGCGAGGACACCGAGGCCTACCGTGTCGAGGTCGAGCTCCCTGGCCTCGACGTGGAGGACGTCGAGCTCACGGTGACCCCCGAGTCGCTTACCCTCCGCGGGGACAAGAAGGCCGAGGAGCGCCGCGAGGGCGAGGACTGGCACGTCGTCGAGCGGAGCTACGGCGCGTTCAGCCGCTCGATCCAGTTCCCGGCCGCGATCGCGCAGGACGCGGTCGAGGCCGAGGCCAAGAACGGCGTGCTGACGATCCGCCTGCCCAAGGCGACCAACGGCAAGTCGCAAAAGGTCCAGATCAGGAAGTCCTGAGGGCCTCCCCAAACGGCCACGCGCGGCGGCTCGGTCCAACCGGCCCGGTCCGCCCAACTTCGCTCGAGCCTGGCCGGGTCCACCCGGATCCGCCAGGCTCGTTGCACGTACCGCGTGATGTGCTCACGTCGCTCCGGAGCTCCCGGCACGCCCCACCGCAGGCGTGGTCCGTACAAGGTAGGAGCCGGCCCGTTCGTCACGGACCGGCTCCTGGAATGAAATACCCGGCACTGACCTACTTTCGCGCGGTTGCACTATCATCGGCCCTGGCTGCTTGACGACCGTGGTCGGAATGGAAACGGGTATGGCCAACCAGGTAAGGGCACCGGGAATGCGCTTGCAGCCTCGCGTGGGCCTGGCCTGAGCGGCCCGGCCCATCGCGCGCTGCGATAAAGGGTGGATGCAGGAGGAGCGGAGCCCGAGTCCGAGCGGGGGTTTCCCCTTTCTCCCTGCCACCGGTGAGGGTGGAAGGAGGAAAGAGTGATCAAGTCAATCGGCTGATTAGTACCGGTCAGCTGAACACGTCACCGTGCTTACACCTCCGGCCTATCGACCTCCTAGTCTCGAAGGTGCCTCGAGGAACTGCTCGTTTTGGAGCTGGCTTCGCACTTAGATGCTTTCAGCGCTTATCCATTCCGTACTTAGCTACCCTGCACTGCCCCTAGCGGAACAACAGGAACACCAGAGGTACGTCCAACCAAATCCTCTCGTACTATGGTCAGCCCTCCTCAGCAGTTCTACACCCACGACAGATAGGGACCGACCTGTCTCACGACGGTCTAAACCCAGCTCACGTACCGCTTTAATGGGCGAACAGACCAACCCTTG
>JAWKUM010000029.1:0-55963 GCA_041398545.1 Planctomycetota bacterium | reverse complement strand
GGCTCATCGAAGTCGAGTCGCACCTCGCCGCCAATGTAGAGCTGCGGGTCGCTGAGCTCATCTCGGTCGCCAATCTCGCCGTCGAGCGCGCGGATCACGACTCGTCGAAGGGGCACGCCGATCGCGTCCGCCAGCGAACCCGTCACACTCTTGGTAAGGTCGCCCACTGATCCGCCCAACGTCGTGCCGCTCAGCAGCGGCCGAAGGCCGTCGGCTGCGGCGACTTGTTAGGTCGCCTGCCGAAGACTCGCGATGGTTCCGACGACCGATGACATGCTACCAAGAGCTACGACGAACTCATCGATGGCAGCAGGCTCCACGGGGACTGAGAACGAGGCGGTCTCAGCGGGCCAGCCGTTCCCGCAGGGGTCAGCCCGCACAGTGACATCTGCCACCGCGTGCCCGGCCGCGTCGGCGCAACGCAGAACGAGTCGTGCGCCGCCTCCTGCGAAGTCTGGATCAAACGTCCCGATCTCCAGCTCGCGCCGATCCTCGCTCGACGTCGGGAACCCGCGCACGGCCTCAATGATCCGTGGGATCTCGTCATGCCCACCGTAGCAGTCGACTGTGCCGGCGAATCTGCCGTTGCTCGCATGGACACGGACCTCGACGAGATCGTCGTCACTCCAGATGATCTCGAACTTGACGCCTGTGTCCAAGAGCGCTCCCGGGCAATCTAACGTCCTGCCGCTCACCCGCGAGCGGCGCTCCGCACTCTATCGCCTTGAGTGGAATCGTGGGAGCCGCTCGTCGGGTGCAACGGCTGGTCAGCCGGCATTCGAGCCATCTTCGTAATCTCCGGACGCCGGCCAAGTGTGGAAAACGATTACTTCCTTGTCGATGAGAGCCTGCTCGTAGTGTTCGCGTCCACGGTCACTTGTCTCGTAATCCCCATCGGACACGACACGGTAATCCTCCAGAGACTCGATTGCCCATGAAGACGCCGCGACAATCTGTCGAGCGACCTCCTCTGCGGTCGACCGATCAGGTCGATCGATCCAGCAATTGACGAACGCACCAGCGGCTTCCGAGCCTCGCATTGGGCCATCCGATGGTCGCGCAACAAACTTGAAGAAGTGCAGGTTCATCATCCGGTTAACGGATGGGTGCTCAGCGGCGGCCGCGTGGCGGGCGCCGTCGCTACAGCGCCATGTTGGTGGTGGCGTCCGCTGCCAAGCTGAATAGCCCCAGACCGCCCCAGAACAACCATCAGGATGCTTGTCCTCGGGCGACGCGGCAGCCGCCGATGCGAAAATCCTGTGGTTCCCGTCAACACTCACGAGAACGATGTCTTGCTCGACATCCAGCCAATGGGGGAACTGTGCCTGCGCCCATTCGGAGTCGACTCGGGATGCTGGCCCCGACCCCAACCACAGCATGGCCTCACCGGTCGCCGGTGCGCGGTCGCGAAGAACGTCCAGCAGCCGATCGATGTCGATCTCAGTCTGTTCGTCTCGATCCGGCGGTAGTGCGTGCCTGATGAACTGCTCCAGATCGGGAGAGTAGACACATGGCGCCTCATCAAGAACACGCGAGACCGCGGCAGGCAACGAGGCAAGGATTGATTCCCGCTGCCGGCGCTGCTTGTTTGCTGCGATGGCAGTCTGGAGAGGTGATCGTCTGTCCTGCTCCGGTGGCATGAGATTCATCCAACGGCGTGCCGATCAGCGGCGTGCTGATCAGCGGCGGCCCGAAGGGCCGTCCGTCTGCATCGGCTTGTTAGATGATGCAGACCAGTCGAGGAACACGCGAATCATGTCTTCCAGCCGCAGCGGTCCGCAGACGCCATTGAAGACGTCGCCTTCGAGCCAGCACCGCATCCAGTCCCTTTCGTGGTCGTGATTGTCCTTCACCTCCTCGAACCGGACTCCTTCAAGTGACGTGTCGCGAACGTCAATCTTCAGCATCCAGCCAGGGTTGTCCAGCGTTTCGACTTGCACGCCGTAGGTGTGCGCCCAGTCTCCGTCACACTGAGCGACGTACCAGGCTTGGAGCTCTGCGATGCTTCCCATGTCCATCTAACGTCCTGCCGATCAGCAGCGGCCGGAGGTCGTCCGCTGCATCGGCGCGTTAGCCGGCATCATACATACCCTCGATGTACCTCGCAAACCGGTCGAATGCCGACTCCGCACGAGTGCCGCAGTCTTGGGACAAGAAGCCCCATCCGAACGACCTCCGCTCGTCGGCAGTCGTCAGCCAAAGTTCATGCAACGACTGACGCTCCACAGCGAGGAACATCCGCGCTGCTGCAGCCAGGTGACGCGTGTACTTCGGGCGATCAGATGCTTGCGTTGTCTCCTTCTCAGCCGCCATGAGCGCCTCGACGTAGTCGGCAAGCATCTGGGCAAGTCTATCCCGGTCAGTCACTGCAGTTTCGTCCGCCTAACGTTGTTGCCGCTCAGCGGTCGGCGCTTCAGCGCCGATCCGTCTGGAGCGGCGTGTTGGAAAGCGCTAAAAAGCGCGCCGCCATGATGGCAGTCCAAGTCTTTGAGTCAGTTGTGCCTAGGAACTTCCGCCCATCTCGGAACATGCACACGAAGGTACCCGCTTTTCTCTTCCCTCCCGCCAGCAAGCCCGCCAGAAGTCCGACTGGCCCCAGCAGAAGGCCACCAGCGAGACCCCAGCCCATCGTGCCACCGAGTCTCTTGACATTCTCCTCGGTGGCAACCTCGATCTCTTCCACGGCATCGGCGGGAATCCTCTCTCGAAAGAACTTGCCTGGCACCGTCATGATGAAGTTCTTGCCGGCGAACTAACCGTGCTTGCCCTTAACGAAGTCACCAGCATGCAGCTCAAGCGTGCCAAACATGGATATATCTCGTGCCTTTCCAACAGATCGGCCGCTCAGCCGCGCGCCGTCTTCGGCGCGTCGGCTGCTGCGGCGAGTTGGACGGCGCACAGCATACCATCGGCGACAGCTACATGGCCTCCAAGGTGTCGACGAAGCTTCCGTAGTAGCCGATGAAAACCGCGGACTCGGTACCGGGTACAGCCAACCCAAACGCGCTACGCGAACCGTCGAACACGATCTGGTAGCCGGCATGGTTATCCGGATCCTCCTCAAGAACGAGCCACATCCGCACTGGCCGGTTGCCGTCGAAGCTGTCCAAGAACGTGCGGCTTTCTGGTCGGGCAAGCAAACAACGGCTGAGATCCACTCCATGGGATCCAGCGCGTGATGGATCACCCGTGAAGGCCGTCTGGATCTCCTTGTCGATGATCGCTCTCACTTCAGTCGGCGTCACGATCGTCCGTCCAACGGGTTAAGCCTCATCCGCGAGCGCGGCCGTCGCGTAGCGGCGGTCGGCGCGTCGCTCGTGCAAGCGAGCGGCGTGACGAAGCGACCGTCGGCTGCAGGCGCTGGTTAGGCGATGACACCATCATCCCTCTACTGCCGCTTCCTGGAAGCTGCCGTCTGGACGAATGCGGACAACCACCGAGTGGCCCCAGAAGAGATCGCCATCGCGGAAGTGGACCTCCGAGTAGCCAGACTCGTGAACCTCAATCGAATCGGGCTCGAGCCGGCGAATAAACTCGCCTGCATCGATGATGCTCCCCTCCGACCACTCGGAGTTGTGGATCTCAAGCAACTCACCGCAGGCGTAGGATCGACAAGCGTCCTCCGCGGTGCGGATGCGCGCGATCACGGTCCGCGCGTCCGCGGTGATCGAGCGGTTCGCGACGAGTGATGCGCGCGCGAGCACGAAAAGCTCGACGTCCCTGGGGGACGTCATTCGAATGGAGCCCTCCCACCATTCGAGCTGCTCGTTCCAGTTGAGGGCTCCGAGCTCAGCGTCGTTCATCGAGTCCGTGCTCATTCGCCTAACGCTCCGCTTCAGCCGCTGGCGCAGCCGGTAGGCTGCAAGCGGTTGTTAGGTGGGCCGCCGAACTAGCCGCTCGGACCATCACCTCGACGGTTGCGCCTATCCGCCCATTCTTCGCTTTGCTCCGATTTACTCCTACCCCTTTCCGTATCGCCATCGAATCTGGCCGCATTGGCACTGGACCCACTCGGAGCCCTCCGAGTTCGCTGACCATACTCCCCTGCCGCACGACGAGCACTTGAAGCACTCGAGAGCCTTCTCGCAAACGTCTATCAACTTGGTCGCCTCCGAGCGTACGAGATCGAAGGTATGTGACCCACGGTTGGCCCAGGAGACCAGCAGCCGGTCTGCTTGGCCGAACGCGTCGATCGCATAACTGTGTTCCTCGTACTCCTTGCCCGCCTTCTTCTGAAAGCACCTCTTTCCGTCAGCCACGAAGCGCTCCAGAAACTCGTGCGCCATGCGCTTGTCGTTCTTGTCTGCGCGCAGGTAGGGCAGCCTGATATGGAGGCGCTCGGCGATTAGTGCGAGCTCGACGTCCATGATCTTCCGCGCGTCGTTCCCGGCCGAGTCCGGGCGATCCTTGAGATGGGCGCGCGCGTCCCCGAACGTCGTCGTCTTGTGCGACCAGCGAATGCCGACGTTCGGAGTTTCGTATGGCAGGAGCGCCTTGAATGCCCAGCTCTTGCTGTTGAGCTGTTGGCGCAACTCCGTGTACCACTCGCGATCGTGAGTCAGGATCACCACTTGTCGTGCGCTGAATTGCTTTTCTAGCAGTTCTACGAACATGCCGCGGTGGTTGCGATCGAAGCTGACAACCACGTCGTCCAGGAACAGCGGTTGATCGTTCTCCGCCTCTCGCTTCGTCATCGCCAGGAAGATGCAAATTCCGAGGCTGTTCCTATAGCCTTCGGAGAGCGTGAGCCTCGGGGACTCCTGCTCGACGCCGTGGAACTTCAAGCCAATGTCGATAGCCTTGTCTGCATGCTTGGGGAGATAAAGACGTATGTCCTCTATCGCCTCGCCGGGGTGCAGTATCGCCCACATGGCCCGTATGTCCGCCGAGATATTGTCCATCACCCTCTGGGACCGCAGCTTGATCTCTTCGCGTACGCTCTGTTCCAACGACTTGATGAAGGACACGAGGGTCTCGGCACGCGCCGCCGCAGCGGCCTGCTCGGCGGCTGCAATCACGGCGTTACCTGCCTCGACTCTCTGCTTGTCGGTCGAGAGCTGTTGGGCGTCAGGCGGCACGTCCTCGGCCGCGGACGTCGCGGCATCGATCAGTGGCAGCAGCTTGCTTTCGATCGCCTTCAGGTCAGTCTCGGCACACGAAGTACGAAGCGCGTCCGCGTTGATGCCGTCGAGGTACACAACATTGGCAGCGAGAGAACCCTCGGCGAGCTTGTCCCGCCAGGTCTTCACGTCGGCCTTGTCCAGGTTGGACTTCAGCGACTTCACGGTGTCACACAAAGTCCCGATCGCCGCCTTTCGCGTGTCGAAGGTGCTGATGATCTCATGGAGGCGCTCGCGTTCGGCCCTGACGTGCGCCAGGAAGGCACCGACCGGAATGGACCGACCGCAGGCCGGGCACTCCACCTCCTTCTCGTCCCCGAGCTTATCTACGAACGCGCCGGTCGACTGCAAAACCTCGAGCTTCTCGGCGATCAGCGGCTCGACCGCGCCGGCTAACTTTGCGCTGGTGATACGCACTGCATCGACGTGGCTCTTGAGGTCGAGTGCAGCCGTCTCCTGAAGGATGACGTGCCGTCGTTGGTCCAACGAGGACCCCGCGATCCGCTTGTCGAGGGCCGTCTTCAGTTCCTTGCAGCGGGACAACGCATCCTTCGTGGAGGCCTTGTCCGCGCAATACCTCGTGTGGAGTCCCTGGATCTTCGTACGGATCTGGTCGTCGTTGTCCTCCCCGAAGGTTTCCTTCCGCCTGGTCTCAACCTCCTTCAGCGTGACCTTGGTCTCCTTGAGTTTCGACTGTTCGTCGACGGACTTAGCGAGCTGCCGCAGGTTCTCGGCTGCCACCTCCATGTGGTGAAGTCCGAGGAGGCAACAGCGCGGGTATTTGCCTCCTTTGGTGTCGTGGATAGACGGCAACCTCGTCCTGCCCAGGACCGTGCGCCGATTTTCCCAGGTGTTCATCGCGACGGCCTCGGCACCTGAGCTCGTCGAGGAGCCGTCATTCTTGATCTCGGTCTTGAGCTCCGAGTCGTCCTTGAACTTGATCCTCAGCTCGGTCTTTCGACCCTTGGGCTTATGCGTGGGGACTGCCTTCGCTTGGCGTTTGCCGCTGTACTCGTGGGCGAGGTGCCCGATCTTGCCTTCGTTGAGCACGTACTCCAACGGCATCCACGAAGGACGACTTGCACGAACCGTTCACACACCGTAGACGACCATCGACTTTTGATCCCGGTTCGAGCGAAACCGGATCGGCAGCGCCGCGAGAAACCACGACACCTGGATGGCGCTTGATCCTCATGGCTTCGCGACCACCTTTGGCGGGGCGGGGACCATGTCCGCGATGAGCGCCTTCGCAACGCTCATTGAGGCCCCTCTGGGAGAGCTGCTGCTCGCTGAGTTGGCCTTTCAGCAACTCCGCCATCCGGGATGAAACCGCCTCGGTCACCAAGGGGTGGCCTGTCCGGGCATCGGTAATCCGAGTTGTGACCCAGTGATCGTCAGTAGACATTCTTACCTCTTGGGCGCTCCCGGCGCACCGGCGTGCCTCGACGTATTCTTGCGCCACCTAACGTTTTTGCCCATCACCCGCGAGCGCCGTTGCGGCGCTCGTCGACTGCATTGGCTTGTTGGGCCGCAGTATACCAAGCGACTAGTTTGCGAACCGATACCACGGTCCGAACAAGTGCCACGCTCGGGCTCCATATAGCCACTGTTGCCGACCAGTCGCCACCTTACCCCCGGGGTCGTAGACGATGCCGTCGACATCGCCATGAGCTGCAAACCAGAAGAACGCAGTCCGAACGGGAGGAGATTCTGAATGGTCGACTTCGATCCAGCCGGGCCTGCCCTCCGGAGGTGGTGAAGGATGGGCCAGCGCCGCGCGTGCTTGCGCCAGGTAACTATCCTGTCGCCACCAAACATGGAACAAGGGACCGAGGCGCGGAGACTCCCATCCGATGGCTGCTCCAGCAAGCACGGTTGCAACAGCAACCATCCGGCGGCGCAGGGGAACTCGCCACGCAAGCGAGGCAACCAGAAAACCCAGTGCTGCCACCGGCCAGATGAGCATCGCAAGAGCCGACAAGGGGAACCAAGACATCTGCGACCCGGGCCAGAACGCGATGACCGCGCAGTTTGCCACCAACCACAGAGTGGCAAAGCGCTGACGCTTGCGCGGTAGTTGCTCAGTCGCCATCGGAGATCATGTCGCCCAGAGCACGGGCAGCGCTCTCATGGGGGCGTCGCAAGGCCGGCCCAACTGTTCTTCGGATGTTCCGTGAAAGCGGGCAACCCCAGCGGCATTGGCTGCCGAACCCCCTGGCGGGCTTCCCCCGTGGTCGGGCAGGGCTTGGTCCGCTGGGGGATTCTGGCTGGCAAGGTGTGGCCGGAGAGCAATTAGACAGGTCGGGCTAAATCGCATCGCGTGGGTCTTCGGGCAGGAGGTCGGCCGGGCTGCGGACGCCGGCGGGACCACGGCCGAGGACATGGGTGTAGATCATCGTCGTGGACAGGTCCTTTTGGCCGAGGAGCTCCTGCACGGTCCGGATGTCGCTGCCGGACTCGAGCAGGTGGGTCGCGAAGGAGTGCCGGAAGGTGTGGCAGGTCACGCGCTTGGTCAGGCCGGCGGCGAGGGCGGCTCGGCGGACGGCCTGTTGGACGACGGTCTCGTGCAGGTGGTGGCGCCGGCGCTGGCCGGTCTCGGCGTGCAGGTACGGACGCGTGGCCGGGAACACCCACTGCCAGGACAGCTCCCGGCCGGCCGTAGGGAGCTTGCGGCCCAGATCGCCAGGCAGTTCGACCCAGCCGGCGCCGTGATCGAGATCCCGCCGATGCTGGGCCCGCACCCTGTCGATCTGGTCCCGCAACCTGGAGCGCAGGATCGCCGGCAGCATCGTGATCCTGTCCTTGTCCCCCTTGCCTCGGCGAACGACGAGCTGCTGCCGGTCGAAGTCGACGTCCTTGATCCGCAGCCGGCAGCACTCGAGCAGGCGCAGGCCCGATCCGTACAGCAACGTCACCATCAGACCGGGCACGCCCGGGATACGCCTCAGGACCTCGCCCACCTCCTGGCGGCTCATCACGACCGGCAGCCGCCTCGGTTTCTTGGCTCGGACGAGGCCGTCGAGCCAGGGCAGGTCGATGCCGAGCAACGCAGGGTCCCGCCGGCCGTGGAAGCCGTGGTACCTCCGCATCCAGCCGAGGTAGGCCTCCTCGGTCCGGGGGCTCAGGTGCCGGAGCCTCATCGCTGCCCGTGCGCGGTCGCCGAGACCTGGGCGGCGGGAATCGCGGACCCGGTTCGACCCATCGGGCAACCCGGGGGTCCAGCCGGTGAGCCCCGGCACCACCACCGGGGGCACGGTAATCGCGGTGGAAGGAGAGGCAAGAACGGCGGAGTCCATGGGCGGGTGCCTCGCGGTGGGCCGAGGGTAGTGTCGGTCACCGGATCGGCAAGCCCCCCCAATCGCGCTTCCGCCGGCAACATCGACGGCCTCGTCCAGGCAGGCGGTGACCGGGGGCTGTGACCCTCGGCCGTGACCGGGGGCTGTGCCTGTGGCTGCCCTCGGTCGGGCGAGGGGGAGCGGCGGGGATCAGCCTGCCCCAGGAGGACGCCGGACACCCTTGGCTGCGTCCAGGCACTTCCTGCAGGTCACGGCGTTCCGGTCCTCGGTGGCGATGCCCTCGGTCTCTGCGCGGTGGGCGGCCTCCTTGTCGCGGGGGTTGCAGGCGATCGTGCCGTCCGGGGTCAGGAGGTGCATGTCCCGCCCGGGGCGGTGTCTACGCCTCCAGGTCGTCATCGGTGCGGCCGAGGAAGCGGGCGGGCAGAGGTACCTCTAGGACCCGGCCGTCGACGAGCTCCAGGCGGCGCGCGGCCGCCGTCGCTCTCGACGCGACGACCTCCACGAGCTCCGTTCCCCGGAAGTGGAGCGCGGCGCCGTCGTCCGCCGCGTAGCCCGCGGCCATACCCTCGGCGATCGCCCGCCGGTAGGCCTCCGGGCGCCCGACCTCACCGTCGTAGTGCGGGCAGGCGCTGCCGGACAGGAAGCCGAGCCCGTCGCCGAGCGGCTGCAGGGCGCCGAAGGAGTCCGTGAGCCCGTCCTCGAACCAGCAGATCATCCCGGCGCTGATGCCGGCCAGGACCTTGCCGGCCTCCCAGGCCTCGCGCAGGACCCGATCGATCCCGTGTGCGCGCCACATGGCGAGGAGGTTCGCGGTGTTGCCGCCGCCGACGTAGACGATGTCCTGCTCGGCAACGAAGCTCCGGAGCTCCGACGTGTGCGCAGGGCGCCGAGGCACCGAAGGGGGATCGAAGACGGTCAGGTCGGTGGCGATCGCCCGGCCGCTGAACGCCCGGTAGAACCTGACCAGGTAGGCAGCGGAGTCGGCGCTCGCCGTCGGGACGAAGCAGATCCTCGCGGGCTGTCTGGGTGAGAGGGAGAGGATGAAGTCGTCGAGGAGCAGGTTGTCGGGCTCCATCGAGAAGCCACCGCCTCCCATCGCGACGATCTGCCCGCGGGGGCCGTCCGTGCTGGCGCTCGACGGCATGGCTCAGCTCCCCCCCACCACGGCCTCGACGGCCTCGTGGAGGCTGCGCATGCGGTCGCCGGAGATGGAGTGCCGGGCGCGGGCGGCCTCGGGCAGGAGGGCCTTGCGGCGGTCGAGGCCCTCGAGGGTCGAGGGGGTCGGGAGGCCGAGGGCCGGCACGAGGGTCAGCGACGAGACCTGGGTGCTGGACAGGACCGGCAGGCCGTCGTCGTGGCTGGCGATCAGGCGGACCGCGCAGGACGTGCCGCCGAGGGGGCCGAGGGCGAGGCGCGCCTTGACGCCGCCGTCGAGGACGCCGACGAGGGTCAGGCCGTCGTCGGCCACGCCGAACGCCTTGCCGAGGCGCGCACGCAGGCTGTCGAGGTAGCCGCCGCCGAGCTCGGAGGCGACGAAGACGTGGACCTCGCCGTCCCGCATGAACCGCCGCGGGTCGACGCCGAGGCCCTCGATCGCCCACGACGGCCCCAGGTGCGGCCTGAACCAGACGTCATGGCGTCGGCGGTCGACGGCCGCAGCCACAGGACGCGCCGACGCGGCATGGATCGGCGCATCTTCGAGGCGTCGTCTGTACGGCAGGCAGGCCGGGCCTCACCGGCACCACTGCCGGCCGACAGTCCTCGGCCTCGGCCAGGGCCTCGAGCGGCCAGGACCGGAAGCAGTAGCCGTCGCCGAGCACGAGGACGCGATGCAGCTCGCGCAGCGCGACGTCGAGCCGGGCCACGTCGAAGGCGTCGCCGCGCCGATCCGGGGGCCGCTGCTGCAGCGTCCGCCGCCGCTCGAGCAGGCGCCAGTAGTCCCGGTGCAGGCCGGGGCGCACGGCGAAGCGGACCGACAGGTCGGGCGCGAGGGCGCCGGGCGCGCGGCCGTCGCAGCGGACCTCGGCGAAGCCCTCGTAGGTCCCGGGCGCGAGGTCGTCGACGTCGAACGGCAGCATGAGGTCGAACACGCGCCAGCCCTTGGGGTCGTCGCTGTCGCCGCGGCGGCCGTCGGACAGGACCTTGCCCGACAGGTCGCGCAGGCCCATGCGCAGGCCGAGGTCCTCGGGCCGGTCGGGGCCGAAGACCCCGCGGGCCGTCAGGTAGACGCGCCCCGGACCGAGCCGCTGCTCCGGCCCGACGACCGCGCCGAGCTCGGGCAGCCGCCCGCGGAACAGCTCGGCGATGCGGTGCACGTCGAGCTCGCTCTTGGCCGCGTCGACGGCCTCGGGCAGGCCGAGCAGCCAGAAGTCGAACCGGAACCGGAAGTCCCGCCAGGCCTGTGCGTCGGTCCAGACCAGCTCGCCGGCTTCGTCCTTGGCGTAGGGGACGCCGCGCAGCACGGCGAGGGCCTGGCACAGGAGGTCGGCGCGCTGGCCGTTGAGGACGTCGTTGGACCGGAGGTCGAGGGCCCGGTGCAGCGGCAGCAGGCTGTCCTCGCGCCGCGTGGCGTCGGCCGCGCGCCAGGCCCGGTCGACCTCGGCCTCGCGCCGCGCGAGGTAGTCGGCCTCGAAGTCGCGCGACAGCGTGTTCTGGGCCGGCAGCGCCGCGGGCGGGGCCAGGGCCGCCAGCAGGGCGAGCGCGCCGAGCCTCACCGCGTGGGGTAGGTCTCGAGCACCCACTCCTTCCACTTCTCCTCGAACTGGGCCGCGCCGATCTTGTAGGCGTAGCGCAGCGCCTCGCCCGCGCTCTGCTTGGCCTTGAGCTTGTCGACGAGGCGCATGAAGGCCTTGCCGTGGTCCTTCTCGACGAGCGTCCCCTCGAGCAGGAAGTGCACGTAGCTGAAGACCAGCATGTGCTCGACGCCGTCGAGCTGGTCGGTGTTCTTGGCCGCGACCTCGGCGAAGGACGGCAGCCGGCCGGCCGCGACCTTGCGGCGCACCGGCACGAGCCAGTTGCCGGGCTTGAAGTTGATGTCGGTCGCGACCTCCTGGAAGCAGTGGGTCGTGCACTGCAGGTCGAGGCGGTGCTCGAAGTAGTGCGCGAAGCCCTCGTCGATCCAGCCGCCGCCGAGCTGGCCGATCCATTGCGCCGGGTCGGCGTTGGCGAGGAGCAGGTGGGCGACGTTGTGGACGAAGTTGCGGTGCAGGTCCTCGTCCCCGCGGATCTTGCTCTTGTCGTAGAGCATCGTGTAGATCGCGGTCGAGCCGAGGAACTTGACGCCCTGCCCCTTGGAGCCCTGGCCGGCGAACTTGGACGCCGCGACGTACTGGTCGCCGCCGTCGCGCCACGCGTAGAGCTCGATCCGCGCCTTCTGCTGGACCGACGGGATCTGCACGACCTCGATGAAGTCCTTGCGCAGGGCCTCCATGCGCTGGATGTAGAGGTGCAGCATCTCGTGCGGCCCGACCTTGCGCTTGCCGACCATCATCGGCTTGAGGTCCCAGACGAGGTCGACGTGGTCGCCCGCGCCTTGCAGGCACTGGTGGCCGATGACCTCGTCGACCTTCTTGCGCCGCATGGCCAGCCACTCCTGCAGCCTGGCCGCCCGCTTGGCGATGTCCTCCTCGACCGCCGCGTTCTTGCAGTGGTCGCAGTCGATCATCAGCGTCCCCAGGCACTCCTTGCACGAGGCCAGGTCGGAGCAGAACCTGACGACGCCGTCGTCCTCGAGCTCGAGGTCGGCCTTGGAGTGCTTGCGGCACTCCTTGAACCCCTTGTCCTTGCAGTAGACGCAGGGCACCCGCGGCCCGTCCTGGGTCGTGGTGGTCTCGCCGCCGGCGAGGATGGCGGGCAGCAGCAGGAGCGGGGCGAGGGCCAGGGCGGCCATCCGCGGCGCGGGAACTCTGCTCAACGGGTCTCTCCTGGGCGTCTCCGGTGCACGGGCGGACGAAGCAGTGTACGAGGAACTTCTGGCCGGTCCGATGGCCGCGGGGGCCGAACGGGCCGGAACCGCCCCTCAGAGGCCGCTGGCACGGAGCCTTTCCTCGATCGTCCGCCCCGCCGCGCCGCCCTCGAGCCGCACGGCCGCGGCCGTGGCCTCGTCGAGGGCCGCGGCCGGCGCCAGGCCGACGAGCTCGCTGCCGGCCACCCCGACCCCCTCCCGGGCGGCGGCGGCCTCGACGGCCGCGAAGGCCGCGCGGAGGCCGGTCCTGCGCCAGTCCAGGAGGTTGAGCGAGACCTGGACGACCCCCCTGCGCGGCAGCCGCAGGCCGAGGGCGCGGACCGCCGGCAGGCCGCCGTCGCGCCCGCGGACCGCGCGCGCGATGCGACGCGCCGCCCCCAGGTCGTCGCCGTCGAGGACGACGTTGAACGCGATCAGGACCTCGCGGGCGCCGACGCAGCAGACCCCGGCGGTCGGGTGCGGCAGCGGACCGCCGCGGTCGAGGCGGTCCCCGGCCGCGAGCCGGGCGCGCAGCCCGGCGAGGCCGCCACGCCGGAGGTCGGGCAGCTCGCGGTGGGCCTCGAGCTCGCAGGCCTCGCCGTAGAGCAGGCTCGGCAGGCCGACCTCGGAGGCGAGGAGGTCGGCGACGCGGCGGGCCGTGGCGACGGCGTCGGCCATCGTCGCGTCGCGCAGCGGGACGACCGGGCAGACGTCCATGGCCCCGAGCCGCGGGTGCACGCCCTCGTGCCGGCCGAGGTCGATCCACGACCGCGCGACGCCGGCCGCGGCGAGCAGGCCCTCGACGATCGCCTCGGGCGGCCCGGCCATCGTCAGGACGGCGCGGTTGTGGTCGCCGTCGAGCGAGCTGTCGAGCAGGGCCAGCTCCTCGACCCGGGCCGCGGCCCGGCCGATGGCGGCGACGACCTCCGGCCGCCGGCCCTCGGAGAAGTTGGGCACGGCCTCGAGCAGCATCACTCCTCCGCGGCGAACTGCGCGGCCAGGCCCTCGGGCACGTTGCTGCTGTTCATCGCGACCGGCCGGCCCCCGACGACGGTCAGCAGCACCGGGTTGTCGCCGAAGGCGTAGCCGAGCGCCTCGAACGACGGCAGGTCGAGGACCGCGAAGTCGGCCCGCTTGCCGGGGTGCAGCGTGCCGCGGTCCTCGGACAGGCCGAGCGAGGCGGCGGCGTTGCGCGTCATCGCGTTGAGGCACTCCGCGGGCGAGAAGCCGTAGTTGAGCCGCGCCAGGGTCGCGATCATCGGCAGGCTCTGCGTGAAGCATGAGCCCGGGTTGAAGTCGGTCGCGAGGGCGACCAGGGCCCCGGCGTCGGCGAGGCGGCGGCCCGGGGCGTAGGGCTTGCGCAGGAAGAACGAGGTCCCCGGCAGCAGCGTCGCGGTCGTGTCCGAGCCGGCGAGGGCCGCGATGCCCTCGTCCGAGATCCGGATCAGGTGGTCGACCGACGCGGCCCCGAGCTCGACGGCCATCTCGGTCCCGCCGAGCGGCTCGATCTCGTCGACGTGCACGCGCAGCCGGTAGCCCAGCTCGCGGGCCGCGCCGAGGATGCGCCGGCCCTGGTCGAGGTCGAAGACGTGGGCCTCGACGAAGACGTCGCAGCTGTCGGCCAGGGGCCGGGCCGCGGGCAGCATCTCCTCGATCAGGAGGTCGACGTAGGCCCCCGGCGCGTCGCGGAACTCGGGCGCGACCTCGTGGGCGCCGAGGAAGGTCGTCGACACGGTGATCGGGAGCATCGCCGCGGCGCGGCGCAGGGCCCGCAGGCTGCGGAGCTCGTCGTCGAGCGACAGCCCGTAGCCGGACTTGGCCTCGAGCGTCGTCGTGCCCAGGGCCAGGAAGCGCAGGTAGCGCTCGAACACGAGCTGCACGAGGGCGTCCTCGTCGAGGCCGCGCAGCGACTCGACCGAGGACAGGATCCCGCCGCCGGCCCGGGCGATCTCGACGTAGTCGGCGCCGCGGCAGCGGAGCAGGAACTCGTGCTCGCGCGTGACCCCGAAGGCCGGGTGCGTGTGCCCGTCGCAGAACGCCGGGACGACGACGTAGCCGTCGAGGTCGACGTGGCTCGGGCACTCGTAGCGCTCGGCCAGCTCGGCGTCGGGGCCGGTCTCGAGGACCTTGCCGTCGAGGACGGCGATGGCCTGGTCGCGGTGGACCTCGGCCTTGGCGAGGTCGGCGCCGCGGACCCCGCCGGCGGCCGGGCCGTCGGCGAGGGTCACGAGCTCCTTGACGTGGCGGTAGAGGGCGTCGACTTCCTGGGCCATCGCGGGGTCTCGGGGGACGGGGAGGGCCGACAAGTTTCGCCGAAGCGGCTCGACCTTCGAGGGCGCGCCCGGAAACTTGTCCGCTCGGCCGCGCCCCTGCGCCGCCGGCCCCAGGGAGTGCCGTTGTCGATCCTCGAACCCAGCCCGAACCCCGACCCGCCCGCGCTCGAGCCGGCGATCACGACCCGGCACCTCGGCAAGCGCTTCGGCGACACCTGGGCCGTCCGCGACCTCGACCTCGACATCCCGCCCGGGGAGTTCTTCGGCTTCCTCGGCCCCAACGGCTCGGGCAAGTCGACGACGATCAACCTGCTGACGACGATGCTCCTGCCGACCGAGGGCAGGATGGCGGTCGCCGGCCACGACGTCCTCGCCGCGCCGCTCGAGGTCAAGCGCGTCATCGGGGTCCTGCCCGAGGAGATCCACACCTACGAGCGCCTCACGGTCGAGGAGCTCGTCGACTTCTCGGGCCGGATCCGCGGCCTGCCCCGGGCCGAGGTGACGCGCCGGGGCCGGGAGCTGCTCGACCTGCTCGAGCTCGCCGCGACCGACCGGCGCAAGCTCCTCGTCGACTGCTCGATGGGCATGCGCAAGAAGGTCGTGCTGACCTGTGCCCTGCTCCACCGGCCGCGCGTGCTGTTCCTCGACGAGCCGTTCAACGGCATCGACGCCCGCACGAGCCTGACGATCCGGCGCATCCTGGCCCGCCTCGTCACGACCGGCACGACGGTGTTCTTCTCGTCGCACATCCTCGAGATCGTCGAGAAGCTGTGCTCGCGCATCGCGATCCTCGACCAGGGCCGGCTCCGCGCGGTCGGGACGCGCGACGAGCTGGCCGGGCAGGCCGGGCTGCCGGCGGGCACCGACCTGGCCGAGGTCTTCCTGACCCTCGTCGAGGACCCGGGCGCAGCGGAGGCGGACCTGTCGTGGCTCGACTCCTCCTCCTCCTGAAGGTCCGCCTGCTGCTGTCCCTGCGCCGCTACCAGGGGCGCGGGGCGCTGCTCGTCGTCGGCACGCTGACGGTCTGCCTCATGGCCGTGCTCGGCCTCGCCGTCGGCAGCTCCCTGGCCCACCAGCACCAGCTCATGCGCCAGGCCGACGCCCGCACGCTGGCCGACGTCGCGTTCATCACGGTCACGCTGTTCCTGCTGCTCGGCCCGCTGATCGGCTTCCGCGGCAACGAGGCCATGGACCCGGGGCGCCTGTTCCAGTACCCGCTGCGGCCGTCGCTGGTGTTCCTGTCGAGCGCGCTCGGCCACTTCCTCAACGCCGGCCTCCTGCTGTGGGTGCCGATCCTGCTGCTGCCCGGCCTGGCCGCGGCCCCGGGCCCGCTCGCGGCCTCGCTGTTCGTCGCCGGCCTGTTCCTCGAGCTGCTCCTCGTCTTCGCCGTCGTCCAGTGCCTCGTGCTCGTGCTGCTCAACGTCCTGCGCAGCCGGCTGTTCGCCGACCTCCTCGCGCTGCTGACGCCGCTGATCGTCATCGGCACCTACATCGCCCTGCGCCCGGTGCTGTTCGGGTTCGACGCCCCCGAGGGCAACGCGGACCTCGTCGCCCTCGTCGGCAAGGTCGACACGGCACCGCTGCGGCTGCTGCTGCCGCCGCTGTGGACCGCCGGCCTCCCGTACATGGACCCCCTCGAGCAGGCCTCGGTCCTGCTCGCGCTCGTCGCCCTCCTCCTCGCCGTCATGCCGCTCGGCGTCAAGCTGACCCTGGCCGCGTTCCACGGCGAGATCGCGATCGCGACGCCGGAGCGCGCGATCGACGAGCGGCGCGGGCGGCTCCGGCGCCTGCTCGGGGCCGCGCTGCCGCCGGCCGTCGGCGCGGTCTACGGCAAGGAGCTCGACACGCTCCGGCGCGAGCCCTTCCTGCGCAGCCTGTTCGTCCAGCAGTGCGCCCTGGTCGTCGTCCTGCTGGTCATGGGCCGCAGCCTCGGGCCCGACGGCGAGGGCAGCGGGCTGATGTTCGCCGGGTTCGTCCTCGTCTTCGCCGAGGCCGGCTTCCTGATGAACGCCCTCGGCCTCGAGGGCCCGGCCCTGCGCCAGTCGGCCCTGCTGCCGATCCGGGGCGCCGTGCTGCTGACCGGCAAGAACGTCGCCCAGCTCCAGTTCCTGGGCACGACCGACCTGCTGTTCGTGCCCCTGCTCGGCCTGCTCGCGATGTGGCAGGGCGGCGGCCCGTACCCCGTCGACGAGGTCCTCCGGCTCATGGCCATCCTGCTGCTGGCCACGCCGATCCTGCTCGGCGTCGGCAACCTCGTCTCGGTCCTGCTGCCGAGCCCGAGCCCGCAGCGCGGCAAGCGCGTGCTCGGCCAGGAGCGCACCGGCCAGGAGGGCTGCCTGTGGGCCGTGCTGCGCTCGGTCCTGACGCTCGGCGGCTTCGTGCCGGTCGCGATCGTGCTCGCCGTGGGCTTCTCCCCCGCCCTGCTCGGCGACCGGCTGCCGTTCCTCGGCTACGGCCTGACCCTGCCGCTGGGGCTCGTGCTGTCGCTGCTCCTGTATGCCGTCGCGACGGTCCTCGCCGGGGAGCAGCTCGACCGGCGCTGGCCGCGCCTGCTGCAGCTCGTGTAGCCGAGGACCTCCGGGGGTCGGCCGCGGGGGACACGGGCCGACCCCTCGAGGCGACAGCTCAGCCGGCCACCCGCTCCATGTCGGACGACAGCCGACGGCGCGCGCGGAAGGCGACCATCTTGACCGCCTCGACGCGCATGCCGAGCTCGGCCGCGATCTCCTTGTAGCTGTGGCCGAGGCCCGCGACGCGATCGAGGACCGAGCGCTGGAGCTCGGTCAGGCCCTCGTAGCTGCGGTAGCAGAGCTGCAGGAGGAGGCCGAGGTCGCGGCCGAGCCGGACCCGTTCCTCCTCGTCCAGGACCATGCGGACCGGGCCACGGCTGGCGCACTCCTCGATCTCCAACCCGGTCAGGTCCTGCAGCGACACGAGCTGCTGCCGGCGACGGACGCGCAGCATGCGCAGCACGACGTTGCGCAGGATCCGACCGACCCAGGTCGAGAAGGCGTACGGGACCTCCGGTCGGAAGCCCCGTCCGTAGCGATAGAGGTTGAGCAGGGTCTCCTGCACCACCTCGTCCGGATCCAGGTCCGGGCTGAGCCGGGACACCTCGAGGGCGGCCCGACGGTCAAGGAAAGGCCGCGCGGTCCGGGCCATCTCGTCGAACACCTCACTGTCGCCCGTGCGAGCAAAGTCGGCGAGCAGCTCGGTGCAGCGGCGGATCTCCCGCTCTCTCTCCCCCGGGGCGGCCTCCTCGACCCGGGATGTCTCCTGCACGGTTCTCATGGCCGGGGCATTGCGAAGAGCCTGCCAACACCCCTCGCCATGGCGAAAATCCCCGCACCAGCGTCGGCAAGCCCTTGTCTCGCCGTCACTTCGATCAGGTCGTGGCCCACCTGGGACAGGATCCTGGTTGGGACCAAATCGCTACATGTGCGGATCGGCACAGCCACATGTGCGGATCCGGGGCGGGCCGCACGGTCCCTGCCCGCCGCCCCGGCGTCCGGAATCCGGGCAGGGGCCCCACCCGGCCAACCCGGCGGCCCTCGCCCGGGTCGGGCTCCAGGGCCCGCTGCTGCTGGCCTCGCGGCCGGGCCGGGGCCAGCCAAAAAGCCAACAGGAGCACCGGGAATCGGCCGATCAAGGGAGCGGCCGGATCCGGCCCGGAGAACGCTGACTTGGAAGTCCGGAGCGCGAACCCACTCGACCCGCTGGCCGGCCTCCCGTCGCTGCTGTCCCTCGTACCAGCCTGGAGTCTCGGGCCAGGGACCCAGGACGCGAGGCTCCAGCGGCTGCTGGACGTCGATCCCGTGCTGCGGCTGCGCGCCCTGCGCGCGGCCAACGCACCGATCCAGCGCGAGCCCGGGCAGGACGCCGCGACGACCGCGGCCCAGATCTTCCAGGTGCTCGGCCCGACCCCGATCACCTCGATGGTCCGCGGCCGGACCGAGGTCGTCGCCGACCCCGGCCCGCTGTTCGAGCTCTGGCTCCACGCCCTGGCCACGGCCGAGGCGGCGCGCAGCCTCGCCGACCTCGACCCGTTCGAGTCGCGGGTCGACCCCGACCTCGCGTTCGGCTGCGCCCTGGTCCACGACCTCGCGGCGCTGGGCGCGGCCTGCCACCAGGTCCTGCGCGGCCAGCCCGGGCACATCGGGGTCATGGACTGGAGCCGCTCGTGGAACCTCCCCGAGGCCTACCAGGTCTCGTGGCTCGCGACGCTGAGCGCGGAGATCCGCCTCGACGAGCACCTGCCGCTGGCCCGCATCGTCATCGCCGGCGAGGCCCTGGCGATGCTCGCCGGCTTCACCCACCCGGCCCTGGCCGGCACGCTCGAGCGCGGCGACCTGTCCTTCCTCGACGACGACGAGCTCGTCCGGCTGACGCGCCGGCTGCACGAGACCGTCGCCGCCCGCCTCACCGACGTCGGCCTCGACATCGGGCTGCTGCGCACGTCGCCGGCCGTCGAGGACATCCAGCTCGCGGCCCAGGTCGACCGCGCGGAGCCGGCGCCGGCGCTCGAGGAGGGCATCGTCCGCCTGCTCGCCGTCGGCGAGGAGCGCGGGCTCAAGAGCCTGCTGCGGATCCTCGTCGGCAACTGCGCCCGCTACCTGTCCTGCGACCGCGCGTTCTTCCTGCAGTGGCTCGGCACCGGCAAGACCTGCATCGTCCGCCTCAAGCACGACGGCACGCGGGTCAAGGTCGGCACGCGCAAGATCACGCCGTCGGCGATCGAGACGGCGCTGATCGGCAAGATCGCCGGCTCCTGCGCGCCGATGGTCCTGACCCGGCAGGAGAACTTCGCGCACAACCTGCTCGACCACCTCGGCACCGACTCCTGCCTCGTCGTGCCGGTCGCCGGCGGCTCGATGCTGCACGGCTTCCTGCTCCTCGACCAGGCGTGGAGCCTGCGCCAGGGCGGCCTCTACCGCGAGCCCGACCGGGCGATGGCGCTCGTCGGCGTCTGGGGCCAGAACCTGACCGGGCTGATGCTCCGCCGCCGCGACCGCCGCAGCCAGCGCGACGCGTTCACCGACCCGCTGACCGGGCTCCTCAACCGGCGCGCGGCCCTGCTCCAGCTCGACCGCGAGATCCTGCGCGCGCGGCGCAAGGAGCTGCCGATGTCGGTGCTGATGCTCGACCTCGACCGGTTCAAGAACTGGAACGACACCTACGGCCACCTGACCGGGGACCGCATCCTCGGCATGGTCGGGCAGGTCCTGCAGCAGGAGGTCCGCGGGACCGACATCGCGGCCCGCATCGGCGGCGAGGAGTTCCTCGTCGTCCAGGCCGAGACCTCGGTCGAGGAGGCCTCCCTGGTCGCGGCCCGGATCTACCGCGCCGTCGAGGAGGCGGGCCGGGGGATCGGCATCCCGGTCACGGTCTCGATCGGCCTGACCGAGCTCCGCCGCGAGGACAGCATGGACAGCCTCCTGGCGCGGGCCGACCGGGCCCTCTACGCGAGCAAGGACATGGGCCGCAACCGGTTCTCGATCGATGTCGACTGAGGCCCCGCGCCGCCCGGCCCGGGAACGGGCCCCCTTGATCCCGCGGTTCGCGACCCCCTATCCTCGACCCACCAGTTGCGGTCCCGGCCCGGAGCCGGGCCCGGAGGAACCCATCGCATGACCGACAGTCCGGAGGGCGCCAGTCCCTCCTCGGCCGAAGGCGGCGAGGCCGGCGAAGAGCCCGACCCGTCCGCCACGCCGGACCGGCCCGGCCGCCCGGCGCTCCTGCCCCTCTCGTCACTCTCCCTCCTGCCGCTCCTCGAGCAGGGCCGCGCGGGGCTGATCCTCGGCCCCGACGACGTCGCCCTGGCGGAGCTGTGGATCGGCCTCGGCCTGCTCCTGGCCTTCGTCGGCGGCACGCTGCGCACGGCCCTGCAGCAGTTCTCGCCGTCGCGGCTGATCAACCAGCTCGAGCGCCGGCCCGGCCAGGACGCCAAGGCCCTCGAGGAGCTGGAGGCCGAGCTCGACGAGGCCGACCGCTACGTCGTGCCCTGCTCGCTGCTGCAGTACCTCGGCATCGGCCTGGCGATCTACGGCAGCACCCTCGTCGACCCCGAGTCGTCGCCGTGGCCCGCCGGCCTGATGGGCATCCTGCTCGCCCTCGTGGCCTCGGCCCTGCTGGGCGAGGTCCTGCCCCACGGCGTCGCCCTGCACCGCGCCGAGCCGATCGTCCACCGGACGCTGACCCTGCTCCGCGGGCTGCGCATCCTGTTCCTGCCGGTCACCTGGCTCGTCGACTTCGTCACGCGCTTCTTCGTCCGCAACCTCCTGGGCATCCGCAAGGAGGTCGAGGACGTCCGCGACCAGGACAACCTCGCCGACGAGATCCGCGCCGCCGTCGAGGACACGGACGAGGGCGAGGCCCTCCACGACGAGGAGAAGGACTGGATCGAGAACATCGTCGACTTCCAGAAGCGCGACGTCGCCCACGTCATGACGCCGCGGACCGACGTCATCGCGCTCGAGGCCGCGACGCCGCTCCGGGAGGCCATGCGCCAGGCCCTGGCCTCGGGGCACTCGCGCCTGCCCGTCTACAAGGAGAAGCTCGACGACGTCGTCGGCATGTTCTACGTCCGCGACGCCGTGCGCCTGGCCATCGACGACGATCCCGCCCTCATGGAGGCCCCGGTCGGTGAGCACAGCCGCGAGCCGTACTTCGTGCCCGAGAGCAAGAAGGCCGGCGAGCTCCTGCGCGAGTTCAAGGCCAAGCGCCTGCACGTCGCGATCGTCGTCGACGAGTACGGCGGCACGGCGGGCCTCGTCTCCCTCGAGGACATCGTCGAGGAGATCGTCGGCGACATCAGCGACGAGTACGACGCCGTCGAGACCTCGGTCCCGCTCAAGATCCTCGAGGAGGGCCGGCTCGCCGAGGTCGACGCCAAGGTCCGCATCGACGACATCAACGAGGCCCTGGGCCTCTCGCTGCCCGAGTCGGACGAGTACGAGACCATCGGCGGCCTCGTGCTCGAGCGCCTCGGCAAGGTCCCGCGGCCGGGGGAGGGCCTCGTGGCCCACGACGCGCGGATCACGGTCCTGCAGGCCGGCCCGCGCCGGGTCGAGCGCCTGCGCCTGCAGGTCCTCGACCGGCAGCAGGCATGACGCCGCCCGCCGAGCGCCGGCCGTGACCGCGACCCGCAAGACCCTCGCGATCGTCCTCCGCCGCTCCGACTTCCGCGAGTCGAGCCGCATCGTCGGCCTCATGACCCGCGACTTCGGCCGGCTGGCGTTCCTGGCCAAGGGCGCCCACCGGCCCAGGAGCCCGTTCCTCGGCGCGATCGACCTCCTCCACGTCGGCGAGGCCCGCGTCTCGGTCCGCGCCGGCCGGGGCCTGCAGAGCCTCTACGCCTTCCGCGTGACCGAGGGCAACGCCCCGTTCCGCCACGACCCGCTGCGCCGGGCCCTGGCCTACCGCCTCGTCGAGGGCATCCGCCTGGCCATGCCCGAGGGCCGCGTCGACGCCCAGGCCTTCGACCTCCTGCACGGTGGCCTGCGCCTGCTGCGCGCCGCGCCGCGCGCCCGGCTCCGGGCCGTCCACGTGGCCCTGGCCCTGCGCCTGCTCGACGGCCAGGGCCTCCTGCCCCCGCTCGACCGCTGCCCGCTGAGCGACGCCCCGCTGCCGGAGCGCGGGCGCGTCGGCTTCGCCCCCGAGGCCGGCGGCTTCGTCGCCCTCGACCGCGGCGGTCGCCCGGTCGACGCCGCCCTGGCCACGCTCGCGCGGCGGCTGCTCGCGACCCCGGGCCGGGCGCTGCCCGGCCTGGCCCTGCCGGCCGGCCCCCTGGCCGAGCTGGAGCGCCTCGTCGACGACCTGTGGCGCTGGCGGCTCGAGGAGGAGCCGCGCGTCGCGCTGCCGCCGGCGCTGTTCGCCGAGGCCGAGCTTGCCGAGGGGGGCGCGCCTCCGAGAATCAGGACATGAGCACCCCGCGGAGCGTGCCCTGCCTGCTCCTGGTCCTGGCCGCCGCCTGCAGCTCGGCGCCGCAGGAGATGCCGGCGACGGCCCAGGAGGCCCTCGAGCGGGCCGAGCAGTACCTCCAGGGCGGCCAGCCCGGGGCGGCCAAGCAGCTCCTCCTCGCCGTCGACCCGCGCAGCTACCGCGGCCGCGCCCTCGAGCGCTACGAGGTCGCCCTGGCCCGGGCCCAGCTCGGGGACGGGGACCTCTACGACGCCTACAAGTCGATCAAGCAGTTCCCCCGCGAGCACGGGGACAGCCCCCTGCTCAAGGACGCCGAGACGATCGAGTTCCAGGCCGGGGCCAGGCTCGCGGCCCGCGGCGGCGGCTTCCTCGGCCTGTGGACCGACCTCGGCGACGCCGAGGCCATCCTCGAGCACTTCATCGTCGAGTACCCGGCCTCGGTCTACCTCGACGACGCCCTCCGCATCCTCGGCGAGGCCGCGTACCAGCAGCAGAACTGGACGCGCGCGATCGCCCGGTTCCGCGAGCTCCTCGAGCAGGGCCAGGACAGCGAGTGGCGCGAGTGGGCCGAGTTCCGGTTCGCGATGGCCCACTACCGCCTCGTCAACGGCCCCGACTACGACCTCGGCGCGCTCGAGCTGGCCCGCCGCGAGCTGGCCGGCTACCTGGCCGGCGGGGCCAAGGACCAGGCCCACCTCGAGGAGGCCCGGGCGGCCCTGTCCCGCGTGCTGTTCTGGCTCGAGTCCAAGCACATGCGCATCGCCCGCTTCTACCGCCGCATCGGCAGCGGCTGGGGCGCGCTGCGCGCGGCCGAGAAGGTGCTCGAGAACCCCGAGACGCCGTTCGGCGAGGAGGCCCGCGGGATCGTCGCCGACGCCAAGGAGCTGATCCGCGCCGGCTCGAGCCCCGAGCCCCGGGACGGCAAGACGATCCCGTCCCTGCCCGAGGAGGAGACCCAGCGCGAGGCGGTGCAGCGGTGAGCGCGCGGCCCCGACCCCCGACGCCCGGCGCGGACCGGCCCCGCGGCCTCCTGCCGCTGCTCGCCCTGTGCCTGGCCGGCCTCGGCCCGGCCTGCGGCTACACCCACGGCTACGGCCGGCCCGGCGGCTCGATCCGGCGGATGGCGATCGAGGCCGTCGACAACCTGAGCTTCCGCCAGGGCCTGGACCAGGACCTCACGCGGCAGCTCGGCCGGGACCTGACGGTCTACACCGGCCTCGTCCCGGCGACCCGGAGCTCGGCCGACGCCCTCCTGCGGGTCACGCTCGTCGAGGAGGGCGGCCGGCCGATCAGCGACGCGCCCGAGGGCGCCGTCGAGGAGGCCGCGGCCTACCTCGCGGTCGAGGTCGTCGTGATCGACCTTCAGACCGGCGAGGAGATCTACCGAGGGAAACATCTGGACTGGGCGGAGTTCCGGGCCCCGGTCGGCGAGGACCTCGACTCGGCCACGCGCGAGACCATCCCCGACCTGTCGCGCAAGATCCTGACGGCCGTCGTCCAGGTCCTCTGAGCCCGCCGGCGGCGGCGGGGCCCGATTCCCCGCACGGACCCCGTGAAGTGGCGCCCGGGGGGGCTTAGAAAGGGCCTCACCCCCGCCCGTGGGCGGCCCAGGGAAGCGGAGCGATGACCCAAGGACCCGAGCAAGGCAACGGCGACAAGCAGAACCAGACGCGGCCCCAGAAGCCCAAGGGCATGGGCGGCGTGTTCATCATCTTCCTGCTGCTGCTGACGCTGTTCTGGGCGGTCAGCGGCCCGCCGCGGGAGGGCCGGGTCTCGCTCTACGAGTTCCGCAACAAGGTCCTCAACGGCGAGTTCGAGAAGGTCGTCGAGACCCAGGACGGCCAGCTCATCGGCACGGCCCGCGAGAGCGGGCGCAAGGTCCAGTACGAGGTCTCGGTCGGCAAGCTCGGCGACGACATGCGCGCCGAGATGCTGACGCTCCAGGCCCACCAGCTCGACCGCACGACCTACCAGGGCCCCGAGGGCCTGGCCCGGTTCGCCGACGAGCTGAAGAAGGGCGAGATCCGCGTCGTCCAGGCCTGGTTCGTGACCTGGAACCCGCCGCGCAGCAAGGACACCGAGCGCACCGCGGGCGAGACCGACCCGCCGGGCCGCTACCTGACGGCGATCATCCAGAGGGGCAACGACGAGAGCTACGTCCTTGTCCCGCCGTCCGACTCCTCGGACACGACGCTGACGGGGCTCGCCGGCCTGTTCGCGGCCAAGGGCGTCCACGTCACCGACGTCGCCGGCAACCCGTCGTCGAGCTACGAGGTCCGCGAGGCCAACCCGTTCCTCTACCTCCTCCTCGGCACGATCGCGCCCTGGATCCTGATCATCGGCCTGTTCTGGTTCTTCATCATCCGCCAGATGCGCTCCCCGGGCGGCTCGGGCGGCGTGCTGTCCTTCGGGCGGTCGCGCGCGCACCGCTACAACAAGGAGAAGCACACGCGGGTGACCTTCGCCGACGTCGAGGGCATGGAGGAGGCCAAGGACGAGGTCCGCGAGGTCATCGAGTTCCTCAAGAACCGCAGCCGGTTCCAGAAGATCGGCGGGCGCATCCCGCGCGGCGTCCTGCTCGTCGGCCCCCCGGGCACCGGCAAGACGCTCCTCGCCCGCGCCATCGCCGGCGAGGCCGACGTGCCGTTCTTCTCGATCTCGGGCTCGGACTTCGTCGAGATGTTCGTCGGCGTCGGCGCGAGCCGCGTCCGCGACCTGTTCAAGCAGGCCCGCGAGAGCTCGCCGTGCATCGTCTTCCTCGACGAGATCGACGCCGTCGGCCGCAAGCGCGGCTCCGGCGTCGGCGGCGGCCACGACGAGCGCGAGCAGACGCTCAACGCGATCCTCGTCGAGATGGACGGCTTCGACACCGACGAGGGCATCATCCTGATCGGCGCGACCAACCGCCCCGACGTCCTCGACCCGGCCCTGCTCCGGCCCGGCCGCTTCGACCGCCAGGTCGTCATCGACCTCCCGGACGTCAAGGGGCGCGAGCAGATCCTCCGCGTCCACGCCAAGAAGATCCGCCACACCAAGAGCCTCGACTTCGAGCGGCTGGCCCGCGCCACGCCGGGGTTCTCCGGCGCCGAGCTCGCGGCCCTGATCAACGAGGCGGCCATCCTCGCGGCGATGAAGAACAAGGAGGAGGTCACGCTCGAGGACTGCGAGGAGGCCCGCGACCGCGTGCGCTGGGGGCGCGAGAAGAAGTCGCGCAAGATGGAGGAGGAGGACCGCCGGGTCACGGCCTACCACGAGGCCGGGCACGCCCTCGTCGGCGCCCGGATCCCAGGGCAGGACCCCGTCCACAAGATCACGATCGTCAGCCGCGGCATGGCGCTGGGCGCGACGATGTTCCTGCCCGAGCGCGACGAGTACAACTGGCGCAAGTCCAAGCTCGAGGGCCACATCGCGATGGCCTTCGGCGGGCGCATCGCCGAGGAGATCGTCTTCGGCGACATCTCGGCCGGCGCGTCCAACGACATCAAGCAGGCCACGCGCATCGCGCGGACGATGGTCACCGAGCTCGGCATGAGCGACCGCGTGGGCCCGGTCAACCACACGATCTCGTCCGAGAACTACTACCTCGGCGCCGAGGCCTTCCTCAGCAAGGAGATCAGCGACGAGACCGCGCGCATGATCGACGAGGAGGTCCGCAAGGTCATCGACGCCGGTTACGAGCGGGCCCGCACGATCCTCATCGAGGACCGGCCGATCCTCGACCGCATCGCCGAGGCGCTGCTGCGCTTCGAGACGATCACGGGGGAGGAGCTCCAGCTCCTCATCGACGGCGTCGGGGTCGACGACCTCAGGACGCACGAGCCGGGCGCCGGTGAGGCGGCCGAGGAGCCGCAGCCGGAGGAGGAGGCCCGCCCCGAGGGCGTGCGCAGCCCCGAGGACGACCTGGGCCTGAGCGGGGCCGAGGGCCTCGCGACCTCGTGACGGGGGGCCCGCGCGGCCTCGTGCGGGTCCTGGCGGAGGCCAGGGACCCGGGCGGCCGGCTGCTGTGGGCCAGGTTCAGGGTCGAGCCCGGGGGCGCCGAGGTCGAGGGCCCACCGGACCGGCTCCGTCGCGAGGCCCCGGCGCTGGCGGCCGCGCTCGACGCGCTCACCCGAGACCTCTACGAGGTCCCGGGCCGGCCCGGCCGCCCGGCCCTCGCGTCAGCCCCGCGCGGCCCGGGTCATGGGCATCCTCAACCTGACGCCGGACTCGTTCTCGGACGGCGGCGCCTACGCCAGCGGGTACCGACGACGCCGTCGCGGCCGGCCTGCACATGGTCGAGGACGGGGCCGCGATCCTCGACCTCGGCGCCGAGTCGACCCGGCCCGGGGCGCGGACCGTCCCGCTCGAGGAGGAGCTCGCCCGCCTCCTGCCGGTCCTCGGCGGGCTCAGGCGCGCGACCGACGCGGTCCTCTCGGTCGACACGCGCAAGGCCGCGGTGGCCCGGGCCGCCCTGGAGCTCGGCGCCGACTGGATCAACGACGTGTCGGGCCTGCGCCACGACCCGGCCCTGGCCGGGGCCGTCGCCGAGGCCGGCGCCGGCCTCGTGCTGATGCACAGCCGCGGGGAGCCGGCGACGATGCAGCGGGACCCCGGCTACGGGGACTGCCTGGCCGAGGTCGCGGCCGAGCTCCTGGCCTCCGTCGACGCCGCGCGGGCGGCCGGGGTCGCGGCCGACCGGCTCCTGCTCGACCCCGGCATCGGCTTCGGCAAGCGCCACGAGGACAACCTGGCGCTGCTCCACGGCCTGCCGACGCTCCGGGCCCTGGGCCACCCCGTCCTCCTGGGCCTGAGCCGCAAGGCCGTCACCGCGCGGCTGCTCGACGAGCGCGACCCGCCACCGCCGAGCGAGCGCGACCAGGCGACCCTGGCGTTGACGGCATGGTGCCATGGCATGGGGGTCTCGGTTCACCGCGTGCACCGACCCGGTTACGCTGTCCAGGCCTTGCGGGTGCTCCGTGGGACGGGCTCCGGATTTCCGCAGGCATCCTCAACCGCGGCCGGGGACGAGCCGACCTGAGAAGGGGGACAGGCCCCTCGCCCCCTCGCCCCGGACGCAGGTCCATGACCCCCCCGCTCCAGATCCTCCCCGCCTGGCTCAACGAGGAGCTCCTGCGCGCCGCGCTGGAGATCCTGATCTTCACGGGCTTCTTCTACCTGATCCTGAAGTTCCTGCTCGAGACGCGGGGCTCGGGGGTCATCCGCGGGCTGACGATCCTGATCACGAGCGTGTTCATCGCCTCGGTCGTCCTGATCGAGACGTTCCAGCTCTCGCGGCTCGAGGTCGTGTTCAACAACCTCGTCAACACGGCCGTGCTCGGCCTGATCATCGTGTTCCAGCCCGAGATCCGCCGCGGCATCACGCACCTCGGCGACCAGCAGATGATCGGCCGGCTGTTCGGCAAGTGGTTCAAGCGCGACAGCGAGGTCATGGAGCAGGTCCTGATCGCCTGCCGCAACCTCGGCAAGGCCCGCGTCGGCGCGATCATCGCGATCGAGCAGGTCGCGTCGCTGACGCAGTACGCCCACGGCGGGACCCAGCTCGACACCAAGGTCGACCACATGCTGCTCGAGACGATCTTCTTCCCGGGCAGCCCGCTGCACGACGGCGCGGTCGTCATGCAGGACGACCGGGTCATCGGGGCCGGCGCGGTCCTGCCGCTGTCGCGCAACGAGGAGATCTCCAAGCGCCTCGGCACGCGCCACCGCGCGGCCCTCGGGCTGGCCGAGGAGTGCGACGCGCTCGTCATCGTCGTCTCCGAGGAGACGGGCGCGATCTCGGTCGCGACCCAGGGCCGGCTCCACTACGACCTGCGCGAGGACGAGCTCAGGGCCTTCCTCGGCCTCGGCACGGACCAGGTCCAGCCCGCCGAGGAGGCCAAGGCGTGAGGTACAGGCGGCGCAAGAAGGCCGGGGCGGAGGTCGACCCGGTCAAGGAGATGCGCAGCCGGTGGCCGCTGCCGCTGTCGCTCGTGCTGGCCGTGCTGCTGTGGAAGACGCTCAACGACCGCGTCCGGCAGACCCAGAACGTCGACGTGCCGATCCGCGTCCAGGCCGGCGGCGCGGCCGCGCTGCCGCGGGCCGAGCGCGGCCTGACGCTGCGCCTGCCCGAGACCGAGACCCCGTACGAGGCGGTCGGCTTCTTCGACGCCTTCGACAAGCGGCTGCAGGACCGGCAGGTCCGGTTCACGTTCGTCGGCCCGGGGCGCTTCGTGCGCTCGGACCTGCAGAACCAGGTCACCCTCTACGCCGAGCTCGACCCCGGCGAGCGGGAGTCCAAGGAGTTCACGGCGACGGTCAAGCTCGAGGACATCCGGACCGACCCGGCGGAGCTGCAGCCGTTCCTCGACTCGATGGAGCCGGCGGCGATCAAGGTCAAGTTCGTCGCCTCGGGCCAGCACAGCTTCAAGCCCGACCCGGCGACGGTGCAGCTCGAGCTGCCCGAGCCGGTCAGCTCGTGGGAGAAGCGCATCTTCAAGGACAGCATGCGCTTCGAGCCCGACCGCGTGATCCTGCGCGGCCCGGCCAACCTCCTCGAGGAGGCCAAGGCGGCCCGGACGCTGTTCAAGGTCGACTGCCGCGAGGCCCCGGCCGAGCTCGAGAAGAAGGACTTCAACGCCAGCAGCCAGTCCCGCCCGCGGCTCGAGTTCGAGCTCAAGCTGCTCGACCGGTTCAAGACGCTGCAGATGGCCGTCGACGTCAAGGTCTCGATCGAGGTCGCCCCCGACCCGCCGCGGTTCCCGCTCGGGGACGAGACCCAGACCTGGCAGGTCCCGGTGCGCGCCGACTGGCAGGCCTCCGAGCTCGAGCCCAAGGACTTCGTCGTCGACGAGCACGTCAAGATCCAGATCTACTCGTACGACTCGCGGCTGACCGAGCTGCTCAAGCAGCGCGGCGAGTCCTGGGTCCGGCGCAACCTCCGGGCCACGGTCGACATGGGCGTCGTCGACCAGGACTTCCGCAACGCCGCCGACCCGCTGCAGTTCTACAAGGCGCTCGAGCCCCACTTCGCCTGCTACGACGACCAGTTCCGGATCGGGCGGGACCTCCGCGTCCACGTCCGCGGCCTGGTCCAGGTCAAGCGCCGGCAGTAGGGAGCGCGGCGAGCCCTTCCCTGGGCCCCTGGATGGGCTACCTTTCGCCGGCATGAGGTTGTTCGGCACCGACGGCATCCGCGGCAAGGCCCACCACCCGCCCCTGGACCCGGCCACGCTGGCCCGGCTCGGGCGGGCCCTGGCCGCCGAGCTGCCCGCGGGCGCCCGCGTCCTCCTCGGCCACGACGGCCGGGAGTCTGCGCCCGGGATCGAGCGGGCCCTCGCCGCGGGCCTCGCCGCCGGGGGCGCCGGCTGCGCCAACGCCGGCCAGCTGACGACCCCGGCCCTGGCCCACTCGACGCGGCTCGGGCACTGGGCCTGCGGCGTCATGATCTCGGCCTCGCACAACCCCGCGAGCGACAACGGCATCAAGCTGTTCGGGACCGACGGGCGCAAGCTCGGCGACGCCGTCGAGGTCCGGCTCGAGCACGGGGTCGACGGCCTCGCGGCCCCGGGCGTGTCCGACGACGTCCGCGTCGAGGAGCTGGCCGACGGCTGTGCCGGCTACCGCGCCTTCGTCGCCGAGGCCTTCGCCGGCCTCGACCTCTCCGGGCTCCGCGTCCTCGTCGACGCCGCCAACGGCGGCGGCAGCCACCTCGTGCCCGACGTCCTGCGCGGCTTCGGCGCCGAGGTCGTGACGCGCTTCGACCGGCCCGACGGGCGCAACATCAACGTCGGCTGCGGGGCGCTGCACCCCGAGACGATCGCCCCCGAGGTCGTGCGCGAGGGCTGTGACCTCGGGCTCTGCCTCGACGGCGACGGCGACCGCGCGATCTTCGTCGACGAGCTCGGCCGCGTCGTGCACGGCGACGCCCTGCTCGCGGTCCTCGCCCTCGAGCTCGACGGCCGGGGTCGGCTGCCGGCGCGCCGCATGGCGGCCACGGTCATGAGCAACCTCGGCCTGTCCCGGCTGCTCGCCGCCGAGGGCATCGGCGTCGTCGAGACGCCGGTCGGGGACCGCTCGGTCGTGGCCGCGATGGAGGCCGCGGGGCTCGAGCTAGGCGGCGAGAACTCGGGCCACGTGATCTTCGGCCGCGCCACGCCTTCACCGGCGACGGGCTGTGGACCTGCCTCGAGCCCGCCTGCTGGTCCCGGGCCGGCGGCTGTCGGCCGAGGCCGACCGCTTCCGCGCCTACCCGCAGCTCCTGCTCAACGTCCGCTGCGTGCACGAGAAGCCCGACCTGGCCCGGATCCCGGCCGTCCAGGACGTCCAGCGCGAGATCGAGGAGCGGCTCGGGGACGAGGGCCGCGTCGTGCTGCGCTACTCCGGGACCGAGGACCTGTGCCGGGTCATGCTCGAGGGCCCCGAGGAGGGCCTCGTCCGCGAGCTGTGCGAGCGCCTGGCCGGGCCCGTGCGCGGGGCCGTCGGCGCATGAGGCGCGAGGGCGGAGCCGCCGGGCGGGACCGACGGGCGCGATGAGCGGCGCGGGCGTGCTCCTGGCGATCGAGACGGCTCGCCGAGGTCTCGGTCGCGCTGTCGGCCGGGGCCGGGTGCTCGAGCCGCGGGCCGGGCTCGCCGAGGCGAGGGCAGCGGCCTCCACGTCGCGCTCGCCGACGTCCTCGCCCAGGCCGGGGTCGGCCTCGACGACGTCGAGGCGATCCTCGTCGACCGGGGCCCGGGCTCGTACACCGGGCTGCGCATCGGGCTGTCGATCGCCCACACGCTGCGCGTGCTGCACGACCGACCGGTCGAGAGCCTGTACAGCACCGACGTCGTGGCCTGGCTCGGGCGCGAGCGCCTCACTCCGGGCCAGGAGGCCTGGGTCGCGCTCGACGCGCGGCGCCTGCACTGGAGCCTGGCCCGCTACCGGCGCGACGGGGCCGGGCTCGCGCGGCTCGAGCCGCCGCGGGTCGTCGAGGCCGCCGAGTGCGGCCGCCTGCTGGCCGGGCAGCCGGTCGTCCTCGCGGTCTGCGACGAGGCCCCGGGCGCGGTCGAGACCCACAGGGTCCGGACCCCTCGGGCGGCCGACCTGTTCGCGCTGCGCGCCCTGGCCGAGGGCCCCGGCCCGGCGGAGCCGCTGTACCCCATGCCGGCGGTCGAGCGCCGATGAAGGTCGTCCGCACGCGGCGAGGAGCCCGCCTCGTCCAGGGCGGGGCCGTCCTGAGCGAGATCCTGGCCCGCCCCGGCCCGACGGACACGCTGTTCGACCTCCTCGCGACCCTCGTCGCCCGCCTCGCCCCCGGGCCCCGCGTCGGCCTGCTCGGCTTCGCCGGCGGCGGCGTCGTGGCCCCGATCCGCGCCCTCGGCTTCGGCGGCCCGCTCGAGGCCGTCGACCTGTCGCTGGAGGCGGTACCGCTGTTCAAGGAGCTGAGCCGGACCTGGTGCGGCCGGGTCCGGGTCCACAAGCAGGAGGCCTGCAGCTGGCTCCGCGGACAGCCCCGCTTCGACCTCCTCCTCGAGGACCTGTCCATCGAGGGACCCGAGGGCGAGACCAAGCCGCCGGCGACCTGGACCCGCCTCCCTCGGCTCATGCGCCGCCGCCTGGGGACCCGTGGCATCGCGATCGTCAACCTCCTGCCGGTCCCCGGCATGTCCTGGAGCCTGCTGACCGAGGCCGTCTCGGCGCCCTTCGAGGACTGCCTGGTCGTCGAGCTGACGGACTACGAGAACCGGGTCCTCGTCCTCGGCGGCGAGCTGCCGGCCGCCAGGGAGCTCGGACGGGACCTCAGGGACCGGCTCCGCGGCCTCGGCTCCGACCAGGCCGACAAGGTCCGGGTCCGCCAGGGCCGAAGCCCGAGGCAGAGGTCCGGATCACGCGGTGGAAAAAAGGGACGATCGGCCCGGTAGCTGCGCGGGATCCAGGTCATAAGAAGGCGGGACCGGGGGCCGACCCCGTGTCCGACGAGGCCCGCCCGGACCTCGCCGGGTTCAGGATCGGTTCCCCAGGTTGTATGCTTCGGAGCATGCCCGGCGGACGGAACCCTGCCGCCGAGGCCTGCGTAGGACGCCGCCCCCCGGATCCCCGGCCGCGCGTCCGGCTGCAAGGAGTCCCCCCTCGTCCCTCTGTGCACCGGAGGAAGGTCCTCCGGCGAGGTCCCCATGTGCGTCGCGATCGGTGCCCTCGGCCGGTCGGGACGGGAACGAAATCTTCCCTGTCGAGAGGTCCAGATGTTCAAGCTCTTCGTCCCCGCTGCCGTCCTGGTCGCCACGGGCCTCGCCACGGCCCAGACCACGGTGCCCACGGGCACCAACCAGAAGATCATCTTCAACGAGAACGTCGGCTCGATCGCCAACATCCTGTCGATCACCCGCTACGACCTGAACCCCAACACCCTCTACTACATGCAGCCGAAGGAGGGTCACCGCGGTTACACGACGCTGAAGGGCTGGGAGGTCGCGCTGTCGGACATCGACTACCAGACCTCGGAGCCGATCACATTCGGCGCGCGGCGCTACCAGACCAACACGCTGCTGCCCGACATGAGCAACACCGGCCTCATCGCCGCCGCCTCGGGCACGCTGACCTTCCCGGCCCCGACGACCGGCACGCAGAGCAACCAGATCTGGACGGTCTGGGTCAACACCCCGTACACGAACGTCCCCGAGGAGCTCGGCTTCTACGTCAGCGTCGGCGCCGCCAAGGCCTCCGGCACGACGGTCACCGACGGCCTGTTCATCTACACCCAGCAGGGCAACACCAGCAAGCTGGCGACCGGCCTGCAGCAGGACTGGGCCTACTACATCACCTCCACCGTCACGACCCCGACCGCCTACTTCCAGAAGGCCACGACGATGTGGATCGGCGGCCTGTGGACCGACCCGGCCAACCGCGCCCTGATCAGCTCGACGGCCTACTCGGCCAGCCCGATGGACCTGACCGGCCTCGAGGCCATCTGGCCCGACTCGGCCCGCAAGGACCAGATCGGCTGGAACCTCGTCGGTGACGCCTACCCCAACGGCGTCGGCGTCATCTTCATCGGGGCCGCCCTGCTGCAGAACCCCGTCGACACGACCGTCGGCCGCCTGTGGATGCTGCCGCCGCTGGGCGTGATCCAGCTCCCGGTCGTCCTCGACCAGAACGGCGAGTTCATCTCGACCAGCTACGTGCCGGCGATCTCGAACGTCTCGTTCTACAGCCAGAGCGCGTTCGTCGACCCGACGATGAAGGCCCCGATCCGGGTCAGCGACATCTACGAGGTCAACATGCAGTGACCCCCGACGCGCGCCCGCGCGGCGCGCTCGTGAGGCCCCGCCCGCGGGGCCGACGCGGGGGACCCCGACGGGTCCCCCGCGCGCACGTACGGGGCCCGGGGCTCAGCGCCGCCACCCGGCGTAGAAGCGCCTGACGACGTCGAAGGCCGGCTTGCCCCACAGCGCGTAGGTGTGGTCCTCGGGGCCGCCCTCCTCGAAGAAGTCGAAGACGTGCACGCCGGCCAGGAACGGCGCGTCGCCCATGACCTCGACGAAGGCCCTGAAGCAGTCGCGCTGCTCCTCGAGGTCGACCTCCTTGGGCGCGAGGTAGTAGTTCCACGGCGCGGTGTTGGCCCCGTCCTGGCTCGGATAGCCGAGCTCGGTCAGGACGAGCCTTCGGCCCAGGCGGGTCGAGGCCTTCTCGAGCTGGACCCGGACCCGGCGCCAGGCCGCGACGAGCTCGGCGTACGGCGCCGCGGGGTCCTTGGTCAGCTCGAAGTAGGCCGTCATCCCGACCTGGTCGAGGAGGTCCCAGAACCGCGGGACCTCGTAGTGGTCCCAGTTGACCGAGTAGGTCAGCCAGCCGCCGTAGCGGCCGCGGGCGTTGGCGATGACGCGCTCCCAGGCCTCCTGGCTGCGCTCGAGCGAGCACAGCTCGCTGCCGACCGAGACCATCTCGACGTCGCCCCGGCGGGCCAGGTCGACCCAGCGGCACAGGAAACGGTCGTACGACAGCCAGAACGCCCCCGGGTCACGGGGCCTGAGGGTGCCCCGCCAGTCGTCCTCCCCGGCGTGGCGGATCAGGACGATCGGCAGCAGCTTGAGCCGGAGGCCGCGGCCGCGGGCGTAGGCGCAGGTCTCGAGGAAGCGCGCGGCCTCGACCGTGCGCTCGGGGTCGAACTCGACGGCGTCGCCGTCGACCTTGTCGACGAAGCAGGTCACGAGCAGGGTCAGCCACTCGGCGCCGAGCGAGACGACCCGGTCGACCTGCTTGTGGTAGTCGAACCTGGCCTCGCGGTAGTAGAGCCCGAGCACGGCGCCCCGCTGCAGCGGCGGCTCGCCCCGGACCTGGACGGTCCCCCTCCAGACCCCGAGCCCCGCGCGGCGGGCCTCGCCCGCCGCGGCCAGCAACGCGGCCTGGTCCGTGGCGCGGGTCGAGGTCGTGCGGAAGAAGGCCAACCCCTCGGCCAGGAGCCGGGCGTTCACGCTCCGGGCCTCGCCGTCCTCGCCGGCCGCCTCGGCCCCGCGGAGCAGCGCGAAGCCGCCGCCGGGCCCCTCGTCGAGGGTCATGCGCAGCGGGCCGGCCTCGACGAGGACCTCCAGGGCGGCCCGGAGCTCCTTCGACGGGGCCGCGGGCTCGAGCCCCTGCAGCCACACCCCGCGGCCGTCCTCCAGGCGCAGGCGGCCGTCGGCCTCGACCCCGGCGACCCGGACCTCGGCGGCCGCCGGCGGCGGGGCGATCTTCGGCTCCTGGCCGGGCGCCGGCTGCGCCCGCCCCGGGCCGGCCGCCTGGAGGGCCAGGGCCAGCAGGACCGGCCGGAGGGCGGCGGACGCGGGGCACGGGCCGTTTGGGGGGAGGCGCTGCATCGTGTCGGGCCCGGACGGGGCCGGGCCCCATACGCTCCCAAGCCGCCTCGCGGCGCGCAAGCCGCGCCGGAGGTGAGAAAGCCCCGGCTTGACGCTTCCCCTCGCCGCCCGGATGCGCTTTGCTCTTTCGGATTTTCCCGCGGAGCATGCCGCTCCGCGACGCCGCGACATGCCGCGCCGCGACGACATCAAGAGCATCCTGATCCTCGGATCGGGCCCGATCGTGATCGGTCAGGCCTGCGAGTTCGACTATTCCGGGACCCAGGCCTGCAAGTCGCTGCGGGAGGACGGCTACCGGGTCATCCTGGTCAACAGCAACCCGGCCACGATCATGACCGACCCGGACACGGCGGACGTGACCTACGTCGAGCCGCTGACGGTCGAGACCCTGGACCGGATCCTGGCCCGCGAGAGGCCCGACGCGATCCTGCCGACCCTGGGCGGCCAGACGGCCCTCAACCTGGCCCTCCAGCTCGCCGACCAGGGCATCCTCGAGCGCCACGGGGTCGAGATGATCGGGGCCTCCCGCAAGGCCATCGCGATGGCCGAGGGCCGCGAGGAGTTCTCCAACGCCATGGCCCGGATCGGGCTCGACATGCCGCGCTCCGGGCTGGCCTGGTCGCTCGACGACGCCCGCAAGGTCGTCGAGGAGATCGGGCTGCCCTGCGTCATCCGGCCGGCCTACACGCTCGGCGGCTCCGGCGGCGGGATCGCCTACAACATCGACGAGTTCGAGGACATCGCCCGGCGCGGCCTCGACCTGTCGATGATCGGCGAGATCCTGATCGAGGAGTCGGTCGTCGGCTGGAAGGAGTACGAGCTCGAGGTGATGCGGGACCGCAAGGACAACTGCGTCATCATCTGCTCGATCGAGAACTTCGACGCCATGGGCGTGCACACCGGCGACTCGGTCACGGTGGCCCCCTCCCAGACGCTGACCGACCGCGAGTACCAGATCCTCCGCGACGCGTCGTTCGCGATCATGCGCGAGATCGGCGTCGAGACCGGCGGCTCCAACGTGCAGTTCGCGGTCAACCCGGCCGACGGTCGGGTCACGGTCATCGAGATGAACCCCCGCGTCTCGCGCTCGTCGGCGCTGGCGTCCAAGGCCACGGGGTTCCCGATCGCCAAGTTCGCGGCCAAGCTGGCCGTCGGCTACACGCTCGACGAGATCCGCAACGACATCACCAAGGAGACGCCGGCCTGCTTCGAGCCGTCGATCGACTACGTCGTCGTCAAGATCCCGCGCTGGGCGTTCGAGAAGTTCCCGCTCGCCGACTCGACGCTGGGCACGCAGATGAAGTCGGTCGGCGAGGTCATGGCCATCGGCCAGGACTTCAAGCAGGCCTTCCAGAAGGCGCTGCGCTCGCTCGAGACCGGCTACCTCGGCTTCGGCGACACGCCCGGCAAGGCGCCCTGGGGCGACGAGGGCCCCCCGCCCAGGGAGGAGATCCGCGCCCACCTCGTGACCCCGCGCCCGTCGCGGGTCAAGTGGCTGCGCACGGCGTTCTGGACCGGCATGACCGTCGCCGAGGTCCACGACGCGACGGGGATCGACCCCTGGTTCCTGGACCAGCTGCTGCAGCTCCACGAGGCCGAGCGCGAGCTCGGCGCGCTGCTCGGCAACGGCCTCGGCGGGCTCGACAGGGCCTCCTTCCGCCGGTTCAAGGCGCTCGGGTTCTCCGACCGGCAGATCGGCCGGGCCGCGGGCCTGGGCGAGGCGGCCGTCCGCAAGCGCCGCGAGGAGCTCGGCGTCCGGCCGACGTTCCGGCTCGTCGACACCTGCGCGGCCGAGTTCGAGGCCTACACCCCGTACTACTACTCGAGCTACGAGGACGAGGACGAGGCCCGGGTCACCGACCGCCGCAAGGTCATGATCATCGGCGGCGGCCCCAACCGCATCGGCCAGGGCATCGAGTTCGACTACTGCTGCTGCCACGCGTCGTTCGCGCTGCGCGACATGGGCATCGAGTCGATCATGGTCAACAGCAACCCTGAGACCGTGTCGACCGACTTCGACACCTCCGACCTGCTGTTCTTCGAGCCCCTGACGCTCGAGGACGTCCTCGCCATCCACGACCGCCTGAAGCCCGAGGGCGTCATCGTGCAGTTCGGCGGCCAGACGCCGATCAACCTCGCCAAGGGCCTGGCCGAGGCCGGCGTCCGCCTGCTCGGCACGCCGGTCGAGTCCATCGACATCTGCGAGGACCGCGACAAGTTCCAGAAGCTCCTGCACAAGCTCGGGATCCGTCAGCCGGCCAACGGCACGGCGACGACCGACGCGCAGGCCCTGGCGATCGCGCGCGACATCGGCTACCCGGTCGTCGTGCGGCCGAGCTACGTCCTCGGCGGGCGCGCGATGGAGATCGTCTACGACGACGCGTCCCTGACCCGCTACATGAAGGAGGCCGTCCAGGTCTCCGAGGAGCGGCCGGTCCTCGTCGACAAGTTCCTCGAGGACGCGATCGAGGTCGACGTCGACGCCATCGGCGACGGCAAGGACTTCGTCATCGGCGGCGTCATGGAGCACATCGAGGAGGCCGGGATCCACTCCGGCGACTCGTGCTGCTCGCTGCCGCCGTACACGCTCGGGGACGGGGTCATCGACGAGATCCGCCGCCAGACCGTGGCGATGGGCCGGGAGCTCGGCGTCGTGGGCCTCATGAACGTCCAGTTCGCGGTCAAGCACGGCCTCGTCTACGTCCTCGAGGTCAACCCGCGCGCGTCGCGGACCGTGCCCTTCGTCGCCAAGGCGACCGGCGTGCCCCTGGCCCGGATCGCGGCCATGGTCCAGGCCGGCCGCACGCTCGCCGAGCTCGGGCTGACGCACGAGGTCGTGCCGGCCCACTTCGCGGTCAAGGCCCCGGTGTTCCCCTTCGTCAAGTTCCCCGGCGTCGACACGCTGCTCGGCCCCGAGATGCGGTCGACCGGCGAGGTCATGGGCCTCGACGAGAACTTCGGCGCGGCCTACGCCAAGGCCATGGACGCGGCCGGCCTCGAGCTCCCGCAGGAGGGCAAGGTCTTCCTGTCGGTCAAGGACAGCGACAAGCGCACGATCGTCGGCCTGGCCGCGCGGCTCGTCGCGCTCGGCTTCGAGCTCGTCGCCACCCAGGGGACCTGGAAGGCCCTGCACAACCAGGGCATCCCCTGCACGCGGGTCAACAAGATCCACGAGGGCCGGCCGCACGTCGTCGACCTCATCAAGAACCGCGAGGTCCAGCTGATCCTCAACACGCCGCTCGGCAAGATCGAGCGCAGCGACGACCGCCTGATCCGGTCCACGGCCGTCAGCTACAAGGTGCCCTGCATCACCAACCTCGCCGCCGCCGCGGCCGCGATCCAGGCGATCACGGTCCGCCGTCGCGGGCCCCTCGACGTCGTGTCGCTGCAGGAGCTGCGCCAGCCGGACCTGCCCGAGACCTTCCGGACGCGGATCGCGGGCGGGGTCTGAGCCCGGGCCCGGCGGCGGGGTTTTCGCTTCCCCGTCCCGCGATCCGCGCGACAATCCGACGGCACAGGAGCCTGCCGCGATGAGCCCGATCGACCTCGACCACGTCGCCCCCTCCTCCCCGCTCGCCGACGCGCTCCGGGCCCGGTGCCTGGACGGCTTCGACGGCCCCGCCGCGCCGACGACGCGCAGCGACCCGCGCTGGCAGCCGCTCCTCGACTGCGGTACCGAGCTGTGGCTCGACACCGGGGACATCGACGTCGTGGACCGGCTGTGGTGCCGCGAGGTCTCGGCCCTGACGACCAACAACACGCTGCTCAACAAGGAGATCCAGAAGGGCCTCTACGACGCGGCGGTGCCCGAGCTGGCGGCCCTGATCCGCGGGGCCGCGCCCGACCTCGACGACCGCGGCGTCGTGCTCGAGGTCGCCTTCGCGCTCAACGCGATCCACGGCCTGACCCTCGTCGGGCGCTTCGGCGGCAAGGTCTCGGTCGAGCTGCACACCGACCTCGCCCGCGACATCGACGCCAGCGTCGCCTACGGCCGCCGCTACCACGCGATCTGCCCGACGCACTTCATCGTCAAGGTGCCGCTGACCCCCGAGGGCCTGGTCGCCGCCCGGCGGCTGTCGGACGAGGGCATCCCCGTCAACTTCACGCTCGGCTTCTCGGCCCGCCAGAACCTCGTCATCGCCGGCCTCGCGCGGCCGTCGTGGTGCAACGTGTTCATGGGCCGGATCAACGCCTTCCTCGCCGACCGCGGCCTGGGGGACGGCCGCAACGCCGGCGAGAAGGCCACGGCCGCGAGCCAGGCCGCCGTCCTCGGCCTCCGCGCCGAGGGCCTGTGCCCGACGCGGCAGATCGGCGCCTCGATGCGCTCGGCCGACCAGGTCTCGAGCCTCGCCGGCCTCGACGTCTACACGGCCCCGCCGGCCGTGGCCGAGGAGTGGCTGGCCGACGGCTCGCTGCGCGAGGACCTCGCCAACCGGCTGTCCGACGGCTTCGAGGTCGGCTTCGCCGACGGGGTCGACCCCGAGGTCGAGCACCTCGGCGCCTTCTGGGACGTCGACCCGGCCCTCGTCGAGGCCGTGCACGAGCTCGCCGCCGCGGAGCTGCCGAGCCTCGGGCCGCGCGGGATCGTCGAGCGCATCGGCCAGGTCGCCCCGGACCTGTTCCCGTCGCTGACAGGGGCCGAGCTCAAGAAGGTCGTCGACGGAGGCAAGATCCCGTCCTTCGAGGCCTGGCGCGACGACGTCCGCACCGGCCGCCTGGCCTGGGACTCGCTGCTGACCCTGGCCGGGCTGGCCAGCTTCGCCCAGGACCAGGAGGCCCTCGACGCCCGGGTCCGCGGCCTGCTGTCCTGAGCCCCGGGGGCCGGCCCCGGGCTCCGGCGGCCGCCGGGCCGCGCCGGCTGCCTTGCTTTGCCCCGACCCCTGCCCTACGCTCTCCCGGCTTTTTCGGGGATCACCAGGACCGGAGCACCATGGCGCAGCCCGACAAGACCGAACTCGGCAAGACCCTCCCGATCCGCCTGATGGAGGAAGTCCAGGGCTCGTACAAGAAGACCGCCCTGCTGCAGAAGCGCGTGCGGGAGCTGGTCCGGGGGCAGCGGCCGCTGTTCGAGACGCGGCTGGACAACCCGATCGAGATCGCCCTCGAGGAGATGCGTCGCGGCCTGATCGAGCTCGTGCCCGAGGAGGCCGAGGAGGCCTGAGGGCTGCCGCAGGCGGCTTTCAGCTGACCCCTCTCTCTTGCTTCCCTGAGTCCGAACCGAGGCAGGGAGAGAGGGACGTCGGATAGCACAGGGGGCCATTTCGCTCCCGAACCCGCTTCAGGCCCCCTGTCCCATCCGACGTCCCCCTGCCCTCGGACGGTCAATGGGAGACGAGGGGGTTCTCGATGCCAGCCTGCTGACCCTCAGGACCCTTGCGGGTCCTCAGGCGAGGCGGTCCTTGTGGCTACCTGACTTCTCGCGGGCGAGGTGGTCCTCTGTGGTCAGAGATCGCGGGTGTCGACGATGCCCTGGAGGTCCATGAAGGCCTGGCTCGGATCGTCGCGCTGCGTGCAGAGGGTCAGGTGGATCAGGACCTGGCGCGCCGAGGCGGGGCCGATGACCTGGAACTCCATGCCGTGCGGGAAGCCGTCGGAGGAGGTGACAGGAACCCGAAGCGGGCGAGGCCGCGGGCGCTGCCGGCGAGGTTGGAGGCCACGGCCATGTGGCGGCATGAGAGGAGGCCGGTCTGCGAGCGGACCTGGTCCATCGGGACGAGCCAGGGGTTGGGCTGGGCCGTCGTCGAGCCGTCCGGGTTGACGAGCAGGAAGGCCGTCAGGTAGTCGTCCTGGCCGTGCCGCCACATGATCTTGGCCGGCGGGTACGGGAACGCGGGCTCGACCGGGTTGGTCCCGTCGTGCAGGTGGACGAGCAGGGCCTTCTGCTTGGTCGGGTCGGTGACCTTGGAGACCTGGTCCCAGTCGATCAGCGGCTCGCTGACCCAGTGGACGATGTCGAAGGCGTCGTTGTCGATCGTGTGGTCCTTGCCCGGGATCTTGGTCAGGTACCAGGCGACGATGCGGTAGATGTTGGTCCTGACGAACTCGCCGGCCGCGACCTCGAAGGTGTCGGTGCGGTCGTGGATCGAGAACAGGAGCATGCCGCCGGTCTTGTAGTAGCCGGTGACGTAGTCGTTGTTGAACACGCCCGACGTGTGGATCCACGGCAGGCGGCGCGTCGCGAGGAACGGGGCCGCCGACGTGTCGATGTTGAGCATGTACGTGTAGCCCCACGTGTCCCAGTTGAACAGGTGGGTGGAGCTGCCGACCTCGGCGCGCATCAGCTCCATGATGTCCTGCGTCGACGTCGTGAGCTTGCCGCTGCGGTCGACGAAGGTCTGGGCGCGCCGGGCCGAGACGACCATCGAGCCGACGGCCCCGGCCAGGACCAGCATCAACATCGCGACGATGATGAACTCGACCTCGAACGCGCCGCGCTGCCCGCGCGCCTCGCGCCCATGGTCGTGCTCAACGTCCGATCGACAAGCGTCGTTCCTGTTCCACATGGTGGATCCGTCTCCCGTCCAACCAGGCCTCCACGCGCAGGGTCCAGTCCCCCGGCCCCGGCACGCGCCAGGTCCAGTGCTCGGGCCCCGGCCCGGAGTCTGCAATCCAATGTTTCGGCCCTTCCGGAGGCGTGCCTGGAGATCCCGGCCGGCCGTCCTGCAGCTGCCGCCAAGTCCTGCCGCCATCGGAGGAACAGAGGCACCGGTAGCGCACCCGGTCCTCGATCGACTCAAGCCGGTCCCCCCCCGGACCCCTCGCCAGGTCCCACTCGAGCTCCACGTTGCCGTCGTGCAGGGGGCCGACGCGGAGCGACAGCGACGGGAGCAGGCCTCGCCCGCCGAGCTCCCCGTCCTGGCTCGCCAGGGCGCAGCCGACGACGAGGTCGAGGTCCGCGGTCAGCGTCCGACCCGGCGCGAGGCCGTTGAGCAGGAGCCGCGCCTGGCCCGCCGTGCCCGGGCGCTCGAGGCCGACGAGGGCCAGGGCCCGGGCGCCCCGCTCGTGGTCGACCCAGTCCTGGAGCAGGCGGGCGTCCCAGCGCGGCAGGAAGGCCAGCATCGGGAACTCGGGGCCGAGGCCGCCGTGCCAGCTCGTCGCGAGGCGGAACGGGTGCTGCAGCCTCGAGGCGCGCCGGGAGCTCGATCGACCAGCGCGTGCGCAGCTCATCGAACGAGGCGGTCGTCACGGCCCGCGGATTGGCGACCTCCTGGTGGTGGAAGGTCTCCCACTCGGTGCCGCAGTTGAGCAGGCTCGTCCCGCCCTCGAAGCCCAGCGTCCGGCTGGCCGGCCCGAACCGCGTCCCCCGCGGGAGCGGCCCGCGGAGGCCGGCCCGCGGCAGCAGCCGGTACCGGTCCCGCGGGAGGTTGCCGTCCCGCCGCCAGGCCTCCCAGCCCTCGTCCGGGTACAGCTCGCCGAGCCAGTCCATGCTGCGCCAGCCGCCGACCTCGTCGACGGCGACGCTCTCGCCGAGGCAGAGCCGGTCCTCGGCCTCGGCCAGGTCGTCGACGATGGCGTCGAGACCGGCGAGGCGCCGCGGGGCGGTCAGCTCGCCGCCGAAGCCCACGGCCAGCGCCGTCGGCCCGGCGACCTGGATCCACGTGGCCTCGCTGCGCGCCAGGGCCTCCCGCAGGACGGCGAAGAACCGCGGCACGTCGCGCGGGACCCGGCCGCGCCAGCCGTCGGCGAGCACGGCCCGACCGAGCGCCGGCCAATCGCCGCGCGCGCTCTCGGTCCCGTCGACGAGGTCGTCGAAGAACCAGTTGTAGCCGCTGGCGAACCCGTCCCCGCCGTCCATGAGGTCGGCGTAGGGACAGTGGCGGGGGTCGCCCTGGAACTGGAACCGCTCGGTGTACGGGACGACCTCGCGGCTCGGGCCGTACCAGGCCCAGGTCCTGCTCTCCTCGAGGCGGTCCCGCGCGGGCTCGGGCCCGAGCGAGGTCACGACCTCGATCGCCTTGCCGCCGGCGAGGCCGACGCGCTCGCGGAGCAGCGTGGCCGGCAGCGTGATCCGCCAGCGCGCGGTGTTCTTGGGCCCGGCCCCGCGCGCCGAGAGGTCGCGCGAGAAGTCGGCGCCGGCCTCGGTCGGGCAGGGCACGTACGCGAGCCCGTACAGCCGGTCCTCCGGCCGCAGCCCGGCCCCGTCTACCGGCGGGCAGCGCGACGGCGTGCCGTGCAGCTCGAGGATCGTCGTGCCGGGCCCGCCCGCCGGGCCGGTCTCGTGGCGGAGCCGGTACCAGGCCGAGTACGGACCGGTCGGCTGGTTCGCCGCCGTCGCGAACGGCTCGTAGCGCAGCAGGCCGTCCCCGCGGTCGACGCCGCCCTCGAGGAACTCGACCTGGATGGGCCAGTCCTCCGAGCGCAGGTCGAGCCCGGGGAAGCGGATCAGGATCGGCCGCCCGTCGCAGAACGCGTCCGCCGACGGCTCGGACGAGACCTGCCGCCAGGCGTAGACCCTGAGCCGCAGGTCCTCGCAGCGCCCGTCCCGGACCCCGTTGCTCGTGAACAGGCGCTCGGGGTGCGTCACGACCCGCAGCCCCGGGCTTCGCGCCGGGCTGCGGACGGGGTCCGACACGTTCCGCAGCGGCGGCAGCGGCAGCAGGCTGCCGTGCAGGTTCAGGAGCAGAGCCCCGTGGTACCGCTCGGGCTCCTCGAGCAGGCGCTCGAGCAGCAGGCGCAGCGTCGGCTCCTCGGGGTCCTCGTCCCCGGCCCGGACGCGCTCCTCGAACTGCCTGAGCTCCTCCGGGAGCCGCATGGCGTGGTTGCGGCTGTCGGCGAGGGGCGCGCCGTCGACGAGCCCGTCGGGCCCGCGGTGCCGCCCGGCGAGCCGCAGCCCTGAGCCGCCACCGCGCCCGACCGGCTGCAGCCAGGTCCAGTCGCGGTCGGTGCCGGGGACGAGCTCCGGCGCGTAGTACGGGTCGCGGCCGTAGCTGAGTCGGCGGATCCAGCGCGGCTTCAGCGCGATGCCGGGGTTGCGGGCCTCGAAGTCGAGGATCCAGGACCCGACCCGCGCCTCGACCTCGTCCGGCGCGCAGCCGGGGATCGGCAGGTTCGCGATCGCGATCACGTAGACCTCGACGACGCGGCGGTCGGCCCCGACGGGCCGGCCGACCGCGACGAGCTCGCTGCGCTCCTGGCACAGCACGTAGCTGCGGTCGCCGTCGTGGACGTACAGCTCGACCTGGATCCAGCGCAGGTCGCCGGTCCCGTCGCGGGAGCCGGCGTCGGTCGCGGCGAGCGGGGACACGCGGAACCGGCGCATCCACTTCCAGTCGCGCCCGAGCGATCGGTTGCGCGACAGGGGGTGGTCCGGCGCGATCCAGTCGCCGTCCAGCCGCTGCAGGCTGAGGACGGGCACGAGGTCCTCGCCGTCGGCCAGGCGGTCGAGCTCCTGGGCGCTGCGGCAGGTCGCCGCGAGCGAGCGGGCCTCGCGCAGGAGGCTCTCGACCTTGCTCTCCTCGAAGACCCGGTCCCGCCGGCGCTCGCCCTCGGCGCGGCGCTCGCCGATCACGGCCATGGCCACGAGGCTGACGCCGACGCAGATCAGGGCGCCGAAGGGCAGCTCCCTACAGGGAGCGGCGGGCGCGGGTCCGGGGATGCTCCCCGGCGACGCCCGTGGCCTCGGCACCCTGCGCCATCACCTGCCCTCCCGATCGGTCTGGGACACCCGGCTCGGCAGGCCGACCAGCCGCGGGCCGCAGACCCAGCGACGGACCCGGTCGATCGCGTCCTCGTCCCACTTGAGGTGGACGGCGGCGCCGAACGTGGCCCGGCCGCAGACGACGAGCATCCCGCGCAGGCCGAGGCGGCCGCTGACGACGAGGTCGCCGGTGACGACCAGCACGCCCTCGATGTCGTGGCCCGAGCCGACGAGCTCGAGGTCCCCGTCGGCGAAGACGAGCCCCTCGGCGACCAGGGGATGCCGCGTGTCGAACTGGCGCGCGCCGCGCAGCACGCACAGGCCCTCGTAGCGCGCGACCTCCTCGAGGGGTCCGGCACGAGAGTCGGCCATGTCGCCAGCTCGTCCGGCGCGACGCCCAGCATCCGGTCCAGCGCGAAGCGCTCGTCCCGATGGCCAGGTAGCCGTGATCGGCCGCGTCGCCGCCGGCGGCGGCGTCGCGCGGGACCAGCCCCGAGGGCAGCGGGGTGTCGCCCAGGGCGTCGGCCCGCGCGAGGCACAGGACCGACGCGGCCGGCGGCCGGAACGTCAGGTCGGCGACGCCGGCGCGGAAGCGGACCGAGGCCAGGGACTGGCGCGACGCTCGCCCGTGCTCCTCGGGGTCGAGCAGGTGGACGCGGATGTCGAGGGCGCCGGGGCCGACTCCCTCGACCTGGACCCGTGACCGATGGCCGTGGCCGACCGGCGTCTCGAGGACGAACCCTGCGTCAGGCCCTCCTGAGGCGCAGCAGGCGCGCCCCTCGGCCGCGGCCCGCGCGAGGATCCTGCACTGCTCAGCGGCGTCCCGCTCGCGCTCCTGCGCGGCCCGGTCCCCGCCGGGGGCGCCGGGCTCGTAGCCCAGGCCGCCCGACAGCACGAGGCCGACGACGAGGATCGCGTAGAACAGCGAGAGGAGGACCACGATGCCCTCCTCCCGGGACCGGCGCTCGTTCACGGGGGTGCTCCGCTCCCTGTCCGCCCGGCGCGCCGGGCGACGGCCCCACCACCGCCGCCCGGCCCCCGCGCGGATCAACGGTGGATGTAGATCTTGGACTGGTGGTACGAGTAGTGCAGGGTCGAGCCGATCCGGTAGGCCTCGATCCTCAGCAGGTACGAGCCCTCGGGGAACGTCGCGGCCGGCGTGCTCCAGGTGAAGCTCTCGTCACCCGCGCCGAAGTCGGCCAGCAGGTAGCTCGGGTTGGTCGGGCGCACGTCGGGCGTCGCCGGCGTGTCGTCCTGCAGGTAGAGCCAGTTGGTGCCGCCGTCCCGCGAGTACATCAGGACGTACTCGAGGTTGGCCTCGTTGCCCGCGTAGCTCGCCGAGAACGACTGCGAGTACTTCTGCCCGTCCCAGCGCTTCCACTCGGCCGACCAGCTGACCGGAATCGACGTCGGGTTGGGCAGGTCGGTGATCTCCGTCGGGCTCTGGATCACGATGCGCGGCGGCAGGTCGTGGGCGTTGGGCACCGTCGGGTTGCCGGTCTCGAAGTAGCTGTGCGTCAGCGCCAGGACCGAGTACTTGCCGATGAAGGACGAGCCCAGCTCGATCGTCTGGCTGAGGCCGTTGACGACGATGAAGGCCGACTTGCTCGTCGGCGAGGTCAGCGAGATCAGGGCCGAGCCCTTCATCGTCGAGTCCTTGCGGTAGTAGGACTTGACGATCGCCGCCGTGTACTTGGGGAACTCGGGCAGGCCGAACTCGTTGCCCCAGGTCCCCGAGCCGTTGAGGTCGATGTTGAACGGGCGGTTGGTCGGGATCGTGTTGGGCAGGACGAAGTTGTAGTTGTTCTGCAGCTCGACCCCGGCGCCCTCGACCGTGCTGTCGCCCGACGCGCTCTGGTGGTGGAAGGTCGCGTGCGGCGAGCTCGTGCCGACGTTGAAGATGCTCGTGCAGCCCTCCTGCTGCGTCCGGCGCCGGGTGTTGACCATCGAGGTCCCGCGCGGCAGGTTCCAGGTCAGGTTCGCGCGCTGGGTGCGGTAGAACTGCCCCGAGGCCGCGCCGGCGGCGATGTTGCCGGCGGCGAGCCAGCTCGCGTACTTGTTGTCGGGGTACAGCTCGCCGATCCAGAACTTGCCCCACCAGCCGTTGCTGCCGCCCTCGCGGACGTCTGACGTAGCGACCGGCGCTGCCGCCGGCGTCGGCCATGTCGTTGATGTTGATCGTCGAGCCCGAGCCGGTCCCGAAGGGCGCCCCGTTGCACGAGATCGAGTTGGGGTAGTTGTTGGCCGAGTCGTAGCCGATCTCCCCGCCGATGCCGACGTAGTAGTGCGACCAGCCGGTCAGCGTGCACCACAGCGAGCCCGAGCGGCTGAGCGCCTCGCGGATGAGCTGGGCGTAGCGGGCGTAGTCGACCTCGATCTTGCCCAGCCACCCGTCGGCGAGGCGGCTGGCCTGGATGGCCGGCCACATCGTCTGGGCGTTGGTGCCGTTGTTGAAGTCGTCGAAGTACGGGTTGTAGGCGTTCGGGTAGCTGGCGCCCCCGTTGAAGCAGTCGGCGTACGGCATGTGCCGCGGGTCGCCGACATACTGCGCCGCTCGGTGTACGGGACGTCCTCGAGCGAATCGACCCACCAGGCGTAGGTCGTGCTGAGGTTGGCCGGGTCATTCATCGTCGGGTAGGCGCGGCCGCTGGTCAGGTCGTCGCCGATCCGCGTGCGGACCTCGAGCTGGTGGTCGGCCATCGCCAGGTCGGTGCCGGACAGCCCGAGGACCTCCTTCGGGATCCGGATGCGCCAGCGCGCCGTGTTGGGGTTGACGATCGTCGAGCTCAGGTTGTTGCTGAAGTCGAGGGCCGCCTCGACCGGGCACGGGATGTACTCGAGGTCGTAGAGCCGCCAGTTGGGGTCCACGCCCCGTCGACCGGCGGGCAGCGCGACGGCGTGCCGTGCAGCTCGAGGATCGTCGTGCCCGGCCCGCCCGCCGGACCGGTCTCGTGGCGGAGCCGGTACCAGGCCGAGTACGGGCCGGTCGGCTGGTTCGCCGCCGTCGCGAACGGCTCGTAGCGCAGCAGGCCGTCGCCGCGGTCGACGCCGCCCTCGAGGTGCTGCACCTGCAGCGTGTCCTTGCCGCCCCCCATCCCGTTGACGTTCTTGGTCAGGTCGCAGTCCATGATCTGGAGGCAGATCGGCCGGCCGTTGGTGAACTTGTCGAGCGGGGCGTCCGGGTCGTCGCGGTAGGCGTAGACCCGCAGGTAGAGGTCGTCGCTCGTGGCGGCCGACGTGCCCCGGACCGAGCGGAGCCGCTCGGGGTGGGTCACGACGCGCAGCCCCGGGTAGGCGGCCGGGCTCCGGGCCGCGTCCGAGTAGTTGCGGATGGCCGGGACCGGCAGGAACTCGCCATGCATGTTGAGCATGATCGCGTTGCGGAACCGGTTCGGGTCCGTGCACATCTGCTCGAGCAGGATGCGGTAGGTCGGCTCCTCCTCGGACTCGAGCCCCTGGGCCACCCGCGCGTCGAACAGGGCCTTCTCCTGCGGGTAGCGCATGGCCTGGTTGTACTGGTCGGCCAGGGCGTACGGCAGCGGGTTCGACGTGGCGTCGTAGCCGTTGACCACGGTGCCGTCCTGGATCATCCGGGCCTTGATCAGGTCGGGCACGTAGTAGTACGTGCTGGCCGACCCGGTCGGCATCGTCCCCGGGTAGTAGTACACCGCGGGCACCGGCTGCTCGGAGTCGACGGCGACGTTGATGTACGGCGTGTACAGCTCATCGCGGCCGTAGGCCGACTTGGTGATCCAGTGCGTCCGGAACTTGGCGCCGGGGTTGCGGGCCTCGAGGTCGGTGATCGAGGCCTCGACGAACGGCCGGATGGCCTCCATGTAGACCCACCAGCCGGGCACGTTCTCGATGCCGATCAGGTAGATGTCGTAGGCCTGGGTCGGCGGGTAGTAGGTCGCCACCGAGTTCACGACCCGCGAGACGTCGGCCACGATCAGTGGCTGGCCGGCCGTGTCCTCGCGGAAGATGCGGACCGTGACGTAGCGGATGTTGCGGTTGTTGAGGCCCGCGACCGCGCGGACCGAGACCTGCCGCTTCCACACCCAGGTGCCGTTCTTCTGGAAGTTGCCGGACAGCGGGTGGTTGGGCGCGACGAGGGTCCCGCTCTCCTTCTGGATCGTCAGCACCGGGTTCAGCACGACGCCGTCGTCGAACTGGTCCAGGTTGTCGACGGTCACGTCCTCGCTCTGGCTGACGTAGGCCTGGAGCTCCTCGAGGATCGCGTTCGCCTTGGTCGTGGCGAACACGCGGTCCTGGTTGCGCCGGCCGCCCTGGTACGAGACGCCGATGTGGTTCAGCAGGACGAGGCTGATCGTCACCATGATGCCGAAGGCGATGATCAGCTCGACGAGGCCGAAGCCGGCGGTCCGGTCGGCACGAGGGTCATGGGCATGGAAAGACATCGACTCCCCCTGGCCTAGTCGGCCTTCTTGATCTTCAGGCTGCCACGCAGGTCGTGCGCATAGGTGGCCGAGCTGAACCGGTACTGACCGATGGCGATCATCAGGCTGTTGATGACGCCGTCGTCGTAGACGACCTCCGAGAGGTCGCCGAGCGACGACAGGTAGACGTAGCCCTTGCCGATGACCGTGCCGTTGACGGCGACCGGTCCGTACAGGTAGACGTTCCCGGTGGCGTAGATGACCCCGTTGAAGTACGAGGTCGTGTTGTACGGGACGTAGACGTCGCCCTTGACGTACAGGATGCCCGTGCCCTTGAGCGGGTAGGTCGTGCTCATGTACAGGCTCCCGTCCGAGAACACGATCGAGTTGGTCGGGATCGGGTTGGGGACCTCGGAGGCGTACGTGATCTGGTAGTCCGCCATCGACCGCAGGGTGTCCTCGTCGACGCCGAACACCGACTGGCAGTCGTCGAACCAGTTCGTCGACGCGATCTGGGTCTCGGCCGGGACGCCGGCGGCCTTGCCGCCCGAGTAGACCGGCGCGCCGCTGCCGTTGATGTAGGCGAGGCCGGCGGCGGTGCCGCCGCGGACCATCGCGCCCGTGTAGAGGTAGATCTTGCTGCCGGTCGGGCTGCAGATCGCCGCCTGGGCCGGTGGGACGAGGGTCAGCCGGCGGATCTCGGTCTCGAGGACGTCGGACGCGAGGATCTTGTTGGGCGCAACGTCGAAGGCGGTCGCCGTGTCGCGCCGCTCGTAGATGAACGCCCGGCTGACGAGCCGCCAGACGGCCCCGGTGCCCGAGGCCTGGCGCATGGCCGTGATGTCCCGGACCTCGGGCTCGGCGGGCGAGACGTTGGGCACGTACCTGCGGACCTCGTAGCGGCCCCAGATACCGCGGTCGATCCCGAAGTCGCGGACGAGGCCGATCGAGGGATCGTCGGTGTCGAGGATCGGTGGTGTGGCCAGCTCGTCCTTCTTGGGCGCGAAGGTCGCGACCGGCTGGCTCGTCTGCCGGCGGAACCAGTCGAGGGCGTCGACCAGCCCGGCCTCGGCGAAGTGCCGCGCCTGCCCCTGCGTGCGCAGCGACAGCTCGGTCTTCTGCTCGGTCGAGCGCAGCGACAGCGTGCCGCTGAACACCATCCCCGCGGTCAGGACGACGAAGAACAGGGCGATCAGCAGGACGAAGCCCCGCTCACCGGCGGGGTCCCGTCTGCAGGTCCTGGCGCGCTGGACGGGGGACGTCCCCCGCGATGGAAGTGGGCTGGCCAGCTTGGCTTCCTCCGGATCGATCCACGTTCCCATGGGCTTCGACCCTTCTTCGACCAGCGCTCGGGCCCGGCTCGACCCGGCTCCCGCCCCACGCCCGGATCGGGACCTGCTCCACCTCTCAAGCCCTTGCGAGGGAAGGGCTTGCAGCTGACACCAGTGACCGTCGGGGCTCGGGATCGGACCCTAAAGTCAGGCCGGGAACGGGCTCGCGGACGGCGCGGCGACGCGGCTCCCCGCCCGGGCCGGAGCCCGCAGGCCCCAGTGCTCGAGGGTCGGGTTGGACGGGCCGTCGCGGCGGAACAGGACCTGCGGGATGCGCGTGCCCTGCCGGTGCGGCACCGAGCCGAGGTCCTGGACCGGCCGGACCCAGGCGCCGGTGCCGGGCACCCGCAGCGGCGAGCGCGGGTGGTGCGTGAAGTGGAAGTAGCGCAGGCCGGGGCACCAGAGCGTGTGCGGCGAGGCCTGCACGTACAGGTCGCCCGTCTCGAGCCAGCCGTGCCGGCCCCACTCGAGGCCGTTGCCGTGGAGGTTGGCGAGGGCCGAGATCCGGATCGCGTAGTTGTAGCAGCTGTGGTCGTCGTCGGGCCGGAGGTGGTCCTCGGGGATGCACGCGTCGGGCCCGGCGAAGCCGGGATGCACCGGCTTGAAGCCGATGTTCTTGAGCAGGACGCCGTCGGTCGGGTCGGGGCGCAGCGGCTCGCCGTGCGCGCGCGGCGGGTCGGCGAGGGGCTCGCGGTGCTCGCCGACCTCGAGCATCCGGCGCGCGAGGGCCAGGTCCTCGTCGACGTGGACCTCGTCCCCGTCGAGGAACAGGACGTGCGTCGCGCCGGCCTCGCGGCAGCGCTCGAGGCACCGCTCGCGCAGGTCCTGCTCGCTCCGGCCCTCGACACCCTCGAACACCCTGAGCTTGTCCCCGACCGGGTCCACGCTGCGGGCGCGCTCGACGGTCCGGTCCTCGCTGAGGTTGTCGAACAGGAGGATCTCGTCGACCCAGGGCCAGACCGAGGCCAGGGAGTACCAGACCCAGTACTCCTCGTTGCGGACCAGGCTCAGGGCGACGAGCTTCATCTCGGGGGGCGGTCGGGGGCGCCGTGGGGACCGGCTCGCTCCCTTGATCGGCAGCGGCGCGGGCCGGCCTGTGCCCGAACCGACCCCGAGGCCGCCCCCACGGCCGCAAGCCGGGCCGTGGGCCGGGGTTCGAGCCCTGTCCGAGGGGCCGTTCGGGGGCCTGGAAAAGGCTCCGCGGAGGCGATCCTTGAGTCGCGGGCGGTGATGTCCAAAATACCCGCCCTTTGCAAGTCCCCCCCACTGCCACGAGGTAGCCGATGTCCACACTGGTGGAGCTCAGCGACGACGAATTCCAGACGACGATCGACGGCGCCGCCGTGCCGGTCCTGGTCGACTTCTCCGCCACCTGGTGCCAGCCCTGCAAGGCCCTGGCCCCGGTCATCGAGGCCGTCGCCGGCGAGTTCGAGGGCAAGCTGATCGTCCGCAAGGTCGACATCGACAAGGCCCAGCAGACGGCGATCCGCTTCGGCATCCAGGGCGTGCCGACCTGCATCTTCTTCAAGGGCGGGACCGAGGTCGACCGCTTCCACGGCATGAAGGACCTGAACGAGGTCCGCGGCTTCGTCGAGAAGGTGATCGGCTGAGCCCCCCCGGCCGCCCCTCAGCGGCGGCCGAACAGGGCCAGGGCGTTCGTCCGGAGGATCCTGGCCCGCGCCTCCTCGCTCATCGGCAGCTCGAGGAAGCGCTCGAGGTTGGCCCGCGGGCTCGTGATGCCCGGCGACGGCCAGTCGGTCCCGAACAGCGCCTTGTCGGCGATCCGCTCGAGCCCCGGCAGGTAGCGCGGCAGCCGCGAGGGCGGGATCCCCGAGACGTCGAGGTGGACGTTGGGGTGCCGGCGCACGAGGTGCACGCAGGTCTCCATCCACAGCGGCCGGCCGGCGTGCGCCAGGAGCAGCCGGAGCGCGGGGAAGTCGACCGCGACGTCGTCGCAGGCCATCGGGTCGCCGAACTTGCCGCGGGCGCCGGGGAACACCGACGTGCCGGTGTGGACGATGACCGGGACGCCGCGGTCCTGGCAGGCGGCGTAGAGCCGCGCGAGGCCGTCGAGCCCGTCGAGGTACGCGTTGGCCGCGTGGCCCTGGTGCGGCGGGTGGACCTTGACCGCGTCGACGCGCTGCTCGTCGAGCAGGCGCGCGATCGCGGCGTCGGGGTCGGGGTGCCGGCGCAGGTCGACGCCGCCGGCGATCCAGAACCGCTCCGGGGCGGCCGCCCGGAACGCGTGGGCCCAGTCGTTGAGCTCCATGCCGAAGCCCATGACCTCGGGGGCCGGGTAGTTGACGACGAGGACGCGGTCGAAGCCCTCACCGTCGAGCCAGGCCGCGAACCCGGCGGGGTCGGCGGCGAAGCCGTCGATCCGCGCGGCCTCCGCCGGGGTCTGGCCCATGGCCTCGCGGATCCGGGGCGCGAAGGAGGCCCATGGCTGCATGTGCAGGTGGACGTCGATCGCGCGCACGGGAGCCCCCCTCAGAGCTCGCGCGGCTCGGGCCGGCCGTCGACCCAGCGGTAGAAGCCCTCGCCGGCCTTCTGGCCGGTGCGGCCCTCCTCCACGAGCCGGCGCAGGAGGGCCGGCGGCGCGAAGCGGCGGTCGTCGAGGGTCGAGGCCAGGTACCCGGCGATCGCGAGCCGGACGTCGAGGCCGACGAGGTCGGTCAGCTCGAGCGGGCCCATCGGGTGGCGGTAGCCGAGCTTCATGGCCTTGTCGATGTCCTCCGGGGAGGCGACGCCCTCCTCGACCATGCGGATCGCCTCGAGGCCCAGCGCGAGGCCGAGGCGGCTCGACGCGAAGCCGGGCGAGTCACGCACGACGATCGGGTCCTTGCCGAGCCGCAGCGCGAGCGCGCGGGCCGTGGCCAGCGCCTCGTCGCCGGTGGCCTCGCCGACGACGATCTCGAGGAGCTTCATCAGCGGCGGCGGGTTGAAGAAGTGCAGGCCGAGGAAGCGGGCCGGCGCCGGGAGCGGCGCGGCGATCTGCGACACCGACAGCGAGGAGGTGTTGGTCGCGAGCAGGCAGGCCTCGTCGACGACCGCGGCGACCGCGCCGAAGATGCGCCGCTTGAGCGCGAGGTCCTCGGGCGCGGCCTCGACGACGACGTCGGCGCCGGCCACGGCCTCGGGCAGGTCGGCGCTGCCGCGGAGCCGGGCGAGCGTCGCGTCGCGGTCGGCCTCGGCGACCTTGCCCCGGGCCACGCCCTTGTCGAGCATCGCGCGGACGCGGTCGAGGCCCCTGCCGACGAGCTCGTCGGAGATGTCGTAGAGGCGCGTCTCGTAGCCGGCCTGGGCCGCGACCTGGGCGATCCCGGCGCCCATCGTCCCGGCGCCGAGCACGGTGACCACGCGGATGTCGTCGACGGACTTCATGCTCCCTCCTCAGCTCCGCTTGCGCTCGAGGAAGCCGCGCATGCGGGCGTGCTTCTCCTCGCTCTCGAACAGGACCGCCTGCGCCGCGCCCTCGAGCAGGGCCGCGGTGTCGGGGCGGACGCGGAACAGGGCGTTGAGGATGCCCTTGGCCAGACCGACCGCCATCGCGCCCTTCTCGGCGACCTCGCGCGCGCACTCGAGCGCGGCCTCGTGCGCGCGCCCGGCGTCGACGAGGCGCGACACGAGCCCGGCGCGGAGGGCCTCCTCGGCGTCGAGCACGCGCCCCGTCAGGACGAGGTCCTTGGCCAGGCCCATGCCGACGAGGGTCGGGAGGCGGTGCATGCCGCCGGCGGCCGGCAGGATGCCGAGGTTGAGCTCGGGCTGGCCGAAGCGCGCCGTGCGGTCCGCGACGCGGACGTCGCAGGCCATCGCCAGCTCCATCCCCCCGCCGAGCGCCCAGCCGCTGATCGCGGCGATGACCGGCACCGGGAACTCCTCGACCCGGCGGAACAGGCCCGAGTTGATGCCGGCCAGGCTCTCGGCCGCGCCGCGCTGCTCGAGCTCGGCGATGTCGGCGCCGGCGACGAAGGCCTTGTCCCCGGCGCCCTCGAGGACCACGGCGCGCAGGCCGGCCTCGGCGGCGAGCTCGTCGAGGGTCGCGCCGAGGGCGCGGACCAGGGCGAGGTTGAGCGCGTTGCGCTTCTCCGGGCGGTTGAGGGTCAGGACGACGATGCCCGGCTCGGGGCGCTCGACGAGGACGAGGGGGGAGGTCATGGCGCGGGTCTCGGTCGGGGTCGGTGGATCATGCCGCGGTCCCCGTCGGCTCGAGCGAGACGACGACCTTGCCGGCCGCCTTGCGCTCCTCGAGCAGGGCCACGGCCTCGGGGTAGCGGTCCAGGCCGTGCAGCACGGCGCCGACGACGGGCCGCAGGGCGCCGCGGTCGAACAGCCGCGCGAGGCGCAGCAGGTCGCCCTTGGACCCCATCGTCGAGCCGAGCAGGGACAGGCCCTTGAAGAACAGCCACGCGAGGTCGAGGCCGGCGTCGGTGCCGGTCGTCGCCCCGCAGGTCACGTAGCGGCCGCCCCAGGCGAGGCAGCGCAGCGAGCCGGCGAAGGTCGCCTTGCCGACGTGGTCGACGACGACCTCGACGCCGCGGCGGCCGCTGCGCGCGCGGACGGCCTCGGCGAGGTCGCCCTCCGCCGGGTCGAACACGACCGCGGCGCCGAGCCCCGCGCAGAGGTCGCGCTTGGCCGCGGTCGAGGCCTCGGCCCAGACCTCGGCGCCGAGCAGGCGCGCGACCTGGATCGCGTGCACGCCGACGCCGCTGGCCCCGGCGCGGACCAGGACGGTCTCGCCGGGCTCGACGCGGGCGCGGACGGCGAGCATGTTCCAGGCCGTCAGGGCCGACAGCGGGAACGACGCCGCCTCGACGAACGACAGCGAGGCCGGCTTGGGGTGGACGTTGACGGCCGGGAGCACGGCCAGCTCGCGGGCGAGGCCGTCGGTCGACTCGCCGAGGATCCCGTAGGCCCGGCAGCGGTGGTCCTGGCCCGACAGGCAGCGCTCGCAGCGCCCGCAGGACACGCCCGGGAAGCACAGCACCTCGTCGCCCGGGGCCAGGCCGGTCACGCCGGGCCCGACGGCGTCGACGACGCCGGCGCCGTCCGACGACGGCGTCAGCGGCAGCGGGAAGCGGTGGCCCGGGACGCCGCGGCGGACCCAGACGTCGAGGTGGTTGAGCGCGAAGGCGCGGACGGCGACGCGGACCTCGCCGGGGCCCGGCGCGGGCGCCTCCCGGTCGACGAGGAGGAGGCGGTCGGGGCCGCCGTGCTCCTCGATCCGCCAGGCCCT
>JAWKUM010000028.1:0-56833 GCA_041398545.1 Planctomycetota bacterium | reverse complement strand
CCACGAAGCGGTTCAACTGACTCTCCGGCGCGGTCATGATGGTCTTCATGGTGCCGTCCATGCGGGCGCGGAAGCGCGTGAAGCTGTAGAACTTCTCGAGGTGCAAGTCGGACGCGCGGCAGCGGATCGCGGTGAACAGGGCCCACTGTACGAGTTGCTCGGGCTCGTGGCTCGGGCTCTGCGGATTGACCCGTGCCATGTCCTCCGGTGAGATTTCGACCACGGACGCGTCGTCGGCCACGGTCAGGCTGGCGCCTTCCATGGAGGCGACGGCGCTGGGGTCGAACACCGCTCCGGCGCGGTTGATGGCATCGCGAATGCTGGCGAGGTCCGCGAGCACCGGCACGATCTTCACGGCTGCATGGCCCATGGAGAGCCACTCGTCTTCGAAGGCGTAGCAGTCCGTGCTCTCACTCAGCATGAACACGACGTGCTTGCCGATGAAGAGGGGGTAGACGTTGTGGCGCTCCAGCAGCGGGATGGGGAAGAAGTTCTGACGAGGCGCCTCCGAGGCGCTGTAAACATAATCCCGGCAGCCGCTGACGAGATGATGCAGGGCGATGCCCATGTTCCGCTGCACCACATTGAAATGGGTGATGCCGAACTCGTCCGTCTTGCCTTTCTGGTCCTCGTAGAAGCCCTTCAGCTTGGTGATGTCCGCAGGCTCGTAGGGGTATTTTTCGAGGAGCCACTTGAAGGTTCCCTCGAGGCCGAGGTCAGCGAAGACGGGCGGCTGGAGCTGCTCGATCGTGTTCGATTGGGAGATCGGCATCTGGCCGAAGCGCTTCACCAAATCCTGCAGCGTGTTTTTGTACTGCTCCTGAGTGATGAGCACCCGGATCGTCAGGAACGGAGGAACGCCCCACAGGTCACCGGCCTTCGGATTGTGGTGCGCCATGACCAGCAGCGGGCCGATCATCGTCACCGGCAGCCAGGGGTCGGCGACGTAGGGCACGCGGCCGAGTTTGCGGACGGCGCGCTCGGCTTCCGGGGAGCAGCTCTCGCGCAGCAGCGTGACGGGCATCATGCCATACTGCATGGCAAGGCCCTCGACGGAGATGATCGCGGTCAGTTTGGCCTGAATATTCGCATCAGGCGGATTACTCGCAGCACCAAAGGATTTTGGTGTTTTAGGAACCGGGATCTGGAGGGTGGCGGGCATGACGCGAAAAAAGGACGGGCGAAGGGCTGATCAGCGGCCGGCCATTTTGAAATTCGGAGGGAAGGCGAAGGGGACGGTGAAGTCCGTCCCTTCGAAGTTCATCAGCAGCCCGTTTCCCGGTGTCCCGGGCTTGAGCAGCTGATAGTTCTTTCCCGTCCAGCGAATGCGGTATTCGGACAGGGAATTGCTGGCGACAGGGTTGTAGCGCGGATCGAAATAGGGGGAGCCGATGCCGGCGCGATCGATGTCGGGATCACGATACTGGAGCGTGCGCAGGATCACGAGCTCGTCGGCCGTGGCCGTGTTGACCGGATTGAAAAGAAGCTCGTAATTCTGCTGGGCGAAGCGGTGAAGCCCCTGGTTGAGGCTTTCGAGCCGCTCCTCCGCGATCGCGTCCTTCGCTCCGCCGAGGAATTGGTTGAAGGAACCCACGGCGATCCCCGCCAGGGCACCCATGATGGAGATGACGATCACCAGTTCCGTTACCGAGTAGCCGCAGCAAGCCCCGCGTGAGCGGAGAGCGGCACGGACGGGGTGTTGCGGAGCGCTGGATGCGGGGCACTGCATGAATAACTAATAAAAAATGGTTCCGGTCGGCCCCCTCAGGGCGGCTTTGGTCATCGTGGTGATGCTGTTGGGAAAGGTCACCGAGTAGCCGCTGGGCATGAAGGCGGTGATCGTGGTCTCGGAGAAGCTGAGGTAGGGGCGCAGCAGGTTGTATTTGGCCTGGGCGCTGCTGGCCGAAGACCAGTCGAGTGAGGCCTGGGTGCGTCCGCGCACCTGAATGAAACTGGCCTGTGCGAGATTGAGCGCCTCGGCGCGGGCGATGGCCAGGTTGCGCTCACTGTCACCCCGCATGCGGGTGACGGAGGGGATGGCCATGAAGGCGATGATCCCGATGATCGAGACGCAGGCCATCATCTCGACGAGAGAGAAGGCCTGGCGACGCGAGCGGGAAAATGGAAGGGAGAAAGTCATGAGCCGGTCATTCGTTGACGAGATCCACCCTCGGGAAATCCCCGCTCTGCCAGGTGGGGAGGCTGAGGTACTGCTTGGCATTCTCGAGGGCTGCGGTCTTCAGCCGATCGGTGCCGGTGGTGTAGTCGAGAAAGTGATCCGCCGTGGTCGGGTCCAGAAAGCCCACACGTGCGTCGGGATCCGGGGAGGAGGGATTGGGGACGAGGAGATTGAAGCGGGCGGAGGTCGTGCCCAAAGCGTTGTAGGCGGTGCGGATGTCTTCGAGTCCGCGAACCTGCGCTGTGCTGCCGACACGGGTTTGCGCCATGACCCACGCCGTTAGGGCGCTCTGCACGGACGCCTGCTGTTGTCGTGCCATGACGCGATGGGCGTCACGCGAGGCGTTCGAAATGGCCGCCACGACGAGGGAGGACATGATCCCGATGATCGCGATCGTGAAAATCGCTTCCACAAAGCTGAATCCGTGTCCTCGGGGTGATGTCCTCTGCAATCTCATGTCTTTTTGGGGCCTGCATTTGTGGGTTTTCGCAAAAAATCCGCCGGGGAGGAGACTCCCCGGCGGACGTGAATCGTCCGTAAATCTTGGTCAGACCATAGAACCGGGCGACATTTCAGAGCGGCAATTACGAGCCGGGCTTGTATTCAACCTGCTTGTTGGTGTCGTCCCAATCCAGGTAGGAAGCCACCTTCAATTCCTCATCGTCGTCGATGGGGCCGGAGGTGAACGTCTTGCCCTCGAAGGCACCGTCATCCGGGGTAACGCCCGCCTGAGCTTTGTCGAGCAGGTTGGCGGCCGTCCAGCCGGTCGTGTCGACGCCAGCAGCGATGGCGGCGTTGAGCACGGAAGCGACGGTCTGTGCGTTGCGCTTGGCGGCAGCGTCACGAGCGCTGTCGTTCAGGTTACCGATGTTAGGGATCGCGATCGCGGCGATGATGCCGATGATGGCGATGACGACGAGCATTTCCACGAGGCTGAAGCCAGCCTTGCGGGAGGTGTTGAGCTTGATGTTTTTCATTGTGTTGTTTGTGTTTGGCTGTTGGTGTTGCTTCGAAATGAGCAGCCCGTTTGAGTTGTTCAGCTTCGAATTATGGAAGTTGTAGTCGTTATATGAATCCGACGCAACATTAAATTTATAATTTTCACAATTTTCTGACATTTTTTCTTCGACCTCATCCTGTGAGGTCTTGTTTTTACTGGTAATTCAAGTTTCAAACCCATGAAAACGCCTTCGTTTTTCCTTTTCCTGATGCTGGTGACGTCTGTCTGCGCCCAGAACGGTTCTGAGGCTCCAGCGCCACCTGCGGTCGTTCTTCCGAAGGAAGTTCACTTCATCGAGCCGGCCGACGTGCAGCGCTTTCTCGTCGAACACACGGACACGCTGATCATCGACGTGCGCACGGAGGAAGAGCGTGCGGCGCGCAGCTACGTGCTGAACTCACTCCACCACGACTACTTTCACGGCCAAAAGGCGTTCGATGCCATTGCGCTGTTGGACAAGACCAAGCCCTGCATCGTCTATTGCGCCATCGGCGGCCGCGCCCAGCGCATGGCCGTCGAAATGCATCGCATGGGCTTCAAGAACATCCTGCTCCTCAAGGGCGGCTTCAATGCCTGGACGGCGACCGGTCAGCCGATCGCGAAGTGATCGCTCTAGACGTCTTGATCGCGAACTTGGGTCGCTAATTCCAGTTTTTCTCCGCAGCGCACCACCTTGAAAGGCTGATCCAACCGCTCGCATGCGTGGATGAACTCATCCGTCGTTTCGGTGTTGAACTCGAACATTTCGTAATGGCACGGGACGACGAGTCGCACACCGCCAGCTTTCGCGAGCGCAGCGGCCTCGGTGCCGTTGAGGTTGCCCGCCACGCGGCGTTCTGGCTTGTTACCGTTGATGGGCAGGAAGGCGACGTCGCACGAATGCTCGCGCAGCACGCGCACGATGTCGTCATGCCAGAGCGTGTCGCCACTGTGATAGATGGTGAACGGACCACACTTCACAAGGAAACCGGTGCAATGGCTGTTGCCGTGTTCATCGCGGATGACTTCGTTGTGTTTCGCGACGACGCCATGCAGTTCCCAGCCATCTTCGTGATAGGAGTCATGATCGCCGATCGGACAAAGGGTCACCTCGGCATCGCCAAGCCGCTTCTTCGCTTCATGGATGATCGGATGTGGCAGATACAGGCGGAAGCCCGGATTTGTCTTCGCCAACGGCACGAGCGTTTCGCCATCGAGGTGGTCGGTGTGCACATGACTGGCGGTCACACGCGTGATGCCTGCCAGCTTTGCAGGATCGATGCAGCGCTCGGTCATTCGGACGTGAGGCTTGTCGGTCTGCGCATACTTCTTCGTGAGTGAGTCGGAGAGGTAGGGATCGAACAGCAATCGTTCACCAGTCCACTGAACCAGGAAGCCGCTCTGCCCGAGCCACCAGACATGCAATACGTCGGGATCTTTGGATGCGCCGGCGATGTCAGCGAGCAGCGCGTCGTCTTTTTGAATCGCAGCAATCATGCGCTCAGGCACCGAATTGAATTTGCGCGATTTTTTCCGCCATGTCGTGACTGGCGCAGAACACCAGCTCCGCCGCCGCTGCCCGCGAGAGTCGCGCCCGCAGCGCCACCACGCGCCCCATGCTTTCGCCGTCCACATAAGCCTGAACAGGGCGGTTGTGGGGGGAGAGGCTGCGGATCTCCACCGTGGTGTCCGGAGAAAGCAGGGCGCTGCGCCAGTGCGCCGGTTCGAGAACGTTCGAGCCGACCAGCAGCCAGGCGGGCGTGTCTGCAAGCAGGGGAGGGCCCCCCATGCTGCGCGCGTAGGCGGTGGATCCCGCCGCCGTGGCCACGAGGGCGCCGTCGCTGACGAGTTTCGGGATCCGCCGGACATTGTTCACCGTCACCTCCAGCCAGGCGCTCTGGCTGGTGGCGCGCTCGAGCCAGGCGTCGTTGAAGCCGTGCGCTGTCGTGATGCGGCCGTCTGCGTCTTCGAATTCGAGGAAGAGCATGGGCAGTTGGCGGAAAATGACGTCCCCGGGAGGGAAGTCTCCGGCGCTGACTTGTTCAGGGGCGTTCAGCAGAAAGCCGAGGTGCCCTGCGTTGATCCCGAAAAATGGCAGCCGCGAACGCCAGTGCTCGCGGATGCTGCGCAGCATCGCGCCGTCGCCACCGACGACGCTGATGAAGTCGGCTTCGCCGGCCGCGACATTCTTGCCTGTCAGCGGTCCGCTCAGTTCCCGCACCTTTTCGATCTCCGCATTCGCCTGGAGAAAAAACTTCGCGTCCTGCAGCGTTCCACGCGCCCAGTTTCCCGGCACGGGAGCGCGATACAGGCCGTAGCGCTCGATGTAGGCCTGCGCCCGCGGATGCAGTAGTTCCTCCACGCTTTTGCCGCTGCTCAGGCGCTCGCGGATCAGTGTGCTCGATCCATCAATGACGAGGTCGATTTCGCGGGAATGCGGCGGCAGATCCCGCGTGTCGATCGTGTAGCCCGGCCGCCGCAGCACGGCGAAGTTCGCCTGCGCCCACAGTTCCGCGCCACGCTGCCAGGTCTTCTGGATGAGGGATTCGCCGCGCCCTCCGCCCTCGATCAAATCGGTCCCCACGACATGCCAGATCTCGCCCTCCGCTTCAAAGCGCGACTGCAGCTCGTGGTTTCGCGTGAAGGTCTCCTGCTCGAAGTCGCTCAAATCGACCGTGACTTTCGGCATGCCGCCGAAAACGATGTCCGCCAGCGCCGCCCGGTACACAGAGGGCACATTACCCGTCAACGGCTTGTCCGGACGCGGTCCGCAGGGAATGACGCGCACTTCGTCGAAAACGTCCGCCAAGCGCCGCGCGATCGCCGCATGATGCACCCCGGGTGGATTGAAACTGCCTCCAAAAATCGCGATGCTTCTCGGCATGCGGTCATCCTGCCAGTGCTCGGCGGGACTGCAACTGACAAGGCGTCCCGACGCAGGCTTCTTCCCGTTGGGGCTGGGGAAGGGGACACCGGGCAAAGAGAGGCGTTGAGTCTCCGTGATTCCGGCGCATCAATGACCCTCCCGATCGAATTTGTTCATGCATTACCTCTCCACCCGCGGCCAGACAAAGCCGCACACGTTTTCTGAAGCCGTTGAAGCCGGGCTCGCACCGGACGGCGGGCTGTTTTTGCCGGAAGCCCTGCCCGACATTTCCGACCGCCTGCACGAGTGGTCGCAGTTGAGCTATCCGCAGTTGGCTGCGGAATTCTTCACCCTGTTCGCTCCGGAAATCAGCAACGCGGAGTGGCATCAGCTCACCGCAGAGGCCTACCGCCGCTTTGATTCGCCCGATGTGGCGCCGCTGAAGAAGATCGGTGAAAAGACCTGGGTGCTGGAGCTTTTTCACGGCCCGACGCTGGCCTTCAAAGACTTCGCGCTGCAACTGCTCGGTCTGCTTTACAAACGCCAGGTGGAGCATACCGGCAAGCGTCTGGCCGTGCTCGGCGCGACCTCCGGGGACACCGGGTCGGCCGCCATTCACGGCTGTCTCGGTCGTGACGGCATCACGATTTTTATTCTTTACCCGAACGGTCGCGTGGCTCCGCTGCAGGAACGCCAGATGGCCTGCACGGGCGCTGAAAACGTCTTCGCCATTCCCGTGCCGGGAACTTTTGACGATGCCCAGCGCGTGGTGAAGGACACGTTCGGAGACGCCGCCTTTGCGGGAGAGGTGAATCTGTCAGCGGTGAACTCCATCAACATCGCCCGGGTGCTGGCGCAGTGTGTCTATTACATCTGGGCCAGCCTCAAGCTGCCGGAGGACGTCCGCGCCAGGGCCGAATACGTCGTGCCGACCGGGAATTTTGGCAACGTGCTGGCCGGCTGGCTCGCGCAGCGCATGGGGCTGCCCGCCGGTGGATTTCGCGTGGCCACGAACCGCAACGACATCCTTCACCGCTTCTTCACCAGCGGCGAGTATCGCCAGGGCGACGTTCATCCGAGTCACGCGCCCAGCATGGACATTCAGGCCGCCTCGAACTTCGAACGCTTCCTTTACTACATCCTGGATGAAAATCCGGAGCGCGTTCGCGACGTGATGGCGAAGATCAAATCCGGCGAACCGCTGCAAATCACGCTCCCGCAAACCTGCATGCGCTCCACGCGCATGGACGACGATGAGATCGAGCGCACCATCGCAAGCGTTTGGAGCGAGTCAGGCTACGTGCTCGATCCGCACACGGCCTGCGCCTTTACCGACATGGCGGCGGATCGCGCGAGTGTCGTGCTGGCCACCGCAAGCCCGGCCAAGTTCCCGGATGTCGTCGCGCGCGCCACCGGCAGCGAACCCACGCATCCCACTCTTGAAGCGCTGAAGTCACTGCCGCTGCAAACCTGGCCTCTCTCCGCCGATGTCGAATCCGTAAAGTCGTTCATTCGGGAGAAAACAGCGGGGGAAAGCGGGGCTTGACGGCTGCGCCCGCCTCCCGGTAAATCAAAATGAACATCATGAGTGCCGCCGTATCCGCCATCACCTCCCTGATCGATCCTTCGCCCCTTTTGACAAAGGGCACGGACGTCCCTGCGGGTGTCATGCTGCAGATCGGAGACCTGTATGTCTGGGGTTTGCTGGGCCTCGCCCCCATCCTTGTGATCGCGGCGCTTGTCCTCATCCGGACGATGTATGTCCGCGTGGAGTTCTTCGCCCTGGAATTTGGCCGCGGCGGATTCTGGGGGCGGGTCAAGGCGATCAATCACATCATTGCCCTGGGCTTCCTCATGGTCGTGGTTGGGGCTGCAGCGGGCTGGCTCGGCTGGTTGGCTCGGGGTTACTCCGTCACGCTTACGACAGAGGGAGTCGTCCAGGTGGTGCAGGGGGAAACGCTGAAATACGGCTGGAGCGAACTGAGTGATGCTCCGAAGCACATTCGCTCCACATCCTTCGGCATCACCTTTGCCAGGGGCGAGTCGCGATGCCGCGTCCTTTTCCGCCAGCAGTTCATCGGCGAAAAGTTGCAGGACAAGGCCATCGCTATCGCCGAGAACGCTGTGAGCATGGCGAGTTTGAAGCGGTGAGGCAGGGCCGTTCCGTCTCCTGGTTGCGGCTAAGTTAGGAGTTGGCCCTGCCGACTTTGTGCCTATGGATTCCTGATGAACCGTCGCACTCTTATCCGCGCCGTTGCCGCTATCGGCGCCACGCCTCTTCTGCCAGTTCGAAACACGATGGCCGCGGGACGGTTCACCGGCAAGATTCGCAAGTCCCTCAAGTGGAGCATGGTTCAAAAGGCGGCGGACGGGATGTCCATGACGGATGCCTTCAAAAAACTGCGCACCTGCGGTTACGAAGGCATCGAGCCGAGTCTCCTTGGGCATGTCACCATGGAGAACGCCCCTGAATGGATCGCGGCCAGCAAGGCAAGTGGTTTGATCATCGACGGAACAGTCGGCGGTCGCAGCGAGGGGCTCGAAGCCGGCGTCGATCTGACAAAAAAGCTGGGCGCCGAGTCCATGCTCCTCGTCCTCAACTATCCCAAGGAACAATCTCTCCAAAAGACCTGGACCGAAGCGGTGGCGCGAATGAAGGACGCCGCTGTTCATGCCGAAAAGCAGCGCATCAAGGTGCTCATTGAAAACGTCTGGAGCACCTTCCTGATCAGCGCCTTCGACATGGCGCGCTTCATCGATGAAGTCGGCAGCCCGTGGGTGCAGGTCCACTTTGACATTGGCAACATGATGCGCTGGGGCATCGCCGAACATTGGGCGGAAGTTCTCGGCCGGCGCAGCCAGAAGTTGGATGTGAAGGAATACGATCTGACCAAGGCCTCCAACGAAGGCATGCGCAAAGCTTTCGACACCCCCCTCGGCGAGGGAAGCATCAACTGGCCTGCCGTTCGGGAGGAACTCGCGGCCATCGACTACACCGGTTGGGCTGCGGCCGAAGTGAAGGCGGGCGACTGGGACTACCTGGCCGACGTTTCCCGGCGCATGGACAAGATTCTGGATCTGTGATCAGGAGAGGACTTCCACGGCACGACCGGACTGCTTCGCCGACGCCAGACAGGCGTCCAGCACCCGCTGTGTCAGCAGGCTGATCCGTGGCCAGTGGAGGTCAAGATTGCCCGAAAGCACGACGCGCGAAAAGGTTTCAAACATCCCCGCTTCCTGCGACCCGGGCGCATTGTTGCTCGGTTCGTTCAACCGCTCCGAGATGTCGCCTTCGTGCATGTCAAACCGGCAAACATTTTGAGCGAACTCGGAACGCGCCACACTGAAGCGCGTCTGTTCTCCGAAAAAAGGCAGGACAAAATCCGGGACTTTGAGCAGGCCGCCGGTACCGCTGACCATCGCCCACTGCGCATGTGCCGCGGAGAATGAGCAGTAGAACGAAGCGCTGGCTCCGTCGGCAAAGGTGAGCGTGCCGGAGAACTCCAGCGGCACGGGCGGCGCATCCGCTTCCTGCTGCGTCTCCGCGTGAATGCACCCGGTGACCATTGTCGGGGAGGCGTAGTTCATCGCCCACAGGGTGAAGCGCAGGCAGTACCATCCAAGATCGCCCAGGCAGCCAAGAGGCTCCAATCCACCGTGGGCGCGGATGTTTGTGCGCTGGAATTCATCGTCACTCATGAAGCTGAACTGGGTGGCGATGTGGCGTATGCGGCCCAAGTCTGCGTCCACCACCTCGCGCATTCTCTTCAAACGAGTGCCGTGCATGAACATCACGCCGTCCATGAACTGGACGCCATGCTTTTCGCACGCCGCGATGATTTCCTCGACCTCCGCTGCGTTGCAGCCCGTGGCCGCGGAGGCGGGCGCCCGGCACTTCACCGGCGCCCGGCTGCAGGCGCTGCTCGGCCGGGCGATCGCGATGCTCGACCTGACGAGCCTCGAGGGCGACGACGACGAGGCCTCGGTCCGCGCGCTCTGCGCCCGCGCGCGGCGCCCGGGCGGGGACGCCCACGCGCTGCCGCCGGTCGCCGCGGTCTGCACGCAGTCGCGCCTCGTGCCCGCCGCCGTGCGCGCGCTCGACGGCAGCGCCGTGCGCGATCGCGGCCGTCGCAGCCGGCTTCCCGTCGAGACGTGCCCGCTGCCGCTGCGCATCGCCGAGACCCGCCTCGCCGTCGAGCACGGCGCCGACGAGGAATCGACGTCGTGCTGTCGCGGGGGCCTTCCTCGCGCGCCGCTTCGGCGAGGTCCACGACGAGCTCGCCGCGCTGCGCGAGGCCGCCGGCCGCGCGACGCTCCCAAGGTCATCCTCGAGACCTGCGAGCTCGGCGGCCTCGACCGCGTCGCCGGGCCGCGTGGATCGCCTGCGAGGCCGGGAGCCGGCTTCGTCGAACCAGCACCGGCAAGGGCGCGCGCAGCGCCGACCCGGCCACGGCCCTGTGCCTGCTGCGCGTCGCCGACGAGTACGCGCGCGCGACCGGACGCCCGGTCGGGGTCAAGGTCGCCGGTGGCATGCGCACGACCCGCGACGCCCTCGCCTACCTCGCGCTCCTGCTCGACCGCTGCGGGCCCTCTTGGCTGACGCCGCGGCGGTTCCGCTTCGGCGCCTCGTCGCTGTGCGGGGCCCTCGTCCGCAGCCACGCCGAGGTCGCGGCGGAGGCGCGGCCGTGAGCAGGTCCGGCACGCGGCGGCCGCCGCCCGATGGCCGAGCCGCCCGAGGACCTGCCGGCCTCGACGCTGCGCATCGACCCCGGCCTCGCCGGCGTGGCCGGGGAGCAGCAACGGCTGTGGATCGACGGCGCCGAGGCCCGCGCCCGCGGCGGGCGCTTCGTGCCGGCCCTCGACGCGACGACCGGCGAGCCCCTCGGCGAGCTGTGCGACGCCTCGCCGCGCGACGTCGACGACGCGGTCGTGGCGGCGCGCCGCGGCCTCGCGCGCTGGACCAGGCTGCGCCCGACCGAGCGCGCCGCGGTCCTGTTCGACTTCGCGCGCCGGCTCGAGGAGCGGGCCCTGCCGCTGGCCGTGCTCGAGACGCGCGAGACCGCGGTGCCGATCCGCCGCAGCTTCGAGGTCGAGCTGCCGCTGGCGGCGCGCACGGCGTACGGCTTCGCCGGCTGGGCCGACAAGCTCGCCTGGGCGCGCCCTGGCCCCGGCGAGCCGCAACCGGTCGGCGTCTGCGCCACGATCCTGTGCGGGCGCTCGGCCCTGCTCGGCGCCGTGCAGCGAATCCTCCGGCCCTGGCGGCCGGCTGCGCGGTCGTCGTCCACCCGTCCCCGCGCGCGAGCCTCGGCGTGCTGCGGCTCGCGCGGCTCATGGCCGACGCCGGCCTGCCCGACGGCGTCCTCAACGTCGTCACCGGGACGGGGCGCACGGCCGCGGTCCTGGCCGGCCACCGCCACGTCGCCCTCGTCGCGTTCAGCGGCTCGCCCGAGGCCGGGCGCGACTGCCGCCGGGCCGCGGCGCCGTCGGGCGCGCGCGTCCTCGCCGACACCGGCGGCCGCGGCCCCGACGTCCTGCTCGACGACGCGCCGCTCGAGGACGCCGTCGACGAGGTCGTGCACGCGCTCGGCGCGCCTCCTGCGCCGGCCTGCGGCCTCGGCTCGACCCTGCTCGTGCAGGAGGGCCTCGAGGCCGACCTGTGCCGTTGGCTGCACCACCGCCTCGCTCGGCTCCGCGTCGGCGACCCGCTCGACCCCGACACCGAGCTCGGCCCGGTCCCCGACCCGGGGCGCTTCGAGGACATCCAGGCCTTCCTGGCCCTGGCCCGCGACGACGGCGTCGAGGTCGTCGAGCCGGGCTTCGACGGCCAGGACGGCGCGGACGGGTCCGGGCGCCTCGAGGCCGCGCTGCCGGGCAGTGGGCGCTGGTGCCGCCCGGGCTACGTCACCGGGGTCGTCGAGGGCATGGCCGTCGCCGGCACCACGATCCCCGGCCCGCTGTTCGTCGTGCGCGGGTTCCGCACGCCGGCCGAGGCCCTCGAGCGGGCGCGTTCGATCGAGCCCGGCCGGCCGGCCTCGGTGTGGACGGCCAACGGCAGCCGCCTGCCGGCGATGCTGAAGGGCCTCGACCGCGCGGTCGCGCACGGCAACTGCACGATGCGGCACGACGCCGGCGGCGCGTGGAGCGGCGGCCCGCAGGGGCTGTGGCCGTACCTGGAGTAGCGACATGGCCCAGAAGAAGCACAAGGCGAAGCGGAAGGCGGCGAAGCGGGTGCCCGCGAGGCGCAAGGCGGCCAGGCGCGCGCCCGCGAAGCGCAAGACGGCCAGGCGCGCCGCCCCCACCGCGGCCCGCGCCGCCGTGCCGGAGTTCGGGCCGTGGATCGGCGGGGCGTTCCCGCGGCCGGGTGCCATGGCCCTCGTCGAGCTCGCCGGGCGCGGCGCGCGCGCGCGTGCAGCTCAGCGACGCCCGGGACGCGGCCCAGGCCCTGGCCCACGCGCGGGCGGCTGGCCGGGCTGGGCCCGCGTGCCGGGCACGGCCCGCGGTCGCCGCTGCTCGACCTCGGCGACCGCCTGCTGGCGCGAGCGGCCGAGCTCGAGGACCAGGCCGCGCGCTTCGCCCGCCTGACGGCCGCCGCGGCCCGGGCCGACCTGCGCCTCGCCCTCGAGCGCCTGCGTTGGTTCGCGGGCTGCGGCGACAAGCTCCCGGCCCTGCTCGGCGGCGTCGACACCCTGCACGGCGTCATCGTCGGCGCGACCGTCCCGGCCCCCGTCGGCGTCGTCATCGTCGTGCCGCCCGAGCGGCCGCCGCTGCTCGGCCTCGTCGCCTGCGTCGCGCCCCTGCTCGTCGCCGGCAACGCGGTCGTCGTCGTCGTGCCGCCGGCCCTGCTGCCCGCGGCCTCGACCCTGGCCCAGACGCTGGCGACCTGCGAGCTCGGTGGCGGCGTCGCCAACCTGCTCTGCGTCGAGCCGGCCGCCCTCGTGCCGCTGCTGGCCGCGGGCCCCGCCTGCGACGCGCTGCTGCTGGCCGGGGGCGACCCCCGCGGGCGCCTGCTGCTGCGCGAGGCCGCGGCCGAGCACGGCGTGCGCGTGCACGAGGCGCGCGCGGGCTTCGACGAGCCGGCCACGACCCTGCTCGCGGCGTTCACGCGGCCGCGGGCCTTCCGGCAGCCCAGCGACCTGTCCTGAGCCCGGGGTGGAGCGGCTAGAGCTCGCCCCAGCCGAAGCGGACCGGGATCTCGACGTTGTCGCCGAGGGTCCGGTGGACCGGACAGGTCAGGGCCGCGCGCTCGAGCTTCTTGCGGTCCCGTTCCTCGACGTCGGGCAGCGTGAACTCGACGTCGAGCATCCGGATCCGGCGCGCGGGGTCGGCGACCATGTGCTTGGTGACCTTGACGCGCGCGCCCTCGAGCGGGATCCCGTCCCGGTCCGCGACCTTGGCCATGATCGTCAGCATGCAGGTCCCCAGCGCCGTCGCGACGAGGTCGGTCGGCGAGAAGCTCTCGCCCCGCCCCCCGTTGTCGACCGGCGCGTCGGTGTCCATCGTCCGCCCCGACGGACCGTGCGTCGCCTCGGTGTGCAGCCCCCCGCGATAGACGATGCTGATCTCGACCATGGGGGCATCATCTCCGGCCCCGGCACGCCCTGTCCACCGGCCGCCGTGCCATGATGGCCCCGTGGACGAGCTGCTCGACCTGCTCCTGGACCGCTGGGGTGACCTCGCGAGGCCTCCCGCAGGGCCGGCGGCCATCGCCGCGTTCGAGGAACGGTACGGGGTGGTGCTCACACCCGACTTCCGCGCCTACCTCGAACGCTGCGACGGCATGGAAGAGCTCTCCCCCGACGACGACCTCATTAGCTCCTGGCAGCTCGATCGGATCTTGCCCGCCGATGAAGCAGGCTGGAGCAAGGGAGAGGTCCGCGGGGAGCTTGGACCGGAAGGACGCTTCTTCACCTTCTCCGATTGGGCGCTGGAAGCCTTCGGCTACCAAATCGAGCTCCATGACGCGCCCGATCGCGAGAACCGGATCGTCGCCACCACCTCTCTGGCCCCCGGATCGTTGCTCACTCCTTCGAGTTCTTCCTCCGACGCTACCTGAAGGACTTCCGCCTGATCTCCTGACTCCGCTCCCCACCCCCGACCGTGCTCCCAGGTATCCCCCTCACCTTCACACTCCACGACGCGATCCCCGCAGCGGTCCGTGTGTCTGCCGATTGGCCCGACAAGGGCCGGTGGATTTCGTGGTACGTAGGGATCACAGGGAGCATCGTCCTCGCCGACCTGCTCTGGATCGGTCTCCGAGGGCTCGTCGGCAAGCGCGCCTTCCTCCGGAGGACTGGCTGGTTCGTGCTCGTACCGACCCTTTCGCTCATGACCCTGATCTTGGGTGCGCTGCCTCGTTTCCTGGAGGCCGAGACCCCGGTGCTGAGCTTCACCCTCATGGCAGGGGTGCTGCTGGGCGTGCTCGTGTTCGTTCGAGTCTTTCAACCGGGCCGCTACCTGGCCTACGGGGCTACGCGTGACTCGATCGGATGCGCGCTGCGGCTGGTCGCGCACGATCTCGCCCAGCCCCTGGAGGAGTATCCGACCTGACCGCCTCCCCAGGGCAGGGTCCAAGTCGTCGTCGAACAGGAGAAGCCCGGAGGAGTCATCCACCTGCTCATCCACCACGAGATGACAGGCGACGCATCCCGCTCGACGTGGCCGGTCCCTGGACTGGGCACTCCGCAGGAATGCCGGCGAGTGGAGCTCCAGGGCCTTCCGACAGCACTTCGCCCTTGCATGGGTGTACCTCGGCGCCCTCGGGGTCATCATCAGCAACTACCATTGACGGAGCCCGGCCGGAGACCACCGACCCGGACCCCGCCCTCTCCTCGATGACGACACTGCAGACACTCACCGAGTGGTTGGATCCGAGACGCGACCTCGATGAGCAGACCCGCCGGGCCCTCGAGGAGGCCTTAGACCTGATCGAACGCCAGCTCCTCATCTCCGGGATCTGCTACGCCATCATCGGGGGCTGGTGCCTGTGGGTCTGCTGGCGCGGGATGGTGAAGAAGGAGTCCTTCCTCGTCCCCTCCGGCCTCCTGCTCCTGCTGGTCGGCCTCCCGTTCCTGTTCATGGCCGCGTATCTCATCTCCATTGGATGGAACCCGTTGAACTCTTGGCCCGCCCTCGTGGTGCTCGGGCTCATGACGTGGTTCCTCGCGTTCGTCCTCGGCCACCGAGTCGGCTTCGGTGTGACGGATCGGTCGATGAGGGACGCGATCGTCGCAGGCGCGAAGGAGATGCGTATGGCGTGTGAGGAATCGTTCTCGACAATCTCCTTCCCCACACGGTCGATGGACCTGCAGGTCGCGGTGCATTCCTGGCTGGGCGTCTCCTTCCTGCGCTTCAGGCGCCGGAACAGGCAGCTCTCGATCCGCTCCCTCATCCACTCCATCGACCGGAACCTCCGGTTGGGTCCCGGAGACCGGACCACCGTGGTCTTCTGGCTCCACCTCGCCCTCGCCGTCCTCTGCCTCACCTACATCGGACTGGCCATTTACACCCGGCTCACGATCTGAGCCCGACCCCATGCCCACGCTCCTCGACTTCGCACTCCGGACCCTCGTCGTCGCCCCCGCGTCTGCGGTGGACAGGACGCCAGACGGGAGCGAGACCGCCTGATGGCGACGACCACTTCCCCCGCCGACCGCGCCCGCGGCCTCGGCGGCATCGCCGTCGTGACCGGGGTCTACTGGACCTTCACGCTGACCGACGGGGCCCTGCGGATGCTGGTGCTGCTGCACCTGTGGTCGCTGGGCTTCTCGCCGTTCGCGGTCGTGTCGCTGTTCCTGCTGTACGAGCTGGCCGGCGTCGTCACGACCTTCGTCGGCGGCTGGCTCGGGGCCCGGTTCGGGCTCAAGGCGGTGCTCGCGGCGGGCCAGCTCCTCCAGGTCGCGGGCCTCGGCATGCTCTGCGTCGACCAGGGCCTGCTGACGGTGCCCTGGGTCATGGTCGCCCAGGGCCTGTCGGGCATCGCCAAGGACCTCTGCAAGACCGGCGCCAAGAGCTACACCCGCCTCGTCCTGCCCGAGGGCTCGACCGACCGCCTGCTGCGGCTCGTCGCCCTGCTGACCGGGTCCAAGAACGCCCTCAAGGGCGCCGGCTTCTTCGTCGGCGGCCTGCTGCTGGCCACGATCGGGTTCCGGCTCGCCTGCGTGGCCATGGCCGCCGCGGTCGCCCTGTCCCTCGTCGTCGCCCTCGTCGCGCTGCCGTCGGCGCCCGGCAAGGCCCGCAAGCCGATCGCCCTGCGCGCGCTGTTCGCCAAGGAGGCCCGGCTCAACCGGCTGTCCATGGCGCGGCTGTTCCTGTTCGGCTCGCGCGATGTCTGGTTCGTGCTGGCCGTGCCGGTGTTCCTCGCCGCGACCCTCGGCTGGAGCTTCACCGAGGTCGGCGGCTTCCTCGCCCTGTGGGTCATCGGCTACGGCGTCGTCCAGGCCCTGGCCCCGCGCTGGCTCGGCCCGGCCGCGACGCCGGCCCGCGACGGCCGCCGCCTCGCCCTTTGGACGGCCTCGCTGCTGCTGCCGCTCGGCGGCACCTGGCTCGCCCTCGACGCCGGCCTCCGCCCGGAGCTCGTGCTGCCCCTCGGCCTCGCGGTCTACGGCGCCCTGTTCGCCGTCGACAGCGCCCTGCACAGCTACCTCGTCGTCGCCTGGGCCGACCGCGACCGCGTCTCGCTCGACGTCGGCTTCTACTACATGGCCAACGCCGCCGGCCGCCTCGCCGGCACCCTGCTGTCGGGCGCCGTGTTCCAGGCCGCCGGCCAGGGCCAGGACGGGCTCCTGGCCTGCGTCGCGGTCTCGGCCGGGTTCGTGGGCATTTCGGCCCTGGCCTGTCGCGCGATCCGCTGAGCCGGGCCGGCGTACGAAGGTGCCGGGCCCCCCGCCCCGATGGTGGACGGAGGAGCCCGGCGGAAGGAGCACCCAGGCAGCCGGGGGCCCCGGAGCGGCGCCGCGCGCGCCGCCGGTCTATTGCTGCGTGCCTTCGCCGTGCAGGGCCATGACGTGGCGCCCGTCGACGTCGACGATGAGCAGGTCGGGGTAGAGGTCGTTGGTCCAGCTCCCGGCGATGATCCGGGTCGGGGCGAAGGGCACGAACATGCTGCGCGACGAGTAGACCCCCTCGCGGTTCTGGTTGATCAGCCAGGCCAGCATGTGCCCATCCTGGGGGTTCCAGTCCTGCAGCAGCAGGTCGGACAGCCCGTCCCCGTTGATGTCGGCGGCCGCGACCGCGCGGTCCTCGAGGTAGGACGGATACTTGATCTGGTAGGACGTGTCGAGGGCGCGGCCGACGTCGCTGTTGGAGTCCGGCCTGAGCACGTAGCTGATCAGGGACTCCTTGTTGGCGAGCCCGGTCAGGTCCATGACCTTGGCCGACCGGACGTGGTTGGCCACGAGGGACCTGAGGGCGTACCCGTCGCGGAAGCGGTAGCCCTTGAAGCGGTGCGTCCGGTCGCCGGCCGAGAGCTCGGTCGCGACGATCCAGATCCACGGGTCGTCCTCGGGGTCGTCGTCGGCGACCTGCGCCGCGACGTCGTCGTGCCCGTCCCCGTCGAAGTCGCCGAGGACCCAGCGCATCGGCGCGCGGGGCAGGGCGAAGGCCTCGCCGCTCCACACGCCGAAGCCCCCGGCCGTCCGCCGGACGTCGAGGACGCGGCACTGACCGGCGCCGTCGACGACGACGAAGTCCAGGACGGGGTCGGCCCCGAAGCGACCGACCTCGACGCCGGTGCCGGCCGGGACCTTGCCGAGCGGCGCATACCTGGAGCCCGTGCCCCAGGGGTCGACGGCCAGCCCGAGGCTGCCGTCGGTGCCGAGGACGTAGAGCTCGGCCCGGCCGTCACGGTCGATGTCCCTGGCCCAGGCCCGGTCGACGACGAAGCCCGCGGGCAGCGACGGGATCGCGCGCAGGGACTCGGCCCCGAAGGCCCCGGTCCTCCAGGCCGCCGATGAGCGAGCCCTGCATCCCGACGACGCCGCCGGGGCCGCCGGCGAGGACGAGGTCGGAGGCACCGCCGATGCCGGTGCCGGCCAGCGAGGCGCCGGTCGGCCGCGCCGACGTGCGCCGGCCGCTGCCGGGGATGAAGTTGTCGAAGAACCGCGGTTGCGGGCTGGCCGAGCCGAGGCGGATCGCGAGCCGGTAACCGGCCGAGCTGCTGTAGTGGAAGCTGAACACCTCGGTGCTGCCGTCGTGCTCGAGGTCGGCGGTCGCGAACCCGGGCTGGGGCGTGTAGCCGCTCAGGGTGCCGTAGCTGTAGACCGGCGTGCCGAAGGAACCGGTCGGGCGGCCGGTGGCCGGGTCCGTCAGGGCCGGGAGCCAGGTGAACCGCTCATAGGTGCTCGAGTAGTACTCCTGCAGGATCATGTCCGGGAGCCCGTCGGCGGTGCAGTCGGCGAAGCCCAGGCCCATGATCTGGTAGGTCGACTCGCTGAGCTTGCGTCGCCCGCTCCCGTCGGCCTCGACGCACTCGACGAGATACATGCCGGTGGTCTTGTCCCAGGTGGCGAAGGCGAGCTCGAGCTGGCCGTCCCCGTCGAGGTCGACCAACGCCGTGGCCTCCTCCTGGATGAACCGGTCCAAGGCGAACAGCGGGGTCTTGACGGCCGGAGCCCGATCGGCGTCGACGCCGAAGCGCCCGATCATCGGCTTGTCCTCGACCTCCCGATACTGCATGTAGAGCTCGTCCCGCCCGTCGCCGTCGGCGTCGCCGGCCATGACCTCGACGGAGAGGTAGTCCGTGGCGGTCCAGCCCCCGACCTTGACGGCGTCGAAGGTGAGGGTCGGCTCGATCGTCGTCCCCTGGCCGAACAGCATCCACAGCTCGTGGTCCACGCCGGTCTTGCCGCTGCCGGCCATGACGAGGGCGACGTCGGGGATGCCGTCCCCGTCGAAGTCGCCGGCCTGGCAGTTGAGCGGTTGGCCGTCGATGGCGTCCTTGGGGAACGGCGCCGCCTGGCTGCTGAAGTAGCCCGTGCCCTTGGACAGCATGATGACGATGCCGTCGTAGGTGCTCAGGGACGTGTTGGCCGAGCTGGTGCCGATGATGTCCGGGAGCCCGTCGAGGTCCATGTCGACCTTGCGCGGGTTCAGCAGGCGGTGGTTGTAGAGGTAGCTGGCCTTGGTGCTCGCCGTGATCGTGGACGTCAGGGAGGCCACCTGCGACGTCAGGCGGACCTGGTCGTTGACCTTGGCGCTGATCATGGGGCAGATCCCGACGAAGTCGAACAGGCCGTTGCCGTCGAAGTCGTCGACGAGCGGCACGCCCCGTAGGACTTCTGCGAGTGCAGGCTGATCCCGTGGTTCTGCGACCCCGTCGCCGGCCGACCTGGATGTGCCGAAGCCGTCCTCGACGCGGAAGATCGGGCCCTCGGTGCGCCGGCCCTGGGCGTCGATCGCGACGAAGGCCGCGTCCATCTGGGTCCGGACGAAGCCGGTCAGCGACTGGCGGAAGCGGCCGTCGGCGTCGGGCGCGGCGACGACGATCGGGGACGCGCCCTCGATGGCGTCCCGCCCGGTCATGGTCGCGATCGTCTTGGCCCAACCGCGGATGTAGTACAGCTCGTACTTGTTGGCCGTCCCGTCCAGCGGCGGGTCCCACACGACGTCGACCCTGTCCTGGGTCCCGTTGACGGCGGTCACGCTCGTCGCGCTGATCAGCGGCGGCGCCGGCGGGTCGTTGTCGACGGTCCAGTGCTGCTCGTCCCGGGCCGTGGCCCCGCCCTCGCGGGCGATGACGACGAGCGCGTAGCGGTCGTCCTGGAGGTCCTTGAGCGTCAGGGTCTGGCTGAAGAATTGGACCTCGGCGGCGCCGTTGAGGCTGTAGCTCAGGGCGGCCGACGGGGACGAGGCCTGGACCGAGAACTCGTAGTCCTTGCGGCTGGTGGTCAGCTCGCCGATGGCCTGGACGTCGACCGACAGGCCGGCGCCCCCTCCCCCGCCGCCGCAGGCGGACAGGAGCATCAGGAGGGCCGCGAGGAGCGGGAAGGGGCCGAGGAACGGAGAGCGGGGTCGGTGCGCGGACATCGGTGCCTCCAGGGAGGTTGGGGTCGGGGTTCCAGCCCCCTGGGCGCAGTCGGCCCCGGCCCCCGAACCGGATTCCGGGAAAAAACCTGGGGCGGCTATCCTCATTCCCATGCCGCCACCGGATCCCGGCATCGATCCCGCCTTCGTCGAGCGCCTCTACGACGAGCTCCGCCAGCTCGCGGCGGCCTTCCTGCGCAAGGAGAAGGGTCACCACACCCTGCAGGCCACGGCCCTGGTCCACGAGGCATGGTTCTCGCTCCAGCGCTCGGACGGGGCCCGTGAGGGTGACCGCGCCCGGTTCCTCGGCATGGCGGCCAAGGCGATGCGCCACATCCTCGTCGACCACGCCCGGCGCAGCCGGGCCGACAAGCGCGGGGGCGACTGGGCCCGGGTCACGCTGACCGGGACCGAGGTCGAGGCCGAGGCCGGCTTCGCCGACGTCCTCGACCTCGACGCCAAGATCGGCGAGCTCGCGGCCCTCGACCCGCGCAAGGCCGAGGTCGTCGAGCTGCTCTACTTCGGCGGCCTCGGCGCCGAGGAGGCGGCCACGGTGCTCGGGGTCACGGCCAAGACGGTGCGCAGCGACTGGCGCATGGCCCGGGCCTGGCTGCGCGCGGCGCTCGAGGGCTGAGGCCCGCTACTTCTTCTCGGCCGTGATCCCGGTCATGCCGAGGAGCACCATGCCGGCCTCGGCCCGCTCCTCGTCGTCCCAGCCGCCGCGCTCGCGGAGGGCCGCGCTGGCCGCCGCGGGGTCGCCGGCCCGCTCGAGGACGGCCTCGACCTCGGGGCGCAGCCTCGCCTGCAGCGACTCGGCCTTGCGGGCGGCGTCGAGGCGGTCGAGGAGCGGGATCCGATCCCAGAACCGCAGCGTGTGGTCGCCCGAGCAGGTCACGACGCAGGACCCGTCCTCGAACCAGTCGATGTCGTGGATGTACGCGTACAGCGGGTTCGGGGAGGAGTGGCCGCGGAGGTCGAGCATGAGGTCGCCGGTCGAGCTGTCGATCAGGCGGAGCTTGCCCATGCGTCCGCCCGAGGCGACGAGCCGCCCGTCGGGGCTGTAGCGCACCGCGAAGACCTCGCCGAACTCCTGCACGTCGGTCGCCCGGGCCTCCCCGGTCACGGTGTCGAAGAACAGGTGCCGCCCCCCGCTGCTGCCGATGACGACCTGCGTGCCGTCGCGGCGCACGTCGATCGTGTAGCAGTAGCCGAGGCCGGACTCGTGGACCTTGGTCAGCGTCCCGCTGCCGTCGGCCTTGCAGGTCCAGATGACCCCGAGCCGGTCGACGCCCCAGATCCGACCCCTGCCGTCGACGGCGAGGTCGATGAGGTCGGTGCCCGGCTGCTCCCACAGGACCTTGCCGGTCCGGGCCTCGACGCAGCGCGCGCCCTTGTTGGAGTACAGCGCGAACACCATCCGCTCCTCGTCGAGGAAGCGGGTGCCCATGCACCGGGTGCCGAGGGCGAAGTGGGTGACCTCGGCGCCCGACCGGGCGTCGAAGACCGTGACCAGCCCGTTGAGGATCGTCGCGGCGACGAGGCCCCCCGACGGGTTCAGCTCGAGGGACTGGATCGAGGGCGTGTTGGCCCGGGCCACCTTGGCCGGCGTGTCCCACACGGCGATCTGGCGCCGGGTCCGGGCGTCGTAGACCTGGAGGTTGCCGTCGAAGGTGGCCGAGTAGATCCGGCGCCCCTGGGGATCGACGCGCACGCAGTAGCCGTAGCCGTACTCCACGTTCGAGATCTTGCAGCTGTCGAACTGCCGCTGGCCGATCGGCCAGGCGCGGCTCGCGCCGGTCACGTCCATCGCGAACAGCCAGGCCCCGTCGGGGTCGAATTCCGGGGGGCGGGCGACCGCGATGAGGCCGCGGTAGCGGCGCGGGACGCGGCTCTCGCGCCAGTTCCAGACCAGCACGGTCGACTGGGAGGCGCTGCCGATCCAGTCGAAGTCGGGGCTGGCGGACAGGCTCGAGATGTTGCCCTCGTGGATCAGCTGGGCCAGCTCCTCGCCGGTCCCGACGTCGAGGATCCGGACCCGCGCCGGCGGGCCCAGGGCCAGGACCTTGGCCGCCAGCCGGCCGTCGTCCGAGACCAGGACCTGCAGCCCGCCGTGCTCGGTCGACCAGCGCTCCTCGCCGCTGTCGGCGTCGAGGATGGCCGAGCGCAGCTTGCCGCGGACGGCGAGCGCGCGGCCGTCGGCGACCCACCCGTAGCCCTGCTGCGCGTCGGTGTCGAGGATGCGGTCCTGCCCCGGCCGGCCGACCTCGTGCAGCCGCAGGCGGAAGTCCTTGCGCCGGATCACGACCCGCCGCCCCTCGGGGTCCGGCACCGGCACGCCCTCGTCGTCGGCCTCCGGCGTCCAGCGCTCGACGAGGGCCAGCGACTCGAGGTCCCGGACCTGGACCTCCGCAGTGCCGTAGCAGAGCCCGCAGCGCTTGCGGGCGCGGTCGCAGAACACGGCGCGGAGCGGGTCTCGGCCCTCCTCGGAGACGCCGGGGAGGTCGATGACCACGCTCTCGAGCCGGCGCCCGGTCGGGCCGTCGTACAGGGACAGGCGCCGGCCCTTCTCCTCGACGATGACCGCCCGGTTGCGGCGGGTCAGGCCACAGAGCCAGCGGCCGTCCTGCAGCGACATGCTCCACAGCCGGGCCAGGCTGTCCTTGTCGTAGACCTCGAGCGTGACGAGCTGGCGCCAGCGCACGAACACGCCGAGGTCGGCGTGGACCTCGGTCTGGATGTAGGTCACGGGGTCGCCGAGCAGGATGCCGCTGCGGGCGAGCTGGGCGCGCAGCCAGTCGAGCTCGAAGCGGCCGGCGAACTCCTCGCCGAGGGTGTCGAGCAGGCGCCGGCCGGCGTTGTAGTCGCCGACCTCGACGGCCGTCGCGACGTTGGCCACGGTCGCCCGGTAGAGCTGGCGGCGCGAGCCCTCGCGGGCCGCGTCGGCGATCTGGCGCTGGTTGGACTCCTCGAGCGCGAACCACACGACGCCGCCCATGGCCGCGAGCAGGGCCAGGAGCAGGAGGCCGGCGACGACGACGAAGCGGCGGTTGCGGGCCGCGAACTTGCGGAGCTGGTAGCCGAGCGAGGCCGGGCGGGCGCGGACCGGCTCGTCGGCGAGCCAGCGCTCGAGGTCGTCGACGAAGGCCGCGACGGAGCCGTAGCGCCGCTCGGGGTCCTTCTCGAGGGCCTTGGCGAAGATCGTCTCGAGGTCGCCGCGCAGCGTGGGGTCGCGCTCGCCGAGCCGCCGGGGCGCGTCCTCGAGGATGCGCCGCAGGCTCTCGGGCAGGCCGAGCCCGGTGAGCTCGAGCGGGAGGAACCCGGCCAGGAGCTCGAAGCCGACGACGGCCAGGGAGTAGAGGTCGCTGCGGGTGTCGAGCTGGGTCTGCCCGCCGCGGGCCTGCTCCGGGCTCATGTAGGCCAGGGTCCCGAGGATCTGCCCGACCTGGGTCTGCATCGTCAGGCCGCTCGTGTCCTCCTCGAGCCGGGCGATGCCGAAGTCGAGGATCCGCGGCTCGCCGTCCCGGTCGACGTAGAGGTTCTCGGGCTTGAGGTCGCGGTGGAGCACGCCCTTCCTGTGGGCGTGCTCGATCGCGTGCCCGACCCGGCACAGGAGCTCGACCCGGGTCCTCAGGTCGGCCCCGGAGGTCCGCCCCCACTCGCCGAGGTGGATCCCGTCGACGAGCTCGATGCTGATGTACGGGCGGTCCTCACCGTCGATCGGGAGCACGCCGGCGTCGTAGATGCGGGCGATGCCGGGGTGCTCGAGCCGGGCCAGGAACTCGGCCTCCCGCTCGAAGCGCTGGCGCAGCCCGCGCGAGCGACCGCGCAGGACCTTGACCGCGACCCGGCGCCGGGGCTGGTCCTGCTCGGCCTCGTAGACGATGCCCATGGCCCCCTCGCCGAGCCGGCGGACGAACCGGAACGGCCCGATGCTGCGGCCGGTGAGGTCCTCCCCGCGCTCGACCTCCCCCAGCACCCCGGCGACCGAGCCCGGGCCGATGCCGGGGTCGATGGCGCGGTCTCCGGTCTCCTCGGCCTCGTCCGCGGCGAGCAGGCCCCGGAGCTCGTCCGCCAGCTCGGGGTCCTCGAGGTCCTCGAGGCGGGCCCGGCGGGCCGAGGGTCGAGCCCGACGAGCTCGTCGAACTGCCGGGACAGCTCCTGGAAGCGGCTTGGGTCCATGCGGGCCGCGCAGCCTGCCCCAAAGCCTCGGGCCTGGGAAGCTCCGGCGCCGACGGCGCCAAATCGGGTCGGATCCTGTGCGGCCGGCCTTTTTCGGGTTTTCGCGTCCGATCCGAGACCGGACTGCGCCTTCGGGGGCAGACGGGAACGAGCCCGTCCCCGACCGACCATGGAGACGACCATGAAGACCCGGACCCCAGCCCTCCTGCTCGCGACCCTGTGCCTCGCCGGCGCCCTGACCGCCGCCGGGACCGAGGACGGCAAGAGCTTCTCCCGCCGCTTCGGCAGCACCAAGGCCGGCGCGTGGATCAAGGCCTCGACCTCGGCCATGGACGACGCCCGGGCCCAGAAGGCCCACACCGGCCTCGCGACCGGCATCTACCTGTTCAAGCACCGCTTCGAGGCCGTCGGCTTCGACGCCAGCTCCGAGGGCACCAAGCTGGCCCTCGGCTACGAGGACAAGAAGGAGCGCAGCTACGGCCTCGAGATGGAGGGCGACCTCCGCCTGCGGCTGATCGGCTTCACGGTCCTGCGCGCGCCGTCCAAGGTGACCGTCAGCATCGGCAAGGAGTTCGGGCCGCTCGAGATCTGCCCGCGCCCGCTGACCTGGCGGTTCATGCTCGGCCCGGTCCCGTTCTTCATCAAGGCCAACGCCGGCGTCGGCCTCGAGGTCTCGGCCAGCCTGTCGATGGACGCCGCGCGGCTGTCCCTCGGCCTCGGCGGCGGCGCCTCGGCCTACGCCCAGGGCTGGGTCGAGGGTGGCGTCGGCGCCGCCAGCAAGCGCTTCGGCGCCGAGGCCGGCATCCGCGCCCAGCTGCGCTTCGGCCAGGTGGACGTCGAGGCGACCCCGACGATCGACCCGGTCGGCCTGCACGGCGAGCTGGCCCTGCAGATCACCCCGATCGCCTTCCGCCTGTCGCTGTTCGCCCGCGTCAAGCTGGTGTTCAAGAAGATCAGCTACAGCCGGAACATCTACCGCTGGAGCGCCGGCCGGACCCGCTTCGTGGCCGAGTTCGCCGTCCCCTTCGAGGGCCAGGCCTCGGCCGGCGGTAAGGTCGAGACCAACGGCGTCGAGATCTCGACCGACCCGGAGCACAAGCTCGAGCTGACCCAGCGGAAGTCCTCGGACAGCGAGGACGCCGGCGGGCAGAAGGCCGAGTCGACGTCCGCGCAGCAGTCCTGAGCAACCGGAGCCCCGCGATGCGCCTCCGCCTCCCCCTGATCTTGCCGGCCGGTGCCCTCCTCCTGGGCGCCGGCCTCTGGCTGTTGAACGCGGCCGGCAGCCCGGACGCGGTCCCCGTGACGGCCGGGGACGGGGCGGCCGAGGCCCTGGCCTCGCCGGCCGCGGGTGGCGAGGCGGTCGACCCGGCCGAGGCCGGCGCGATCGGCGGGCCGCGGCGGCCCTATCAGCTGGTCCCGGGCCAGCGGATGCGGTTCGGGCTCGAGGCCAAGGTCGTCCAGGGCACGAGGTCGACGCTCGAGGACAAGAGCCAGGAGGTCCGGCTGACCCTCGGCGGCGAGCTCGTGGTCGAGGTGCTCGGGCGTGACGACGACGCCTGGGTCCTGGCGCTGAGCGGGACCTTCGCCAAGGCCGAGATGCGCATCGGGACCGCGCCGCAGGCCGAGCCGGCCGCGTACCTGGCCCAGGCCCTCGCCGAGCCGACGCTGCTGCGCATGGCCGCCGACGGCCGGCCGCTGGGGCTGCGCTTCCCCGACGGGCTCGAGGCCGAGCAGGAGAACCTCGTCCGCGACCTCGTCCACCGCCTCCGCTTCGTCGTCGACGACGGCGCCGAGTGGCGCGCGGTCGAGGCCGACAACAGCGTCGAGGCCCGCTACGCGTACCGCTGGGACCCCGCGCCTGCCGCCGACGAGCCCGGCGTGCTGCGCAAGCAGCCGCTCGAGGTCCTGCACGCCCCGGCCGAGGAGTTCACGGCGCGGATCGCCGGCGACGCCGAGGCCGTCTTCGACCTGCGGACCGGCTGGTTCTCGGCCTGCCACGTGCGCGGCTCGCTGGCCCTCGGCTCCGAGTCCCTGCCGTTCGAGCTGAGCTATCAGCACGAGCTGTCGCTGCACTGCCTCGGCGTCGCCTTCGCGACCTCGCGCAGCGTCGCCGTCGCGGACGGGCCCTGGGCCTCGCTCGAGCCCAGGCTCGCCGACGAGGTCGTCGCGGGGCCGACCGGAGCCGAGGCCCGCCGCGCCCTCGACGAGGTCCTCGCGGCGCTGATCGCCCTGTTCGCCGAGGACCCGATCGATCGCGAGGCGCAGTTCGAGCTGCGCGAGCGGCTCGTCGCCCTGCTCCGGGCCGACCCCTCGCTGCTCGAGCACCTGTCGCCCGAGCTGGACCGCTACGCCGACCGCCAGGCCCTGGTCAACACGATCCTGGCGGCGATCGGCGCCGTGCGCAGCCCCGAGGCCCAGCGCTTCCTCGCCGACCTCGTCGAGGACGGCGGCCGCGCGGCCACGCTGCGGCTCGGCGCGACCGTGGCGCTGTTCCAGACCGACCGGCCGACCCCGAGGTCTGGGCCACCGCGCCCTGCGCCGGGGAGCCGAGCCGGGACCCGGCCGAGCTGCGCGACTCGAGGCTGTTCCTGCTCGGGGCCCTGTCGGGCCGCGAGGCCGAGGGCGCCGACACCGCCTATGCCCGGCTCGTCGCGCTCGAGGCGCCGAGCGAGAAGCGCGGCGAGCTGCCGCTGTGGCTCGACGCCGTCGGCAACCTGCGCGACGCCCGCGTGCCGAGCCTGGTCGCCCGCCACCTCCGGTCCGAGGACCGGACCGTGCGCGAGGCCGCCCTGCACGGGCTCACGCAGGCGCCCGGCGCCGAGGCCGAGGCGCTCCTGTCCCACCACCTGACCTCCAAGGCCCCGGTCGCCGAGCGGGCCCTGGCCCTCGAGGCGCTCGCGCGCCGCGTCGCCGACCCGGCCGGGCTCGTCCGCGGCTACCGCGGCAGCGACGAGGTCGCGCTGCGGCGCGGCCTGATCCTCGGGCTCGGCGCCCGCGACGACGCGGCCGGCCGGTCCGCGCTCGAGTCCCTGGCGCGGCAGGACCCAGACGAGGGCCTCAGGAAGCTGGCCGGCGACCAGCTCCACTGAGCGACGGGCTCAGGCCCGACGCCGCCCCAGCGCGACGATGCGCCGCCACTCGGCGGCCGTGACCGGCTGGATCGACAGCCGCGAGCCGCGCTGGACGAGCGTCATGTCGGCGAGGACGGCCTCGGCCTTGATCTCGGCCAGGGTCACCGGGCGCGGCAGGCGCTCGCCGAGGGCGATGCGCACGCCGTACCAGCGCGGCGCCGCGGGGTCCGCGCCGGCGTCGTAGTGCGGGTCCCCGGCGTCGAACTGGGTCGGGTCGGGGCTGCCCGCCTCGACGACCTCGCAGAGCGCGACGACGGCCATCGGCTTGGTGCTCGAGTGGTACAGCAGCACGCCGTCGCCGACCGCGACGTCGTCCCGGAGCATGTTGCGCGCCTGGTAGTTGCGCACCCCGTCCCAGAACGTCGCCCCGTCCCGCGCGAGGTCGTCGACCGAGTACGTGTCGGGCTCGGTCTTGAACAGCCAGTAGCGCTTGCTCGCGGCCATGGTCCCGGGCTCAGCGGAGGACGACCGAGCACCCGCGGCGGGCGACGAAGCGGCCGACGACGTCGGCGGCCGGGGTCCGCCGGCGGCGCAGGTCGGCGACGAGGGCGTCGACCCTGTCCTCGGGGACCGCGATCAGCAGGCCGCCCGAGGTCTCGGCGTCGCAGGCCAGCGTCACGCGGTGGGCGTCGATGCCGGGCGACAGGCCGAGGCGCGAGCCGAGGTACGACAGCGTGCGCCGCGCCCCGCCCGAGACCGTGCCCTGGCGCACGAGCTCCAGGGACTGCTCGAACAGCGGCAGGGCACCGAGCTCGAGCTCGAGGGTCAGGTCGGCCCCCTCGGCCATCTCGTTGGCGTGGCCGACGAGGCCGAAGCCGGTCACGTCGGTCATCGCGTGCGCGCCGGCCGCGACCGCGGCCTCGGCCGCGTCCCGGTTGAGGGTCGCCATGCACTCCATCGCGGCCTGGGCGACGTCCTCCGAGACGCGGACCTTCTTGATCGCCGTCGAGATCGGCCCCATGCCGATCGGCTTGGTCAGGACCAGCACGTCCCCCACGCGCGCGCCGGCGTTGGTGACGATCGCGCCGGGGTGGATCAGGCCGGTCACCGCCAACCCGTACTTGACCTCGGTGTCGCGGACCGAGTGCCCGCCGGCCAGGATCGCCCCGGCCTCGTCGAGCTTGTCCTGGCCGCCGGCCAGGATCTCGCGGAGGAGGTCGAGGGACAGCTCGGCCGGCCAGCCGACGATGCCGAGGGCGGAGAAAGGCCGGCCGCCCATCGCGTAGACGTCGCTGAGCGCGTTGGCCGCGGCGATGCGGCCGAACCACCGCGGGTCGTCGACGATCGGCGGGAAGAAGTCCACGGTCTGAACGAGGGCCCTGTCCTCGGCGACGCGGACGATGCCGGCGTCGTCGAAGGTCGAGGTCCCGACGAGCAGGTCGGGATGCGCTGTCCTGGGCAGCGAGCCGAGGGCCTGCACGAGGTCCTCAGGGGAGAGCTTGGCAGCTCAACCCGAGCAGCTCGCGTAGTTCGTCAGCTTGGGGTCCATGGGGTCCTCGGGACTGCCGGCGGCGCTCCCTCCACCCGAGGAGGGCCGCGGCCGCCGGGCGCGGAGGCCGACACTCTAAGCCAAGCCGAGCGGGGATCGACAGGCTTCGGCGCGGGGGGTGCCCGGGGGACGCGCCTAGACCAGGACGACCGGGCAGCTGCGCCGCGCGACGAAGCGGCCGACGATGGCCGCGGCCGGGGCGCCCCGGGCCTTCAGGCCGTCGCACAAGGCGTCGACCTTGCCCTTGTCCACGGCCAGCAGCAGGCCGCCGGAGGTCTCGGCGTCGAGGGCCAGGGTCACGAGCCGCGAGTCGACCCCTCGCCGAGCCCGAGGGCGCGAGCCGAGGTAGGCGCGGGTGTTGCGGAACGCGTTGCTGTGCATCCCGGTGCGGACCAGCTCGAGGGCCTGCTCGAACAGGGGCATGCGCTTGAGCTCGAGCTCGACCGTAAGGCCCGCCGCCTCGGCCATCTCGTTGGCGTGCTCGGCGATGCCGTAGCCGCCGACGTCGGTCATCGCGTCGACCCCGACCTCGACGGCGACCTCCATGGCGCCCCTGTTGAGCGTCGCCATGCAGACCATCGCGTCCTGGGCGACCTCGCTGGAGATCCGCGCCCGGGCGATCCCGGTCGAGATCGCGCCCATGCCGAGGGGCTTGGTCACGACCAGCAGGTCGCCCTGCTGCGCGCCGCTGTTGGTCTGGATCTTCCCGGGGTCGACGAAGCCGGTCACCGCCAGCCTGCTTGACCTCCGCGTCCCGGACCGAGTGCCCGCCGACGAGCATGACGCCGGCCTCGTCGAGCTTCTCCTGGCCGCCGCGGAGGACCTCGGCCAGCACGGTCGTCGGCAGGCTCTGCGGCCAGCCGACGATCCCCAACGCCGTGAACGGCTTCGCCCCCATCGCGTAGAGGTCGCTGAGGCTGTGGGCCACGGCGATCCGCCCGAACCACACCGGGTCGTCGACGACCGGCGGGATGAAGTCCACGGTCTGGACGATGGCGCGGTCGGGGTCGAAGCGGATGACGCCGGCGTCGTCGAACAGCGAGGTCCCGACCAGGAGGTCCGGGTGGCGTTCGGGGGCGAGGTTGCCGAGCAGCTCGTTGAGGTCGCCGAGCGGGAGCTTGGCGGCGCAGCCGGTGCCGCTGGCGTATTGGGTCAGCTTGAAGTCCATGAGCAAGGCGACTGGGCAGGAGGCATGGGGCTTCACCTCCGGTCTCCCACCAAGCTAAGGGCAGGGCGGGACGTTCATCCCGCCGGTCCGGCGAGGACTTGTATCAAATCGCTGTCTTCTTCCGGGGGCAGACTGCGCAGGTCGAGGAGCAGGCGTTCGTCCTCGATCCGGCCCCAGAGGCCGGGCTCGGCCAGGCGCAGCCGACGGGCCAGGGCCTCGAGGGTCGGGCCGTCGGTGGCCGGCCGCAGGGCCAGGGCGAGGCTGGGCAGGGCCCGCGCCGGGGTCGCCCCGCCGACGTAGGCCGCGGCCGGGCGCAGCGCGGCGACGACGCCGAGGGCCGCGAGCGGGGCGCTCGTCGCGGCCAGGAGGGCCTGGCCGCGGGGCTCGAGCTCGGCGGCGTCGGTGAAGATCGCCCGCAGGACCGGGATCTCGCGCCGCGGGTCGCCGAAGCGGTAGACGAGGAGCGTCGCCTCGAGGGCGGCGAGGGCGAGCTTGTCGAGGCGCAGGGCGCGGTACAGCGGGTGCTTCGCGCAGCGCTCCACGAGGGCGCGGCGGCCGACGATGATCCCGGCCTGGACCGAGCCGAGCAGCTTGTCGCCCGAGAAGCTGACGAGGTCGACGCCGGCGCGCAGGGTCTCCTGGACCGAGCGCTCGCGCGGGTCGTGCGGCAGGGGCTCGTCGAGGAGGTAGCCCGAGCCGAGGTCCTCGTAGACCGGCAGGCCGTGCTCGCGGCCGAGGGTCACGAGGTCGGCGAGGTCGACGCCCTGGGCGAAGCCCTCGATGCGGTAGTTGCTCGGGTGGACCTTGAGCAGGCAGCCGGTGTCCTCGTCGATGGCGGCCTCGTAGTCGGCGAGGCGCGTGCGGTTGGTCGTGCCGACCTCGACGAGGCGGCAGCCGGCCTGGTCCATGACGTCGGGCATGCGGAAGCCGCCGCCGATCTCGACGAGCTCGCCGCGGGACACCGGCACGGAGCGCCCGCGGGCCAGGGCGTCGAGGGCCAGCATCGTCGCGGCGGCGTTGTTGTTGACGACCGTCGCGGCCTCGGCGCCGCAGAGCTCGGTCAGGAGCGCGGCGACGGCGTCTTCGCGGCGGTTGCGCCGCCCCGAGGCCGGGTCGACCTCGACGACGGTCGCGCCTCCGGCCGCGGCCACGGCCGCGCGGGCCGCCGCGCACAGCGGGGCCCGGCCGAGGCCGGTGTGGAGCAGGATGCCGGTCGCGTTGAGCACGCGGCGGTGGGCCCGGGCCTCGAGCCGGACGCGCTCCTCGGCGAGGCGATCGGTCAGGGCCGCGTCGTCGTCGAGCAGGGCCAGGGTCGCGTCGCGATCCCGGTCGTCGTCGAGGCCTTCACGGAGCGCGGCGACGAGGGCCTGGGCGGCGGCGCGGGCCAGGGCCGGCGAGGCGTCCGATTGCAGTCGGCACAGCCGGTCGACCGAGGGCAGACGGCGGTAGAGGTCCTTGGCCATGGCGAGACGATGCCGTTTCGACGCGTGCCTGTCAGCCTGACAGGAAACTGTTCCGGAACCAGGTGGCCGGACGGAAGGGTTTCCCGGGAAACCAGGGGTTCGGGGTCTCCGAGACGTGGGGAAGGATAGCGGATCGCGTAGGCTCGCCGGCATGTCCGGCATCGGAGAGCCCGTCCGGGAGCGCGGCGCGGCCACGGGGCTGGCCGAGGCCCTGGACCTGCCGGGACCCCTGGCCGAGGTGCTCGAGGCCCGCGGGCTCGGGGACGTGGAGGCGGCGCGGCGCTGGCTCCGGCCGGGCTTCGAGGACCTGCACGACCCGCTGGCGTTCGCGGCCATGGGCCGGGCCCTCGCGCGGGTCGAGGCGGCCATCCGCGACCGCGAGACCGTCCTGGTCCACGGCGACTACGACGTCGATGGCCTGACCGGGACGGCCGTGCTCGTCCGCGCGCTGCGCTTCCTCGGCGCCGAGGTGCAGGCCTACGTGCCGGCCCGCGAGGACGGCTACTCGTTCACCGAGGCCTCGCTGGCCCGCATCCGCGCCAGCGGCGCGCGGCTCTGCCTGTCGGTCGACAACGGCACGGCCGCCGTCGAGGCCATCGCCAGGATCCAGGCCGACGGCTGCGACGTCATCGTCACCGACCACCACACGCCCGGCCCCACGCCCTGTCCGGCCTTCGCCGTCCTCAACCCGCGCCTGCCCGACAGCGGCTATCCGTTCGCCGAGCTGGCCGGCGTCGGCGTGGCATTCAAGCTGGCCTGGGCGCTGCTGGCGCGAGGGCGCAACAGCAGGGGCGGTCAGGTGGCGACGGCCGACCTCCTGCGCGAGCTCACGGCCCTCGCGGCCCTCGGCACCGTCGCCGACCTCGTGCCCCTCGTCGGCGAGAACCGCGCCCTCGTCAAGCGCGGGCTCGAGGCCCTCGCGGAGCCGCCGAGCCCGGGGCTCCGGGCCCTGGGCGCGAGCCTCGGTCCCCGCCGCCGGCCGCTCGACGCCCGCGACATCGCCTTCGGCTTCGCGCCACGGCTCAACGCCGCCGGCCGCATGGCCCACGCGGACCTCGCCCTGGCCCTGCTGCTCGCGGACGATCCGACGCGGGCCCGCGACCTCGCGCGCAAGCTCGACGGCCTCAACCGCAGCCGCCAGCGGGCCGAGGCCCGCTGCTTCGGCCAGGCCCTGAACCGCGTCGACGAGCTCGACGAGGAGCGGACCTGGCCGGTCGTCGTCGTCGCCGACGAGGACTGGCCGCTCGGGGTCGTCGGCATCCTCGCGGCGCGGCTCGTCGACCGCTACGGGCGGCCCGCGCTGGCGCTGACGATCGACGGGGACCGGCCCGCGGCTCGGGCGCAGCCCGGCCGGCGTCGACCTGCACGCCCTGCTCGACGGGGTCGAGGCCTCGCGCTGCGCTTCGGCGGCCACGCCCGGGCGGTCGGCCTCGAGGTGCCGGCGGATCGAGCTCCCGCCCTGCGCGAGGCCCTGGCCTCGCGCCCCGCCGCGGCGACGACCCCGGCTCCGCCGCGGCCGCCCCAGGCCGAGGCCGAGGCCCGGCTCGCGACCTGGGGTCGCCGCGAGCTGACCCGCCTGCTGGACCTCGGGCCCTGGGGCCCCGGCAACGCCGAGCCCCGCTTCGCGGCCCGCGACCTCGTGCTCGGGCCTGGCCGCGCTGCCTCGGCATCGCCAACCGCGACCTGGCCCTGACCCTGATCGAGGACGGGCGCTCGTACCGCGCCGTCGGGCCCGGCCTCGGCCGGCGGATCGAGGAGCTCGGCCGGCGCGGGAGCAAGCTCGACGTCGTCTACTCGGCGCGCTGGTCCGAGGAGCCCGAGCTCGGCCTGGTCGAGGTCGTGCTCCGCGACTTCACGGTCCGCTGAGCGACCCTCAGTGCCCGGCCGGGTCCCCGCCGCCGAGGTACTTGACGACGAGGAAGCCGCCGACGAGCAGGACCACGAACAGGATCGACAGCAGGTTGAAGCGCCGCTCGATGAACTCCTGCGCGCCGGGGCCGAAGCGCTGCACGAGCCAGGCCACGATGAAGAAGCGGGCCGAGCGGCTGATCGCCGAGGCCAGGACGAACATCGGCAGCGAGATGCCGGCGACGCCGGCCGTGATCGTGATGAGTTTGTACGGCACCGGCGTGAAGCCGGCCGTGAACACGATCAGGAAGTCCCAGTCGGCGTAGACGGCCTGGAAGCGCGCGAAGCTCCCGGGCGTCACCCCGGGGACGTAGTCGAAGAAGAAGCTGCGGACGCCCTCGATGTCCCACAGCAGGGCGCCGATGCCGTAGCCGGCCAGCCCGCCCAGGACCGAGGCGATCGAGCAGACGAGGGCGTACCGGGCCCACGACGCCCTCGTCTTGAGGGCCATGAAGATCAGCAGGACGTCGGGCGGGATCGGGAAGAAGCTCGACTCCGCGAACGCGAAGGCGAACAGGGCCGGGACCGCGTACGGGGTCCCGGAGAACGACAGCATCCAGTGGTACAGCCGGCGGTGGAGGCCCATCCGGCGGGGCGTCGCCGTCTCGGTCACTGCTGGCCGGTCTGGCGGTTCTTGAGCTTGAAGCGCTCGAGCAGGGCCTTGGGCTCGTAGGCGTTGTTCAGGACCGAGTCGAACCGCTCGACCGTGAAGGAGCCGCGCCGCTTGGCCATGGCCTTGCGCGTGACGGCGTCCAGGCCGCCGGCCTCGACGTCGTCCATGCGCACGACGTAGTAGCTGCCGTCGGCGGCGTCCTCGAGCACGTCGGAGACCCAGCCCTTCTCGGCGTCCTTGACGTCGCCGAGCGCCTTGAGGTACTTCTCGGGCCCCTCCTCGAGCAGCTGGAAGCGCTCGCCCTCGTCCTCGTCGAGCGGCCAGGGCCCGAGCCCGACCGGCGTGCGGCCGGTGTCCGTCGCGACCTTGCCGAAGGCCTCGGCCAGGACCGGCTTGACGAGCTCGGTGATGTCCGCCTCGAGCTGCTTCTCGGCGGCCTCGTCGATCGCCTTCTTCCTGTCGGCCTCGGTCTCGAGCTCCTTCCGCCAGGTCTCGATGTCCTGCTTGCGCCTGGCCACGGCCCGCTCCGGCAGGGCGCCGGTCGAGATCTCCTCCTCGGCCTTGGTGACCCTGGACTGCAGGCCCTCGCGCCAGGCCTCGAGGTCGGCCGCGGCCTTGGTCGCGCTGTCCTCGCGCAGCTTGGCGACCTCCTCGGGCTTCAGCGCCTCAGCCTGCTTGCGGATCTCCTCGCGGATGTCCCCGGCGAGCTTCTTGACGCTGTCCGCGACGGTCTTCTTGGCCCAGACGTCTATGGCGTCCTTGCGGATGTCGTCGATCGGCTTGACGACGTTCTGCTTGCGCTCGAGGAGCTGGAAGAAGAACGCGCCCTTGTCGGTCTCCTGGACCTCGGTCGGCAGGTCGCCCTCGCCGATGCCGAGCACCCAGGTGCCCTCCCAGGTGCCGTAGGGGTCGTGTTCGCGGAACGACTCGGGCGTCCCGAGCGGCCCCATGTCGACCCACTCGAGGCCCTCGGGCAGGGCCTCGCCGCCGAATTCCTGCCGGAGCCAGGTCTCGAGGTTGAAGGGCGGCAGGCTGGGCCCCATGTCGCCCTGGTCCTTCTCGCCGTCCTTGGCGTTGCCGTCCCCCTCCTTGCCCTGGCCCTCGCCCTTGTCCCCGTCCTTGTTCCCGCCCTCGTCCTCGTTCTCTTCCTTCTTCCCGTCCTTGCCCTCGTCCTGCTTGCCGCTGCGCGTGGCGTCGTGGGCGGCCTTGGCCTCGAAGGCCTTCTTGCGCAGCCCCTCGAGGACGTTGCGGACCTCGAGGCGGCGCCGGATGCGCTCCTTGACCTCGTCGAGGGGGAAGTACTCGACCTGCTCGGGCGGGATGGGGAGGCCGGCCGCCGAGTCGGGGGGAGGCGGGGTCTGCCCCGTGGGCTGGGCCGCACCCGTGTCCGCGGGCTTCTGATCGCCGGTGGAAGGCTGATCGCCGGTGGAAGACTGGTCGCCGCTGGGCTTCTGGTCGCCGCCCTGCTCGGCCTGGCCGGCGCCGTCCTGGACGGTCAGGCCGCCGTTCTCGTCCTCGCCGCCCTTGTCGTTGCCGCCGGGCTTCTCGCCGTCCTGCTTCTCGCCGCCGGGCTTCTCGCCGCCCTGCTTCTCGCCGTCCTGCTTCTCGCCGCCCTTCTCCCCGCCGCCGGCCTTGGGCTTGCGGAAGTAGGTGTCCTTGTTGCGGTCGTAGTAGGCCTCGATGTCGGCGTCACCGACGACCATGTCCTTGGTGTAGGCCTCGAAGCGGGCCGGGTCGAGCTTGTCGTAGTCGGCCCAGACCATGCCCCACCTGACGTGCAGGGGGTCGACGAGGCCGGTCTTGAGGCTGTCGTCCTCGAGGCCCTCGACCCAGGTCAGGAGCTCGGCGTCGGACGGCGGGCCAAGCTTGGCCTCCTCGATCTTCTCCTTGGTCGGGAAGCGCATGTACGAGAGCTTGGCGAGCTTGCGCTCCTTGGCGACGACGTCGGCCAGGGCCGCATCGCCGACGTCGAGCCCACCCTCCAGCTCGAGCTGGATGTAGGCCGTGATCCGCAGGGCCTCGCGCAGGATGTTGTCGAGGTCGGTCAGGTTGGTCACGCCCAGCGAGCGCGCGAAGAACATGGGCGTGTAGTCCTCGGCCTTCAGCGAGGGCTCGATCTGCATCACGACCTTCCGGCCGTACTCGCGCGCCGCGACGATGTCCTGCTCCGCGACGTCGATGCCGGCCTCCACGGCGACCCGCCGGAGGACCTTGTAGGCGTCGACGCGCTCGCGCTTGGCCTCGTCACCGGTCGTGCTGGCCGAGAGCAGGGCGAAGGGGGCCGGCGAGCCGGGGGCCCCCTGCATCGTCAGCCGGCACTGCTCGTCGAGCCGGGACAGCCGGATGCCGTAGTCGTTGTCCTCCAAGGTGATCCCGACGATCCGCCCGTCCGGCAGCTCGATGGACCCGAGCTGATCGGACACGAAGAGGTGCGTGAAGAACGTCGTCACGGCCGGGCTGACCGAGAAGACCAGCAGGCAGAAGATCGCGACGCCGATCAGCAGCTTGCGCTTCGTGGACTCGTTCATGGACGCTAGGAGCGGTCGCGGCGGGCCAGAAAAGGAAGCGAGGCATGATAGGCAGCCCCCATCGGCCGGGCAACGACCGTGCTCGGGGGCCTCGCGGGGGGCGGAGCCGGGGCCCGGAGCGGGCCCTCGGGCGGCCCCGGGGCTAGATCCGGCCCTGCTGGAACTCCTTGAGCGAGGGCAGGTCCGCCAGGCCCTTGAGCCCGAACCGGTCCAGGAACTGCTGCGTCGTGCCGTATTGCAGCGGGGCGCCGGGCTGGTCGGCCCGGCCCACGATCCGGACCAGCTTGCGGTCCAGCAGGGCCCGGAGCATCGGCCCGACCTTGACGCCGCGGATGGCCTCGACCTCGGCCCGGATGACGGGCTGCCGGTAGGCCACGATGGCCAGGGTCTCGAGCGCGGCAGGCGTCAGGCGCTCGACCTTCTTGAGGCTGCGCAGCCGGAGCAGGAACGGGTAGTAGTCCTCACGGGTGTAGAGCCGGAAGCCCCCGCCGTGCTCACGCAGCTCGTACGGGCGCCGGTCCTGGACCAGCTCGCCACCCAGGCACTCGAGCTCGTCGCGCACGACCTGCACCGGCAGGCCGACGACCTCCGACAGGCGCGCGGCGGGCAGCGGCTCGGTCGACGCGAACAGCAGGGCCTCGAGCGTCCGGCGCAGCCGGTGGTGGTCCTCCTCGCCCAGCTCCCGCGGGAACGTCGGGACCTCGACCTCGCCGTCGCCCGCGGCGAGCTCGTGCGCCGCGAGGACCTCGAGCCCGTCCTCCCGGTTTCCGTCCCCGCCCTGGACCTCGCCGCCGCCGGCCAGGTCCCCCTCCTCGGGATTCGGTCTGCGGATCATGCCGGTCATGCTACCGCGCGGGCTGCGGGCCGCTGAGCAGGATCTGCAGCTCCTCGCCCTCGACGGGGCGGCGCTCGAGCCCGGCGCGGATCGTCGCGGCCTGCTCGGCGAAGGGCCGGCGGTCGGGCTCCCGGCGCTCGATGACCTGCACGAAGCCCCAGGCCTCACGCCCGTCGACGAGCCGGACCGCGCGCACGGCCGAGAGGCCGTCGGGGGCCAGGCCCTCGGCCAGCGCGACGCCGGGGTGCGCGAAGCCGGGCGGCAGGGGCGGCAGGAGCCCGCCGCGCGGGCCGCTGGGGTCGATCGAGGACTGGCGGCACAGGGCCTCGAGGTCGGCGCCCTGCTGCGCCTGGCCGCGCACGGCCAGGGCCTCGTCCTCGCTCGCGGCGGCGAAGAAGCGCAGGGTCACCGAGCCCGACCGGCGCAGCCAGTAGCGCAGGGTGTACGAGCGCAGCAGCCGCCGCCAGTGCATGCGCCGGCTGCGGTCGAGGTAGCGGGCCTTGTCGAGGCCGTGGCGGAGCTCGAGCTGCTCCTCGATGCGGTCCTTGGGCACGCCGTCCTGCTCCATCCGGCGCACGAGCCGGGCCCAGTCGCGGGCGACCTCGAGCCGGAGGTCGGTCGCCGGCACCTCGACGCCGTACCGGGCGGCCAGCTCGCGGATCCGCTCGTCGAGCACGATCAGCTCGAGCAGGGCCTGCACCTGGGCCGGGTCCTGCTCGAGCATGCGGTCGAGGACGTGGTGCTTGCGGACCTCGAGGTCACCGATGCGGGCCAGGACGGTGTCGCCCTCCGACAGGCGCGGGTCCAGGTCGGGCAGGCCGGCGCTGTAGAGGGACCCCAGCTCGACCGGAGGCCCGACCGGCTCGAGCGGCCGGGTCGGCGCCTCGGGGCCCGGCGGCGGGACGGACCTCCCCCCGTCGACCCGCGGCCCGCTGCAGGAGGCGAGCAGGACCAGGACGACGGCCGGGGCGGCCCTCACCTGAACCGGATGAAGCGCTGGAACCGCTCGCCGTGGCAGGTCGGGCAGGTCTGCTTGATGACGTTGCCGGTCGTCGAGTCCTGGATCTCGAGGAAGCCGGCGCCGCTGCAGGTCGTGCAGGCCTCGAGGCCGGCGTAGTAGACGTCGAAGTCCCCGCCCCGCTCGGCGTAGTAGGCCACGAGCCACTGCTTGCGCTGCTGGGTGTTGGAGTTGCGCCACCACTGCGCCGGCGTCTCGAGCGTCTGCTCCTGGGCCGGGCCCTTCTGCTGGTTGCGCTGCCGCCGCAGGAACTCCTGCAGGCGCTTCTGGAACTCCCGGTTGACGGCGTCGCCGGCCGGGTCCTGCTCCTTCTTGCCGGCCTCCTCGGACTCGCCCTGCTTGGTGCCCTTGAGGATGTCGGCCTTGCCGAGGATCCAGGTCCCGAGGCCGTAGCCGACGCGCTTGGGCTTGAAGACCTTGCGCTCGATCCGGTCCTTGAAGAAGCCCTCGACCTCCTGGACCTCGAGCGAGTGCCGCTTGGCGATCTTCTCGCGGATCCGCTTGCCGAGCTCGTTCTCGGCCAGGTTCATGGCCTCGTCCATCTCGAGCTTCTTGTCGCCGGCGATCCGGGCGGCCTCGTCGTAGACGACGTCGTACCAGTCCTGGGTCACGCGGCGCACGAAGTAGGTCTCGCGGGCGTCGAGGACGCCCTGCTTGCGGGTGTCGTACTCCTCCTTGAGCGGGCTCGCGGGGAAGTCCTTCTCGAACTGGTCGCAGAGCTGCAGCGCCTTCGTGAACTGCTTGCGGTTCTTGGCGATCGTGATCTGCCCGAGCAGGTCGGCCTGCTCCTTGTTGTTGATCAGCGAGTCGACGCGCTTGAGCAGGCCGGCCGTCCGCGTCGGCTGGATGCCGCCGCCCAGCTCCTGGGCCTTGTCGAGGTGGACCTTGGCCTTGTCGAGGAGGTCGACGCGGATCAGCCAGGTCGCCAGCAGGACGTGCTTGTCGGCGTCCTCGCCCGGCGCGATCTCCTCGAGCTTGCGCTGGTAGATCTCGTCGCGCGTCAGGATGTCCCCGATCGGGAGGTCGACCTCCTGCGGGGTCCCGCGCAGGTCCTTGACGAGGATCTCGACCTGGTTGCCCTTGCGCCGGAGCACGATGCGCTCGGTGTCGCGGGTCACGAGCTCGCCCTCGACCTCCTGCGTCGCCCCGGTCTTGTCGCGGTACTTGACGCGGATGCCCCGGACCCGGACCTCGCTCTCGTCGATCTCGTTGACGAGGTTGTTCTGGGCCTTGAGCCGGCGCTCCTCCTCGACCAGGAGGTCCGACCAGCGCAGCTCGAGCTGGCCGCCGTTGTCGATGCGGCGCACGAGGAGCTTCTCCTCGTCGACCTCGAGGACCTGGGCCACGAGGAAGCGCCCGCTGCGCAGGCGGATCGTGGTCCCCCCCTCCTCGGAGGCGGCCGCCGGCCGGTCCGTCGGCGCGGCCCCGTCCTGGGCGGGCAGGGGGATAAGCAGCAGGATCGGCAGGAGCGACGTCGCGGCGATGGTCTTCATGGGTCGTCCTCGGGCTCTCTCAGGCTCTGGATTCTGTCACGGGTGCCCCCTCGGGTCACCGCCCCTCGTAGCGGGCCGGGGCCTCGTCGAGGCTCCGCTGGATGCGGCGGGTCAGCGGGAGGCCCCGGCTGGCCGGGTAGCGGAACACCTCGTTCATCTCCTCGCCGCGCTGCTGCCAGCGCACGGTCACGACGACGATGACCTCGGGGCCGAGGTCGGCGGCGGCCTCGTAGTCGAGGTCGTAGACCAGGTAGGGGAAGTCCGGGTGGCTCGCGCCCCGGACCGAGGGCGGCAGGGGCTCGTAGGCCGCGCCGAGGCCGCCGTCGTGGAGCATCTGCTCGCGGACGGCCAGGGCCAGGCGCGAGGCGTCCCGGAGGAGCTCGGCGCCCTGCTCGGTGCGGATCCCGGCGCTGAACACCCCGATGACCGTCGACACGACGACCGACAGGATCAGCAGGGCGGCCATCAGCTCGACGAGGGTGAAGCCCCCGCGGCGGGCCCGGTCGCGCCGACGCTCAGCCATTCCAGTACTCCCTCGCGACCGACAGGGGCAGCACCAGCTTGACCTCCTTGCCGGCGTGGATCCGGGTCCCGGTCCGGTGCGGCCGTGCGGCCGTCCCCCGCTGGCCGCGGCGCACGCCCGTCAGCCGGTCGCCGATGACGCCGCTGTACCTGATCCACTCCTTGCCGAGCTTGAGCCAGGCCTGCTCGTCGGGCGGCGGGAGCCGGTCGGCGTAGCTGACCTTGAAGTCGGTGCCCTTCTCGTCGACGTCGGTCTCGAGCAGGGCCGTCGTGGCGTCCTCCGGCCCCTCGTCGACGACGCAGAGGATGCGCACCGAGGACGGCAGCACGTCGTCGAGGGGGTCGCCGAGGCTGGCCGCGTCGAGGTCGAGCGAGAAGCGCAGGTAGTCGTGCGTGGTCCCGATGGTCCCGGCCCGGGCCGAGTCCCAGCAGCGCTCGGGGCCGGCGCCGCCCTGGGCCGGGTCCCAGGTCTCGGTCAGCTGCGAGCGGAACGCGAGGTCCACGTAGAGGAGGTTCTCGAGCACCGGCTGGCCGGGCTCGGGGAGCTCGGCCCCGTCGACCCAGCGCTCCTGGACCTGGGCGTCGATGCGGCGGACGTCGCGGTACAGCGCCAGGTACGGGCTGTCCTCGTCGGGGACCGGGACGACGCGGAGGAGGACCTCCCCGACGTCGCTCGGCAGGGCCTCGGCGACCGTGGCGCGGACCTCGCGGGCCAGCTCGGCGGGGCTCATCTGGCCGCGGGCCTCGACCACCTGCCGGCCGACCTCGGCCTCGAGCAGGGCCCGGCTCTCGGCCTCGCCCAGCCGGATCACGAAGCGCTCGCGCGGGTACCAGTCGAAGCGGCGGGGCTCCTCCCAGGAGCTCTTCGGGTCGGCCGGCTTGCCGGTCCGCGCGTAGGCCTCGAGGTCGGCGTAGAGCCGGGCCGTGCCGGGCGAGGTGGCCTGCTCCATCGCGATCCGGCGCCCGAGGCCGACCGTGCGCAGCCCGAGCATCCGGCTCCAGTCCTGCGACAGCGTCGCCAGGGCCACCGAGGCCCGGGCCTCGAGCGAGGACCGCTCCTCGCCCCAGCGCCAGATGCCGAGGCTCGTCGTCAGGAAGCGGACCAGGAACAGCGAGAACACCATCAGGATGCCCATCGCGACCATGAGCTCGAGCAGGGTGAAGCCCCGCTCGGCCCGCCGCGCCCGCCGTCCGGTCCGCGCCCTCACTTGAGCGTCTCCTGCTCCTCGAGCACGCGGGTCCGCCCGTGGTAGCCGAACACGAAGGTCCGGACGCTGGCCGTGCGCTTCCACGCCGGCTCGGTGAAGGTCACGGGGTCGAACGAGCCCTGGCCGTACTTGACGTGGAAGCGGAAGTCCCAGCGCGAGGCCTGGTAGCCGAGCCAGCGGCCGAGCTGCCCGTCCTTGTCGGTCGGCGACTCGAAGTACCACAGCCCGTTGCCGGGACCCTTGGGCTCGGCCGCGAAGGTCGTGCGCTCGTCGCCGCGCGCCAGCATGACGACGTCGAGGTGGGCGTCGGGGATCTCCTCCTGCCAGCCGACGCGCGTCGCGAACAGGTCCGGGGCCTCGAGCGAGAAGTCGAACCGGCACAGCTCGGGCTCGTCGCACCGGTCGTGGTACAGGTCGAGGTAGCGGACCGGCCAGGCGATGGCCATCGCGTCGGCCTCGTGGGCCTCGGGCGTCGTGCCGTAGCGGCCGCGGAGGATGCCCTTGCCGCCGCTGATCTCCTCGGGGTTGCTCGTCCGCGGCATCTGGATCAGCTGCCCCCCGCTGGTCCAGCTGTAGTGGATCACCTCGCGGTCGACGAGGACCGAGCCGAAGCCGCGCGGCAGGCGGTTGGTGTCGGCGACCTGGAGGATGTCGCTGTCGTTGGACACCTGCCCCTGGAGGTAGGTCGCCGGCATCGACTCACAGAACACGACCCGGGCCCCGACGTCGTGGGGCCGGGCCATCGTCCCGAGCAGCCCGCGCCCGGCGGAGCACAGCTCGAGCGTGCCGGACTGCCGGTCGTACGACTTGACGCCGATGAGCTCGCCGTCGACCCAGGCCAGGCCGCCGCCGCGGATGTTGCGCTGGCCGCCGGTGTCGAGCACCACCTGGCCGTTGACGACGATCTTGACCGAGATCGAGCTGTTGGAGCCGCTGCGGAGCGTCCAGGTCGTCGCCCCGGCGTCGACCGGCTCGCCGACCGTGCCGAGCACGGCCGAGTCGCTGCCGTCCGAGGACTGGTTCGTGCGCATGCCGAAGTAGCCCTGGATGTCGTCGACGATGCCGGTCATGCGGGTCGGCGTGCCCGAGCGCGCCTCGCCGTAGAGGGCCGTGTTCTGCAGGCGCATCGGCATCTCGCCGGACGGGAACTTGACGAAGCGGTCGAAGCCCCGCCGGTCGCCCTGGAAGTCGGCCCCGCTCATCGGGAGGCTCGTGCCGTCGCGCAGGCCGACGAGGCAGCCCTGCGGGCCGTCGGTGTCCCGCGTGCCGCTGCCGTTGGGGTCGGCGTCGGGGTCGAGGTCGGCCATGTCGAAGGCCGAGAACAGCCAGTCCGACCACTGGACCGTGTGCCACTCCTTGATCGGGCGGCCGTCGGCCCCGGCCGTGATCAGGCAGACGCGGTCGAGGCGGCCGGCGCGGCCCTCGGTCGGGTAGCGCTGGAAGATCGTGATCCGGTGGACCGGCGTCACGACCGAGCCCCGGGTCTGCTGGTGCGACGCCGTGCCGGTGGCGTAGTCGCCGCGGAAGCGGAACGCCCGGCGGGCCGTGTACGACGGGTCGTCCTCGTCGGTGTCCGGCTGGCCGATGCCCTTGAGGCCGCCGCGCGGCACCGGGGTGAACGAGATCGGCCCGTCGGGCAGGTTGTTCCACACGCCGCCGGTGCTCTCGTGGCCCTGGACGGCGGTCGAGTGCGTCAGCGACCACAGCAGGTTGGACATGGCCCGCTGGCGCAGCCGGCAGACGTGGTCGCCCAGGACCGTGTCGTAGTGGACCCACTCGGTGTGGTCGTCGTTGTCGCCGGGGTAGACCTGGAGCCACTCGTTGTGGCCCCGCGGGATCGGGTCGACGAGGGTCAGGCCGCGGACCGCCATCGAGCAGGGCACGACCCACAGCCACAGCTGGGGCAGCTCGTTGAGGTCGACGTTGGCGCCGCCGAGGCCCTTGGCCCAGTCCGTCACGTAGCGGCCGGCCGTGACCGTGCCCCCGCCCGAGCTGTTGAACCAGCCGGCCTGGGCCAGGGTCGCCTGGTCGGGCCCGGCGACGAGGAAGCGCTCGACGATCTGGATGCTGCTGCCGTCGAAGCCGCGGTACTTGACGAGCTCGACGCCGCCGGTGCGGATCGTCTCCTCGAGCTGGTTGGGCCGCCGCAGCGTCCAGCTCGAGGCCTCCTGGACGAGCAGGGCGTAGCCCTCGCCCTTCTCGAAGCCGGGCAGCTTGGCCCCGGTCGACGAGCCGGTCGTCGGGGCGACGAGGTCGAGCTTGCCCGTGTACTTCTCGTCGATGCCCTTGCCGAGCTGGAAGTTGCCGATCGAGATCGGGTCCTTGGCCGTCGTCGCCCGGGCGACGCCCCAGCGGTCGAGGGTCTCGGACACGAGGCCGCCCTTGCCGGGCACGACGAGCGAGTCCTTGGCGACCGGGCTCGAGAAGCCGTAGAGCTCGACGGCCGAGCCGGCGCGGTGCGACGGCAGCTCGACGGTGCCCGGCATCGGGTCGTTCTGGCTGCGCGAGGGCGTGAATTCGTCGCCCCACTGCCGCTTGAGCCGGCCGCCGCGCGAGTCGGCCCAGGCCGTGATGAACGAGCTCCCGGTCTTGGCCGTGTACTCGAACAGCTCGTCGCCGATGCGGAGCACGCCCTGCGGCGGGAAGTCCTCGGTCGACTCGACGAAGATCTCGGGGAAGCGCCCCTTGTCCTGCTGCACGAGGACGCTGAAGTTGAGCGGCAGCTCGACCTCGGGGACGTCCTGCGTCAGCCACGTCAGGTACTTGGGCTTGCCCTTGGGCACGCCGTCGACGGTCGCGAAGGCCATGCCCGGGCGGTGCCCCTGGTACTCGACCCCGGCGTGGACCCAGGTGTCGGCGGCGATCGCCGTCTCGGCGACCGGCACCTCCCACTCGATCGCCGTCGTCTCGGGCTGGCAGACGTTGGGCGCGGGGTCCTGGCCGGCCATGTCGTAGGCGCGCAGCACGACGCGGTCGCCCTCGAGCGCGAGCCAGATCCGGTTCTCCCAGTCGCTGGCGTCGAGGTTGGCGAGCTCGAACAGGCAGGCGTCGCCGAGGGCCCGCGGCTTGTACCAGGCGTTGGTGCCGAACCCGATGCCCCAGCCCGACTCCTCGAGCATCATCGGGATGCGCTCCATCCGCCCCCGGGCCAGACCCTGGGCGACGGCCTGGCCGATGCCCCCGGCCCCGCCGGGCAGCCCGACCTGGATCTCCGGCGTCTTGTTGCGCGAGAGGTCGAGGCCGTCGGGGTCGTCGCTGGTCTCGAAGTCCTGGCCGTAGTCGAGTCGGGAGTAGCGGTACGCCGGCGCGAGCGCCGGGCGGATCCAGCCGTCCCCGGCCGCGCGGCTCGGGAACCGGGCCTGCTGCCCGTGCAGGACCGGCATGAGGTGGGCGATCGTCGGGTCGGCCGGCTCGCCCGGCGGTTGGCCGAAGAAGCGCCGCAAGCGCATCTGGGTGTTGATCGGCCCCGAGATCCACAGGTTGGAGCTGCGCGCCAGCCGGCTCCACTCGTCGAGGTCCTTCTGCGTCGCGGCGACGACGTCGACCTCGCGGCCGGGCTGGGCGTAGGCGATCCCGCGCCGCTCGTACTCGCCGAGGCTGCGGCCGATGCCGCCGAGGACCTCGCCGGCGACGCGGTAGCGGACGAGGCCGGCGCTCTCGAAGCAGCAGGCCGGCGCGGCCTGGGCCAGGCTGCCCTGCTGGCCGTTCACGATCACGCGGTAGACGCAGAGCATCTCCGCGTTGGACAGGAAGGCGTCGGGCAGGCTCGGGTCGAAGACGCGCTCGAACAGGTCCTGGAGGTCCTTGTACGGGCGCTCCCAGGGCTCGGCCTCGGTCGGGCCGCGCCGGTCGACGAGCTGCTGCGCGATCTGCCGCGCGCGGCCGTGGTCGAGCGGCGGGGACAGGTACATGTCCTGCACGTGGGCCTCGGCGTCGCCCGGGACGCGGTCGGAGGCGAGGGCCTCGAACAGGGTCGCGAGGACGTCGACGCCCGCAGTGTTGACGTTGACCGGGACCGGGCGCAGCGGCTCGACGTAGGCCTGGGTCTCGGTGGCCTCGAGCTTGACCGGCCGGTCGAGCAGGAGCCACATCGCGCTGTCGAGCTGGACCGAGGTCTGGCGGGCCGTGCCGCGGTCGTGGGCGACGACGAGGGCGTGGTCGAGCTCGTCGCCGACGCGCACGCGCACGATCGTGCCGGTCGGCATGGCCGTCCCGTCCCGCACGACGAGGAGGTTGGTCTGCCCCTTGACCAGGGCGTTGAACACGCGCTCCGGCTTGCCCCAGGCCCCGCCCATCGGCCGCGCCGAGTGGAAGCTCAGCAGGGGTCGCCAGCGCTCGAGCATCTCGGCCGGCAGGACGCCGTACTGGGCCTCGCCGACGCGGGCCAGCTCGTCGACGGTCTGCCACGGCTTGAACCGGGTCCGCGGGCCCTGGCCGGCCTTGACGCCCTGGTCGAACTGCCAGGTCACGAGCAGGCGCACGCGGGCGTCGACGACGCCCTCGCTGCGGCCGTGCTTGGTCGCGGGGCCGTAGGGGTCGGGGATCGTCTCGTCGCCGCCGGAGTTGACGCCGCGGGTCAGGCCCTCGAAGGCGTTGCCGACCTTGCGCTCGTAGCGGATCAGCTCGTTGCGGACCCAGACGTAGCCCTGGTCGTCGAAGCCCGCCGTGGAGTTGACCTCCATGCGGTCCGCCTCGTCCTTCTCGAGCTCGGCGGTCAGGTAGCAGTACCAGCCGCTGAGGTTGGCCCAGGTCTGGGTCGGCAGGGCCGGCGCGAACAGCCGGGCCTGCAGGTCGGCGACCTCGCTCGTGTAGATCTGGCCGTCCTGCCCGCCGAGGACCGGAGCCCCCGCCCGCGAGGCCGCGATCTCGTCGATGCCGTCGTAGCCGGGCGTGTCGTCGAGGGTGCCCTGGGTCCGGCCGATGTTGCCGAGGAAGGCGTCGCGGATGCCCTCCACGCCGAGCGAGCGCCCGATCAGCACGGCCTCGTTCTCGGCGTCGCGCTGGCCGTCGTTCATCGACGCCAGGAACGGGCCGAGCATGGCGGTCAGCAGGAAGAGCAGGACGAGCACGGCCATCAGCGCGAAGCCGTCCCGGTCGCCCGTGCGGGCCGGGTCCCTGGAGCTGTCCATCGCGTCCCCCATCTGCTTGGTCATCGCGGCATCCCCGAGGCGTCGAGGCGGATCGCCTGCTCCGTCCCCTGATAGCCGAGGACGTAGGCCGGCGGAACGGGGTGGAAGCGCGGGTCCGGCCGGCCGTCGGCCCGGAGCTCGAGCACGTCGGGTGCCTCGAGGACCTCCACGTCGACCGGGAGCTCGAAGCTGCGCACCGGCTCGTAGCCGTAGACGCGGACCGAGTCGATCCGCCCGGTCACCGGCAGGCCGCCGTCGGACAGGATCATCCGGCCCTGCCGGTTCCAGAACACGCGGCCTGGGTCCCGCTGCTGGCGATCGACCTCGACCCCGTCGACGCGCAGCACGAAGCTGCCCTCGAAGGCCTCGACCTCGATCCGGTGCCACTCGCCGGTCGGCAGCGGCCGCACGGCCCGGAGCGTGACGCGGGCGCCGACCTCGGCCCCCTGGCCCTCGAGCGAGAGCTCGGCCTCGGGGATGCCGCGCTCGTCGACGCCGATCGACAGCGTCTTCTCGACGAGCACGGCCGTGGCGCGCTCGAGCACGTCGAGCCACAGGTCGCAGTGGGCGACGAGGCCGCGGCGCAGGTCGAAGTCGGCCGAGTCGCCGAGCTCGACGACGAGGCCGTTGCCGGCGCGCCCGTCGCAGACCAGGGCGTGGCCGTGCCGGCCCTTGGCCTCGATCGTCCCGCCCTCGAGCCGGCCGCGCTGGCCGAAGACCCCGTCCGGGCTCCCGTCGTCGCCGAGGTCGAAGTTCCACTCGCCGGCGAGCTGGAGGCCCCAGAGCTCGAGCCGCGAGGGCTCCTCGCCGAGGGTCCCGCGGTGCAGCACGAGCCGCGCCGGGGCGCGCTGGAACCGGGCCCGCTGGACCCCCGAGCGGACGACCTCGCGGACCGCGACCGCGGCCGTCTCGAGCTGGTTCCGGACCGTCCGCAGGAGGCCGACGCCGATGCCCGACAGGACCGCGATCAGGCCGATGACCGCGATCATCTCGATCAGCGTGTAGCCGGCCGCGGCCCGGGGTCCGGGGCGTCGGTGGCTCGGGTGCTCGTGGTCGGGGCGCTGGTTCATGCTCGCTCTCGGCGCCCGGGGGGCACGCGCCGCGCCGTCCATGGGCTCCAGTCTATCCGGACCTCAGTTGCCGGGGTCGACCTCGATCGGGAAGCTCGCCACGTCGTCGTCGGTGTTGTACTCGCCGTCGGGGCCGGCCGAGAACAGCTGGAACGTGCGCGGGTTGAAGAACGAGCCGTCGCTGCGCTTCTTCCAGGCCGAGACGTAGCGGTCGCCCAGCTCGCCGGGCTCGCCCGGCCGGTACTCCTGCGACTTGCCGTAGTTGCGCTTGTGGAAGTAGGCGATCGGGTTGCCCCAGGGGTCGCGGACCTCGTACTTCTCCTGCGTCCCGAGCTTGCCGAGCGTCCCCTGGGCCCGGTCGTTGTCGGTGTTGATGAAGTAGTTGGCGTCGGTGTAGCCGTCCCGCCGGCTCTCGTTGCGGTTGACGAAGATCAGGAACGACTCGATGCCGGCGTTGACCGGGTCGGCCTTGACCGTGAGCTTCGTGCCGACGCGCCGGTCGATGAAGTCGTCGGGCGGGTAGTCGGAGAACTGCTTCTCGCTCTGGTACTGCTCGGCGACGTGCTCGAGGCTGCTCAGCAGGGCCCGGCACTCCTGGATCTTGGCCGAGTCCTGGGCCCCGCTGAGGTTGGTCAGCAGGGCCACGGCGAGGATGCCGATCAGGAAGATCACGATCAGGAGCTCGATCAGCGTGAAGCCGGCCCGGTCGCGTAGCGGTCGCACGTGCATGCCCTCGTCCTTCACTCCGTGAACACCAGCGAGAAGTCGTCGAAGGCGACGTCGAAGTCGAGCGCCTTCTCCCCGTCGGCGTAGAGGTCGACGAAGAGCTCGGTCCCGGCCCCGTACGACAGGCGGCCCGACTTGCAGCGGGCGACCTCCCGGCCGTCGAACAGGAACACGACCTCGGCCTGGCCGGTGTCGCCCTCACGCTTGGGCCGCTCGATCCGGAACCCGAGCTCGTGGGTCTCGCCGGGCTTGAAGCTCACGCCGAGCTCCTTGAAGTCACCGCGCTTCTCGCGCAGGTCGGGCAGCTTCGTGTTCTGGGTCGTGCCCTCGATGGCCTGGACCCTGAGCCCGTCCTCGAAGCCGATCCGGTACTCGAAGTGGTTCTGGGTCTTGCGGGCGCCGGGGCCGATGCGCTCGTTGGTCAGGCGGAGGCCGGCGAAGGTCCCGCTGTGGTTGCTCCCGAGCCGCATCCGGGTGCGCACCTCGACGACGCTCGTCGTGCCCTTCTCCATGAGGTAGCGCAGGCCCGCGACCGTGCCCAGCGACCGGCCCTTGAGCACGGCCTCGCCGGCGCGCTGGTTGACCTTGAGCGCGCGGGCCAGGGGCTGCCAGCGGTTGCGGGGCTCGCCGTCGCGCCCGAAGCGGTCGCCGAACAGCCGCAGCGAGGCGTGCCAGCGCAGCTCGTCGATCGTCGCGGTCAGCCAGCCGTGGAAGGGGTCGTCGGCGCGGAGGTTCTGGCGCAGCCGGGTCAGCTTGGCCAGGCACTCGTCGGTCCGGCCGGCGCGGTAGTCGAGCAGGGCCAGGTAGATGTCGGCGTGGGTGCCGTCGCCGCCCCACTCCTTGCTCCGGCGGAAGGCCTCGCGCGCGCCCTCGTTGTTGCGCAGGCGGTAGCGGATGACCCCGAGCAGGTCCTGGTACTTCCAGCTCCGGCCGCGTCCCTCCTCGACCTCGCAGACCTTGCGCGCGAAGCGCTCGGCCCGCGTCAGGTGGGCCAGGGCCTGGGCCGGGTCGGAGCTCGCCATGGCCTGCTTGAGCAGGAGGTGGGCGAACTCGGCCATGACCTCGACGATCCCCGAGTGCCGGCGCAGGATCGCCTCGTAGAGGTCGTCGGCCTCGTCGAAGACCTGGCTCTGCGACAGGTAGCGGCCCAGCAGGTAGAGCACGTACGGATCGCGCGGGGCCATGCCCTGGGCCGCGCGCAGCTCGGTCACGCCCTCCTCGAGCTTGCCGCCGGCGGCGAGCATGAAGCCGCGCACGGCGCGCACGCGGTAGCGCTCGAGCGGGTCGCGGGCGAGGCCGCCCTCGAGGATCTGCATCGCGTCGCCGGCGTTGCCGCGCCGGAACGACGCCATCGCCTGGCCGATGGCCGTGTCGACGGTGTCCGGCAGGCCGGTCGAGGCCAGCAGGAACCGCCGCTCGGCGTCCTCGAAGCGCTCCTGGGCGTAGGCCACGGCGCCGTCGAGCAGGACGAGGAGCGGGTACTCGGGGTCGCCTCCGGTGTAGCCGCCGGCCGGCGCCAGCGAGGCCGCGGCCTCGTCGGGGCGGCCGAGGGCCAGCAGCGTGCGGATGCGCAGGGCGTGGATCGCGAAGGCCTCGACCTCGCGCAGGCCGATCGGCAGGTTCTTGACCGCGGCCTCCGACTCCTTGTCGGCCTCGGCGGCGCGGCCGTGGTCGAGCAGGAAGCGGCCCAGGGCCCAGTGGCTGGCCCCGTCCGAGGAGTCGAGCCGGACGGCCTGGCGGAGGTGGTCCTCGGCCTGCTCGTCCATGCCGAGCCGGGCCTCGAGCGTGCCGAGGCCGCGCAGCACGAAGGGCTGTTCGCGCATCGGCCCCTGGAGCAGCTCGCGGTACAGCGCCAGCTCCTTGTCGAGCTGGCCGGTCAGCGAGTAGACGTGGGCGAGCAGCTCGTAGCCGCGCGACGAGGCCTTGTTGATCTCGATGTATTGCAGGGCCTGCTTCTCGGCGGCGGCGAAGGCCTCGGGGAACTCGCGCTCGGTCAGGAGCAGGTGGTAGACGAGCTGCTCCCGGTCGGGCAGGCCCGAGTCGCCGGCGGGGATGCGCCGCTCGCGCATGCCGATGCGGTTGGTGATCGTGTCGGCGAAGACGATGGCCTCGATGTCGCCGAGCTGGTCGGCCTCCCACTTGCGCCGCTCCATCGTGACCGAGCCGGTCTCCGGGCGGACCCAGCGCAGCTCGATCATCCCGGCGGCGGTGAACGGCCCGCGCACGCGCAGGAGCTCGGCCGGGTCGGGGGTGCCGAGGCTGTGCGGCGCCTGGCCGAGGACCTTGCCCCACAGCGGCTTGGACTGGCTGCGCAGCAGGATGCGGTCGAAGCGCTGGCCCCAGGCGGCCTCCTTGGCCTCCTGCCCGGCGGCCGGGGCCTGGGCGATGACGTCGCCCTGGCCCTGGCCCTCGGCCGCGGCCTCGGCCATCTCGCCGTCGCCGCCGTTGCCCGCGGCCGCGGCCTGGGCGAGGCCGGAGCCGAGCTCGCGGATCCGATCGACCGGCATGCGGCGGAGGTACCAGTGCTCGGGGTCGACGCCCGGATGGACCGGCGGGATCACGAGCTCGAGCACCGGGAACGGCGGCAGGACGAGCTCCGGCGCCTCGAGCGGCGGCAGCGGGGCGATGTCGCTGGGCTCGACGAAGAGGTCGCGGACCGAGGTCTTGACGTCGTGCGCCCCGTCGGTGACGACGACGGGGGTCTCGGTCGCGGCCGGCATGTCCTTGGCCGGGCCGCGCGGCGCCTTGCCGACGTCCTCGCGGCCGGCCGTCGCGACGAACAGCCCCAGCAGCAGCAGCGTGCCGGCGAACAGCACCTGTTCTTTGCGGATCTCCAAGGTCAGTTCTCCGGAAGCAGGGCCGTCATCTCGAGGTTGACCAGCAGGGGTTGGCCCGGGTTGTCGCCGACGTCCTCGGCCTTGAGGTTGGACACGAGCAGGGGGCGCCGGCCGTCCTCGCCGAGGGCCTGCTCGAGGAAGACCTCGAGCGTGCGGGCGTCGCAGCGCAGCTTGAGCTGGGCCTTGACCCGCGTGCCCTGGTCCTCGTCGCCGCCCCGGCCGCGCGGGGTCGCGCGGCCCCGCCCCTTCGAGCCGGTGCCGGTGTCGAGCGTGACCTTCTCGAGCGCGCGCAGGCCGTGGGCCTCGGGGCTCTGCTGCTGCGCGACACGGGCCGAGGCCAGCAGGCGCTGCAGCGTGTCGTCGACGAGGTCGAGGCCGTTGAGGAACAGCTGCTTGTCCTCGCGGCCGATCGGGGGTTCGGCCGGCATGCCGAGGTCCATGGCCAGGATCTCCACCCCGGCGGCCTCGAGGCTCTCCTGCAGGGCGGCCTTGGTCCCGCCCTCCTTGCGCAGGTAGTACACCGACGGGTCGGCGTTCTGGCCGTCGAGGACGAAGTCGGCCCGCGGCTGGAACACGAGCCGCTGCTCGAGCTGGGCGAGGCGCTTCTCGAGGGCCTCGCCGCGCTGCCGGGCCTGGTCGCGCTCATCGCGCGTGTAGAGGCTCGAGCGCAGGGTCGCGGTCGAGGCGGAGATCGACTTCTTCGCGCCCTGGATCGGGTAGTTGCCCTGGATCAGGCTCGAGCCGACGAGGAAGACGACGATCCCGGCGACGACGCCGAGGATCCAGGCCTTGTGCTGCTGCCAGAGGTCGTTGAGGTCCATGCGCCCCTCCCCTACTTGGGTTTGTCCTTGTCCTCGTCCTCGTCCTTCGGCGCCGGCTTGGTCATGTCGACCCACAGGAAGTCGACAGTCTCCCGGAACCGGAACGGGGTCCCCTGCTGCGGCTGGGGGGCGTGGAACGGCACGTACTGGTCGAAGGCGGCCTTGAACGTCGGGTAGACCTCGCGCTGGATGTCGCGGCCGAGGATCGGCAGGCCGAGGCCCTCGAACACGAGCAGCGGCCGGGTCATGCCCTTGCGGAACCTCGTGTTGCCCGTGCCCTTGGGCTGCTGGCTCGGGTCCGGTGGCGCGCCCACGGTCGTCTCGAACTTCTTGAGCCAGAACTCCTCGGGCAGGGTCGCGCGCAGGGCCCGCATCAGCCGCGCGCTGCCGTGGTGCGGCACGGCCAGCTCCTCGAGCTTGGCGATGCGCTGCTCCATGACCTGGTTCTCCTCGATGAGCTTCGAGCACTCGCTGTCGATGCTCTTGGCCCGGCTGGCCTGGGTCTTGAGCGTCGAGGCCTTGGACTCGAGCCGCTCGTACTCGGTGCTCGAGTGCTGGAACGACCAACCGAGCCAGGCCACCGCGAGCACCGCGGCGGCGACGTTCCACACGGTCCGCTGCAGGAAGCGGCGCTTCTTGGCGACGCTCTCGGGCAGGACCTCGATCGAGTACAGCTCGTCGTAGCACGGGCCCATCGCGAGCCCGAGGGCGACGACGCACTCGGGGCCGTCCTTGGTCAGCGCGCCGGCCTGGGTCGCGTCGAGCGCCGAGAGGTCGAGGTTGCCGACCGGGTCCCAGACGTCGACCGGGCAGCGCAGGCCGGAGCCGAGGAAGGCCGCCATGCCGCGGACCTTGGCGCCGGGCCCGCACAGCAGGATGCGCCCGAGCTGGAGGTCCTGGATGTTGGTCTGCGCCTGGCAGAAGGCCACGGTCGAGCGCAGCGCGGCCTGGAGCTGGCCGGAGACGCCCTGGACGGCGTGGGCGACCTTCTCCTCCTGCGTCGACCCGTAGCGGCCGCGCGAGGCCGGGTCGAGGTCGAGGAGCTCGTTGCGGATCCGGCGCGCGCGCTCGTCGCGGACGTTGAAGGTCTGGGCGATGGCCGCGTCGAGGATGGCCAGGCCGCCGGAGACGTTGCGGGCGAAGAGCAGCGTCTGGCCGCGGACGAGGGCGAGGTCGAGCGTGGAGTCGCCGACCCAGGCCAGCATCGTCGTCTCGTCGGCGTCGAGCGCCGGCCCGGCCATGAGGCAGGCGTTGAAGACGGCGATCGCGTTGGGCGTGTAGGCCGCGACGCTGCTCCCGCGGGCCTCGACCTTGCGGCCGAGCTGGTCGAGGGCCTCCTCCTTGGCCAGGGCCAGGAGGATCGTGTCCTCGCCGGTCATCCGTCGGCGACCGGGAGGAGGTTGTAGTCCGCCGAGAGGTTGCCGCCGGCCTGGGCCGCGATCTGCTCGACCTCGAAGTCCATGAGCTTGGCGAGCTGCCAGTCGGGGACCGTCGGGACCTTGGTGTACTTGAGGATCAGGTCCCGGCCGGTCAGGCCGACGACGCTCGGCCCCAGGGCCGCGCCGCCGTCGCCGTGCTGGTACGCGGTGACCTGGAACAGCGCGCCCTTGCGCCGCCCCGAGAGGGCGATCGGCTCGCTGCCGCTGCCGTCGTATCCGGTGCCCTTGCCAGCCATCAGTTCGGGAGCCGCTCCTTCACGGCGTCGGTCTGCGCGAAGTGCTTGCGGGTGTAGACCTCGACCCAGGCCGCGAGCTCCTCCTTCTTGTCGTTGCGCAACGCGGCGATCATGTCGCAGAAGCGGTTGGCCCGCTCCTCCTGCAGGTCCTTGCGCAGGGCGTGCAGCGTCGTCGTGATGCGCTCGCGGATCGTGGCGAGGGCCGTGACGACCTCCGCGTGGCGGTTGAAGTCGGTCTCGATCCTGCCGGCCTGCTGCAGGACCTCCTCGAGCAGGCCGGGGTAGCCGAAGGCCTCGGCCTCCTCGGCCCGCTTGCGCAGGGCCGAGAGCCGCTCGGCGGCCTGGGTCAGGAGGCGACCGCGCCTGGTCTGGGCGTCCTGCAGGCTCTGCTCGTGGAAGGGGTGGTCGCGGATGACGGCGATGTAGGCGTCGAGGGCCTTGCCGAGGTTGCCGGCGCTCTCCTCCTCCTGCCCGCGGCGCAGGGCGTCGATCGACGCGTCGCGCTGCGTGCGGAAGTCGAGCAGGAGCTCGAGGGTCCCGGTGAACGGGACGACGAAGTCGACGGCGTCGGGGACCGCGCCGACCCGGACCTCGAGCTTCTGCAGCTCGGGCCAGGCGACCTCGACCCGGTGGTTGCGGCCCTTCCAGTAGACCGACCGGCAGTCCTCGATCGTCTGCGCGCCGCTGCGCGGCTCGTAGGCCAGGGTCTGCCCCTCGACCTTGCCGTCCGGGATCCGGGCCCGGACCAGGTAGCCCTGGCCGGCGGTCTCGCGCGAGCTGCGCAGGAGCAGCAGGCCCTGGCCGGTCCCGCGCATCGTCACGCCGCGCTCGGTCTTCTCGAGGGCGAGGTCCCCGAACAGGTCGCCGAGCGGCAGCGGCAGCAGGCTGGCGAGCTCCTCGAGGGCCGGGTCGGTGCCGGCGCCGGGCAGGGCCGTGACCGACGACAGCATCGGCTCGGGCAGGGTGTCGAGCCGAAGGCCGTGGATCTGGGGCTGGGTCGCGAAGACCTTGCGCTCGCCGATCTGGTGCAGCACCGAGGGGGCCTCGCCGCGGACCAGCGAGACGTCGTCGAACTGGACCTCGGCCTCGTCGGTCACGCCCTCGACGAGGACGGCGACGAGCGCCGGCACGACGAAGCGGGCGCCCGGGGGCGTGGCCGTCGTCAGCTCGAGCTCGACGAACTCCCCACCCGAGATCTCGGCCAGCCTGGTGCCGGCGACGAAGTCGGGCACGAAGCCGAAGCGGGGCTCGGCCGGCTCCTCGGTCTCGACCGGCTCCTCCTCGGGGGCCGGGGCCTCGGGCTTGCGGTCGAAGTACAGGAGCCGCAGCGACACGCGGACCTGGCCCTCGGTCCGGACCCAGGCCTTGGCGACCAGGCCGGGCTCGATGGCGAGCGGCTCGCCCAGCACGGCCGCGGCGAAGCGCGGGCCGGCGGCGTCCTTGTCGCCGCCGCCGAGCAGGGCCTGGAGGCAGGCCTTGCCGGTCCGACCCGGGCTCGACGGCGTGAACGAGCCGCCGGAGGCCAGCGGCAGCCAGCCGCCGTCACCCTGCTCGAGGTGGGCGGCGGCCACGGGCAGCTTGTTGCCCGGGACGGGCACGACCGGCCGCGCGGTCTGCTGGCCGCCGCGGGTCCGGCCGCTACCGCCGAGCAGGAACCAGGCCGCCCCCCCGCCGACGACGAGGACGAGCAGCAGGAGCAGGCCGACCGGCGACCGCTTGCGGCTCTTCTCGAGCAGGGCGGTGTCGATCTGCAGGCCCATCTCCTGGGTCGGCGAGCCGAGCTCCTCGTCGTAGACCTCGAGGGTCGTGTTCCCGCACTGGAAGCGGTCGCCGTGGGCCAGCGGGATCTCGTCGATCCGCTTGCCGTCGACCCGGGTCCCGTTGGTCGAGCCGAGGTCCCTGAGCGTCAGGACCCCGTCCTCGAACCCGAGCTGGCAGTGCTTGCCCGAGACCTTGTCGTCGGCCTGCAGCACGAGGCTGCACTCGCTCTTGCGGCCGATGACGAGGGCCTGGCCGGCGGGGATCGGAAGGCGCTTGCCCTGGGCCGGGCCTTCCACGATGTGCAGCACGAACTTCGCCATGTCGACGGGCGCGTGGTCCTGGCTCTCGGGGCAGCGGGGCGATGCGATACGGATACCAGCGACCGCCGCCGGTGGGCACCGGTGGCGGCCGGACCTGGGCTTGGATACAAGGGAGCGCTGATCCGGGCCCTGCCCGTACGCAAGGCGGTGAGTCTAACCGGAATCCTCGCCGGGCACAGGCTTTGGCTCTCCGGCGTCCGGGTTTCCGAGTCCGCCATGGCCGATCGTTACTTCCAGGAGACCCTGACCGACGGCGTCGTCCGACTCGACCCGGAGACCAGCCACCACCTGGCCCGGGTGCTGCGCGCGCGCCCCGGGGACGAGCTGCGCCTGTTCGACGGCCGCGGCGGCGAGGCCCGGGCCGTCCTCGAGGACGTCGACCCGCGCCACGCCTCGGCGCGGGTCCTGTCCCTCGAGCGGCGCCCGCCGCTGCCGGCGCGGCGCCTGACCCTGGCCTTCTCCCCGCCCAAGGCCGGGCGGGTCGAGGTCGTGCTGCGCATGGCCGTCGAGCTCGGGGCCTGCGTGCTCCAGCCGGTCCACGCCCGCAGGACGCCACCCGAGGGCCGGGGGACCGGGCGCCGCTGGCCGCGGATCCTGGCCGCCGCGGCCGGCCAATGCGGCGCGACCTGGCTACCCGAACTCCACCCGGCCCTGGACCTCGCCGCCTGGATCGCCGGTCCGCTGGCGGCGTTCGACGGCGAGCGCTGGGTCGCGACGCCGGGGCCCGAGCCCGGGTCGGCGGTCCGGCCCGTGGCGGACCTGCCCCCGGCCGTCGTCGTCGTCGGCCCCGAGGGGGACTTCGAGCCCGCGGAGCACGAGGCCCTCCGCGGAGCCGGCTGCCGCCCGCTGCCGCTCGGCCCGCACGTGCTCCGGGTCGAGACGGCCTGCGCCGCGGC
>JAWKUM010000027.1:0-59168 GCA_041398545.1 Planctomycetota bacterium | reverse complement strand
CGCGCGCAGCCGCTCCCAGGCGACCGCGAAGCTCAGGCCGTCGATGCCGCGCTCCTGCTTGAACTCCGGCGACAGGGACTCGTAGATCCGGCGCGCGTCGCCGTTGGCGATCGCCGCGAGCACGGTCTGCCGGGCCTCGTCGGGCGTGCGGTAGCTCAGCGGGACCAGCGGCCGGGTCTCGCCGCCGCAGAACAGGGCGCAGCAGCCCTGGAGGAGCAGCGGCGCGAGGAGGGCCAGGTGTCGCATCTCGTGGGTCTCGGGAGGGATCGGGCCCCTCCGTCCGTCGGCAGCGGGGCCTCGGGCCGGGGACCGGGACCCGGAGGCTATACTCCTCCGTGTCCCGGTCCAGGATCCGCCCGCGCGACCCGGAGCCATGCGCCAGATGACCCGAATCCCGTCACCCGGAGCCCTGCTGTCCCTGCTCGTGGTCCTCGGCCTGGCCGCGGCCTGCGCCCAGCCGGTCGAGGGGCCGCGCCGGGCCTGGCGCTACCAGACCCACGTGACCCCGGTCGTCAGCGGGACCGACCCGACCGCGCTGCCCGGCGCCGCCGGCGAGCACTTCCAGGAGCTCGAGCGCCAGCGCAAGGAGAAGGCCGGCAAGCAGGAGTGGGTGACGCCGCACGAGCTGGACCTCGGCGAGCACCCGGTCGGCGAGGTCGCCAAGGGCGAGTACCGCTTCTACAACCCGACCGACGAGGAGCAGAAGATCTACTCGATCCTGACCTCGTGCTCGTGCCAGAAGCTCGTGCTCGAGCTCGGCGACCGGTCGATCGACATCAAGAAGGGCTACTTCGAGCCGGTCCTCGTGCCCGCGCGGGCCGTCGGCAGGCTCAAGTTCGAGGTCGAGGCCGCGGAGATGGTCCGCGACGTCTACGTGACCGTCAACACGAGCGACCACGATTACCCGTCGGTCCAGGTCAAGGCCGTGGTCACGGGTGTGCGCGACTTCGTGCTGACCTACGACGGCAAGCGCCAGTCGACGGTCTACCTCGGCCCGGTCGACAGAAACGAGCAGCGCCTGTTCGAGGTCCTCGTCACGCGCCGGGACGGCGCGCCGTTCGAGGTCACCGGCCACGACCCCCTGCCCAAGGGCCTCACGCTCGACGCCGCCAGGCTCGACGACGAGGGCCGCCGCTGGGCCCTGCGCTGCGCCCTCGGCCCCGGCCTCGAGGCCGGCAAGACCGTCGGCGGCCAGGTCCAGTGCAAGGCCGCGCCGGGCGAGGGGTTCTCGTTCTCGTTCTCGGCCATGGTCAAGTCCCCGCTGCGCCAGACGCCGACGGGGACCCTGTCCTTCGGCCTGTTCCGCGCCGGCGAGCCGGTCCGGAAGCAGGTCGTGCTCGAGCTCGTCGACGGCCAGGGCAGCCTCGCGCCGGCCTCGGTCGAGCTCCAGGGCGTCGAGTTCTCCAAGGGCGCGAAGGGCGAGATCGGCCTGGCGCACGAGCTGTCGGCCGACGGCCGCAAGCTGACGGTGAGCCTGACCGCCCCGGCCGACGTCCCGCGCGGGCGCTTCCAGGGCCGCGTCGAGGTGCGCTTCGCGGACCCCGCCCTCGAGCCCCGCACGCTCCGCTTCTTCGGCTTCGTCCAGTAGGTCTCGGAGACTTCGAGCGAACGGTTTCGCGGGAAACCCTTCCGTTCCGCGGCTTCGATCCGGAGCAGTTTCCTGTCAGGATGACAGGAGCCCAGCGCCCGGCCACGGGCTCCGGCGCGCTTTCCCGCCCCCGGGGCCCGTGGTAGAACCCTTCCCCTTCCGCCCCGGGGATCCACCCAGCCGTCGACCGCCGCAGCCTTGAACGACGACGCCCTGAAGCAGCAGCTGCTCTCCTCGGGGGCCCTCGACCCGACGACGCTCGAGCAGGCCGAGGCCTTCGCCAAGTCGCGGCGCCGCCCGCTGGCGGCGTCGATCCTCGAGCTCGGGCTGATGCCCGAGCCCGACCTCTACAAGCACGCGGCCAAGGCCCACCACATGTCGTTCGTGGACCCGGGCAACGCCAGGATCCCGCAGCACCTGCTCGACCGGATCCCGCGCGAGCGCGCCCTCCAGGCCCGGGCCCTGCCGGTCAAGGACCACAACGGCACGCTGCTGATGGCCGTCGACGACCCGGACCGGGTCTTCGTCCTCGACGACCTCGGCTTCCTCGCCGGCGGCGAGGTCCGCGGGGTCCTGGCCCCGCCGTCGTCGCTGCAGAAGGCCCTCGAGCGCAGCTACGGCAGCCTCGAGGACGACGCCAGGCCCCAGACCCCGGCCGCCGCCGCCCTGGGCGATGACGATGACGCGCCGATCATCCGCCTCGTCCACAAGACGATCGAGCAGGCCCTCGAGATGCGGGCCAGCGACATCCACGTCGAGCCCTTCGAGAGCCGGGTGCGGATCCGCTACCGCATCGACGGCGTGCTCAAGGAGGTCGCGAGCCACGCCAAGGGCCTCCAGGGCCCGCTCGTCTCGCGCCTCAAGATCATGGCCGCCCTCGACATCGCCGAGAAGCGCAAGCCGCAGGACGGCCGCATCGCGTTCCGCGCCTCGGGCCGCGACATCGACATCCGGGCCTCGGTCCTGCCCGGCAACCACGGGGAGTCGATGGTGCTGCGCCTGCTCGACAAGGAGAAGGGCCTCGCCTCGCTCGACCAGCTCGGCTTCACCGGCGCCGACCGCGAGCGCTTCGAGCGCCTGATCCAGCGGCCCAACGGCATCTTCCTCGTGACCGGGCCGACCGGCTCGGGCAAGACGACGACGCTCTACGCGGCGCTGCGCCACCTCAACAAGTCGGACGTCAAGATCATCACCGCCGAGGACCCGGTCGAGTACCACATCTCCGGCATCAACCAGTGCCAGGTGAAGCACCAGATCGGCCTCGACTTCTCGCGCATCCTCCGCGCGATGCTGCGCCAGGCGCCCAACATCATCCTCGTCGGCGAGATCCGCGACGGCGAGACCGCCGAGATCGCGATCCAGGCGGCCCTGACCGGCCACCTCGTGTTCTCGACGCTCCACACCAACGACGCGCCCTCGGCCCTGGCCCGCCTGATCGACATGGGCGTCAAGCCCTTCCTCGTCGCGGCCAGCGTCCAGGCCGTCCTGGCCCAGCGCCTCGTCCGCAACCTCTGCCCGTCGTGCAAGGAGGCCTACCAGCCGACCCCGGCCGAGCTGCGCTCGATCGGCGTCGAGGAGGGCCAGGTCGGCGGCCGCGAGCTCTACCGGGCCCGGGGCTGCGACGCCTGCTCGGGCACGGGCTACATGGGCCGGAGCGGCATCTTCGAGCTCATGGTCATGGACGACGAGATCCGCGAGCGGACCTTCCGCCGCGAGTCCACGATCGCGATCCGCCGCTACGCCGAGCAGGGGGCCGGGATGTTCACGCTCCTGCGCGACGGCGCGCGCAAGTTCCTAGAGGGCAGGACCTCGATCGACGAGGTGTTCCGCGTCGTCGCGATGGGGTGATCGGAGGCAGCATGGTCGACATCTATCAGCTCATGGACCGCGCCGTCGAGACCGGCGCCTCGGACCTGCACATCGCCGTCGGCCGGCCGCCGGTGCTGCGCCTGCACGGCGGCCTCCAGGAGATCGAGGGCAACGAGACGCTCGCGGCCGAGGACACCGAGCGGCTCGTGCGCGAGATCTGCAAGGGGCCCCACCTGGAGGAGCTGCTCGAGTCGGGCACGACCGACTTCGCCTACGCGCACCAGGACAAGTGCCGCTTCCGCTGCTCGGCGTTCCGGCAGCGGGGCGTCTGGGGCCTGATCATGCGCCAGATCCCCAACAAGCTCCTGACCTGGGACGAGATCGGCCTCCCCGACCAGGTCAAGGAGATGCTGACCAAGCCCCGCGGCATGGTCCTCGTGACCGGCCCGACCGGGTCCGGCAAGACGACGACCCTCGCGACGATGCTCGACTGGATCAACTCGCACCGCGAGACCCACATCGTCACGATCGAGGACCCGATCGAGTACTACCACCAGCACAAGAAGTCGCAGATCACGCAGCGCGAGGTCGGCGACGACGTGCCGAGCTTCGCCGAGGCCATGCGCCGCGTCCTGCGCCAGGACCCGGACGTCATCCTGCTGGGCGAGATGCGCGACCTCATCACGACCTCGGCGGCGATCACGGCCGCCGAGACCGGCCACCTCGTGTTCGGCACGCTGCACACGACCGGCTCGGCCCGGACCGTCGACCGCATCATCGACCAGTACCCGACCAACCAGCAGGAGCAGATCCGCTCCCAGCTCGCGGTGTCGATCGTGGCCGTGATCTCGCAGGTCCTCCTGCCGCGCGCCGACGGCAAGGGCCGCGTCGCGGCCTTCGAGATCATGCTCATGAACAGCGCGATCGAGAACCACATCCGCAAGGGCGAGACCTTCAAGATCAAGTCGGTGATCCAGACGAGCCGCCGCAGCGGGATGATGCTCCTCGACGACCACCTCAAGGAGCTCGTCGCCAAGGGCAGGATCAAGCCCAAGGTCGCGCTCGAGGCGGCGCAGGACACCAAGGAGATGGAGCAGTACCTGCTCGGGGCGAAGGGGGCCTAGGGACGTGGCCGCGCGCAAGCTGCTCGGACAGGCGCTGAAGGAGCTGGGCTACGTCCACGAGGGCATGGTCCAGGAAGCGCTGTCGATGCAGCGCGACGGCAGCGACAAGCGCATCGGCGAGCTCCTCGTCGAGCTCGGCTACGTCGACCACGAGCAGGTCGCCGAGGGCCTCGCGCACCAGTGCGGCGTCGCCCACGTCAAGGCCGGCGACCTCACGCCGGACCCGGCCGTCCTGACCAAGGTCGACGGCGCCACGGCCCGCGTCTACAACTGCCTGCCGCTGCGCATGGACGGCGACCGCCTCCTCGTCGCCGTCGGCGACCCCCTCAACCTCCCGGTCCTCCAGGACCTGTCGTTCCAGGCCGGCTGCGAGCTCGTCGGCGCCCTGGCCGAGGCCACGGCCCTGTCCAAGGCCGTCGAGGACGCCTACGGCGGCCAGGACGCCGGGCTGTCGGCGGCCGCGCTCGGCGCCGTCGTCGACGAGTTCACGTCGGCGGCGGGCGGCGGCTTCGACCTCGAGGACAAGGAGGCGATGGCCAACGCGGCGCCGGTCGTCAAGCTCCTCAACTACATCCTCTACCAGGCCGTCCGCGACAAGGCCTCCGACATCCACCTCGAGCCGTTCGAGGACGACTTCAAGATCCGCTACCGCGTCGACGGCGTCCTCTACGAGCTCAAGGCCCCGCCGCCGCACCTCGCGATCGCGCTGATCTCCCGCGTCAAGGTCATGTCGGACCTCGACATCGCCGAGACGCGCATCCCGCAGGACGGCCGCATCGAGCTGTCGGTCGGCGGGCGCCCGATCGACCTGCGCGTCTCGACGCTCCCGACGATGTTCGGCGAGAGCTGCGTCATGCGCGTGCTCGACCGCTCGGTCGTGTCGCTCGACCTCGACGCCCTCGGCCTGCGCCCCGAGGAGCGGGGCGTCTTCGACCACGTCCTCGGCCTGCCGCACGGCATCGTCCTCGTCACCGGGCCGACCGGGTCGGGCAAGACGACGACGCTCTACGCGGCGCTCAACGCCGCCAACGAGGAGGGCGTCAAGCTCATCACGGTCGAGGACCCGGTCGAGTACGACCTCGAGGGCATCGTCCAGGTCCCGGTCAACGAGGACATCGGCGTGAGCTACGCCCGCGTCCTGCGCACGATCCTGCGCCAGGACCCGGACAAGATCCTCGTCGGCGAGATCCGCGACGGCGAGACCGCGCGCACGGCCATCGAGGCCAGCCTCACGGGCCACGTCGTGTTCTCGACGCTGCACACCAACGACGCGCCGTCGGCCGTGACGCGCCTCCTCGACCTCGGCGTCGAGCCGTACCTCTGACCTGCGACCCTCGAGGTCGTCGTCGCCAGCGCCTCGTGCGCCGCGTCTGCCTCGAGTGCCGTCAGTGGTAGACCGGACGGCACGATCCTCCACCGGCCGACCAAGGAGAGGTCGTCGGCAGTTCGCCTACGCAGGGCTGCGAGACCTGCGGCCACACCGGCTTCGGGCCCATGGCGCTGTTCGAGATCATGCCGTCAGCGAGGACCTCAAGCTCCATCCTCGCCCAGGCGACCTCCAAGCCCGCGAGCAGCTCGCGAGCATGCGCAGCCTGCGCCTGTCCGGCCTCGGATCGACGGCCTCGACCGTCGAAGGTCCTCCGCGAGACGATGTAGGCGGGCGGACCGTGCCCGGTCGCCGCGGTCCCGGCGGCTGCGGGCCTGAGACCGGCATCATCGGGCTCCCCCGGTCGACCGTCGAGCACGAGATGGGCTGAAGCTCAGAGCCTCGATTGCTCCTCTCCTGAGCGTGGGCCTCACGGCCGCCCCGATCTGGTCCGGGTCGGGGCTCCATCCCGCTTCCATCGCCACCGACCGCAGCGCGGAGCACTGTCGCCGGCCACCCGGGACGTCGGCGAGGCTTCAAGCCGGGGCCATCCTCCCAGGCGGCCTGCGCGTCGCCTTGTGGAGTCGAGCGCAGCTGTCGGGCAACCGATCCTCGCGCCCGAGGCTGGCAAAGGGCCTGCCGAGGCCGGTTCAGGTCTGCACCTGGACGAAGGATCCTCACCCGAGGCCCCATCCGGGTCCGCTGTTTCAGCCTTCGAGAGCCAGGCCCGAGGTTCTGGCCAGGACCCTCGTCGGAGCCGACATCGTCGAGCTTCCGGATCCACGAGTTCGTCATCGAGGTCCTCCAGGAGGCGGCCTGATGCTCGGCCAGGCCATGCCGATCGCCGAGGACATGCCGTCTTCGCCCACAGGGTGGCGAGGCGTGATCGCTGGGTTCCACGTCATCGATCGACGGACGCAACTCTCGGGCGGGTGTCACCGGGAGTGCATGAGCGAAGCGACAACGTGGAGGGACTCGCGCACCTGGGATCGTCCGCCAACAGTCACGCCGGGAGGCTACGACGCCAGCGTCTTGCGGTCCCCGTGGATCCCTTCCGCTTCGAGATCACCCTCACCCCGGAGACCAGGATCCGGCGACGTGGCCGGTGGACGGGTTGGAAGGAGCAAGCGTGCTCCTGACCCGATGCGCCGGAAGCTTGCGTCCGTCGCGTTCGACCGGCATCGTTTCTGCCGTTTACCAGTCCGCTTGGACTGCCGGCGATCGGGCGATTCACCCATGCACGATCCCGACAGTGCCAGCTCGAGCTGGTTGAGTTGGTCGCGCAGGGGTCGTGCTCTCTCGGCCGGTCTGAGCGAGCAGGCTGCCTCGACAGGGCTGGAGCCCATGGAGGACGGTTTGTGCTGTCCTCGGGCAGTCACCCGGACCAGGGCTCGATGTTGCGATTCGGGTGACTGGCGCCGCCGTCCCGGCGTGGTCAAGTCTGGCGGCAGGACCGTCGCGGGGGCGTGGTGCGTTGGGTGAGGCAGCCGCTCGTGCAGGACGACGGATGCGGCGGGCTGGTTCCGATTCGATCGGGTCCTCGGGAGACCGCTGGAGTCGTGCGTGGGCGGGTTCCGATCTCCACTGTTTCCGACGGTTCCCGGATCCCGGCCTCAACCGGTCGAACTCGTCCTGACCGAGGATCCACTCGCACGATCCACCTGGAGATCGTCGACAGGAACGCCTGCTGTTCCCATTCGCGGGAGTGGGCGGGTCTGGACAGGGACGACCAGCGGGTTCGCCGGTCGGTCATCCCGGGCGTGCTCAGCCGACCGCGACGCTGATCCTGGACCGAACGGTAACGTCAGCGTCCAGGAGATCCGGCAAACATCACGGACCTCGTAGTTCAATCGGGCTTCGTAGCGGGAGGTGACGCGTGCCCTCGATGAAGCGCAGCTCCGAGGCATCAGCGCCGACCTCCCGCTGCTCTCGCCACCTTGGCCGTGCTCCTCGGAGCGCGGCCTCATCGATCGCACGGCGCCGGACCTCGTGCCGGACGCCCCGTGGTCCCGGGACGGGGTGCCCGCCCTCGCGCGGGTCTCGTCCCGGGACGGAGACGGACCGCGGACGACGAGGCTTCGGCGGGATACACGGAGGCATCGCTCGACGAGTCCTCCATCCGAGTCGTCCCTGAGGCCGAAGTTCCGGCATCGTCGTCCGTGCCGTGCCGGGCCGCCCTGCGCGGCATCCCATCGACGTGCTGCTGGGAGGACTGCCCCGGGTTCGACCGACCACGGCGGCTCGTCTGCTCGGTCGCCGGTGTCGAGCGGGGACACGAACCCGTGCGGCTGGCGCCGGCTGATCATGGGTGAGGGGGAGGAAGGGTGACCTCCTGTCCTGTTACTTCGACGAGGCCTTCCCGTCGTCCGAACCGGAAGTGGAGCTCGAGCTGAGGAGGCAGCACGGTCCTGGTCCGGGTTCAGGACACCGCGGGTGTCGCGGTTCCGATGCCGTGGTCTGGCGCCGAACCCGGACGCTGCGGCGGAGCGCGCGTCGGGCTTGGCCAGAGAGGTGCTGACGATCTCCCACCCGACCACGACGCGGTCCGTGTCCCTGTCGGCCGTGGAAGGGTGTAATCGTCCTTCCCCCGACCCGCCTTCGGTGAAGGTCAGGAGCTCGAAGCACATCCCGCGGGGCTCCGAACTGCGGCTCGACCTGCCGGACGGCATGGGGTTCGACTTCGCACGCACCAAGCCGTACCTCACCGTTCGCGATCACCCCGGCTGGATCGTCATGTGGTTCAGGGTAGGAGAGGGCTTTTGCCGCCAAGCACCGGCAGACTTCATTGGGTGGGCGGGCTCGTGGGTCCCGACGGTGGTGAGCTGCTGCTGTCCAACCTGCGTGTGGCCGGGCAGGGGCTCCCCGACCGTGCGAGGCCTGCAACTGACCCTCCGACCAACTCCGACTCCGAAGTCGCCTCAGTGGTACGAGCCGGACGGCACGATCCTCCGGGAGCTCGGCCTGACCAAGGAGGAGGTCGTCGGCAAGAAGTTCGCCTACGGCAAGGGCTGCGAGACCTGCGGCCACACCGGCTTCAAGGGCCGCATGGCGCTGTTCGAGATCATGCCGGTCAGCGAGGACCTCAAGCTCCGCATCCTCGCCCAGGAGCCGACCTCCAAGCTCCGCGAGCAGGCCATGCGCGAGGGCATGCGCAGCCTGCGCCTGTCCGGCCTCCTGGGGATCTACGACGGCCTCACGACCGTCGAAGAGGTCCTCCGCGAGACGATGTAGGCGGGAGCCGGAGTGGGGCGACCCCGCTAGGATCTCCGGCCATGGCCTCCCAGGGCAGGATGCTCCCGCTGCTCGCGCTGCTCGGCGCGCCGCTGGCGGTCGTGCTCGGGCTGACCCTGGGCCACGACCCGGTGGCCTACGAGGCGTCGCGGCCGCTGATCCATAGGGAGGACGGCTTCGTCGGCTCGGAGCGCTGCCGGCAGTGCCACCTCGAGCAGCACGCGAGCTGGTCGCGGACCTGGCACCGGACGATGACCCAGCGGCCCGGGCCCGACACGGTCGTGGGGGCCTTCGACGGGCGGCCGGTCCGGTTCTACGGGCGCGAGTTCGTGCCTCGGCGCGAGGGCGACCGCTTCCTGCTCGAGCTCGACGACGGCGAGGGCCGGCGCGTCGCCGAGGTCGCCCTCGTCACGGGCTCGCACCGCTACCAGCAGTACCACGAGGAGCTCCGGCGCGGCGACGGCGTGGTCTACCGCCGGCTCCCGCTGCTGTGGCACCGCCTCGAGCGGCGCTGGATGCACCTCAACGACGTGTTCCTGTCACCCGACAGCGACGGCGTGCGCGAGCACGCCGCGCTGTGGAACGAGAACTGCATCTTCTGCCACACGACCGCGCCCCGGCCCGGCTTCCTGCACTACGGGTCCCACCCGGCCAACGACGCCAAGACCTTCGACTCGGAGACGGCCGAGCTCGGCATCGCCTGCGAGGCCTGCCACGGCCCGGGGCGGCGCCACGCCGAGGCCATGACCGACCCGCTGGCCCGCTACGAGGCCCACCTCGGCGAGGCCGGCGACCTCGCGATCGTCCACCCGGACCACCTCGACAAGGCGCGGGCGGCCGCGGTCTGCGGGCAGTGCCACGGCCAGCGCCTGCCCAGGGAGCTCGCCCAGGTCGAGGCCTGGCTGACCAAGGGCCCGGAGTACCGCAGCGGCGACCGGCTCGAGGACCACGTCGCGCCGCTGGCGCTGGGGACGACCGTGCCCGGCCCCGGCGGGCGGGGGACCGAGCGGCCGTTCGACCTGCGCTTCTGGGCCGACGGCACGGCGCGCCTCAGCGCCTACGAGTACCAGGGCCTGACCCAGTCGCCGTGCTACCAGCGCGGCGAGATGCACTGCGGCTCGTGCCACCGGATGCACTCCGGGGAGCCGGCCGGGATGCTGCCGCACGCGATGAAGGGGGACGCGGCCTGCCTGCAGTGCCACGCCGACATCGGCCGCGACGTCTCCGCGCACACCAGGCACGCGGCCGACGGCCCCGGCTCGCGCTGCCTCGACTGCCACATGCCGCGCATGGTCTACGGCATCCTCGAGGTCCACCGCAGCCACCGCGTCGAGGTCCCCGACCCGGCCCGGGCCGCCGAGCTCGGCCGCCCCGACGCCTGCACGCTGTGCCACCTCGACAAGAGCCCGGTCTGGTGCGCCGAGGAGCTCGCGCGGCTGTGGGGCCGCGAGCCGCGGCTGCCGGCCCGCCGCGCCGACGGGGCCCCGCTCGGGCTCAGCGGCTTCGTCGCGAGCCTGCACGCCGGCGACGCCGTGCAGCGCGTCGTCTATGCGGCCGCCGCCGGCCGCCCGGGCGTCGCCCTGGCCCCCGAGGACAAGGGCTTCGTGCGCGTGCACCTCATGGCGATGCTCAACGACGCGTACCCCAGCCTCAGGCGCATGGCCCTGCGCTCGCTGCGCGCGCTCGAGGCCGAGCTGCCGGTCGGCCTCGACGAGGACCTCTCGGCCTTCGACCCGACCTGGCGCGAGGCGGGCGAGGCCGCGCGCATGGCGCGCCTCAGGCGGGAGTCGCTGGGGATGATCCGCACGCTGGTCGGCCGCGCTCCGGGCCGGCTGCGCCCGCCGCCACCGGGCCTGCTCGTCGGCGCGGACCTCGCGCCGGACCTGCCGGCGATCATCGAGCTGCTGAAGCTGCAGTCGCACAAGGTCATCGCGATCGGGGAGTGAGGCGCATGGACGAGCCCGGGGACGGCAAGGACGACGGCATCGGCCTCGCGCTGCGCGCGGGCTTCTGCCTGCTGGCGGTGTTCCTGCCGCTGGGCCTCTGCCTCGAGGTCCTGCACGGCTTCAAGGTCCCGGTCTACCTCGGCAGCCCGATGCGGCGCGAGCTGTGGACCCTGGCCCACATGCACGGCAACTTCCTCGGCCTGCTGCTGCTCGCCTGGGCCGCCGTCGCGCCGCGCTGGCTGGCCCCGGCCGACCGCCTGCCGGTCGCCCGCTGGCTCCGCCGCGGCGCGGTCCTGCTGCCGGTCGGCTTCTTCCTCGGCGGCGTCGGCAACAGCGAGGGCGACCCCTCGCTCGCCATCCTCCTCGTGCCGGTCGGGGCGCTGTGCCTCCTGGTCGGCCTGGTCCTCGTCCTGCTGCGCGGAGGGACGCGGCCCTGAGCGCGCATCCGCCGCGCCGTCATCCACGGCCCACCGACCCGCTCGCGCCGGTGGCAAGGCCGCGGCCGGCGCGCCGGGGAACCGGCTTCCCGCTCCCCGGATCCCGTGCCAAGCTTCAAGCATGAGGGTCTGCCCGATCTGCGAGGGCTACACGGCGACCGCCGTCGCCCGCTGCGGGACCTGCGACGTGCCGCTCGTCGACGTACGCGCGGTGTCGTGGCCGGCCCGGGACGAGGGCGGGGGCAGCCCCTGGATCGGGCACGTGGTCGGCGGGAAGTACCGGATCACCGGGGTCCTGGGCCGCGGCGGCATGGGCACCGTCTACCGGGCCGTCCACGAGCTGGCCCACTCCCCGACGGCGGTCAAGGTCCTCCACGCCCGCTACGCCCGCCAGCCGGCCTACCGCGAGGCCCTCATGGCCGAGGCCCGCCGGGCCTCGCGCGTCCGCGGCGACCGCATCGCCCAGGTCCTCGACGTCGGCGAGACCCGCGAGGGCTCGATCTTCATCGCGATGGAGCTCGTCGAGGGGGAGACCCTCCAGCATCGCCTCGAGCTCCACGGCAGCCTGTCGCCGGGCGAGCTCCTGGTCCTGCTCGAGGAGACCTGCCTGGCCCTCGAGGGCCTCGAGCGCGGGGGCGTCGTCCACCGCGACATCAGCCCGTCCAACCTCATGCTGACGCGCCGCGGCCGCGAGCTGTCGGTCAAGCTGCTCGACCTCGGCGTGGCCCACCTGACCGAGGAGCCGTCCGAGGGCTCGCCGACGCGGCTGTGGGTCAACCCGCCGTACACGGCGCCCGAGATCCTGCGCGGCGAGCGCGGCAACACGCGCTCCGACCTGTACTCCCTCGGCGTCGTCGCCTACCAGGCCCTGTGCGGGCGGCTCCCGCACGGCGACGGCACGACCGAGGAGCGCGTCCGCGCCGTGCTCGAGGACGAGGCCGAGCCGCTGCGGCCGCCGCGCCACACGCCGCGGGCCCTCGTCGACCTCGTCTCGGCGCTGATGCGCCGCGAGCCCGAGGCCCGCCCGGCCGGGCCCGACGAGGTCCTCCAGCGCATCCGCCGCATCCGCGAGCCGCACGGGCCGCGCCGGCGGACGGCGGCCTTCGGCGCCTTCGTCGGCGGCCTGCTCCTGTTCACGGTCTCGTTCATGCGCAGCCCCCAGGCCCTGCTCGAGGGGCGGCCGGGCGGGATCGCGCTGACCGAGCGCGCGCCGGGCCGCGAGGAGCCGGCGCGGCCGATCAAGGCCGAGGCCCTGGCCAGCCAGGTCTTCGGCGCGCGCGGGGTCGACCCCGACGGCCTCGTGCTGCGCTGCCTCACGGCCGACGGCCGGCTGCAGAGCTTCGCGATCCGCGGCCGCCTCGCCGACGGGGAGCTGCGCTTCGAGGCCGACCGGGACGAGGGCTGGGGCCGCTTCGCCGCCTGGGCCGCCGAGGTCGGCGGCGAGATGACGCTGAGCTTCCAGCACCGCGGCCGGGACCTCGCGCACGCCAAGCTCTTCGTCGACCGCAGGGCCCCGCGCCTCGTCGACGCGCGGCTCGAGGACGCGGCCGGCGAGCGGGCCTTCCTGGCCCGGACGCGGCTCGTCGGCAGCATCGACGAGGACGGCCCCGGCGGCCGGGTCAAGGTCCGCATCGAGGTCCTCGACCGCGAGGGCACGCTGCGGGACGAGGAGACCCTGCCGATGGAGGGCTCGTACCCGACCGTCCAGGTCGACCTCGCCCGCTACTTCCCCAACCTCCCGCCGCTGCCCACCGGCGGCTCCCTGCGCATCGTGCTCGAGGACGCGGCCGGCCGCACCTCGCAGCCCTGGGTGCGGACGCTCGACCGCATCGACGTGTCGGTGCCCGAGATCGAGCGCATCCTGACGGCCGAGGGCGGGAGCGAGCTGCTCCGCTCCGGCGAGAGCTTCGAGGTCCGGCTGCGCGTCGTCGGCGGGCCGCCGGCCGACCTCGCGGCCGTCGAGGTCCGGGCCGACCGCGGCGTCGAGGGCGTCGAGGCCCTGCAGACGAGCTTCGACGTCGACAACGACACGGTCCGCCTGCACATCTCGGTGCCGGAGCTCGGCGACCGGCGCAAGCTGCTGCTGTCGTTCCAGCTCGTCGACCAGGCCGGCAACCGCAGCAAGGAGCTCGACAAGCAGTTCGACGTCACCGACTTCGACCTCGCCCCGCGCTTCGTCGTGCTGCCGTTCCACGACCACGTGCCCCCGTCCCGCTTCGTCGAGGCGGACGGCGCGCGGCAGCTGCACTGGTCGGAGCCCGGGACCCAGCTGCGCTACACCTGCAACCGGGACTACGAGCCCTTCGTCGAGGTCGAGGGCAAGGACATCCGGATGCTCGACACCGGGGCGGGCGCGTGCACCCTCGAGCTCGGGCCGGCCCTGGACCCCGAGCTCCTCGTCGAGGTCCGCCACCGGACGACGGCCGGCCGCCGGCCGCAGCAGCGCACGACGCGCCTCCTGCTCGTGCGGCACGGCGACGGGCCGAGCCTCGCCTCGGTGCCCGAGGCCACGGCCGGCGACCGCTGGACCGGCGAGCTCGTCGCGGCCGGGCTGCTCGAGCGCGTCGAGGGCCGGCCGCAGGTCAGGCTGCTGCTGCGCAAGGGCTTCGGCCGCGCGCGCGAGGCCGGCGACCGGAGCACGGCGACGCTGTGGCGCCGCGTCGGCGGCGCGTGGCAGCCGGTCTGCCCGGTCCTGGCCGAGGAGCCGGTCGTGCAGCTCGACCGCGGGCGCAACCGCCTCGCCCTCGAGGTCCGCGACCTGCTCGGGCGCGAGCTCCGCGACCGCCGCGGGGCCCTCGTCCCGGTCGACCAGGACGGCCACCGCCTGCTGCCGCTGCTCGACTTCCGCCACGACGACTCACCGCCGCGCTTCCCCGACGCGCTCGTCGAGCACGGCCGCGACGTGCGGCTGCGCGTCGAGCTCGAGCAGGCCTTCGCGCCCGGGACGCTCGTCAAGCTGGCCCCGGCCTGGCAGGGCGCCGAGGGCGAGGACCCGATCCAGATGCGCCTCGAGGCGGCCGACGGCGGCAGCCTCGGGACGGCCGTCGTGTCGTTCGCCCGCGTGCAGCGCTGGTGCGGCTTCGAGGGCATGGCCAAGGAGGGCTTCGGCGCGCGCGCGCCGGTCGAGCGGCGCTTCCGGCTCGCGACCCCGGCCGGCACGCTCGGCGCCGCGCCGGTCCCGATGCGGTTCCAGCCGACGAGCAGCCTCCTGTCCGCCAGGACGCTGCAGGGCATCGCGGCCGCCGCGCCGTCGACGGTCGTCATGGTCCCGTTCCTCGCCCCGCGCAGCCTCGCGCTCGGCGTCCCGCGCGGCGAGGTCCGGCGCTGGCCCGGCACGCTCGCGGTCGAGCACGCGCTCGAGGTCACCGGCCTCTCGGACTTCTTCCTCGGGGACCACGAGGTCACCCGCGGCGAGTACCTCGCCTTCGTCGCGGCCGTCGCCGCCGGCGACGTGCCCGAGGACGTCGTCGCGGCCCTCGGCCACCACGAGGACCCGCTCGGGGCCCGGCGCTTCACGCGGGCCGGCCTCGCGCCGACGACGACGCCGTTCGGCGGCGCCACGCTCGAGGAGCTGGCCAAGGCGGCCGCGGACCGGCCGGTCACCGGCGTCGACTGGTTCCAGGCCGCGGCCTACTGCCGCTGGCTGTCGTGGAAGGTCTTCGGCTCGCCCGACTACCTCCGCCTGCCCTTCGCCGGCGAGCTCGTCGCCGCGGCGATGCACGGCCTGCCGCCTGCGGCGGCCGGGCTGCGCCTCAACGGCCTGCGCCCCGAGGTCGCCGACCTCGTCGAGCAGCGGTGGAAGCGCGTCGTCGGGGAGACGGCGCGGGACGGCCGCCGCGACCCGGCCCTGTGGCCGCTCGAGCCGGCGGAGCTCGTCGAGCTCGGCGACCTGTCCCGCGGCCTCGGCCGCCCCGGGGAGCCGGCGCCGGTCGTGACCGGCCTCGATTTCGGCGTGCGCGAGTGGGTCGACGACCTGCCGTTCGAGGACGAGGAGGTCGCGGCGCTGATCGTCGCCAACCACGAGAACCACCGGGCCACGGCCGAGGACCGCCGCCTGGGCCGGCTGCGCACGGCCCTGCCCAAGGACGTCCTGCGCGACGGCATCGTCCGCGGGCTCGGCTTCGGCGAGCCCGAGGTCGCCGGCCGCGACCCCGTGGCCGAGGGCTGGCTCGACGACCTCACGAGCGCCGACCCCAAGCCCGCGCGGCTCGGCGACCCTGGCCTGCTCGGCGTCCGCCGCTCGCTGCAGCTCGCCCGCGACGGCTCGCTCGCCGGCCGGCGCAACCCGATCGTCGCCGTGGTCGGGTTCCGCGTGGCCGGCACCGTCCGGTTCCTCGAGCAGGCCAGGAGGGTCGAGTAGCGATGAGGCGCCTCGCCCTGCTCGCGGCGCTCGCGCTGGCCTCGTGCCGCGGGAGCACGACCGTCCTCGACGTCGACTGGTGGGCGCGCTTCCCGCCGCTGCCGTACCGCGTCGTCCTGGCCGGGGGCGCCGTGATGTCGGAGACCGACGCCGCCGAGCCCGAGACGCCGGCCGTCGACCCGGCCGAGGGCAAGCTCCTCCTGGCCAAGACCTTCGTCGTCGGCGACCGCGAGCCGCTGCCGTTCGCCGACCTGTGCGCGACGCTGCGCGCGGGCCGCGCGGCCAGCGACCTCCTCGTGCTCGGCGAGGACGACTTCGCGACCCGCGCCGCGACGGCCGAGGCCAGCGCGCGCGGCCTCGACCTCGACCCCCAGGTCGGCCGGGCCGAGGCCATGGGCGCCGACATCCTGCTCGTCCTCGAGGGCGTCGACGAGTCGCCGATCATCGTCACCGGGACGACCGGCTCGTGGCCGATCGCGACCGTCGTGTGGCTCCTCGTCGGCCTCGGCGGCCTCGTGCCCGAGACCCGCTTCGAGTCGCGGGCGACGCTCCGGGCGAGCCTGCGCGACGTCCACACCGGCCGGCGCCTCGCCCTGCTGTCGGTCCAGGCCGACCCGATGGACCTGTCGCTGTTCCAGCGCGCCGGGTTCTTCAAGATCCTGACCCACATCATCATCCCGCCGCCGCTCGTCGGCTCGGACGGCGACGTCGTCGGGCCGCGCGTGCGCGAGGAGGTCGCGCGCCAGCTCGGGCTCAAGCTCCTGGCCCGGCTCAAGAGCCAGGACCTGCTCGAGAACCTCCGCGCCGGGCTCGACTTCCGGCTCGAGCTCAAGGAGCTCCAGGGGCGCGTGCTCCAGGTCGAGGTCAGCTGCCCGCAGGAGGTCCAGACGGTCCTCGTCGAGGTCGACGGCAAGCTGTTCGAGGGCGAGGGGCTCGAGCGCTTCCGGCAGGCCTTCTTCCGCTCCAAGCGCAGCGACCCGCGGCTGGCCCTGTTCCGCTACCAGGCCGCGCTCGACGGCCTGCCCGACGGCGCCCTCGTGCGCGTGCTCGTCGAGACCCTCGCCGGCGACCGCGTGTCGTCGACCCTCAGGGTGGGCCGGCCATGAGGATCCGCGAGGACCTCGAGCTGGCCTGGGGCTCGGTCAAGGGACCGGTCCGGCCCGAGAACCAGGACGACATCCTCGTCTGGGAGCCGGTCGACGAGCGCGAGTTCCGGCGCTGCGGCCGGCTGCTGGCGATCGCCGACGGGATGGGGGGGCTGGCCGGCGGGGCCGAGGCCAGCCGCACCGCGCTGCGGGCGATGCTGGCCGGCTGGCTCGACGCGATCGCGACCCAGGCCGCAGAGGCCCCGCCCGACCCCGGCGCCTGCCTCGAGGCCGCGTTCGCCCGCGCCTGCGTCGCCGTGGCCCGGGCCGCCGCCGCGCACCCCGAGCTGGCCGGCATGGGCACGACCCTGACCGCGGTGGCCCTGCGCGGGGACCGGGTCGAGGGCGTGCACGTCGGGGACACGCGCTGCGTGCTGATCGGGCCCCAGCGGCTCGAGGTCCTGTCCGAGCTCCACGTCGACCCCGCCGTCGACCACGTCCTGACCCGGGCCGTCGGCGCCGGCCAGGACCTCGTCGACCCCGACCGGTTCTCGGCCCGGCTCGCCGTCGGCGAGAGCCTCGTGCTGAGCTCGGACGGCTTCTGGCACCCGGTCCCCGACGAGGAGTGCCAGGCCATGCTCGTCGGCGGCGTGACCGAGGCCGTGCACGAGCTCCTGCGCGCGGCCCAGCGGCGCGACGGGCAGGACAACGCCAGCCTGCTGATCGCCCGCCGCCGCGCCGAGGCCGAGCCCGGCGCCCCGGGCCGGGAGGTCGAGGAGGTCGACGCGGCCCTGCGGCCCTGGGACGACGCCGCCCTCGGCATCCCCTCGGCCTGGATCCGGCAGTGGCCGTGGATCCTGGCGGCCCTGGGCCTGGTCCTCGGGGTCCTCGGGGCCTGGCGCTTCGGGCTGGCCTGAGCCTGGGCGGGGAGCCGGGCATCCTTTAGCCTTCCCGTCCCTCTCCCGGCGGCGGCTCGCCCGGCCGCGCCGGCCCGAGCCGGACCGGACCGGCGCAGGCGCGACACGGCGATGCCCAAGAAGATCCAGCGCAAGATCCAGGTCGCGCGCCCGCAGCAGGCGGGCGCGGCGACGTCCTCGAGCGGCGGCGAGCGCAAGCCCCTGTTCCAGCGCGGCCGCGTCGGGGCCGGGCCGCTGACCCAGTTCACGACGCAGCTCGCGATCCTGCTCGAGGCCGGCATCCCGATCGTCCGCAGCCTGCAGATCCTCGAGAACCAGATGCCGCAGGGCGCGCTCAAGCGGATCGTCACCGGCGTGCGCGACGACGTCGAGGGCGGCACGCCGTTCAGCGAGGCCCTGGCCAAGTACCCGGGCGTCTTCGACAACCTCTACACCAACATGGTCCGGGCCGGCGAGGCGGGCGGCATCCAGGAGACGATCCTCGAGCGCCTGGCCGGGTTCATGGAGAAGACCGAGGCCATCAAGTCCAAGGTCCGCGGCGCGCTGGCCTACCCGGTCGCCGTCATGATCATCGCGGCGCTGGTCATCACCGGCGTCATGGTCTTCGTCGTCCCCGAGTTCCAGACGATCTTCAAGCAGCTGATCGGCAAGGACCTCCCGCCGCTGACCCAGAGCCTCATCGACCTCTCGGACTTCATCGTCCAGAAGTGGTGGATCTGGCTCATCATCCTGCCGCTCCTGTTCACGACGCACGTCGTCCTCGTCGCCCGCGTCCTGCCGTACCACCGCTTCCGCGACCGGATGCGCCTGCGCATGCCGCTCTTCGGCGGCCTGATCAAGAAGACGCTCGTCGCGCGCTTCGCGCGCACCTTCGGCACGCTGATCGAGTCGGGCGTCCCGCACATCCAGGCCCTCGACATCATCAAGGACTCGATGCGCAACCTGCTCGTGCAGGACGCCGTCCTGTCGATCCTGGCCTCGATCCGCGAGGGCGAGGGCATCGCCCAGCCGATGGGGCAGTCGGACATCTTCGACGAGATCATCGTCAACATGGTCGAGGTCGGCGAGCAGACCGGCGAGCTCGACCGCATGCTCGTGCGGATCGCCGACCGCTACGAGGTCGAGGTCGACCGGACGATCGAGGTCGTGTTCAAGGCGCTCGAGCCGGTCATCATCGTCGTCCTCGCCGTCTTCGTCGGGTACGTCGTGCTGGCCCTCCTCCAGCCGATGCTCAAGCTCATGGAGAACCTCCGCGGCTGACCCCGCCGCGCGGGACGCCCGGACCGGCGCTCCGTCCCGCGCCGGCCGGTGGTAGCATCCAGGTCCTGGTGGGCATGCGCGCGCGCGTCCTTACGGCGATCTTCCTCGTGAACCTCGCGGTTCTGGGGACCCTCTCGGTCCTGCTCTGGCTCGAGAACCGCCGCAACGTCCGCGACTGGTCGACCCAGATCGAGTCCGTGACGACGTCGATCGTCCGGGACATGCTCGACACCTTCACGCAGACCGGCGCCCAGCGCCGCCGCGAGGGGTCGGTCGAGCAGCAGCTCGAGGACGTCCGCAAGCGCTTCCTGCGGCTCCTGTCCTACCAGCGCCTCGAGGGCCTGTGCCGCGACGTGCTGATCGCCGACCGCAGCTTCTCGACCGAGGCCCAGGACCGGCTCGGCATCTCGCTCCTGTGGGTCAACCCGCTCGGGGCCTGGCACCGGGACCTCGAGCAGTTCGGGGAGACCGAGGCGCGCGAGGCCATCCTCACGGCCATGCTGCGCCAGGCCGGCCCGATCGAGGGCGCGGGCGGCTCGGCCTGGCCGCTGGTCTCGGGCGACGAGCTCTACGGCGGCGCGTGGTTCCAGCTCGGCCAGCGGCCCGACCGGGGCTTCCCCGCCACGGTCTTCATGGTCCTCGGCGCCGGCGGGATGCTCCTCGCCCTCGGGGTCTACCTCTACCTCGCCCGGGCCATGGCCGAGGCCGAGGAGAAGGCCCGCCGGGCCGAGCGCGAGCTCGTCCTGTCGAGCCGCCTCGCGGCGCTCGGCACGCTCGCGGCCGGGATCGCCCACGAGATCAACAACCCCCTGGGGGGCATGGTCAACGCCGTGTCGCGGCTCAAGCGCCGCGCCGGCGAGGTCGTCGACCCGATGCTCGGGCTGATCGAGGAGGGCCTCGACCGGATCGGCTCGATCGCCCGCCGCACGCTCGAGTTCGCCCCGCGCTCGGCCGCGCCGGTGCGCTTCGGCCTCGGCCGCTCGGTCGAGTCGGCGCGCGCCCTCGTCGAGCACCGGCTCGAGCGGCGCGGCGTCAGGCTCGAGGTCGTCGACGACAGCACGCGGCTCGTGCGCGGGGACCCGCACGAGCTCGGCCAGGTCTTCCTCAACCTGTTCCTCAACAGCCTCGACGCCTTCGACGAGGCCGGCACCGCGGCGCCCGTGATCGAGGTCGGCCTCCACGACCTCGACGGCCGCGAGCCGCGCGTCGTCGCCCGCGTGCGCGACAACGGCCCCGGCGTGCCGCCGCAGGTCCTCGACCGTATCTTCGACCCGTTCTTCTCGACCAAGGGCGCGACCTCGTCGGCCCTCAAGCAGTCGTCGGGCCTGGGGCTGTCGATCACCTACGCCCTCGTCGAGCAGCACGGCGGCCGGGTCCGCGCGCGCAACCCCGAGGGCGGGGGCTTCGTCGTCGAGGTCGAGCTGCCCGTCGCCGGGCCCGAGGAACAGCGGGGAGGCGCCGACGACGACCGATGAGCGCGCTGCTCCTGCCCCTCATCCTGCTGCTGCTCGCGTCGGCGTTCTTCTCCGCCAGCGAGACGGCCCTGTTCAGCCTCGAGCCGCACGAGGTCGAGGGCCGCGGCGCGGCGTTCCAGCGCGAGGCCCTGGCCTGGTGCCGGCGCCACGCCCGCCAGGTCCTGTTCGTGATCCTGTTCTCGAACCTGGCCATCAACGTCCTCTACTTCGCGCTGGCCGCGAGCCTTTCGCACGACCTCGGCGGCGCCGAGGCCGCCCTCGTCAGCCTCGGCGCGTTCTTCGCGCTGATCTTCCTGGCCGAGATCCTGCCCAAGTCGATCGCCCTCGGCCTCGGGCCGGTCTGGGCCCTGGCCACGGCGCCGGTCCTGTACTTCTGGACGCTGGCGACGAGCCCGGTCACGCGGCCGGCGACGATGTTCCTGCACTTCCTCGGCAGCCGCCTCGTCGTGGCCAAGCCGCCGCCCTCGGCGCTGGGCGAGGGGGAGCTCGTCGAGTCGGTCCGGCGCCACCCCGAGCGCTTCGGCCTCGAGCCGCGCATCGCCAAGGTCGTCAGCGAGGTCATGGACGCGGCCGACCTCCAGGTCCGCGAGCTCATGGTGCCGCTCGTCGACTTCGAGCGCCTACCGCCCGAGACGACGGCCCGCGAAGACCCTCGACCGCGCCCTGGCGCGCCGGACCGAGCGCGCCTCCTCGTCGGCGACGCGCGGCGTCGAGGGCTGCGACGTCCGCGACCTGCTCGTCTGCGACCCGGCGACCGTGCTCGGCGCCGTGCGTACGGCGATCCCGAGGATGGCCCGGCTGCACCACCTCCTGGTCCTGTACCGCCGGTCGCAGCACGACTGCGTCCTCGTCGTCGACGAGTACGGCGAGCCGGTCGGCCTCGTCGGCTGGGAGGACCTCGTCGAGCCTGCCGGCGAGGTCGTGCGCTCGGAGCGGGAGCGGAGCCATGCCCGTGCGCCTGCGCCCGGGCCGGGGCTGGGAGGTCTCGGGCTCGATCTCGATCGCCGACTTCGAGGAGCTGTTCGACGTCAGGCGCTGCCCCTCCAGCGCAACCGCACGCTCGGGGGCTACGACCGGCTCGGCCACGTGCGTGCCCGAGGAAACGAGACTGACGCATCGGCACGGCGACCTCGTCCTCGAGGTCCTCGGCGTCAGCCGGGGCCGCGTCGTCAAGCTGCTCGCGACCAAGGACGGCCAGGCCGGGGGCGGAAGGCATGGTCGCCCTCCTGCAGGAGGCCTCCGGGCCGGCCGCGGTCGCGCCCTGGCTGCTGCCCGCGCTGCTGCGCCGTCGTCGCCAGCGCGTTCTTCTCGAGGCATCGAGGCCGGGCTCTACCGCGTCAGCCGGATGCGGCCGAGCTCCGCTCGGCCGACCCGAAGGACGCGCATGCGCCTCGCCGCCCCTGCTCCGGCACCCCGACTGGCTGCTCTGCGTGTTCCTGATCGGCAACAACATCGCCAACGCCTCCGCGGCGGCTGTCGGCGAAGGCCTGGATGGGCGCGTAAGCTCGGCGGGGCCACGGCGGCCATCCTCGCGGCCGCGGTCCTGACGCCGGTCCTGTTCCTGACCTCGGAGGCCCTGCCCAAGCAGCTCTTCCACCAGCACGCCGAGGACTGGACCTACCGCTACGCCGGCGTCCTGCGGCTGTTCTCGTGGCTCCTCGCGCCGCCGCGCATCGTCGTCTCCCGACCGCGCGACGATGCGCTGGGCCTCGGGGGCACAAGCGCCGCGGCATCAAGGGCTCCGCCGCCGCAACCAGGACCTCATGCGGCTCATGACCGCCGGCGGCGACACGCTGTCGCAGCCGCTGCGCGAGACCGCGCTCGAGATCGAGGGGAGCGGCAGGCGTTCCCCGTGGCGCGGATCATGATCGATCGCCGACGTCGCGGTCCTCCCGCCGACAGCGGGTCGAGGACCTGCGCCGCATGCTCGACCGCCGCCCGCACCGCCGCCCCCGCTGCGCGCCGCGGACAGCTCGATCCACGACTACGTCTTCTACCTCGGCCATCATCGAGGGCGAGGTCGACGCCGCGCTGTCCCGCCGCCCGGCCCTGATCCCCGGCTGAGTTCCGCTCGGACAGGCCTGGTGCAGCTGGCCCGCCTCGAGGCCGCCGACGGCCGGCTGGGCATCGTCCGCGGCCCGGACGGAGCGCCAGGTCAGCGGGTCGCGATCCGGGACACGGCCGAGGGGCTGCTGTCGCGTGGGCGCAGGAGCTATGATGCTCCGCCCGCACCCCCTGCCCGTCGGCCCCGCCCGCCGGCGCGCGCGGGCCCTGCACCGGAGGGCGGACCTTGACCCGCTTCGCCACGATCTACAGCGTCGTCGCCACCGCCGCCCTCGCGTTCATGCTCGGCCGCGAGCTGGCCCCGACCCACGGGCTCGACGCCGACCCCGCCGCCGTCGACCTCCTGCTGCCCCAGGGGCGGCGGCCCCGGGCTCGGTCGACCACTGGGACCACGGAGCCAGGGCACCGGGACGACCGCCGAGCCGACACGGTCCCTGCCCACTCGACGCCGGGCAGGTCGCCCAGGGCAACGACGGCATCCTGGCCGTGACCAGGAGCTACAGGGTCGGGACGCAGGTCGCCGTCATCGACACGCAGCAAGCAGCTCGCGGTCTACGAGGCCCGGGGCGGCTCAGCAACGGCCAGCGGCTGTTCCCTGGTCGGGGGGGCCCGGCGCATCGACCTGGACCTCCGGCTCGAGGCTACAAGGACACGTCGGTTCCCGTTCGAGAAGCTCAAGGCAGTTCGAAGGCCGGCCTGAGCGTCGACGGGTCAAGGGGGCCGGCGCAGGGGCGCTCCCGCGGACAGAGGCTGGCGGCGACTAGACCCCGGCGAGGCCCTGCTTCCGCAGGCGGATCGAGCTGTATACTTCCGCGCCGACTCTCCTGCCCCCGCTCGCCCCGGAACGGAGAACAGCGTCCGGCCGGCGCTGGCCCGGACAGCCCACTCCCAGCCAGACGAACACCTCACACGGAGGCCGGAAACCGTGTCCGAGGACTACATTCCGTTCGAGAAGGCCCTTCAGGACCTGAAGATGAGCGAGGACGAGCTGAAGCGGCTCGTGTCCGCCGACGGATCAGGCCATGCGCTCCCCGGACGGCACCATCCGCCTGCGCCGCGAGGACGTCGGGCCCTGGCCTCCAAGGACGACGCCGACGAGCTCGCCGAGGAGCTGGTCTTCGCCGACGACCTCGACTCGAGGACACCGGCATGGTCACGGCCGTGCTCGAGGACGACTCCCCTGCTCGAGGAGGGAGACCCTCGACCTGGCGCCCGAGGAGCTCGAGGTCGAGATCGAAGGGAGGACGACGTCATCCGCGTCCCCGTCGCGCCGCACGAGCGCACGCGACGCCGGTCGCCGACAGGGCCGAACCGCCGCGATCCGCCAGACCGGCACACCCGACGACGAGGAGAAGCCCTCGACAAGGTCATCATGGTCATCGGCGCGGTGATCCTGACCTACGCGCTGTTCTTCGCCTACTCGATCACGCAGGCCAAGAACCACCGGCATGACCCGCTGGCTCGCCGAGAGCTTCAAGGTCGAGGTCAAGTAGACGGTCGGACCGTGCGCGGTCCGCTGGCTGGCTAGCCCGTGCACGGGCGCCCGAGGCCAGTCTCCCCGCGTGGAGACACGCGGGAGGCCGGCACCCGTCGTCTCGGGACCGCCTCCGCGCGCGGGCCCTTTTCGTCATCCGCTGCTTCCCCGGCTGCCGTGGCTATCTTGAGGCCCGATCTCAGCCAGGAGGAGGAGCGATGCACGGAATGATGGGGTCACGCGACGGCGCTCTTCGTGCTGCCGGGCGCTGCATAGAGGCAGACGGCCTACATGAAGGAGCGCAACCGGGCCGACGGGCTGGCCCAGACGCTCGAGGACTACAAGTGCAGGACGAGCTGGACCGCGGAGAACCAGGCCGTCGGACCGAGAACGCGACCCTCAAGGGCAAGGTCTCGATCAGGATGACCTGGCCCGCAAGCAGAAGGAGCTCGACGAGCTCTGGACCGGCCGGACCCACTCCGGCTCAGCGCTCCAGGGACCCCCGGCGTGACCGTCATCCAGCGTGAGAACCAGGGCCGGCCTGCGCATCGCGAGGGCGGCCTCCGCGTCAGCAAGGCCGAGCTGTCGAGCGAGGGGCGAGACCACGCCGCGCAGCTCCTCGGCGACCTCCGCGGGGCCCGCGGCATCCAGGTCGAGGGCCACACCGACTCCGACCCGATCCAGGCCTTGTAGCTGGAAGTCCAACCTCCACCTGTCGGCGGCCCGGGCCCTCGCCGTCGCGCACTGGCTGTCGGCCCAGGGCATCCAGCAGCATCTCTCGGTCGAGGGTTCGGGGCATCGCGCCCAGTCGACCCCGCCGACAAGGCCCGCAGCCGGCGGGTCGAGGATCTTCCTCGTGCAGTGAGGCCGGCGGTGACGGGCCGGCGCAGGTGACCGCCGTCGGCCGGGCGCTGCTGCTCGTCCCGCTGCTCGCGGCCGGCGCTTCGAGCCGGAGCCGGCCAGCATCCCGGCGCTGCGCCAGCTCGTGCGCGCTTCGGTCGCGTAATGCCCAGCCCGCGGGGAGGGGCTGTAAGCTTCCTCCATCGCTTCGAGCTCCGCGAGGTCGACTGCTGGTCGTGCTGCCGGCCAAGGCGCGGCGCCACCCGGCGGCCGCGTGCTCGGCGAGCGCGACCTGCCCGCCAGCCAGCAGCTGCCGTTCGACCGAGACCGTCGCGGCCGCTGGCTCGGCCGGCTGCCGACCCTGCGCGAGTGGTCGTTCGCCGTCGGCGGCAAGTAGGGCTTCAAAAATGCCCCCTGGGGCGACCGGGCCGGCAACCCGCTGTACCAACACCCTCGGACCCGACGCGGGTCGGACCTTCGAGTCCGGCCGCGACCCGACCCGGCCGTCGTGCTGACCTGATCAGCAGCAATCTCCGGAGTGGAGCACGACGCCGTTGGTGCTGCACCCGATGGTCCGCGGGGACATCGCCCGCGTGCTCGAGGGCGACCGGGACCGGCTGGCGCTGAGCCGCCTCAGGGTCGGGCCGGAGCTCGGCTTCGAGGTCCTCGGGCCGTTCCTGGCCGGCCAGCGAAGGCGCCCTTGATCTCCGGGTCGTGACCCTCGGCTTCAGCCACGCCGACCGGCTCGACCGCTGGCGCAGCCCGTGGACCAGGCGCACTACTTCGACGCCGACGGCTGATCTGGACGGGCGCGGCGCGCCCGCTTCCCGGCCGAGTGGTCGAGCACCCTCGGCCTGCGCATGGCTACGGACCCGTACGTTCCTGGCCCGGCTCGGCACCCCAGGCGCCGACCGAGGGCGACCTGCACCTCCTCGACGACTTCCTCGACCAGCACCGCCGGAGTTCCGCCGCGCGGCCCGGCTGCGCGCCGGCCTCGACCAGGACTTCCTGGGCCTGCCCGAGCCCAGGCTGGCCCGCCACGCCTGGGATACCTCGAACCCGGCCCGTGAGGAGGCTGCCGGCTGCGCGGCTGTCTCGAGGCGATGGGCTTCCGGCCGAGCCGCAGCCTCGGCCAGAACTTCCTCGTCGACGCCAACCTGTGCCGGGCCATCGCCGACACGCTGCCGCTCGAGGGCCGCCTCGTGCTCGAGATCGGGGCCGGGACCAGGCTGACCCAGGAGCTGGCGACCCGGGCCCGCCGCGTCGTCGCCGTCGAGGTCGACGAGCGCGGCCACGCTGCTCGACAGGACACGCCCGCGCCGAGCCTGGGCGACGCGTGCTGCCTTCTCCGTGCGCGCTCCCGGCCCTCGGCAAGGCCCCGGCTCTGCGCCCGGCCGAGCCCTGCCGGGTCCTGGCCGGGGACGGCGGCCCCTGGACCCTCGTCGCCAACCTCCCATGCGTCTCCCGGGGCCGCTGCTCTCGCTGGGCCCTGTGCTGGCTGGGAGTCTCCGCCGGTCGGGCCACTCGTCCTGGTCCAGCTCGAGCTCGCCGAGCGGGTCCTCGGCTGGCCGGCAGCCGCCAGGACTTCGGCAGCCTATGATCCTCTGCGGCGGGCCTATGCTTCCCCGGCTCCCTGCGCCAGGTCGGCGGAGGTGTTCAGGCCCCGACCCGGGGTCAGCTCCAGCCCTACTCCTGGCCCGCGGGCGGGCGGCCTCCTGCCTGGACTGGTCGCGGCCGCGTAGCGCGGAGGCATCCCTGGCCCGCTTCGTCAGCTGCTGTTCGCCGAGCGCCTGCTGCAGGGCCGGGGGCCCTCGGCGCCTGGGCGGCCGACCCGAGGCCCACGCTGGACGGAGCTCGGCCTCGACCCGGCCCTGCTCGAGGCCCGGCCCGAGGCCTGGCCGATCGAGTTGTTTTTCCAGCTCGAACCCCTGTTCGATGTTGTCTCCGGCCAGGGTCGGGCTGGCTTCTCGCGATTCTCGCTACGTCCCCGAGGCGGCCCGGCGCCGGGCACCGGCCACTGGACAGGTAGCTCCACCCCCGCAGGTCGAAGCCGCTACGGCCGACCCTCTCCGCGCAACGGACCGAGGGAGCACCGATCGTCCGCCGGACAGCCGGTCGGGTTCCCGTGGTGGGTCGCTCCTTTTCGGGACGTTCGCAGGTCGCGCACGCAGGGTGCAGGGCTCCCGGCCGGATCGGGCGCGGGGAAGACCGGTCGGAGGAAACGAGGATTGACCGAGCTGCAGCAAGGCTTGCAACAGGCCAAGGAGCTCGTACGGCAGCGCATCGACCTCGTGTCGCTCGTCGGAGAGGTCGTGCCGCTCAAGCGCAGCGGCCGCAGCTTCAAGGGCCGCAATGCCCGTTCCACGAGGAGAAGACGCCCTCGTTCCACGTCCACCCCGAGTCGCAGATCTTCCGCTGCTACGGCTGCGGTGAGGGCGGCGACCTGTTCGCCTTCGTCATGAAGCGCGAGGGCATCGGCTTCCGCGAGGCGCTCGAGGAGCTGGCCGAGCGCGCCGGGGGTCGACCTGCCCGCGGCGGCGGCGGCGCACGCGGCCCCGCCAAGCAGCAGTGCCCTCGAGGTCCTGGCCGGGCCCAGGCCTTCTTCGCCGCGCGCCTGCGGGCGCCAAGAGCGCCGAGGCCATGCACCGCGCGCTACGTCGAGGGTCGCGGCCTCGAGGCCGCGCTCGTGCCGTTCGGCCTCGGCCACGCCCCCGGGCCGTCGGAGGCGCCGGGCGGCGGCCGGCACTGGCCGCTCGTGGCCGAGCTCGGCCGCCGGCGTGCCGCGCCCCTGGCCGCCGAGCTCGGCCTCGTCGGCCGGACCGAGCGCGGCCAGTGGTACGACCGCTTCCGCAACCGGCTGACCTTCCCGATCCACGACGGCCAGGGCCGCATCGTCGGCTTCGGCGGGCGGATCCTCCCCGGCCACGAGGGGGAGCGGGAGCCCAAGTACCTGAATATTGGTGCCGGTGTTCAACAAGCGCAGCCTCCTGTTCGGGCTGGCCAAGGCGCGCCAGGCCCGGGCCCGGCGGCTGGTCGTCATGGAGGGCTACACCGACGTCATCGCCTGCCACCTCGCCGGCATCCCCGAGGCGGTCGCGACGCTGGGCACGAGCCTGACCCGCGAGCACGCCGCGCTGATCCGGCGCTACGCCCCGGACGGAACCGTGCTGCTGTTCGACGGCGACGAGGCCGGCCGGCGGGCCGCCGAGCGGGCTACGGCCCACCCTGTCGGCCGAGACCCTGCTGCAGCCGGATCTGCCTGCTCGAGGGCGGCAAGGACCCAGCCGACTGGCCCGGGCCGAGGGTCGCGAGGAGCATCGAGCGGGTCCTCGACGGGGCCCGCGACGCCCTCGAGGTCTGGATCGAGCTGCTGTCGGCCCGCCACGACCCGTCGCGCCACGAGGGCAAGGTCGCGGTCGCCGAGGCCTGCCGCGAGGTCCTGCGCGAGCTCGGAGACCCCTGGTCCGCGAGGACCTGGCCGGGCGCGGCCCGGCTCCTGTTCGTGGCCCCCGACCGGCTCCTGGCCGGCGTCCGCAACCGGCGCCCGGCCCGAGCCCCTGAGGCCGGCCGGCGGCCCGGTCCGGCACCCCGAGTCGGGTCGGAGGCGATCCTCGAGGCCCTGCTCCGGGACCCGGCCCAGCTCGAGGCCCTCGAGGAGCTCTGGCCCGACGAGGACCTCCGCTTCGCGGACCCCGTGGCATCGGAGCTCTTGGCCGGGCTCCAGGCCTGGGTCGTCGAGCACGGCCACCACCCGACCCCGGCCGACCTGGTCCGGCTGTGGGTCGACCATGTCACCGAGGACGCCGAGCGGCTCCGCTGGCTCATGGGCCTCGAGGAGGCCTCCCGGGCCCTGTCCGAGCCCCGTCAGGCCCTTGTGGATGGGGTAATGTTCCTCCGGAACCATCGGAGCCAAAACGAGATCCGTCAGCTCCGCGAGACCATCGCGAGGACCCGACGCGACGGCGGGCCCGACCGGGCCCGCGAGCTTGAAAAACAGCTGTCCCGGCTGATGAAGAGCGCTGCGCAAGGAGGCCCAGCCCCGTAACAGGACCGACGCAACCCCGGGCCTCACAGGCGCTAGGGGAGGACCCTGACGCCTCGCCGGGCCCACCCCCGAACCCGATCCCAGATTCACCCCCAGGGTCGTCGCGACGACCCGGCCCCGGCTGCAAGGTCCGGCCCCCGGCAACGGTCCGCGCCGCCCGATCCCCGCGATCCATGGAGAAGCTCGAAAACTACCTCAGCAAGCTCATCGAGAACCGGCGCAAGAACGGCTTCGTGACGTACTCCGACGTCAACGCCGCGCTTCCCGAGGAGCTCGTCACCCCCGACAAGGTCGACCAGATCCTGGTCGCCCTGGAGGACGCCGGGCTCGAGCTCGTCGACGACAGCAAGGACCGCGACGGCGAGCTGCCGTGGATGTCCGCGCTCGACGACGACGACGACGACGAGGGGGCCGACCCGCTCAAGCGCAGCTCGGGCACGATCTCGGCCGACGACGACGACGATGACTCCGGCTCCGAGCCCGAGCCCGAGCCGAAGGCGACGTCGCTGATCACCGACATCGTCGAGAAGATCGACGACCCGGTCCGGATGTACCTCACGCAGATGGGCGAGATCCCGCTGCTGACCCGCGACGAGGAGATCAGCCTCGCGCGCAAGATCGAGCTGACCCGCAAGCAGTTCCGCAAGATCGTCCTCGTGTCGGGGTTCGGCACCCAGGCGGCGATCCAGATCCTGCGCGACGTCGTGGCCGGCGAGTCGGCCCTCGACCGCACGATCAAGATCAACCAGCAGGACCCCGACGTCGGCAAGCAGGACCTCCTGACCCGGCTGCCGGGCGTCATCGGGACGCTGCAGAACCTCTACGAGCGCAACCAGGACGACTTCCGCAAGCTGCGCGGCGCGCGGCTGAAGAAGACCGAGCGTCGCGCGCTGCGCGTCGCGCTTTACCGCCGCATGCGCAAGAGCGCCCGCCTGATCGAGGAGCTCAACCTCCAGATCAAGAAGGTCCGCCCGCTGATCGACCTGCTCGAGGGCCGCTACCAGGAGATGAGCCGCCTGCGCGCCAAGGCCGAGCGGGCCGAGGTCGAGGGGTCGCCGCACGCCAAGGAGCTGTTCGAGCGCTTCGAGTCGCTCGAGATCCAGGGCCTCGAGATGATGCCCCGGCTCGAGAGCCGCATCCACGATGTGCGCCGCGCCTACAGCGACTATGAGGAGGCCAAGCGCCAGCTCAGCTCCGGCAACCTGCGCCTCGTCGTGTCGATCGCCAAGAAGTACCGCAACCGCGGCCTCTCGTTCCTGGACCTGATCCAGGAGGGCAACACCGGCCTGATGAAGGCCGTGGAGAAGTACGAGTACCGGCGCGGCTACAAGTTCTCGACCTACGCCACGTGGTGGATCCGGCAGGCCATCACGCGCTCGATCGCCGACCAGGCGCGGACCATCCGCATCCCGGTCCACATGATCGAGACCATGAGCAAGCTCCGCAACGTCACCAAGAAGCTGCTCCAGGCCAAGGGGCGCGAGCCGACGATCGAGGAGATCGCCCAGGCCTCCGGCATCACCGTCGAGGAGGCCAAGCGGGTCATGAAGATCTCCAAGCACCCGATCTCGCTCGACCGCCCGATCGGCGAGAGCGACGACAGCTACTTCGGGGACTTCATCGAGGACGACAGCGTCGAGTCCCCGGTCGACTCGGCCAGCCGCGAGATGCTCAAGGAGCGGGTCAAGGACGTGCTCGACACGCTGACCTTCCGCGAGCGCGAGATCATCAAGCTGCGCTACGGCATCGGCGACGGCTACACCTACACCCTCGAGGAGGTCGGGCGGATCTTCCGCGTGACCCGCGAGCGCGTGCGCCAGATCGAGGCCAAGGCCGTGCGCAAGCTCCAGCACCCGGTCCGCTCGCGCAAGCTGTCGGGCTTCCTGTCCGGCATCGCCGAGCAGCTCGGCAACCTCTGAGCGCCCGGCGACCCGGGCCCCGCCGACCCGGCGGGGGCGCGGGTCCCGGGGGCGCGGTGGACGCGGGGCCGCGGCGCGGGGCGTGGACCCGAGGGCCCGCGCCGGCGCCCCGGGAGCGGCGACCGGGCCCGGACCGGTGGTGGACTGGCCGGAGCAGGGGGCTAGACTCTTCCTCCCTTTGAGATCAGAGGGCCCCCCGCAGGTGCCGATGAACGCCGCCGTCCAGCAGCTCCTCTCGCTCCAGAAGATCGACAGCAAGGTCGCGCGGGTCCAGGACAAGATCGACGCGATCCCCAGGGAGACCGAGCGCAGGCGGGCCGAGCTCGAGGCGATCCGGACGACGTGGACGACGCACGACAAGCGGATCCGCGAGGCCGAGGTCCGCAACGGCGAGCTCGAGGTCAAGGTCCTGGGGCTGGACAACGCGATCAAGCGCCAGGAGGAGCACCGCGACAAGGCGCAGAACGCGTCGACCTTCGAGGCCGCGCAGCACCAGATCGCGTACCTCAAGGAGGACCGCGAGAAGCTCCAGGCCGAGCAGTTCGAGCTCATGGAGCTGCTCGAGAAGCTGGGCCCCGAGCGCGAGGAGGCCGCCGGGCGGCTGGCCGAGGCCGAGGCCGCCTTCGCGGCCTACGAGGTCGAGGCCCGGGCGCTGCACGACGAGCTCGTCGCCCAGCGCGACGGGATCGCGGCCGAGCGCGCGGCCTTCCTCGGCGGCGTCGGCCCAACCGAGCTCAAGCTCTACCGCGACCTCTTCGAGAGCCGCGAGGGCCAGGCCGTCGTCATGGTCGAGGGCCAGTTCTGCGGCGGCTGCTACACCAAGATCACCCCCAACGACATGGCGCGGCTGCAGACCGGGGCCGGCATCGTGACCTGCAAGGCCTGCGGCCGGATCCTGTACCTCCCCTGAGCCCGTCTTGGCCTCGATCCACCCGATCATCGTCGGCACGGCGGGCCACGTCGACCACGGCAAGTCGAGCCTGGTCCGCGCGCTGACCGGGATCGACCCGGACCGCTGGGAGGAGGAGAAGGAGCGGGGGCTGACGATCGACCTCGGCTACGCGCCGATGGAGCTTGCCGACGGCCGGCTCGTCGGCCTGATCGACGTGCCGGGGCACGAGCGCTTCCTCAAGAACATGGTCGCCGGCGCGACGTCGATCGACCTCGCGATCCTCGTCGTCGCGGCCGACGACGGCGTCATGCCGCAGACCCGCGAGCACCTCGACGTGCTCGAGCTGCTCGGCGTGCGCCAGGGGATCGTGGCGCTGACCAAGGTCGACCTCGTCGACCCCGAGACCCTCGAGCTCGCCGTCGAGGACGTCCGGGAGCTGCTCCAGGGCCACTGCCTCGAGGGCGCCGAGATCTGCCCGCTGTCGACCGTGACCGGGAAGGGCCTGCCGGAGTTCCGGGCCCGGCTCGAGGCGCTGGCCGGCGCGGTCGAGCCGCGGCCGGCCTCGGGCTACTTCCGGCTGCCGATCCAGCGCAAGTTCTCGGTCGCCGGCTTCGGCACGGTCCTGACCGGCATCCCGCTGTCGGGCACGGTCTCGGTCGGCGACGAGCTCCACCTCGTCGGCAAGGGCCTGCGCTCGCGCATCCGCGGCATCCAGGCCTACGGCCGCAAGGTCGACCAGGCCCGGGCCGGCCACTCGACGGCGCTCAACCTCCCCGACATCCCGCTCGACAAGGTCGAGCGCGGCGACGTCCTCGCGGCCTCGGCCGAGCTCGAGCCGACCAACCGGCTCGAGGCCGACCTGCGCGTCGTCGGCGACATGGCGCCGCTGATCCACGGCGAGGAGGTCCACCTCCACGTCGGCACCCGCGAGGCCACGGCCCGCGTGTTCCCGCTCGACCGCGTCGACATCCCGCCCGGGGACGAGGGCCTCGTGCAGATCCACGTGCACGAGGAGGTCACGGCGCTGCCGGGCGACTTCGTGCTCCTGCGCCGCCTCAACCCCCCGCGCACGGTCGCCGGCGGCCGCATCCTCGGTTCCGGCGGCCGCCGCCTGCGCCGCCTCCGCGACGAGGTCATCGCCCGCCTGCAGTCCAAGGAGGCCAGCCTCGGCGACCCCGAGGAGCGCCTGCGCCTGCTCGTCGTCGAGCACGGCCCCAACGGCCTCGCGAGCGACGCGGCCCGGGCCCGGCTCGGTTGGACGGCCGAGGAGCTCGAGCTCGTCGTCGAGCCCCTCGTCGCCGACCGCCGGCTGTTCCGCGATCCGCGCAACAAGGCCCTGTTCTCGGCGCACAGCGTCGGCCTCGAGTGCGAGCGCATCGAGCGCATGCTCGCCGGTTGGTTCCGCAAGCACGCGACGACGACGACCTGCCCGATCACGCGGTTCCGGACGGCCGGGGCCCACGAGGGGCTCATGCAGATGGCCCTCGTCAAGCTGGCCGCGGACGGGCGCGTCGAGGTCCTGGCCGGGGGCCGCGTGCGCGACCTCGGACGCAAGGACCCCCTGACGCCCGAGCAGCGCGAGCGGCGCGAGCTGATCCTGGCGCGGGCCGAGGAGGCCGGGTTCCGGCCGCTGACCCGGCCCGAGCTGCTCGAGGGCTTCGGCGCCGACGCCGGGGGCCTCCTCGACAGCCTCGTCGAGGACGGCGGGCTCCAGCTGACCAACGGCGGCTTCGTCTGGGGCGGGGGCACGATCGACCGGGCCCTGGCGATCGTCGAGGCGGTCTGCGCCGAGCACGACGGGGTGCTGGACATCCCGACGCTCCGCGACCGGATGGAGACCAGCCGCAAGTACCTGATCCCCTTCCTCGAGCACCTGGACCGGCTCGGGGTCACGGCCCGAAAGGGCGACCGGCGGATCCTGCGGCGCAAGTGACCCCTGCCATGGGCGCCCTGGAGCGCCCCGAACGGGACTGCGGATCGGGCCCCCGAGGTGCCGATAGGCCCCTTCGAGTGCGCCGAGGCCAGAGGTCTCGGCCGGCAAGGAGAACGTGCCGATGGCAGAAGACCACCCGCATCGTCCCGAGGACGAGCTCGATCCTCCGTTCGGCCAGGGTTCCCGCCCTGGTGAGGAGTCCGACGACGACTTCGTCCTGGACTTCGACGAGGAGGATGTCAGCCAGGAGGACGTCGCCGCGATCTTCGGTGACGACGACGGGGAGGACGACCCCTTCGTCGTGTCGGAGAACGACGACGAGGTCGACATGGGCAAGGCCCTCGACCTGCACTCCGAGGACGACGGCGACATGTTCGACCTGGACGGGGACGAGGAGGACAGCTTCCTCGACCCCGAGCAGGGCGCCGCGCAGTCGTTCCAGGCCCACCGCCGCACGCAGGAGGAGGAGGAGTACCTGACGCGCGGCTCGGACGCCGAGGCGGCCTTCGCGACGGCCGGCCTGGGCGGGGACTTCGAGCCCGACTTCGGGCCCGGCTTCACCGAGGGCTCCGGCGAGTTCGACGGCAGCAAGGGCTTCGAGGAGGAGGACCTCGGGACGGCGATCGACGCGGACGAGCTCGACGCCATCCAGGCCATGGCCGACGAGGAGCAGGGCGGCCTCGGCCTGCGCGACCTGCCGCCCGCCGCGACGGCGCCGGTCCCCGGGCCGGGCGCGTTCGGCATGCAGGACCAGGCCGCGTCCCTCGAGGACGCCTTCGACCCGGAGGCGCTGGAGCAGGACGAGTCCTACGACCCGATCTACGGCCAGAGCGACGAGCCCGCCTACGACGAGCAGTACGAGGAGGAGGCCCGGAGCTACGAGCACATCGGCCGCATCGTCGGGACCGCGACCGAGACCCAGGAGTACGTGACCTCGACGCCGGTGTTCGCGCCGCGGCGCAGCTCATGGGGCCGGCGCATCATCGGCCTCGGCATGGCCGCGTCGATCCTCGTGCTCGCGGCGGTCGGCTTCTCGATCGTCCAGCCCGACAACAAGTACGTGCGCGAGGCCAAGAAGGTCCTCGGCCTCGAGGTCCCGCCGCCGAGCATCGAGGTCGTCCGCGTCGACCGGCCGCGGATCCCGATCGAGGCCGACCTGCCGCGCGTCGCGCTCGGCGGGGGCGAGGATCCGCAGGTCCCGGCCGGCGTCACCGGCTTCGGCGTGCAGGACCCGCTGGCCCTGCCCGACGCCGGCAGGATCGAGGCCGCCAGGGCCGAGCTCAGGCGCCTCCTCGGCGTCCAGGCGCCGGTGAAGGACCCGGAGCCGCTCGTGCAGAAGGACCCGGAGCCGACCAAGGACCCGGAGCCGCTCGTGCAGAAGGACCCGGAGCCGACCAAGGACCCGGAACCGCTCGTGCAGAAGGACCCGGAGCCGACCAAGGACCCGGAGCCGCTCGTGCAGAAGGACCCGGAGCCGACCAAGGACCCGGAGCCGCTCGCGCAGAAGGACCCGGAGCCGACCAAGGACCCGGAGCCGCTCACGCAGCGTGACCCGACCCAGGTCCGGGCCGAGCCGGGCGGCATCGCCCCGGGGGCCCGGCTCAAGATCACCGAGATGGCCGCCGACCTGGCCCGCGGCGTCAACGCGCTGGCCCAGCTGCGCAACGGCAACTTCTTCGTCGGCCGCGTGCACAAGGTCGAGGACTATCGGATCACGCTGATGCTCGAGCGCGGCGAGATCTCGTTCATGTCCGAGGAGCTCAAGAAGCTGATCCCGCTGCCGGAGCAGGTCACGCAGGCGCTGCAGCGCTCGCCGACCGGCTACGTCGAGCTGCGCAACGAGAACAAGCTGTGGGGCCGGATCCTCGAGGACCTGCCCGACCTCGTCACGATCGAGACGAGCGAGAAGCACAAGATCTCGATCCCGCGCGAGATCGTGAAGGCCGTCAAGACCAAGGACCTCAGCGAGATCCGGGTCGAGCGCGACGCCGAGATCTGGCGCGACGACGTCCTCGAGGGCGCGGAGGACCTGCCGATGCCGGAGGTCGAGGAGGAGCCCGAGCCGGGCAGCCTGCGCATCCGCATCGAGGAGAAGGACATGCCCAAGCACAAGGCGCGCTGATCCGGGAGGCTTTCCCCGACCGGGGGGAGCGCCCCGCCTGCACGGCCCGTCCGGACGCGTCCGGGCGGGCCGTGCGCGTTCATGGGGGGCGGGGCCACGCTGCGGGCCTCGCCCTGACGGCCGCCGGCCCATAGAATCGGCCTGCCCGCCCCTGACCCAAGGAACCGCGACTCCCTGCTATCGATGAGACACGGTGCCCTCGCAGCCTGCCTGCTCGTCACCGCCACCCTGGCCCTCCCGCCGGCGGCGGCCCTGGCCCAGACGCACGAGCAGAAGGTCGACTTCGTCAACGACTTCGTCAAGTACTTCGACAAGTTCAAGGACCCGGCGATGCGCGTCGAGACCATCCTGGATCTCAAGCGCGCCGACTGCCCGGAGGCCGTCCAGGCCCTGATCCCGATCCTCACCGGCCGCGACCCGATCCTGCGCGAGGCGGCCAAGGAGGTCGTGGCCAGCTTCCGCGAGCCGGGGACGTTCTCCTTCATCATCGACCAGCTCCCGGAGATGAAGGACCGGGAGATGCGGGCGACCTTCTTCGACCTGCTGTCGCAGGCCAGGCAGTCCAAGCTCAAGCCCGTGCTCCGGGCCCTGTGGGACGAGGACGCCAAGAAGCTCGACATCCTCGAGCGCTACTACATCGCCCGGTCCCTCGAGCGCCTCGGCTCGGCCGGCTTCGAGGACGTGCTCGGGGCCCTCGGCTTCGACAAGGCCTGGGAGGTCCAGGTCGCCGCCCTCGACGCGATCAAGGCCAACAACGTCCGGGAGCTCGGGCCCAAGGTCGTCGAGCTGCTCCAGGAGAAGACCCCGCAGGTCAAGACCTCGGCGATCCACACCTGCGCGGTGCTGCGGCCGATGGCCGCCGTCGAGCCGCTGATCGAGATCATGCGCGAGCCCGGCCGCAACCAGATCGACGCGTCCGAGGCCCTGTTCGAGATCACGATGCGCGACTTCGGGCCGGACCCGGAGATGTGGGAGAAGCAGTGGAAGAAGCTGACCTCGATCGAGGGCTTCCGGCTGCCGACCGATGAGGAGATCGCCAAGGCCCGCGAGACGCGCAAGAAGTACAACGAGCTCTACGGCATCAAGGACGGCAAGGGCACGACCTTCGCGGGGATCCCGACGACCTCGACGCGGATCGTCTACGTCATCGACGTCTCGGCCTCGATGAACGACATCATCGTCGACAAGGCCAAGTTCAAGGACGGCGGCTACAAGAGCTACGAGAAGCTCGAGATCGTCAAGACCGAGCTGATCCGCACGATCAACGACCTGACACCCAACGTCTACTTCAACATCATCGCGTTCGCGGCCGACACCGATCACTGGAAGAAGTGGCTGACGCCGGCGACGGGCACGCAGAAGGCCTCGGCGATCAGCTTCATCAAGCGCCTGCGCCCGCTCGGCATCGGCGGCGGGCCGTTCGGCGGCGGCGCCGACGGCTCGGGCAAGACCAACACCTACGCGGCCCTGACCCAGGCCTTCGACTACGACCCCAACAAGGGCGTCGCGATCACCGGCAAGCAGGAGAAGCGCGTCCAGCTCGACACGATCTACTTCCTGTCGGACGGCGTCCCGACGATCGGCAAGTACACGGACACCGACGACATCCTCAAGGAGATCAGGAAGGTCAACGAGGTCAGGAAGGTCGTCATCCACTGCATCTCCATAGGGGACTTCAGGCCGGCTTCCTCAAGTCCCTCGCCGCCCAGAACCAGGGCGTCTTCGTCGACCTCGGCGGCTAGGCCGCCCCCGTACGTGCGCGGAGCCGGGGGCAGGGCCACCGGCTCCGACGCGGGTCGTCCCGCCGCTCCGGGCGGGCCTGGCCGGGGCTCAGAGCTTGCCGGCGTTCTCGGCGAGGTAGGCGGCCACGCCCGCGGTCGTCGGCTTCATGCCGGACTCGCCGTGCTGCCAGCCGGCCGGGCAGACCTCGCCGTTCTTCTCGAAGAACTGCAGGGCGTCGACCATGCGCAGCATCTCGTCGATGTTGCGGCCGAGGGGGAGGTCGTTGACGACCTGGTGGCGGACCATGCCCTGCCGGTCGATCAGGAACGAGCCGCGGAACGCCACGCCAGCGGCCGGGTGCTCGACGTCGTAGGCCTTGCAGATCTCGTGCTTGACGTCGGCGACGAGCGAGTAGCCGACGGGGCCGATGCCGCCGTCCTCGACCTTGGTGCTGCGCCACGCGTTGTGCGTGAACTGCGAGTCGATCGACACGCCGATGACCTCGACGCCCTTCTCCTTGAACTGGCCGAGGCGGTGGTCGAAGGCGATGAGCTCGGACGGGCACACGAAGGTGAAGTCGAGCGGGTAGAAGAACAGGACGGCGTACTTGCCGGCGGTCTCCTTCTTGAAGTTGAAGTCGCCGACGATGGAGCCGTCGCCCTTGACGGCGGCGGCGGTGAAGTCGGGGGCCGGACGGCCAACGAGGACGGACATGGGGTGCTCTCCCTTGGTCTTGGTCGTGGGTCTCTGCGCGCCCCGCGCGGGGTACGCGGGCGACCACTCTAGCGACGGGAGCCCCGGATCGCCCGCCCAAGTCGCGGTGGCAGGGGGGCTCCGGCGCGCGCGCGAAGGGGGGGGGTGGCCGCCGCCGGCCCCGTGTCGGGGCCGGGGGTAGACTTGGCCGGAGGAACCGGATGCACGGCCCAGAGACCCCCTCGACGGATCCCTTCGCCATCGCCGCCGCCGACGACAGCCGGAGGCGCGGGCCCGACCGCAGGCAGCGGCCGACGCCGTTCGTGTCCCGCTACACCTGGTCCAGTGGGCGCCGCCGCGGCGCCCGACGGGACGGGGAGCGGCGCGACAGCTTCGTCGACCAGCACGGCGCGACGCTGTTCCTCGTGGCCCTGGCGATCGTCGCCCTCAACATGCTCGACGCCTGGTTCACGATGCTCCTGCTGAGCCACGGCGGGGAGGAGGCCAACCCGGTCGCCCTGTTCCTGCTCGAGCTCGGCCCCTGGGCCTTCGTCGCGGCCAAGACCCTGGGCATCGGGCTCTGCACGGTCGTCCTCGTGATGATCAAGAACTTCCGCGGCGCCCGCTTCGGCCTCGGCGTCGTCCTGGCCGTCTACCTGTTAGGGGGCCTGGGACCTGCCCATCCGGGGAACCGCGAGAACAACATTGCTGGCCACAAAAAGACACCTAGAACTGAATACCCTCATGGGGTATGGCCGGGAACCACGCTCGCCAAAGCAAGCGGGATCGGCTGGCAGCAACTTCATCAGGGGGCTACGATGGAACTCGAGATGCAGCATCGTCGGCCCATGCCGTGTTCTGGAATCGAGCCGCCTTGGAGGCGGCTCGCCAGCCCAAGTTCAGGCCCAGGACTCGGCCGGAGCTGCTCCCCTCTTATCCAAGCCAGAAAGACCGCCGACACCGCCGCGGCGGTCGGGACTATGATCGCGGCTCTCCTCCCGTCCCGAACCGGAGCGGCAACATGTCCCGACGCGGCCTCGCGGTCCTCTCTTCGATCCTGCTGAGCGCGCTGGCCCCGAGGGCGGTGGGGCAGGGGGCTTGGTTCGAGCTGCAGCCGAGGAACGGACCGACCTCGGGGCTCACGATCGCCTACTCGCTCGCCTACGACGAAGCACGACAGGTGTCCGTGCTGGTCGGCTCCAACAAGTCGACCTCGAGGCGGGAGACCTGGGAGTGGGACGGCTCCACGTGGACGTTGCGCTACAGCGGGGACGATCCTGCCAGCTTCAACACCTTCTTCTACCACCCCAAGTGGAAGGTATGTGTCGGCTCATCGGTCCGGACGGAGGCAGGTCCGAAGTACGTGAACGAGCTCTGGAGCTGGGACGGCAAGCGATGGACCGAAGCCGACGTCGACTCGATCAAGGGACCGAGCGGCCGTGGCTTTTCCGCCATGGCCTACGAGCCGAACCGAGGCGTCATCGTCATGTTCGGGGGTCTTGCGTACGGGGCGAAAAACACGTTGACCGACACCTGGGAGTTCGATGGCTCCACGTGGAAGCAGGTCCAGACGAAGTCGTTCCCGACCGGGAAGCGGACCGACGCCCGCATGGTCTACGAACCGAAGAGCAAGCAGCTGGTCCTCTTCGGGGGATGGTCCGGGAGCGGTGAGCTGTCCGACATGTGGGAGTACGACGGCTCGGACTGGACCCAGCGGCTCACGAGCGCACCGAAGGACTTCACCGGCCGGTGCGATCCGATCGCCTGGCTCCCGGGCGACCAGGCGAAGGGTGTCCGGTTGGTCTGGCAACGTTACTCCTCGGACCAGGTCCCGATGGTGACCGAGATCTCCGACTGGACGGCCAGCGGATGGGTCACCCAGGGGCCCATCGGGTCGGCCGAGCGCCCCATGCGGGCGGTCCAGAGTGCGTTCTCGGCCGCGACCGTGGATCAGGCCAGGAAGCAGCTCCTGTTCATCAAGACCGATGCGGCCGGCTTCGAGACCTGGGTCTACGGCGAGGGATACCCCGCGTCCTTCCAGGTCGTCGGCAAGGGCTGTCCGGGCTCGACGACCGGCCCGCCGGTGCTCGGCGCACCGCAGCCGCCGGTGCTCGGCAAGTTCCTCGAGCTGTCGTTGAACGGGGCGCCGGCCCTGAGCCCGAGCTTCCTGATCCTGTCGGATCGGCCCGCGGACGTGGACCTCGGCTTCCTCGGCGCGCCGGGCTGCCGTGCGTACACCCAGCCTCTGCTGTTCGTCGGCCTGTTCACTGACTTCACCGGCCGCTGGGTCCAGAATCCCCGCACGCCGATCCCCTGGCACGCCGACCTCCTCGATGCGGAGCTCCACGCGCAGGGCTGGGTCTTCGATCCCAAGGCCAATGCGCTGGGTCTGATCGGCTCCAACGGCGGCAAGCTGACGCTGGGCTTCTAGCGGCGGGGGACCGGTCGCCCGGTCCCCGCCCTCAGACCCGCTCGCCGCGCTTCTCGTCGATCCAGCGGCGCAGGGACGGGACCGAGGCGCGCTCCCAGTCGTCGGACAGGCGCTCGTCGAGGAACAGGCGGTAGACGCCGTCGAGGCGGCGGGCCAGGCGGGCGAAGCCGTCCATGCGCGCGCAGTCGAGCTCGGCCGGCGTCGGCGCGGCCTCGTCGTCGTCGCCGTCGGGGTCGGGGCAGCGGACCGAGCCGAAGGCCAGCGTCGCCCCGTCGAGCGTGAAGCTCCACTGCTCGGGGCCGTCGGCCAGGACGAGGCGGGCCTTGCGGAGGCGCTTGCCGGCCTGGAGCGCGGCCTTGGCCTCGAGTGACAGCGTCGGCAGGCCGCGACGCAGGGTCTGTTGCATGCGGTTCTCGTCCTCGCCGCCGAAGACCAGCAGGTCGTCGAAGGCGACCGCGACGGCGCCGCCCTGGTCGGTCGTGAACGTCGCCTGGCCGGACTCGCTGCGGTACCACAGCCAGGTCAGGAACTCCTCGCCGAGGAAGGCGTGCTCGGGCGTCGTCGTCATCGGCCGGCCTCCTGTGCCGCGGCACCCTCGTCGCCGGCGGCGGCCGCCGCCGGGGGGGCCCGGCGGGCCGGCGCCCGCCCGGTCTCACCGGGCGGCGGCACGAACGGCACCGGGGCCAGGCGCTCGAGCCGCTTCAGCCGCTCCTTGCCGAGCCCGGCGCGGAACGCCAGCTCGAGCGGGGTCGTCTCGACGAGCCGCGAGCCGAAGCTCTGGTGCCACAGCTTCTGCACGGCCTCGAGGCCGGCGCGCGAGGTCGTGAACACGTAGACCTCGCCCTCCTTGGGGTCCCAGAACAGGTCGACGAAGCCGACGCTGGGCAGGACCCGCGGCAGCAGCCGCGACGCGATCTCGTCCTTGAGCTCCTTGCGCTCCTTGGCCGACGGCGGCCGGCCCTCGCGCGCGCGCAGCGCGCTGTCGAGGTGGATCTGGACCCAGACCCGCGGGAGCCGCTTGCGGTCGAGGCGGACGCGCAGCCGCACGTGGGGGTCGAGCAGGATCTCGTCGACGAGGAAGCTCCCGCCGGTCGCGTCACCGGGCGAGACCCAGCCGACGCTGTGCTCCTCGCTGGCGGCGTTCTCGATCGAGCGGAACCGCTGCTTGGCGAGCGCGACGACGAGCGCCTCGTCGCCGGGCTTGGGCATCGGTCCCTCGACGTGGCAACGCGTGAAGCTGCCGCTCTTCCTGAAGCGGGGCATCGCTGGCTCCTCTCCCCTGTGTGCCCGGAGGCGTCGTGGCGGTGGTCCCGCGGCTTCGGCAGATCTTCGGGTCGCCTCTTGTCCGCGGGCGCCGGGCAGCCTAGACCGCTGCCACCCCCGCTTCAACGGAGCGCACCCTTGGCCCTGACCCTGTTCCACCTCCCGCCGTCACCCAACAACCTCAAGGTCGCGCTGGCGCTCGGCTTCAAGCGCCTGCCGTTCGAGGAGCTGCTCGTCGACCGCGCCGACCGCAGCGCCGTCGTCGAGGCCTCGGGGCAGCCGCTGACCCCGGTCCTCGTCCACGACGGGCACGTCGTCTACGACTCGTCGGCGATCCTGCGCTACCTCGACGCCAACTTCCGCGACACCCCGCCGCTGTTCTCGCCCGACCGCACCGAGCTCAAGGACATCGAGGGCTGGGAGCGCTACCACTGGACCGCGCTCGGCCGGCCGCTGAGCCTGGCCTTCGCGCAGGCCTTCGGCGGGGACCCCGACCCCAAGGCCTTCGCCCAGGCCTCGACCCTCCTGACCGAGGCCACCGAGCGCGTCGAGCTGCGCCTCGCCGAGCACGACTGGCTCGTCGGCGACCGCCTGACCGCGGCCGACCTTTTCTGCGCCGCGTTCACGACCTTCGCGGCGTTCACGCCGGAGCGCGCCCAGCGCCACCCCTTGTGGCAGCTGTTCCACGAGCACTACCGCCTCGGCCAGGGCCGCGACCGCACCCGCGCCTGGCTCGAGCGCGTGTTCGAGGCCTGCGGTCAGGCCTGAGCCCGGCTCAGAGCCGGGCGCGGATGTCGTTGATGGCCGAGCCGGCGCGGAACCAGGCGCACTGGTCGGCGGTCAGGGAGTGCCTGACCGTGAACCGGTCCTCGCCGCCGCCGGGGTGGTGGACGACGCAGGTGAGGTCCTTGCCCGGGGCGAGGGCCGCGACGCCCTCGATCGTGACCCGGTCCTCGGCCTGGATCAGGTCGTAGTCCTTCGGGTCGGCGAAGGTCAGTGGCAGCACGCCCTGCTTCTTGAGGTTGGTCTCGTGGATGCGGGCGAAGCTGCGCACGAGGACGGCCTTGCCGCCGAGGTGGCGCGGTTCCATGGCCGCGTGCTCGCGCGACGAGCCCTCGCCGTAGTTGGCGTCGCCGACGGCGATCCAGCCGATGCCGGCCGCCTTGTAGGCGCGCGCGACCTGGGCCGTCGGGGCGACCTCGCCGTCGAGGACGCTGCGGCTCGTGCCCGGCCGGTCGGTGAACGCGTTGGTCGCGCCGATGAACATGTTGTCGCTGATGCGGTCGAGGTGGCCGCGGTAGCGCAGCCACGGGCCGGCCGGCGAGATGTGGTCGGTCGTGCACTTGCCCTTGGCCTTGAGCAGGACCGCGAGGTCGGCGAAGTCGCCGGGCAGCTCGTGCGGGGCGAAGGGCTCGAGCAGGGCGAGGCGCTCGCTGCCGGGCTTGACCTCGACCGAGACGGCGGCGCCGTCCTCGGCCGGGGCCTGGTAGCCCTCGGCCTTCATCTCGAAGCCGGTCCCCGGCAGCTCCTCGGCGACCGGCCGCTCGAGCAGGAACTCCTCGCCGTCGGCGCCTTTCAGCTTGTCCTTGGCCGGGTCGAAGTCGAGCCGGCCGGCGATCGCGAGCGCGGTCACGAGCTCGGGGCTGCCGATGAACGCCAGCGTGTCGGGGTTGCCGTCGTTGCGGCCGCGGAAGTTGCGGTTGAACGACGTGACGATGCTGTTCTTGCCCTTGTCGTGGCCGTCGGTGCGCTGCCACTGGCCGATGCAGGGGCCGCAGCTGTTGCTGAGCTGGGTCGCGCCGAACTCGCGCAGGGTCGCGAGCTGGCCGTCGCGCTCGGTCGTGGCCTGCACGGCCTCCGAGCCGGGGCTGACGAAGAACGGCACCTTGGGGTGGAGGCCGTGGGCGATGGCCTGGCGCGCGACGTGGGCGGCCTTGCCGAGGTCCTCGTACGAGGAGTTCGTGCACGACCCGATCAGGGCCGAGGTCAGCTCGATCGGCCAGCCCTGGGCCCGGGCGTCCTCGCCCATGCGCGAGATCGGGTGGTGGAGGTCGGGCGTGTGCGGGCCGACGAGCCCGGCCTCGAGCGCGGACAGGTCGATCTCGACGAACTCGTCGAAGAACTCCTCGGGCCGCGCCTGGACCTCGGCGTCGGCGACGAGCTCGTCGCGGTGTCGCAGCGCGAGGTCGGCGAGCTCGCCGCGCCCGGTCGCGCGCAGGTAGGCGACCATCGAGTCGTCGAACGCGAACATCGACGTCGTCGCGCCGAGCTCGGCCCCCATGTTGGTGATCGTGCCCTTGCCGGTGCACGAGAAGCTCTCGGCGCCCGGGCCGAAGTACTCGACGATCTTGCCGGTGCCGCCGGCCGTCGTCAGGCGCCGCAGCATCTCGAGGATGACGTCCTTGGGCGCGGCCCAGCCGGTGAGCTCGCCGGTCAGGCGCACGCCGACGAGCCTGGGCCACAGCACCTCCCACGGCATGCCGACCATCGCGTCGACCGCGTCGGCGCCGCCGACCCCGACGGCGACCATGCCGAGGCCCCCGGCGTTGGGCGTGTGGCTGTCGGTGCCGATCATGAGCCCGCCCGGGAACGCGTAGTTCTCGAGCACGACCTGGTGGATGATCCCCGAGCCCGGCTTCCAGAACCCCATGCCGTACTTCTGCGCCGAGCTGCGCAGGAAGTCGAAGACCTCGCGGTTCTCGGCCAGCGCGTTGTCGAGGTCCGGCGCCGCGCCCTCGCGCCCGCGGATCAGGTGGTCGCAGTGCACGGTCGTCGGCAGGGCCGTGCGCGGCAGGCCGGCGGTCATGAACTGCAGGATCGCCATCTGGGCCGTGGCGTCCTGCATCGCGACGCGGTCGGGCCGCAGCCCCTCGACGGTGCGACCGCGCTCGGGCAGCGCCCCCTTGGGATCCCAGCGGTGGGCGAACAGGACCTTCTCCGCCAGCGTCAGCGGGCGACCGAGCGCCTCACGGGCCTCGGCGTGGCGGTCCTTCTGCTTCGCGTAGAGCTCGCGGGCGATCTCGAGGGGGGTCTTCATGGCGCCTCGGGTGGGATCTCGGGTGGGGGCCTCGGGCGAATCGGCCACCCAGCTTAGCCGCCGCCCAACGGCGTTCCACGGCGCGTGCGGCGTACATGCACGCGGCCCGCCGGTGGGCGCCGGGCGGGCCGCGGGGCCCTGGGCCGTTGGGGCCGGGCCGTACTCGCACTCGGGCTGATCAGATCGAAGCGCTCTTCCCGCGCCGGACCTCCTTGCGGACCGGAGCCGTCTTCGTCTGGACCTTCTGGACCTTGCGGACCTCGACCTCTTCGTCGTCGTCGTCCCCGTCGTCGTCATCGTCGTCCCGCATCTGCAGCCGGTAGCCCTTGGGTACGCCGCGCAGCTCGAGGGTGTCCCCCCCGGGCAGGCGGTAGAGGCCGCGGACCTCGCCCTCGGGGACCTGGTGCAGGCGCAGGCGCTGCGGCGCGGGCGGGGCCTTCCCGGCCGGCGGTGCGGCCTTGGCCGGGCCCTCGAACCTCATGCCGTCGGGGCCGACCTGCATGCGCATCCGGTAGGGCCCGGTGACCTCCTTGCGGACCGGCGCCGTGGTCTTGGTCTCGACGCGCCGCTGCGTGACGATCGGGCCGGTCAGGAAGCCGCCGCCGCCGGCGCCGAAGCCGGCCACGCCACCACCGCGGCGCTGCTGGCCCTGCGGGGCGCCGGCCGCGCCCTGTCCGCCGAGCGCGTGCCCGCAGTGCGGGCAGTAGTTCCAGCCGCGCGCCTGCATCCCACCGCGCCCGCGCATGCCGCGCCCGCGCATCGCGCCGGGGCCGCGCATCGCGCCGGGGCCGCGCATGCCGCCCGGACCGACCCAGGTGCGGACCCGCGCCTGGCCCTGGCCCTGCCCCTGCATGTGCTGCTGGATCCGCTGCTGCACGTTCTGCTGGACCTGCTGCTGCACGCGCTGCTGGATCTGCTTCTGCACCTCGGCCCGCTTCTTGGCGGCCTCGGCCTGACGCCTCGCGGCCTCGACCTGGCGCTTGACGGCCTCGGCCTGGCGCTTCTGCACCTCGGCCTGCATGCGCTCGCGCAGCTCCTCGCGCCGGGCCTGGTCGACCTCGGGCGCGCGTCGCTGCGGCAGACCCGCGGCCTTGGCCTTCTGCAGCTCGGCGAGCTTCTGTCGCATGAGCTTGATCTGCTGCTCGAGCTTGTCGATCTGCGCCTCGGTCGCCTTGTCCTGCGCCGGCCTGCGCAGCGCCGCCTGGGCCGTGAGGCCACCGCCGGTGATGGTCAGGAGCGCGATCAGGCTCGGGCCGATGATCTTCAGCGAGGGGTTCATGTCGTCTCTCCGGTTGCTGGGGTCGGAAGCGGATCGTCGCCGTCGGTGGGGCCTGGGGCCCCTCGCGGTGTCGTCCGCCCTTGGAACGGCTCGGGGGACGTCCGACGTGAGCGGGATCTCCGGAAAAGGTCCACGGCTTGCAAAGCCTGGACATCCGGGTGGTTCGAGGGATACAGGGAGGGCTGATCCCCGATCGGAGCGCTGCATGACCCTGGCCCTCGGCGGTGCCTGGCTCGCGGTCCACGGACCCGACCGGCCGCGTGACCTGCTGATCCGCTGTCTCGAGCTCGGCTTCGACGCGGTCCTGCCGGGACCGGGGCCCCGCCCCCGGGCCTGGGCCGCCCTGGCCGAGGTCTGGGACGACCTCCCGATCCGGGCCCCGGCCATCCGCGTCGACGGCCTGCTGCAGCCCGAGCGCGGCAACCTGGCCTCGGACCAGGCCTCCGAGGTCCAGGAGGTCCACCGGCGGGTCGAGGGGGCGGCCGCGCTCGGCCGCAAGCTCAGGACCCGGGTCCTGATCCTCGAGGCCCCCAGGCTCCTGCTCGAGGGCTTCGAGGACGAGGAGGGGGAGCTCTCGGCCGCCCGGACGGCCTGGAGCCCGGACCGCTGGCGGGCGCTCGTGGCCCGCCTCGACCTCGTCCGGGACCGGGCCCTGGAGCGCTGCTGCCGGAATCTGTTCCAGATCAGCAAGTCCTTCCCGGACATGCAGTTGTGCCTGACGGAGTCGTCTTCGGCGGCGTCCCTGTCCGAGCCCGGGGTGGTGGCCGCGATCCGGTCGGACCTCGAGCGGCAGGGGGTCGGCTACTGGCACCGTCCGGCGGTCGTCGCCCGGCGGGGCCGGCTGGGCGGGGCGGGACCGGAGGAGACGCTCGAACTCCTTGGGGATTCTATGGTTGGAACGGATCTGAGCGATTGCCGGGAGGCCGATCTCCTAGCCCCGCCGGGCTCCGGGATCGTGGATTTCGGCCTCCTGGCTCCCTATATGAAGGGCCTTCGGATCGACCGACCGGGGGTGCTCGAAGCCGACCCCTCGGTGTCGATCGAAGAGCTCGGGCAGGCCCGGAGTTACCTCCGGAAGTACGGGGTCTAAGGACCGGCTCGTGCCCGGTCGATGAGAGAGGACCCCGCCCGGGAAGGGGGGGAGACCGGTGATGGCGCCTACGATCCAGACCCGAACCAAGGTCGCGGCATTGCTCGACCGGCTCCAGGGCAAGAAGCGTGTCCTGATCATGAGCCACACGAATCCCGACCCAGACTCCATGGGCGGGGGCTTCGGGATGCGCTACCTCATCGAGCAGGCGCTGGAGATCCCGACGAGCTTCGCGTACCGGGGCCACATCTTCCGGGCCGAGAACCTCGAGATGGTCAACTCGCTCGGGCTCGGCCTCGTCAAGGTCGACGACATCGACATCGGGCGCTTCGACGGCCTCGTCGTCGTCGACACCCAGCCGGGCTTCGGCCACACCCAGCTCCCCGACGACCTCGACGTCGACGGGGTCATCGACCACCACGTCCCGCCGCCGGGGGCCGTCGCGCCCGACTGCTTCGTCGACGTGCGCACCGACGTCGGCGCGACCTGCTCGATCGTGACCGGCTACCTCATGGACCTCGGCCTCGACGTCCCGCCGCGGGTCGCGACGGCGCTGTTCTACGGCATCCGCACCGACACGGCCGACCTGTCGCGCAACACCAGCGACCTCGACGAGCGGGCCTACCTGTGGCTCATGGAGCGCTGCGACCGCTCGGCGCTCGCGCGGATCTCCAACCCGTCGCTGCCCAAGGACTACTACTCGGCGATCCGCACGGCCATGAACGGCACGCGGATCTACGGGAAGGTCATCGTCTGCAGCCTCGGCCAGACCAGCAACCCGCAGATCGTCGCCGAGATGGCCGACCTGCTCGTGCGCCTGCACGGGGCCGAGTGGGTCGTGACCGGCGGCCTCTACGAGTCGACGTACTACATCTCGGTCCGCGCCCGCCACTTCGGCCGCGACGCCTGGTCGCTGCTCGACGAGGTGCTCAAGGGCGAGGGCAGCTTCGGCGGCCACGGCACGGTCGGCGGCGCGTCGATCCAGCTCAAGGACCCGAGCCCGCGCACGGTCCGCCGCCTCGAGCGCAAGCTCATGCGCAGCCTGCTCGACGCGCTGGGCGAGGCCCAGACGACCGCGGTCAGCCTGTCCTAGCGCTCGCCGTCGGGCGTGGCCTGGTCCCGCGCGCCGGAATCGTCCTCACCGATCCACGGGTCGAGCTCCGCCCACAGCCGACCGAGCCGGTCGCAGGCGTCGCGCGCGGCCTCGAGCGGCGCCTGCCCGCGGGCCAGCTCGAGCGCCAGCAGGCTCGCGAGCACGCAGCCGGTGCCGCGCCGCGGCGGCCCGCCGATGCGCGGCCGGCGCAGCTCCTGCTCCCGCCCGGCCTCGACCCACAGGTCGACCAGCTCGGGCCCCCCGGCGTGCCCGCCCTTGACCAGCACGCCGCGGGCGCCCTCGTCGAGCAGGGCGCGGGCCGCGCGGAGCGGGTCGTCCGTGCCGCAGAGCCAGGCCAGCTCGGGGAGGTTGGGGGTCCAGACCGGGGCGAGGGGCGCGAAGGCCGCGCGCAGGGCGCGGGCGACCTCGTCCCCGTGGCCGGCCCCGCCGAGGCTCGGCGCGCGGACCGGGTCGACGACGAGGGCCGGGATCCCGGCCAGGCCCTCGGCCAACAGCGCCGGGGTCGCGGCGTCGGCGACGAGGCCGACCTTGGCGGCCTCGGGCGCCTCGTCGGCGCGGGCGAGGCGCAGGGCCTCGGCGAGCCAGGCCGGGGGCGTGGGCTCGAGCGAGACGAAGCGGCGGCTGCTCTGCACGGTCAGGCAGGTCGGCACCGGCAGGCCCCGCCCGCCGGCCCGGGCGAGGGCCCAGAGGTCGCGGGCCAGGCCGGCCGCGCCCGCGGGGTCGAGACCGGACAGGCACAGGACGCGCGGCGTCGTCATCGCCCCGACCTCGGGCCGCGGGCGGCGCTCCACGGCCGTTTCGGGCTGCTGCCGCCGAGGCGGCCGCGCTTGACAGCCTGCGGGGTCGACCTATCCTGGCCGCCCCTCGTGCGGGTGTAGCTCAGTTGGTAGAGCATCACGTTGCCAACGTGATTGTCGTCGGTTCAAGTCCGATCACCCGCTCCACACAACCCCTTTGTCGATCGTGCCTTGTGGCACGAACCTGCGCGGGGCGCAGCGCGACTCCTCTTCGGAACGTCCGGACCGTCCGGACTCTCGACCAAGGAGGAACGCGATGCGCGAGGAGCAGACAGCGAAGGTGCCGATCCTGCGCCGGCACAAGCGTAGCAGGCGGGCCTACGCCCGGTTCAACGGAACCGACATCTGGTTCGGTCCCTGGACCGAACCGCGGAAGCCCGAGCCCGAGACCCGGGCAGCCTTCGACTCCTACCTCGCCCGGTGGCTTGCCAACGACCGCCGGCCGCTCGACGAGGAGAGCGACGAAGACCTCTCCGTCGACGAGTTGGCCGACCGGTGGATCGGGAACCTGGAAGACCAGCGGGGGGAAGGCTGGCATCCCAGGGACCGGCACCGCATCGAGCAGGCGTTGAAGCCCCTACGGGACCTCTATGGGACCGAGCCCGCAGCGGGGTTCATGCCAAGGGACCTGAAGGCTGTCCGGCAGGCGATGGTGAACGAGGGGCGTGCCTGCCGGAAGACGATCAACGAGAAGGTCGGCACCATCCGTCGCTGCTTCCGCTGGGGCGTGGCTGAGGGGCTCCTGCCGCCTGCTGTGTCCCACGGACTCCAGGCTGTCGATCATCTTCGACCCGGTCAGCTCGGTGTCCGCGAGGGTGCTGGCTCCCGTGAGCCCGTCGCCGAGGCCGTGGTACGGGAGACGATGGAGTTCCTCCATCCGGTCGCTGCCGCGATCGTCGAGTTGCTCCTGCTCACCGGGGCACGGGTCGGGGAGGTCCTCGGCCTCACGCCCGAGATGATCGACCGGTCTGGGAAGGTCTGGGTCGCCAAGCTCACCCAGCACAAGAACGCGGCCCGGGGGAAGAGCCGGACGCTGCACTTCGGCCCCAAGGCCCAGGAAGTCCTCAGTCGGTTCCTGGATCGAGTCCCGGCTCCTGCTCCTGACAGGCCGATGTTCTCACCCAAGCTCGCCATGGCCCATGTGTCCCACCTCCGACGCCAGGCCCGCGAGACGCCCCTGTGGGAGGGCCATGTGGCCCGCTACGAGCGCGAGAAGGCAGCCAGGGGCCGCCTGGCCCTGGGTGACGGCTACGACGCGCCGGCCCTGAGCCTCGCCGTGGAGCGTGCCACCGACCGGGCCAACAGGGCACGGGCAGCCCGTCGGAAGGAAGAGAAGCTCGACGAGAAGGAGCTGCCGGATCTGCCCCGCTGGGTCCCCGCCCAGCTCCGCCACACGCACCTGACCCTGGTCCGCTCCGAGGCCGGGATCGAGGCCGCGAAGGCGGTTGCCGGCCACAGCTCGGCGACGATGACCGAGCACTACAGCCGGACCGTCGAGGCCAAGCTGGCCCAGGAAGTCGCGGCCCGGCTGGGGTAGCCCTACAGGTAGTGGCTAGTCCTGTGCCCAAAGTCTATGGGTGGGACTGGAGGTGTGCCGAAAGGGACCCTAATATATACCTAATATCCGAGTCCAGCCTTCCGCGGCGTTCATGGGGAACGAGAAGGAAGGGCTCGACATGCCCCAGACCCGTGCGCGTAGACTGACCGAAGGACCAGCCGCCGTACAAGTATGAGTGGTACGGTGCTCCCGAGGAGGCAGCTCATCGCAAGCGCTACCACACCCCAGGTCTCCAGCTTGGTGCAGGGCTCGTCACTCAGGCTCAGGGTGGGCACCCCTCAGGCCGAGGAAGTGTTTGAGCCTGCCATGTCCATCGACGCCGTCCTTCCACCTTCGAACGCCACTCACCGTGTAAGGGAGGACGGTGTCAGGTCCCCGCGTCCCGGCGCGTTGAATGGTGGGGGGAGGTAATCCATGCCCGAAATCTCACGACGGTACAGGACCCTCAAGGAACTGATCCAGCGACAGCTCTCGGACCTGACCGGCTCCGTTGAGGGGGTAGCGGTCATGCTGCCACACCTCCGTAGAGTTGATATCTACACGACTCTCACGCTTGGATCCGGACCACTGAGGTCCTCCTCCCCGGAGCTGTTAGGACGATTGAAGTGGATACTTGCCTATGAGGCCCTGGGAGATGGTGGTTGGATATGCCACGATCTAACCGAAGAGCAAAAGAAGTCAGCCGTCGAAGCTTTCGGTAATCCATCTTCGGCATCTCGCTAATCCAAGAACCCAACTGCACCGATCCATGCCGCTGCTTCAAGGCACCCTGCTCGCAGCGATATTTTTACTTCCTGGTTTTTTTAGCCTTGGACTCGCCCTAGCCCCTAAGGCTAAGGGCATCAGGCAGTCCGGGTTGACGACGAGGGCATTCGGCCTCCTCTTCTTCGCTGTCGCAAACTGGGTTCTAACCCTGTGGTTATGCTCCCTCTTAGGTGTTGGGATTGGAGACCAGGTCTCTTCCATGGTGGAGGGTTCAGAGGAAGAGAAGAAGGCTATCTTGGCAGGGCTGCTCTCAATTCCCGGAAGTTTATGGGCATCGGTAGGGGCTTTGTCATTCGTTACGGTAGCCACTGGGTCATCCGTTGGCTGGATTCATCGTGCCGCCCTGCTTGGAATGGCTGTGCATGATTTCCAGTTGCGATTAGACAAGTGCGAGCATCTCTGGATTGGTTGGGCACAGCTCCGGCCGTATGTAGGCAGATCGGCGCCTTCGGTATGGTGTAAGCATTGTTGGCGTCGGCGAAGGATTCAGGTAAGTAAGGGAGTCGACTGGGCTCTTAGGCATGTCGGGCTTTCTAGTGTGTTTCTTCCCTTGGGCGCTGGATATTGGTTGGTAATACAAAGGGCAGCCATGGTCCTGCAATGGTCCGGAGGGGTGGGGTCTCCCGACGACCCAATCGCTGATCGCGTCTATGTTGACGTTATCCAGGGTGATGAGGTTATTGATGGGAAGGTTGGGGTATTGTACAAGGGGACAGTAAAACATCTTGTATGCGAAACCGATGGAAATGTGGTCTTCCTTTTGCTAACGGATGCAAGTCGATGGCGATCTAAGGGTAGAACATGGAAGGCGATTTCGCATGGGACCTGGAAGCAGATCGAGCATTCGGCAGCTTTTGCTTTAGAGGGTCGTAGTATTCGAAACCTTAGCTTTCGGGTTATCGACAAGGCGTCTCTCCCGGAGGCGAGCACGGAAGCGTGGGAGAGCAATCTGGGTGGGATCCTGAGGTCTCCAGAAGAGGCGAAACGAATCCTTTCTAGGCGGGACGCAGACGATGATGAGGAAGGGGAGGTCCCCGCTACCCCAAGCTCGCCCACACCCGGACCGTCCCCCGGAACAACTGTAAGCGCCCGGTAGACCCCACCCCCGCGTCCAGTCGGCGACCGGCCTCGCCCGGTTACGGGCTCAGATCGCTGCCTGCTCGGCAGCCCAGCCCCTGGGCGTGAGCCTGGCGATCTCGCTGCTCGGCGTCGTGCCAAGCCTTTCGAGCACGTCGCGCAGGTAGGCGAAGGGGTCCACGCCCAGTTCCCAGCAGCCGACGACCAGGGAGTACAGCGTCGCCGCACGCTCCTCCTTCGGCCTCGCTGCCGGCGAAGAGCCAGTTCTTGCGGCCGACCGCCACCTGCCGCATGGCCTTCGGAGCGGTTGCTGTCGATCTGCCGGCCGTTCTCGATGTAGCGACCCAATGCCGACCTGTGCCGCAGCATGTAGCCGATCGCCTGTTGATCGGGCTCTGAGGCAGCATCTGGTCCTGCGTTCCGCTCCGAGCCAGTTGCATAGCTCCTCGAACAGCGGGTGGGACTCCGCTCGACGGCACGCCGCTCCTCGGCCGTCGCGCCCTCGCCCGCGTGCCGCTCGATCCCGTAAGCTCCCGCAGGACCTGGACGGCGATGGCGCCGCGCTCTGATCCACCTCCATCGCCTGACGCGAAGGTCGCCTGCATGCGCCATGCACCCGACCCGACGATCCGCCGTCCTTATAGAGACTGTCGCACCTGCCGTAGGCGTCCGGGCTCGCAGATGACCCTCGTAGCTCTCGAGCACACGGCTGACCGTCCCGCGACCGCCCAGCCGTGAAGTCGAACAGGCAGCTCCCTGCTCAGCACCGAGGTAGACCCACAAAGCCTGCTTGCTGCCCTTCGGTGGGCCCGGTCGAGCACCGTGATCGGCGTGTCGTCCGTCCGCACGTAGCCCGGTCGCAAGAGCCTGTCGCCTCACCTCGGCGACGACCGGGGAAAGCTCCACGGCGACGTCCCGACCCAGTCGCCCATCGTCGATCGCGATCTCGACGCCTGGCGGCGGTAGATGCCCGCCTGACGGCACAGGGTGGCAGGTGGCTGCGGGCATTTCGCGGTCACGATCTGGGCCAGCAGGCCCTCGGCGGCCATGCCCTTGCCGATCGGCTGCGACGGCAAGGCCGGGACCGTGACCCCGGCCTCCTCATGCTTCCTGCAGACCAGCTTGGGCCGGACGATTTCGCGGATCACGAAACTCGCCGGCCGGTAGTCGAGCAGCTCGGTGATCTCCCTCGCCGATCGCGACGCGCTCTCCCCACAGCAGGGGCACAGACGCCCTCGTCGCTCGCTCGATGACCACCCGCCCCGCGGCAGATCCCCGCGCAGTCTCGTGACACCCCGCCGTGGCGACGCTTTCCCTACTCTTCCTCGCATTCGTCGGGAGCCTCGTCGACGTGGCGGGACCGGCTCTCGACTCCCCACCGGAAACGGCAGCTCCGGATGACCTCGTAGCGCTCGCCCGACGGGCCGCATGCTGCGCAGCAGGCTCAGGCGGTGGAGGGCATCGGCGAGCTTGAGCCGAGGGCGGCCTTGTCCCGCTCGAGCGGCGCACCTGAGGGCGACATCCTCGAAGGCGGCATGACTCGTCGCGAGCTCGACCTTCAGTCGTTCGATCTCCCGCGCGATACCGGTGCCGCCTTCTCCCATGCCGCAGCTTGGACGATCGATGTCGCCTCGGTGTTGTTCGGGGGCGGACTTCCTTTTTTCCGGGCCGATGCGCATACCAACGCTTCCGCGTCGCCTTGTCGAGTTCGATCCCACCAAGGATCGCCGCCAGCTCTGGCATGGTCGAGCCGACCTTGACAATTGCACCGAAGGCCAGGGAAGCGACCCCTCTCTCCAGCCGCTGGTGGGGAGCCAGCATCTGCCCTCCCAATACAGGATCTTGATGCGGTTGCCGGAGCGGTTGCAGAAGACGAACAGTGACCGCTCAGCGGATCTTCTCGGCATGAACTCGTCAAAGGAAAGCCCGCCGATCGCCTGCGCATGTCGGCAGGTGGCTCCCGGCCAAATAGACCCGACCGACGGCGGCAGGCTCAGCACGATCCTCACGGCTCCGAGCACGAGGCGCGCAGCAACGGCGGCGACGCCCGCCGGCGCACCAGGATCCGGATGTCCGCGATCCGGATCTCGATCAAGGAGGCCGGGGCGAGCGGGCTGGGCGAGCTCGACCTCGACGAAGGGGCTGGGCACGCCAGGAGCCTCGCGGGCCGTCGTCCCGCAGCTCGAGCTCGCGGCGCCACCAATACAGGTGTGCGGCGACAGCCCGTGCTCGAGCGCGAAGTCCTGATGCTGCGCTCCTGTTGGGACAGGAGCCTGCGGATCTCACGCTCGCGGCTCCGGGTCCGGTGCATGCCGGACAGGATCCGCGATCACCCGGCAAGATCGCAGATGGGGTCTACCGGGCGCTTACGGTCCGATGGCACATCGAATCGAAGCATGTGTCTCTTACACGTCCAGGTAGAGGTACAGGTAGCGGTGGCGTGTGGTGCGTAGAGCCTGGAGGTCGTGAACGAGGTCGAGACGAACGCCATGCTCGGTGTCGGCCCGGACGAAGGTCTGCTCCTCTCCCCGAGCCATTGCACTCCAGTAGGCGAGGAGGAGGGGTTCGTACCGGCAGTCCTCATGGGCCTTCCACACCTGGCCATCGAACCGGAAGCGACCTGCGACCTCCCAGTTTCCCTTGGCTTCCGTCCAACCGTCCAGCCGGGCATCTCCAGGGTTCTCCAACAGTCTCGGCAGGACCACAGCCTCGACGAACTGCTGGAACGAGTCGCAGACGATTTCTAGTGACATGATGCTCCTGTAATCACACTCGACCATGACAGAGGTCATGAGTCCCTTGTGTTCCTTCAAGTATCTCCACTGGGCGTTCGGTTGGGACCGGTCGACCTCGGGAGGAATGACCAAGGTCTTTTCCGAGGCCCGGACAGGATCGAGGGGCGCGTCGAACTCCGTATACAACTTGCTCTCGCGGAACTTCTCGGCTCGATCGCTGAGGTCGTTCACGCAGAGCATCCCCTGCTCCGGCGTGGAGAACACAACGGCATCGAGGTTCCTGGCCCGGTAGAACGAGAAGCGGTGGTAGTAGAGGCACTCGCGGATTTCCGGTGGCTCTCTAAGGGAGCGGTGTGTGATTAGCCGGGCAGCACCGTAGAGAGTCCGTAGAAGCAGGGAGGCTAGGTGCTTCCAGTCCCGATGGAAGGCCGAGATCCACAGGACTTGGAAGTTGGCCTTCACTCGGGTCTCGGCGAGTTGCTTGGCCTTCTTCTGGATGATCCCGTCCAAGGTATTGTTATGGCTGATACCTCGCGTGCCTTCGGACCATCCTGTCTCTTTCGCCTCGGCAAGAAGGCCGAACATGTAGTCGCCCTCCTGCTTGCTGGTGACCTCGACGAGGTAGGTGAAGATCCCATCCTTGACGAGGAAGTCAGCGGAGATCTTGGTCTCCCCGCTGGATCCGCTCAACTTCCGAAGCCGTTCCTGGTCAGGATGTCGAAGGCGTGCTGCTCGGTCTCGTTCATCAGGAGTCTCGCCGAGAGGGGTAGCTGAGTTGAGTAAACCGTGACCGAAGGGATGAAGGCAGGTCTGGGTCAGGCAGCCTTGTAGACCCTGAAGTTGCTGGACGATCTTGGGGCAACCTCAAACCCCTTCAGCCACAACAGGCCGATCAGCCTCTCCCAGCAGCTCTCCTTGGAGCCCTCCTCCTGGACGGTGATGTCCGCGAGCTTGACAGCGCCCTCAGCGGGGATGATGTCATCCGCTTGCAGGGCCTCGACCAGTTGCTCCGGTGTCGAGGTGCCTGAGAAGTTGGGCCGTACCTGGAACCCACCACCATCGACAGGGGCCAAGGTGTAGCCATGAAGCGCCAGGTTCTTCGAGATGAAGTCGACGGTCCCATCGGGCATGTGGTCGACGACCTGCTGCGGGAGCCTGGAGTTCCTCAGAGTCCCGGCGGTTGCGTTCCGTCGGACGATCTCCTTGGCGAGGAGTTGAGAGCCGGCAAGGGAGTTGGGGATCTCGTCGTGCCAGCTTGGGAGGTCGAGCAGTCGTGTCATCGGGGTAGCTCGGTTGGTCAGAGTCTCAGAGTCGGTCTATTGAGCCGACGCGGGGGCTCCGCCAGGAGCGGGATCCCGCCGAGACCGAACCGAGATTTTGGCGAAAAGCTCCGAAGGTGGGGGCCCTGTACCGGTAGGTGAAGACCTGAGACCTCACGGAGGGCCGATGTTCGGTCATCTGGGGGATCCTGCTCGATGAGGTCTGGTAGGTTGCTGCAATGACCGAGGCGAAACGAGAGCCTTCCGGCAATAGGCACATCGCGTTCTTCCGGATGGGAAGGGAGAACATCGAGGCTGCTGCCCATCTCCAGGACACCGGCTTCGATACCGCAAGGACTCCACCTCTGCCAGGCCAAGCGGCCGATACCGACACGACTCGGTTCCTGTTCTACCGAGGGGCGGAACTGCTTCTGAAGTCCTTCCTCATCCTGAAGGGGTTCACGGAGCATCAGCTTCGAGGGAAGAAGTTTGGGCAAGGACACGACCTGAACGCCCTCTTGGATGCTGCCATCGAGGAAGGCCTCCTGGGCCACTGCCGATTCGAGGAACGGGACCTGTGGGCTGCCCGTCACTCCGGGTTCTTCTACGGGAAAAAGGACACCGAGTACCCGGTGTTCATGGATGTGATGAAGCAGGTTCCGACTGCCGACCACCCACGTCGCTTCGCCTACGACCTCATGGTCGGCCTCACCCCGATCTGTTGGCGTCGCGAAGCTCCCCGATTCCGGAGAGAGCATCCACGAATCGGGATGAGTCCTGCTCAGGCCAAGCTCGAATCCTCTGAGGCTGTCAGGCGGCTCATCAACGAGGGGAGTGGGAGGAGGTCAAGGACAGATCAGTGGCTAGGATCTAGACTCTGGACGATCACGAGGCTGGTCAGGAAGCAGGTCGGAGGGATCGGCACCTGGGTTGTTGGTGTCAACCTCCAGCATCCGGTCCTTGGTGAACTCGATGGCGAGGTCTCGGTACGAGTCCCGGTTGGATCTGGAACACCTGTGATCCGCGAAGGGGACCTTCTAAGCGTCACAGACGATCCGACAGCACAGGCGAGCCTGAGAGCGGCTGTCCTCCAGTTCGTCGAGGACATCAGGCGGGGAGAGGCCTCGGATCAAGGGGAGTTGGGAACGCCGTAGTCCCCGACTCCGATAAGCTCATCCATCCTTCAGGTCTTCTATGGCTTTCTCCACGATGTAGTGGCCCCACCAGTAGTGGGTCACGATGAGTCCCGCCCCGGCCGGATCCTTGATAGGGATGCAATCCGCCCCTTCTGTGTCAAAGAGGCCTCGGATGTTCGGGATGGTCTCAAGGATCTTGCTCCCGTTGATAATGCCCATGGACTGGAAGTGGTAATACCGAGATGTCATCTCGGTCGACTCCGTGATGGTCCTGGGGAGGAAACCAGGTTTGTCAGCCTGGGTGGTGAAACGGAGGGGCTCCCGGTAAATCTCCCCGAGTGGGGGTGACAACTTGATGATGTACCTCCACCTCCTGGAGTCCTTCAGGCTGATGTAGAACTTCCTGTTGCACCCGGCCAGGGTCTTGTCAGCGGTGTCTTTTGGGAACAACGCCAATACAACCGTGTCCGGGGTGGTGGGGATCTTGGTTGAGAACTCGCCTTCGTCGTTGACGGGAACCTCTGTAAACGATTCCGACGTCTGATCGGGGTATGAGTAGAACAGCTCGAACTCTCCCAGCCGCCAGGTCTTCACATCTCCCTTCACGGTGACGCAAGGCAGCAGGTCTATCTGCATGTACTGGGGCGTGTGGAATGTGGCCTGCGGAAGCCGGTCCTTGAACATGTACCCATCGGGTGGAAAGACATCGATCGAGCTACCGAGGGGTAGTGAGACTTGAAACAGGCCATTGGGTCGCAGGTCGATCGTTGTCAGGATTCGTCCCTGTCCCTTGTCTTCCTGGCCTAGGTCTACAGCCCCTTCGAGCTTGCTGATCGGGAAGTCGGTGTCGATTCCAGTCACGCTTCCATAGCAGATCAGAGTCGAGCTCTCTGGCGTGGCAAGGGACTTCCGGTTTGACTGCTCTCCAGTACGATCCGATTGGGGTGGCATCGGCGTCATGGTGGATGGGAACTGCTCTGCCTCCTCCTCTCCTGGAAGGCCACTGTCGGAGGCCTCGAAGTGTGAGCCGAAGTAGGCCGGGCTGACAGTGAACACGAAGACGGCGACGACGATGGCCAGGAAGATGGCGATCGTCGTGACACGGCGGGTCGTCATGGCTCCATCCTTCGGGAACTACTGAAGCCGGGGTGGGCTCAGGCAGAGGGAGCTTAGCGAGGTCACCGAGGATATGCCTGTCCCTGCGATACCGAAGCTGGAGGGGTGTTGGGCCAGCGGATGGTCGCCTGACCCAGCCCCCTGGATTCGGTGTAAGCGCCCGGTAGACCCCATCTGCGATCTTGCCGGGTGATCGCGGATCCTGTCCG
>JAWKUM010000026.1:0-60808 GCA_041398545.1 Planctomycetota bacterium | reverse complement strand
GGGGTGGCCCCGGATGCCCTTGGGGAGGCGGTATTCCCAACGGATGTCGAGGCCGTCGCCGACGAAGCTCGTCAGGTAGGTCGCGTCACCCTTCTGGCTGGTGAAGAACATGTTGGCCCCGGTCTGGCAGGCCCCGCCCGCGAACGGTCCCGGCAGGTGCTTCTCGAACCGCACCTCGCCGTCCGCGGGCGACACCCGCTTGACGACGCCGTCGGTCGAGGCGAACACGAAGCCGTGGGAGTCGACGAGCACGGCGCCCTTGGTGAAGTCCTGGCCGATGTCGAGCTTCCACACCTGCTTGCCGAGGTTGTCGATGCCGCGCAGGCTGCCGTCCTGGCACCACACGGCGATGGTCCCGCCGTGGACGACGGGCCCGTCCTGGATGCCCGTGTCGAGCTTCCAGGACCGCCAGATCTCGCCGGTGCCCGGCTCGATGGCCAGGATCCGGCCGGCGCCGTCGGCGGCCCAGATCCGGCCGGCCGAGAAGCGCAGGCGGTTGCCGGCGTCGAGGCCGGTGGTCTGGGTCCAGATCTCGCGGCCGTCCTGGGGGTCGAAGCAGCGCAGGCTCCCGCCCGAGTCCTGGACCACGAGGCCGACCGTGGTCTCGAGGATCGGCGAGGTCTTGCCGCGGGTCAGCCGGCGCTGCCAGCGCTCGGCGCCGTCGCGCAGCGCGTAGGCGCGGAGCCAGCCCTCGGTCGTGGCCAGCACGGCGAGGCCACCGCGGACGACCGGCGGGTGCCGGATCTCCTCGAGGCCCGGCAGCTTGAGCTCGAACACGACGGCGGCCGTGTCGAGGTCCACGCAGAGGACGCGGCCGGAGCGGAGGCCGACGATGCCCCGATCCCCCTCGGTCACGAGCCCGGTCAGGGCATCGTCGGGCAGGACCAGCTCGCGCAGGGCCTGGACCCGGAGCACGAGGTCCTGGGGCGAGGCGGTCTCGGAGTCGAACGCGACGGCCCGCTCCTCGTAGCCGGGGAGCCGCAGGCGCAGCGCGCTGTGCCCGCCCTTGGGCACGCGGATGACGGCCGGCGTGCGCACCGGCTGGCCGTCGGCGACCAGGGGCTTGTCGTCGAGCAGGACCTCGGCCCCGGGCGGCTCGGTCCGGAACAGGATCGGGATCTCGACCCGCCGCGCCGGCGGCGTGTACGGGTAGTCCTCGTGGATCTCGAGGGCCAGGGCCCGCTCGGTCTGGAGGTCGCCCTTCTTGCGCGCCTGCCGGATCCGGACCTCGATGCGCCCGGCGTTGGCGAGGTGGTCGCGCAGGGTCCGCTCGGCCAGGTCGAGGTCGTTCCGCTGCTTGAAGATCTCGTCCTGCTGCTGGCCGGCCTCCTGGACGAGGGTGAGGATCCGCTTGAGGCGGGCCAGGGCCTTCTCGGCGTCCCGCTCCTGCTCGAAGGCGGCCTCGTACTCGTCCCACAGCGCCAGGTACTCCTTGCGCTTCTGGGTCGCGACCCGGTCGCGGTTGCGCCGCTCGCGCTCGATCTCGGCCAGGTGCAGGTCCCGGCGCGACCCCAGGTCGGCGACGACCGGCTCGACCTTGCGGTACGCCGACCAGCTCAGCGGGTTGTCGGCCAGGAAGTCCTCGTACATCCGGATCGCGCCCTCGAAGTCGCGGTCCTCCAGGAAGGGCTTCGCGTCGAGCTCGTCGAACCTGCTGGCGACGTTCTGGTCGTACAGGTAGTAGAGCGTGCCGAGCACGCCCAGGCACACGAGCGAGGCCACGGTCAGGAACATCCCGCGCTGGCGCGCGCGGTTGCGCTCGTCGGCGAGGTACAGCTGCTTGACCCGGTCGGACACGTCGGTCCGGGTCCGGTCGAGCATCAGGATCTTCTGCAGGAAGCGGACGGCCCCGATCGGGTCCTTGGACGCGACGAGGTCGTCGGCGATCGACTCGTACAGCTCCATGACCCGCTTCGTGTCGCCGGCCTTGGTGTGCACGGCGACGAGGGTCTTCTTGAGCTCGATGTCCTCGGGGCGGACCTTGAGCAGGCCCTCGAGCACCTTGCGCGCCCGCTCGGTCTCGTCCAGCTCGAGGTAGAGGTCGATCAGGTTCTTGCCGACCTCGTGCGGGTCCTGGGACGGGCTCTGCTGGTGCACGAGGCCGTGCACGAGCCGCTCCCAGGCGTCGAGGTCGGTCGGGATGTTGTGCAGGCAGGACTCGAGGACCTTGACGGCCTCGTCGATGCGGCCGGCCTCGACGAGCTCGGTCGCGTAGCACTTGAGGTGCCAGTTGGCCTTGGCCAGCTCCTGCTGGAGCTCGTAGACCTTGGCGACCTTGACGTAGGCCTCGGGCACGCCGATGCCGTCCTGGATCGCCCGCTCGAGCAGGTGGACGGCGTCCTCGTAGCGGGCCTCGGCGAAGCACTCGTCGGCGTTCGCGATCAGCCGGTCGTCGCGGAGGGGCTCGATCAGGCCCTGGTTGCCGAGCTCGGCCAGGGCCTTCGACACGTGGAACGGGCTGAGGCCCGTGATGTCGATCAGGCGCCCGACGTTCCGCTTGCCGTCGACGACCTCGAAGATGTCCTGGAGGTTCCCCTGCTGCACGATCCCCTGCGGCTCGGCCCCGGCGACGGGGGCGAAGATCTCGCCCTGGTCGACGACCTGCTGCCGGATGACGCTCCACTCGTCGAGGCGGCGCGCGGCCTCCATGACGAGCGAGTCGGGGTTGAGGAAGAAGTTCTCGTTGATGACCCCCTCGTGCCCCTGCAGCGCCTGCACGCCCTCGAAGAACTCCCAGTGGACGTTCTCCCACAGGAACAGGTCGTAGACGCTCTCCTCCATCTCCTCGCGGAAGGTCGAGAGGAAGACGTCCTCCGGGACGACGCCGCTGCCGAGCACGGCCTCGACCGTGCTGATGGGGTCGCCGCCGTTCTCGCGCCGCAGCGCCGTGAGCACGTCGAAGGCGAGGTGCGCCTTGCGGACCAGCGTGTCGAGCAGGCGGTCGAGGTAGACGTGCTCGTTGTAGTAGAGCGTGACGCCCTGCGGGCCGAAGTACAGCGCCCGGAACTGGTCCTGCCCGGTGATGGAGAGGATCCCCTCCTTCCGGTTCAGGGCGAGCATCTGGAAGACGTCCGCCAAACCGACGCTGGTCAGGTCGCCTTTGAGCGCCATCTAAGTGCCTCGGGAAATGCGTGCGTTGCGTTCCGTACCGGGCCCTGAGCGGGCGTCGGTACGGGACCGGGGGCTGCACCGATGCGGGACCGGCGCTGCTCCTCGGCCTCTATCGGCCCTGACCCGCCCCGGTCTTGGGCCTTCCCTGAGGCCCCCGGGCAAATGCGCCGATCCGCCCTCGGGGTGGGGCGGAGGCCCGAACGGGACCCGGGCGAAGAGTGCCGGGAATCCCGCCGCGTCCCCGTGGCACCGGCCTTGAGAGGCCTCCTGGGCGGTGCTAGAACGCTGGCGTCCTCGGTTCTCCCCCTTCCCCCGCGGAATCCTCCGTGACCCTGCGCCGCCTGTTCCAACGCACCGAACGGGTCCTCCGGGCCCGCCTCCACTACTGGATCGGCCGCTTCTGGCTGATGACCGGGAGGAAGGACCGCGCCGAGCGCGAGTTCCGCGAGGTCCTGAGCCAGGTCGGCGAGGACTTCCAGGCGTCCCTGTACCTGGGGCGCATCGCCCTCGAGGCCGGGGACCTGCCGCGCGCGCTGCGGGAGATGTCGGCCGCGCGCCGGACCTCCCCGAGCCGCTTCGCCAAGCTCAAGTCGGAGATCTGGCAGCGCCTGCCGGAGACGCGCCGCGCGCGGACCGAGGCCCCGGCGCCGGCCCAGACCGGCACCCAGGACGAGGGGCCGCTGCCCCACCGCTTCTACTGGCACGGGGCCGGCTTCGAGGTCGACGCGGCCGCGGCCGGACCCGAGGGCCTGGGCGACCCCGACGACGACCTGGACGGTGACGGCGACCTCTTCGAGCTCCTCAGCGACGCGGAGGTCGAGGCCCTCGGCCCCTTCGAGGCGCCGGACGACGGCGAGGAGCCCGAGCTCGGCGGCTCCCCCCTCGACGCGTTCTACGCCGAGCTGCTCGGGGCCGACGAGGAGGCCCAGGTCGAGGGCCCGGGCAGCCCGTTCGCCGACGAGGACGAGGAGCGGCGCTTCGCGACCCTCCCGCCGATCACCTGGGGCGACATCGACGAGGTCGACTGGGACGAGCTGACCCGGCGCCTCGCCGAGGACGCCGGCCGCCGCGACGACGGGGCCTGAGCCCGCCGCGGGCGCTCCGCGCCGCCTCCCGGCCGCTGCCGGGGGCGCTCCACGGCAGGCGATCCCTTCCCGCGCGGCGGCCTGGCAGTAGACTCTTCGCCTCGTGTCGGACGACCGGCCGGTGACGGGCCGGCGCCGACCCGCCGCGACCCTGCCGCAGGAGAGATCGTGCAAGAGACGCCGCTGAGGCAGCGCCACGAGGCCCTGGGCGCCCGGATGGTGCCCTTCGGGGGCTACCGGATGCCCCTGCAGTACGACTCGATCCTCGACGAGGCGCGGGTCGTGCGCAGCAGGGTCGGCCTGTTCGACCTGTGCCACATGGGCCGGTTCTTCGCCGAGGGCCCGGACGCCGAGGCCGCCCTGCAGCGCGTCCTGACCAACGACCTGTCCAAGATCAAGCCGGGCGTGATCCGCTACGCCCTGCTCTGCAAGGAGGACGGCGGCGTCCTCGACGACGTCCTCGTCTACCGCGACCCCGACCGGCCGGCGCGGTTCTTCCTCGTCGTCAACGCCTCCAACCGGCAGCGGGACTTCGAGTGGATCACCGGGCACACCGCCGACCTCGACGCCGGGCTCGTCGACCGCTCGGACGAGCTCGCGATGCTCGCGCTCCAGGGCCGCGCCTCCGAGGCCGTGCTGCAGCCCCTGTGCAGCGCCGACCTCTCGAAGCTGGGCTACTACAAGTGGACCCACTGCGAGGTCCTCGGCGTCCCGTGCAGCGTGTCGCGGACCGGCTACACGGGCGAGGACGGCTTCGAGGTCTACTTCCCGGTCGCCGAGGCCGAGCGCTTCTGGGACGCCCTGCTCGAGGCGGGCGCGGCCCACGGCATCGCCCCGATCGGGCTCGGCGCCCGCGACACGCTGCGGCTCGAGGCCGGCATGTCCCTCTACGGGCACGAGATCCACGAGGACGTCGACCCCCTCTCCGCCGGCCTGTCGTGGGCCGTCAAGCTCGGGCAGGACTTCGTCGGTCGTGAGGCCCTGGCCCGCATCGCGGAGCGGGGCCCGGCGCGGAAGCTCGTCGGCCTGCTGGGCGAGGGCAAGCGCGTGCCCCGCCAGGGCTACGCCGTCCTCGACGGCGGCGCGGAGGTCGGGGTCGTCTGCTCGGGGACCTGGTCGCCGATGCGCGAGGCCCCGATCGCGACCGCCTTCGTGACCGCGGCGCTGGCCGAGCCCGGCCGACACCTCGTCGTCTCCGCACGCGGCCAGGAGATCCCGGCCGAGGTCGTGCCCCTCCCCTTCTACAAGCGTCAGGGCTGAGCCCGGAGGCCATCCATCCAATGTCTGCCAAGGACTGCAAGTACCTCGAGTCCCACGAGTGGGCGCGGCGCGACGGCGACCTGGTCGTCGTCGGGATCACCGATGTGGCCGTCGAGCAGCTCTCCGACCTCGTCTTCGTCGACCTGCCCAACCCCGGCGTCCTCGTGACCCAGGGCGAGGCCTTCGGCGAGATCGAGTCGGTCAAGGCGGTCTCCGAGCTGCTGTCCCCGGTCACCGGCGAGGTCGTCGAGGTCAACGAGGAGCTCGCCGACGACCTGGACCGGCTCGCCAAGTCCCCGTTCGAGGACGGCTGGATGATCAAGGTCCGGCCCGACGGCGACGGCGGCTGGAGCGAGCTCCTGTCGGCCGAGGACTACGCCAAGGTCGCCGCGGAGGGCGGCCACTGAGCCGAGCCGGCGAGGCCGGACCGGGCTCCGTCGGGGGCCCGGGCCCGGCCCTCGAGGTGCTCGTCGATCCCCCGGCCGCCGGGGACTGGAACCTCGCCGTCGACGAGGCCCTGCTCGAGGACACCGCGCGGCTGTGGCTGCGCTTCTACGCCTGGGACCCGCCGACGATCTCGCTCGGCTACTTCCAGGCCGCGGCCGACTTCGCCGGTGAGGCGCGGCCGCTGGTCCGCCGGCCGACCGGCGGCGGCGCGATCCTCCACGCCGACGAGCTGACGTACTGCCTGGCCGTCGGCGAGGACCTGCTGCCGCCCGGCCCCGGCTCGTACGGGCTCGTGAACCGGGCGCTCGCGGCCGCCCTCGCCGAGCTCGGCGTCGACGTCTCGCCGCCCCGGCCCGGGCCCCGGAGCGGGTCGCCGTGGTGCTTCGCCGACCCGGTCGGGATCGACCTCGTCGACCGCCACGGGCGCAAGGTCGTCGGCTCGGCCCAACGCCGCCGGCTCGGGCGCGTGCTGTGCCACGGCTCGCTCCTGCTCGGCCGGGTCGACGACGGCCCGCAGATCGGCGCCCTGCGCGAGCTCGGCCTGCGCGGCGAGGACCGCCTGCCGGAGGTCCTCGCCGGGCGCATCGCCGCGGCGCTGGGGCGCGGGTGGCGCCGCGCGGACGGCCTGCCCGGCGAGGTCGCGGCGCGGGCCCGCGCGATCCGCGCGGAGCGCTACGCCGACCCGGCCTGGACCCTCCGGCGCTGAGGCCCGCGTCAGGCGTCCGCGCGGTCCAGCTCGCGCGCGCCGCCCCCCCGGTCGACGGCGACGAGGCGGTCGCCGTGGCGGTCGCAGAGCAGCGTCGTGCCGTCCGGCAGGGCGCAGAGGTCGCAGCCGCCCTCGACGCCCCCCGGGACGAGGAGCCGCCCGAGCGGCCGCATCTCGCGGTCGAAGCGCCACAGGCCCTCGGCGGGCTCGCGGGCGAGGACGTCGCGGTGCCCCTCGTGGACCGCGACGGCGATCGGTCGGCCGAGACCGGCGTCGCGGTCGAGGGCGTGGGCCGCGACGTGCCCCAGGCCCCGGCAGCGGACGACCTGGAGCCGGTCCTCGAGGGTGTCGCAGACCCAGACCAGGCCGCCGTGGAGCGCCAGCCCGCTCGGGGCCGCCCAGGTCCTGGTCCGCTCGCCGAGCGACGCGACCGAGTCGAGCAGCCGGCCGTCGGGGGCGAAGAGCTGCAGCCCGTGGACCCAGGCCTGCCGGCCGCAGGCGACCCAGAGCCGCTCCTGATCGTCGACGACGAGGCCCTTGGGCCAGGCCGGGATCCCCCGCCGGTCCCGGGGGACCGTCCGGCCCGGCTCGGGACCGATGCGCGCGGAGGGACCGCCGAAGGCGTGGAACACGCGCACCTGGCAGCGCGCGGTGTCGGACACGAACAGGCGGCCGTCCCCGGCCACGGCGAGGCCGCCGACGTCGAGCCGGTCCTCGTCCCCGACGAGCGGGCCGAGCACGCGGACCCGCGCCCAGGTCGCGGGCTCGAAGACCTCGAGCCGACCTCCTCGGTCGGCCCGGGCGACGTACAGCAAGCCGTTCCTGTGCGCGAGCGCGGCGAACATCCGCGCGATCCTCTCCCCGGAACGCCGCCTTGCCTACCCTCGTGTCGCCGGCAAGATGGACCCCGTGACCGGGTCACGCACGAGCCTCGCCGGGCGCACGCTCGGCCTGCTGTCGCCGCTGCTCCTCCTCGCCCCGATGTCCTGCGTGCCGGTCGGCATGCACCCGCCGGAGGCCGAGCAGCCGTATCGCCTCGAGGTCCTCGCGCGCTGCGCCGGAGGGCCCGAGGGCGCCGAGCGGGCCCGGATCTGGGCCCCGGCCCCGATCACGGTCCCGGGCTGCGAGCAGGTGTCCTCGCTCGTCCTGCACGGCCGTGGGGGGACCGTCGTCGAGCACGGCGACGGGAACGGCAACCGCATCCTCTACATCGAGGGGCCGGCCACGCCCGACGCCCCGCTCGAGCTCGGCTACACGGTCGACCTCGTGCTCCAGGCCGTCCGGCCGCCCGACGAGGACGCCACCGCCGGCCCCCTGTGGGAGGGCGGCCGCGGGGGCGACGCGCTCGACCCCACGCTGCTCGAGGCGATCCGCAAGCGGGCCCTGTACGAGTCCGCGCAGGCGCCGACCGTGTTCGGCAAGCTCCGCGCGCTGGCGGTGCTCTTCGTGCGCGAGTACCGGGACGGTCCCCCGCTGCGTGACCTCGCGGCCTGCTTCGAGCAGAAGCGCGGCGACGCCCTCGACCTGTGCCGGCTGTACGTCGCGCACGCCCGGAGCCTGGGCATCGAGGCCAGGCTCGAGGTCGGCTGGGCCGTCCCCCGGCCCGGCGGCGAGGACCGCCTCGACGAGCTGCGCATCTGGACGACCGCGCGCGTGCCCGGCATGGAGTGGATCCCGATCGACCTCCGCGACCTGATGCTGCACCCACGCGAGGTCCGCGAGCGCTTCGGCGGCCTCGAGGAGCCGCGCCTGCGGCTGTCGTCGGGCACCGACCTGCGTCTCGTCCCGCCGCGCGGCGGCGACCCGCTCGCGGTCTTCGCGCAGCCGGTCGTCGAGGGCGCGGCCCCGGGGACGAAGCTCGAGGTCCGCATGACGCTGCACCGGCTCGACGGCTGAGCCGGATGCTCCTGACCGGGCTCTCGCTCGCGACGATGCGCCCCGGTGACGCGCCGGGGCCGGGCGCGATCAGGGTCGCCGGCGAGCGCATCGCGGCCGTGGGCCGGCTCGCGCCCGAGCCGGGCGAGGAGCGCGTCGACTGCGGCGGGCTGTGGGCGCTGCCCGGCTTCGTCCAGGGCCACGTCCACCTGTGCCAGGTCCTGTTCCGGGGCCTCGCCGAGGGGCTCCCGCTGCTCGACTGGCTCGAGCGGCGCGTGTGGCCGCTCGAGGCCGCGCACGACGCCGCCAGCCTCCGGGCCTCGGCCCGCCTCGGCCTCGTCGAGCTGGGCCTCGGCGGCACGACGACGTTCCAGTCGATGGAGACCGCCGCGCACACCGAGGTCGTGCTCGAGGAGGTGCTGGCCTCGGGCCTCTCGGCCGTCTGCGGCGCGTCGATGATGGATCGGGGTGGACCGCGGGTCCCGCCGGCCCTGGTCCGCCCCGCGCGCGCCTGCCTCGCGGAGGCCGACGCGCTCCACCGCGCCTTCGACGGGCGGGACGGCCGGCTCCACACGGCCCTCAACCCCCGCTTCGTCCTGTCCTGCAGCGACGAGCTCCTGGCCGGCGTCGCCGAGCGCAGGGCCGGCGGGCGGCGCGTGCACACCCACGCGGCCGAGCACCCCGACGAGGTCGACGGCGTCCTGGCCGCGACGGGCCGCAGGCCCGTCGCCCACCTGGAGGCGCTCGACCTGCTCGGTCCGACGACCTCGCTGGCCCACTGCGTCCACCTCGACGAGGTCGAGCGCGAGCGCCTGGCCGGCAGCGGGGCCGCCGTGCTGCACTGCCCCTCGACCAACCTCAAGCTCGGCTCCGGCATCGCGCCGGTCGCCGACTTCCTCGCGCGCGGCATCCCGGTCGCCCTCGGCGCCGACGGGGCGCCCGCCAACAACCGGCTCTGCGCCCTGACCGAGCTGCGCCAGGCGGCCCTGCTCTCGGACCTCGTCGCCGGACCGGCCGTGGTCCCCGCGCGGACATGGGTCGAACGCCTGACCCTGGGCGGGGCCACGGCCCTCGGCCTCGACCGGGACCGCGGCAGCCTGGAGCCGGGCAAGCGCGCGGACATCGTCCTGCTCGACCTCGACCCGGCGTGGACCGGCTTCGTCGACGACCCGTTCGTGCGCCTCGTCTACGCCGCCGAGCGCGGCGCGGTCCACTCGGTCCTGGCCTCGGGCCGCTTCGTCGTCCGCGACCGGCGGCCGGCGGGACCCCTGGCCGACCTCGCCGGCGCCGGCGAAGAAGCGCGCCGGTGCTTGCCCGCGCTGCTCGCCCGTGCTTCTCTCTGACGCCGTCCCCGGGAGGAACGCCGATGAACCCGAGACTCCTCGTCCCCGCCGTGCTCGCCGCCCTGTGCTTCGCCTGCAGCCCCACCCGGGGCGACGGCCAGGCCCACGAGGAAGACCACGAGGCCCACGAAGGGAAGCACGAGACGGAGCACGAGGAGGGCCCCCTCGAGGAGCTCATGGAGGCCGCCGACGAGACGTTCGGCGCGCTCCGCCACGGACGCTTCGACGACAGCCGGGAGGGGTTGGACGAGGTGGCCGAGCGGGCCCGGGAGCTGGCCGAGGGCTACGGCGACCTCGCCGGCGAGCACCGGCCGCGGGACACGCGCGAGGACTTCGTCGGCTTCGCCAGGGACACGAGCGGGTTCTGGAGCCGGGTCGCCGAGGCCGCCGGCAAGGACGCCGGGACCCTGCGCGGCATGTTCGCCGACCCGCGCGCCGTGGGCCGCCAGTACTGCGGCCGCTGCCACGACGTCTACAAGCGCCAGTGGTAGCGCCGGTCCCGCCGGCTCAGGAGCCGGTGTAGGAGCGGAACTCCTCGCGGTTGCGCGGCGGGCGGTCGAGGCCGGGCAGGAGCATCGGAAGCAGGCTCTCGGCGCGCGTCGGCTGGGGCCCGAACAGGTCGTCCTCGAGCATGCGGCAGGCGCGCAGCAGGGCGTAGCGGCCACCCGACACCGATCCCTCGCGGGCCTTCTTCGCGAGGCGGTCGACGACCGAGCCGAGGCCCTGACCCTGGAGCACCGGCTCCTCGGTCCCGTGCAGGGCGTGCTCGACGAACAGCGGCAGGGCGACGACGCAGTCGAGCGCGGCGAACCGGGCCCGCATGCGGGCCTGGCCCTCGGCGTCGAGCCGCGGGTACAGCTCGGTCATGCGCGGCGCCATCGCGGCGTCGAACGTGAACGGGTCGCCGCCGCGGTCGCCGCCGTGGCCGAGCCAAGGGCCGAAGCGCTGCTCGAGCTCGCGGGCCTCCTGGAGCCAACCGCGCCACGAGTCCAGCTCGAGCTCCGGGCGCAGGCGGGCCAGGGCCTCGAGCCGCTCGGAGCGGAAGTCCCCGGCCAGCGCGGCGCGGCGGATCGACTGCTTCTCGGCCTCGGCGAGCCCGGCGGCCAGCTCCTCGACGAGGCCCCGCGACAGGGCCCAGGGATGGGCCTCGGCCATCTTCTGCGCGACCTCGAGGGCGATCAGCGCCCGGTCCTCGGCCACGGCCTGGGGCGCGTCGTGCAGCATCTGCCGCAGGTCGCCGTGCAGCCGCCACTCCTGGAGACCGAGCCAGCCGAGGCCGACGGCGGCCAGGAGCCCGCCCGCGCGCAGCAGCAGGCGCCGCCGGAACGCGGCGAGCTTCTCGCGCCGGAAGCTCAGGATGTCCTCGCGCCGGCCCTGGACCTCGCGCGACTCGGGGAAGCAGCGGGCGCCGGTCTCGAGCAGGGCCAGGGCGCGGTCGCGGTCGCCGCAGCGCTCGGCCTCGTCGGCGGCCTGCAGCACGCGGCGATGGGCCTGCTCGCTGCGCCCGCCCTGCTTCTCGAAGTCGACGAGCCGGCCGAGCAGCTCGGGGCGGCCCGAGAGGTCGGGCCGCTTCATCGCGCGGTCGAGGACCTCGACGGCCTTCTCGAGCAGGCCGAGGTCGTGGTAGCGCATCGACAGCTCGATCGCGACGCGGGCGTAGTCGCCGGTCGCGCCGGCCCGCTCCTCGACCTCGAAGATCCGCTCGTGCAGGCCGACGTCGTCGGGGTCGAGCTCGCAGGCCCTGCGGAAGGCGTCGAGCGCCTCGGCGTCGTCGCCGTCGCGCATCGCGCGCAGGCCGAGGATGGCCCAGGCCTGGGCGGCCTCCTTGCCGCGGCCGAGGGCCTCGAGGACGCCGGCCAGCTTCTGCCGCAGCTCGGGGTTGACGCGCTCGAGCTCGAGCGCGTGCTCGAGCAGCCCGGCCGAGCGCTCCAGGTCGCCGGCCTCCATGGCCTCCTCGGCCAGGCCCTTGAGCTCGCCCGGGTTGACCGGCCGCGCGAAGCCCCACTCGACGAGGTCGCACAGGAGCGCGCAGACGTCGAAGTGGCTGCGGCCGAGGATCGGCTCGATCGCCGCGAGGTCGTTGCGCCCGTCCAGCGCCTCGAACAGCAGCGCGTGGTCCTCGTCGAGCTCGCCGGGCTCGCCGACGGCGAGGAACAGGTCGCGCTCGGAGCCGACGAGCTTGCGGATCCGCGCCCACTCGTCCTCGCGCCGCGCGCCCTCGACCATCAGCGGCGGCGTCTCGAGCGCGAGCTTGAGGCTCTTCTGCACGAGGTCGAACCAGCCCTTGGGAGGAGGGCCCTCCTGGAACTGGTACTCGGCCTCCTTGACGAGCAGGAGGTCGTACATGACCTCGGAGACGTGCTCCTCGACGGCGGCCCGGAACTGGTCGGCGGACAGCACGCCCTGCTTGTCGAGCAGCTCGGGCAGCAGCACGCGGCTCGTGCCCCGGCGCGCCAGCGCCTTCTCGAGGGCCTTCTCGGTGACCCAGCCGCGCCTGAGCAGGTACTGCTTCATCGGCAGGCCGACGCCCTGCCCGAGCGAGACCATGGCGATGCGCCCGTCCTCGAAGTGGATGCGCCGCTCCAACCGGCCGACGTGGAGCTCGAGCGTGCCCGTGAGCTGGTTGTTCGTGATGCTCTGGACGACGTCGAACAGGCAGAGGCTCTGCAGGTTGCCCTGGAAGCTCAAGATCCCCCCCGTGTCCCGCCCCGTGCCAGGGCGGGATTCGTGCTGCCCCGCGCCTCGCGGCGGGGACCCGGTCCGGCCCACGCCACGGCGCTTCCCGCCCTCTATCGTCCAGGCCTCGGAGGGTCCTGAACTCCGCCCTCGACCGGGCCTCGCCACGGGGCTGTAATCCCCCCATGGCAACCGGACCCTGGGTCGACCCCACCGAGCTCGACTTCGACCACGTGGCGGTCCCCGAGGACCGGCTCCGCCGACACCTGCCCCAGCGCCACGAGTTCCAGCTCCTCGACCGCGTCTGCCTGGTCGACGTCGAGCGCAAGCTGCTGGTCGGCTACAAGGACCTCACGCCCGAGGACTGGTGGGCCCGCGGCCACTTCCCCGGCCGCCCGCTGTTCCCCGGCGTGCTGATGCTCGAGGGCGCGGCCCACGCGGCGACCGTGCTCTGGCGCGAGCACAGCGGGATCGAGGACGACACGCTGATCGGCTTCGGCGGCGTCGAGCACGTCCGCTACCGCGGCCAGGTCGTCCCGCCGGGCCGCATCGTGTTCGTGTCCCAGGGCGGCATGTTCCGGCGCCGCATCGCGCGCATGCCGACCCAGGCCCTGTACGAGGGCCAGGTCGTGTTCGAGGCCGAGATCCTCGGCGTCACCCTCTGAGCGTGACCTTGGGCGCCGCACCGGAGCGATCCGGCGTGCCCGGGAGCGACCGACCGCCGTGCTGGGCCCTCGCCCTGGTCCTCGCCGCGGCGCTGTGGACCTGGTGGCCGGCCGGCCTGACGTTCCGCAGCGACGACTACATCGCGCTGCACTGGGTCCAGGACTGGGACCACGTCCTCGGCGACTTCGTCGGCCCGCAGTACGGCCTCGAGCGGCTGGCGCTGTTCCACCGCCCGCTCGTCACGCTGTCGATCGCCGTCGACGCCCTGCTCGGGGGCAACGGCCCCCTCTGGCCGCTCTGCGCCAACCTGCTCGTCCACCTCGCCAACGCCGTCCTGGTCTGGCTGCTGCTGCGGCGCCTCGCGTCCCCGCTGGCCGCGCTCGCGGCCACGGCGTTCTGGCTGCTGCACCCCAACCACCTCGAGGCCGTGTCGTGGGTCGTCGGCCGCGTCGACACGCACGCGACCCTGTTCGCGTTGCTGGCGGTCGAGCTCGACCTGCGCCGACGCGAGGGCCGGCTGCGCAGCCTCGTGCCGGCCCTCGCGGCGTTCGTGCTCGGCTGCTGGACCAAGGAGTCGTGCCTCGTCGTGCCGGGCGTCCTGGCCCTGCTGTGGCTCGTGCGCGAGCCCGGGTCGGTCGCGGCGCGCATCGTCGTCGCCCTCGAGCGTCTGCGGCCGTACGCGGCGGCCCTGCTCGGCGTCCTGCTGCTCCGCCTCGCCTTCCTCGGCGAGGTCGTCGGCGGCTACGAGGCCCAGGTCCTCGACCCCCGGCCGGCCCTCCGGTTCTGGACCGCCCTCCTGCCTTCCGGAGCGGGGACGCCGGCGACGGTCCTCGCCGCCCTCGCCCTCGTCGCGGCGGCCGTGCTCGCGCGGCGCAGGTGGAGGCTCGTGCTCGCCCTCGTCGTCGCCGCGGTCCTGCTCGCGCTGCCCGCGGCCGGGGCCGGCGGCGGCGTCGAGCCGCGTTACGGCTACCTCATGACCGTGGCCCTGGCCGGCGCGCTGGCCGTCGCCGGGCCGGTCCCGGCGCTGCTGCTGCTCGGCGCCTGGGCCGGCGTCGGCCTCGACGGCCGCGCCGAGCTGCGTCGGACCTGCGCCGAGGTCGTGCGCCTGCGCGACGCCGCCCTCGCCCGCGTCGACGCCACCGATCGGGACCCGGTCCTCGTCGAGGCGCCTTCCCGGGTCGGCCGCTTCCGCGCGTTCCCGGTCGGCGTCGACCGCCTCGGCGTCCCGCCGTTCCACGACGGGCACCGCCGCGTCCTGCCCGACCGGCCGTTCTTCGAGGCCGTGCCCGAGCAGCGGACGCCACCTCCCGTCGGCCGGCTGGCGACCGTCTACGCCGGCCCCGACCGGCTCGACCACGACATGCTGGTGCAGCTGGCCGAGGCCTGGGCGAACGGCGACAGCTTCACCGCGCTGCGCCTCGAGGGCCTGCGCCCCCACGACTACGCGGTCTGGGTCCTGGGCATGCAGGGCTGGTTCCGGGTCCGCGTGCCCGCCCTGCCCAACGGCAGCATCGAGCTCGGCACGGTCCTGAGGACACCGTTGGAGGGGCTCCCCCGGGGCCGCCCCCCCCTCGTCTTCGACCTGTGGCCCTCGGTCGACGCCGGCCTCGACCCCGAGCCCGCGCTGTGGCTCGAGGCCTTCGACGCCGACGGCCGGAGCCTCGGCGCCTCCGAGCGTCCGCTGCTGCTGCCGCTGACGAGGGACCTGCCGACGTGGTTCTCGAAGAAGCGACCCGGCCTGCTCTGGCTCCTGATCCCGCTCGCGTTCAGCCTTCCGCTGCGGCTCCGGACACGGCGTCGTCGCGGAGGGCCCAGCGGCTCGGAGCGAGCGCGGGAGGCAGGGGCCACCCCGGGTCCGAGCTGAACGTCGGGGCCTCGCGGCCCTCGAGCGGCGGGAACGGGCCGAGGACGTCGACGACATCGAGGGCCAGACAGCGCACCGCGGCCCCGCCGAGCTCGGCCAGGGACGGCGTGCTGCGCCCCTCCTCGCCGGAGATCCACTCCTTGACGTAGGTGCCGTGCTGGCACCTGAGCGTCACCTCGACGGCGTCCTCGAACGGCTCGAGCGACAGGACCGTGACCCGGCGCACGCGTTCCTTGTCGGCGCGCCGGTGCGCGACGCGCTGCGGCGTGCGCTGCGTGACCTCGAGGTCCTGCCCGACGCGCGCGCGGACGGCGTCGAGCCGGGCCGCGGGCAGCGAGACGAGGGCGCGGTAGACCTTGTCGCAGCGCGTCTCCTTGAGCTCGGCGACGCGCCCGCGCGGGACCGGGACGAGGGCCGTGACCTCGATCCGGCCGGCCCCGAGCTCGTTGACGTCGCGCGCGAGGGCGGCGAGGTCGACGGCCAGCTCACGCGGCTTGAGCACCTCGTACACGAACGGGCGCCCCCCGCCGAGCATGCGCACGTCGAGGTCCTCGCGGCCGGCGCCGTGGAACTTGCCCTTGCGCGCGCGGAAGCGCGGCAGCACGCGGCGCGCGATGAGCTCCTGGACCGAGTCGCGGGTCAGCTTGCCGAAGCCGCCGCAGTGGGCGCAGCCGCCGCGCCGGCCCTTGCAGCGCGGGCAGAAGAACACCGTCTGCGGGAGGTCCCGCACGAACTTGCGGTAGCGGCCCTCGAGCAGGACGCGGGCCGGCGGCGCTGGCTGGGCGGGGTTCGGCTCCACCGAGCCGAGGGTTGTAGCGGAGGGCCCGCGGGCTGGCCAGCCGCCCGGCCCATTTCGCGCCGCTCCGGCCGTGGGGCCACTCCGGCGTGGAGCCGCGCGGCGCCTTGCCCGATGATCAGGCGCCGACGGTGCGCCGGCGCAGGCGGCCGACGAGCCGGAAGAACTCGGCCGGCTCGAGCGGCACGTGCAGCACGGCGAAGATGTTGTAGCGGCTGCGCTTGGCCAGGATGGCCTTGGACTTCTTGAAGTTGGTCACGAACACGACGTCGGTCTGCCGGTCGTACTCGCGGAGGGCCTCGAGGATCTCGAGCCCCTCGTCGTCCTCGGTGTTGCACCCGATGAAGATGCAGTCGAAGCGCTTCTGCCGCGTGCGCGACAACCCGCGGAAGCCGTCGGCGGTCTCGACCGCGAACTCGGGAAGTTCTGCAGTCCGACCATGATCTGGTCGCGGACGACCTTGTCCTTCTCGAGCAGCAGTATCTGCAAGGCTCTCCTCCGTACGGGATCCGAGGTCCCCACCTCATCGGCACGGGGGGCCCTCCGGGTAGAGCGCGGGAGGGCCCCGTGACGGCCCCGGGCACCGGCCCGGCCCCCGCGCCGGGGCCCGAGCCGCTCCATCTCCTCGGTGGCATCGACGAGGCGGGCCTCGGGCCCCTGCTCGGCCCGCTCGTCGTCGCCGGCCTCCTGCTCGAGGGGCCGGGCGGGGCCAACGCCTGGACGCTGTGCGAGCCCTGGTTCTGCAAGCAGCCCCGCGACCGCCGCGACCGGCGCATCCGGGTCGACGACAGCAAGAAGGTCAAGGTCGGCGCGCGCGGCCACGCCCAGCTCGAGCGCACGGCCCTGAGCCTCACGCTGGCCGCCGAGGGCGCGCTGCCGGCCGACGTCGGCGCCCTGCTCGGCCCCGACCTCGCCGGCGAGCTCATGGCCTACCCGTGGTACGAGGGCCTCGCCGCCCGCCCCCTCCCGCGCTGGAACGACCGGCGCACGCTCGAGCTCGAGGCCCACCTCGCGCGCCAGGGCATGGAGCGCAGCGGGGTCCGCTGCCTGCTCCACCCGTTCCACTGCCTCCCGGTCGGCCGCTTCAACGAGGCCGTCGCCCGCCACGACAACAAGTCGCTGGTCCTGTTCGAGGCCAGCCTCGCGCCCCTCGTGCGGATCGTCGAGGCTGCCGCCCGCCGCGCGGGGGACGACGCCTGGTCGCTGCGCGTCGTCATCGACCGGCAGGGCGCCCGCGGCCGCTACCGCAGCCTGCTCGCGCGGGCCTTCCCGGGCACCGACGTCGCCGTCGTCCAGGAGCGGCCCGGGCACAGCGAGTACGCCGTCGGCGGACACACGCACCTGAGCTTCGTCGAGAAGGGCGAGGACCGGTCGTTCCCGACCGCGGCCGCGAGCTGCCTCGCCAAGTACGTGCGCGAGCTCCTGATCGAGGCCCTCAACGAGTGGTTCCGCGGCCGCCGCCCCGACCTGCGCCCGACGGCCGGCTACTACAGCGACGGCCGCCGCTTCCTCGACGACCTCGGCGACGACCTCGTCGGGCTGCCGCGGCAGCTCCTCGTCCGCTGCCGCTGACGGGGCCTTCGCGCGGACCGGGCCGAGGATCGCGCCGCGATCCCCGCTAAGATCCGCTCCCGGTGAAGGCGCTCCTCCTCCTGGCCCTGCTGTCGGTCCCGGCCGCGGCACAGGATCCGCCGGAGCCCAGGCCGGCCGCCCAGGGGCAGGAGGCCCTCGACCGCGCGAGCGTCGAGGCGGCGATCAAGGTCCTCGAGAGCGTGCCGCAGGACGACGCGACCAAGGCCGCGATCGCGACCTGGCGCAAGGCCCTCACGCGGCTCGACGAGGCGCGCCAGGCCCGGCAGCGGGCCGAGCGCCTCGAGGACGAGGCGCGCCGCGCCGACGCGCTGCTGGCCGCGCTCGAGCAGGCGCTGGCGGCCGAGAAGAAGCCGCCGACGATGCCCGGCCAGGACCAGGCGATCGAGCAGCTCGAGACCGGGCTCCGCAACGCCGAGGCCGACCGCAAGGTCGCCAACGACGCCCTCGAGGAGGCCCGCGCGGCGGAGACCTCCGCGGCCCAGCGCTCCCGCGCGCTGCCGGCCGAGCTCGCGGCCGAGCGCGCGGCGCTGCAGAAGCAGCGGGCGGCGCTCGAGGCCGTCGCCGACACGCGACCCGAGGGCGCGCAGGCCGAGGCCGACCGCGGCCTGCTCCGCGCCGAGGTCCAGGCCCGCGAGCAGCGCCTGCGTGCCCTCGAGGCCGAGCAGCGCGCGCTCAACGCGCGCCCGGAGCGGCGCGCGCGGGCCGTCGACCTCGCGCGGCGCCGGCTCGAGACCGCCCAGGGTCAGGTCGACGCGTGGCAGGCCCGCCTGCTCGAGGCGCGGCGCCAGCAGGCCGCCGAGGCCGAGCAGGTCACGCGGCGCAAGGAGATCGAGGCCCACCCGGTCCTGGGCCGGCTGGCCCGCGACAACGAGGAGCTCGCCTCCCGCAGCGTCACGCTGACCAACGCCCTGCTCGCGGCCCAGGAGGAGCAGGCCACCCTCGAGCGGCGGCAGCAGGAGCTGCGCGACCGGGCCAAGGACGTCTACGAGAAGGTCCAGGCGGTCGGCTTCAACGAGGTCACCGGCCTGCTCCTGCGCCGCGAGTACAAGGAGCTGCCCCCGCTCGGCCGGCTCGAGGACCGGATCGCGGCCGACGAGCGCAGGATCTCCGAGGCGCTGTACCAGGAGATCCTGTTCGAGGAGCGCGCGCGCAAGCTCGAGCCGCTCGACGACCGCCTCGCCGAGGTCGGGCTCGCGCTCGGCGCGGAGATCGGCGGGCCGGTGCCGGCCGAGCTGAGCGGGCTGGCCCGCGAGCTCCTGACGCGGCAGGCCGAGCTCGTCGAGGCCGTGCGCAAGGCCAACCGGGACCTGCGGACCCGCCTGCTCGAGCTCGACGTCGGCCGCCGCGCCTACCTGACCGAGCTGACGAGCTACCGGAGCTTCCTCGACGAGCGGATCCTGTGGATCCGCAGCGTTGCGTTCGACGGCGGCCTGGACCCGGCCAGCGCCTTCGAGGCCCTGCGCTGGCTGGTCGACGGCGCGGCCTGGCAGCGCGTCGCCAGGGGCATGGTCGGCCTCATGGCCCGGCAGTGGGCCCTGTTCGTGCTCGGCCTGCTCGGGGTCGCCGGCCTGTACGCGCTGCGGCTGCACGGCCGGCGGCGGCTCGGCCAGCTCGCCGAGCGCGTGGCCAAGGCCGGCACCGACGGCTTCGGCCTGACCCTCCAGGCGCTGTGCTGGACCGTGGTCAACGCGCTGCCGACGCCGACGGCCCTCGTGCTCCTGGCCGCGGCCCTCAGCGCGATGCCCGAGCGCGTGCCCCAGGCCCAAGCCGTCGCCCAGGCCCTCGACCAGGTCGTCGTGTTCCTCTACCCGCTGTTCGTGCTGTTCGCGGCCGCGTACCCGGGCGGGCTGTTCGAGAAGCACTTCCGCTGGACCCGCCAGGGCGTCGTCGACCTGCGCCGCAACCTCGCCCGGCTGCTGCCGATCGGCACGGCCCTCGTCATCCTCGTCCTCGTCCTCGACGCCCAGGACGAGCTCGAGTGGCGCGACACGCTCGGACGCTTCCTGTTCATCGGCGCGACCCTGGCCCTGGCCCTGCTGCACTACCGCGTCCTGCGGCCCGACGGCGAGCTCCTGGCCGGCTACTTCCGCCGCCGCGAGGACAGCTGGATCCACTCCGCCCGCCACCTCCTGCACGTCGCGACCTGGCTGTTCCCGGTCGCCCTCGCCGTGCTCGCGCTGCTCGGCTACTCGTACACCGCCGTCCGCCTGTTCGTCCTGCTGCTCGAGACGCTGCTGTTCCTGGCCGCGCTCGTGTTCCTGTACGCCCTGACGCTGCGCTGGCTGTTCGTCGCCAAGCGGCGCCTGGCCCTGCAGCAGTACGAGGCGCGCGAGGCCAAGGAGGCGGAGGAGGCCCGGGCCGGGCGCGAGGGCCGGGACGACGAGGTCCCGCTCACGCCGGAGCCCGACCGCCTCGAGCTCCTCCAGCTCAACGCCCAGACGCGCCAGCTGTTCGGCGGCCTGTTCTTCGTGCTGTTCGTGCTCGGGCTGTACGGGATCTGGCGCGAGACCCTGCCGGCGCTGCGCGTGCTCGACCGCGTGCAGATCTGGCCGAGCATCACCTACGTCGCCGGGGACGACGGGACGCCGAGGCCCCCGGTCCTCGCCGACCGGGGGACCCCGTCCGGCGGCGTGACCGACCTGCTCCCGCCCGACGACCCGCGCCGCCAGCTCCTGCCCGCCGCCGGGGACGGCGCGGCCCCCGCCGCCGAGGCGGAGCCGACCCGCGTGACGCTGGCCGACATCGGCCTGGCCCTGATCCTCATCGCGCTGACGGTGCTGACGGCCCGGAACCTGCCGTCGTTCCTCGAGATGGTCGTCCTGCACCGCCTCCCGATGGAGTCGGGGGCGCGCTTCGCGATCGTCACCCTGGTCCGCTACACGATCACGGTCCTCGGCGCCCTGCTGGCCTTCGGCGCGCTCGGCGTCGGGTGGTCGCAGGTCCAATGGCTCGTCGCGGCCCTGACCTTCGGCCTGGCCTTCGGGCTGCAGGAGATCTTCGCCAACTTCGTCTCGGGCCTGATCCTCCTGATCGAGCGCCCGATCCGGATCGGGGACGTCGTCACGGTCGGCGAGACCGAGGGGCTCGTGTCCCGGATCCGCATGCGCGCGACGACGATCACCGACTTCGACCGCAAGGAGCTGCTCGTCCCCAACCGGGAGTTCATCACCGGCCGCCTGGTCAACTGGACGCTCAGCGACCCGATCAACCGGCTGCGGATCCCGGTCGGCATCGCCTACGGCTCGGACACCGGCGAGGCCCGCCGGCGCCTGCTCCAGGTCGCGCAGGGCTGCGCCAAGGTCCTCGAGCAGCCGCGCCCCAAGGCGCTGTTCCTGTCGTTCGGCGACAGCGCGCTGATCTTCGAGCTGCGCGTGTTCCACCGCGACCGCGACCTGTTCCCCGACCTCGTCGACGAGCTCCACCAGCGCATCGACGAGGAGTTCCGCGCGGCCGGCATCACGATCGCGTTCCCGCAGCGCGACCTGCACATCAAGGACGCGGGCGCGCTCGTCACGCCGATCGTCGAGACCTTCGGGCCGCGCGCGACACCCGAGTAGCGAAAGGAGGAGGCGCGGGGATCGATCTCCGCGTGCGCCCCGGTCGTTCCGGAGGCGTCTATGCCCCCCTCATAGTCCCGCCCGGCAATCCGCCCTGTGGCGAATCGCGGGGTTGGTCCGCGCCGGAGAGAATCGTACTCCGAGGATCGGGCGGGCGGCCGGCTCGGCGGCCCGGCCACCTCGTAGACGAGGCTGTCGCCGGAGGTGATCCGATGTTCTCGCGCCGGGATCTCGAGGCCCTGGCCGCGCGCCGCGCGCCCGGGAGCCTGTCCATGTTCCTCCCGACCCACCCCCGCGGTCCGGAGCAGCTCCAGGACCGCCCTCGCTTCGGCAACCTGCTCGACGAGGCCGAGGCCGCCCTCGCCGAGCACGGCCTCGACAAGCGGGCCGTCAGCAGGACGCTGTTCCCGGCCCGGTCGCTCAGCGGCGACGACCTGTTCTGGCGGCACCAGGGCGAGGGCCTCGCGGTCTGGGCCAGCGACGGCTTCTTCCAGTGCCAGCGCCTCGCGCTGCCGGTCGAGGAGCTCGTCGTCGTCGGCGACCGCTTCTGCCTGCGCCCGATCCTCCCGCTGCTGCAGCCCGACCGGGCCTTCCACCTGCTGGCCCTGAGCCGCAACAAGGTCCGCCTGTACGAGGGCTGCGGCACCAGCCTGCGCGAGCTCGACCTGCTCGACATCCCGGGCTCGCTCAACGAGGCCCTGGGCTACGACTACCAGGAGAAGAGCCTCCAGTTCCACGGCGGCGGCGGCGCCGTGACCTTCCACGGCCAGGGCCGGGGGGTCGACGACCGCAAGCAGGAGCTGGGCCGCTTCTTCCGCCTCGTCGACGACGGGGTTCGCCGCCTGCTCGAAGGCTCGCACGCGCCGGTCCTGCTCGCCGCGGTCGACTACGAGGCCGCGATCTACCGGGACGTCAGCCGCCTGCCGAGCCTCGTGCCCGAACTCCTGTCGGGCAACCCCGACGAGGCCGACCCGGACGACCTGCACGCCCGGGCCCTCGAGGTCCTGTCCCCCCGCTTCGAGCGCGAGCGGCGCAAGGCGCTCGAGCGCTTCCGCAACCTCGCCCACGAGGACCGGGCCAGCAGCCAGCTCGCCGAGGTCGTCGAGGCCGGCCGGATCGGCCGCATCGATACGCTGTTCGCCTCGCCCAGGACGACGAGCTGGGGTCGCCCGCTCGAGCGGGGCCTCGACATCCACGCCCACCGGCAGGCCGGTGACGAGGACCTCGTCGACCTGGCCGTGTCGCTGGCGCTGGGGACCGGGGCCTCGGTGTTCGACCTGCGGGAGCAGGAGATCCCCGAGGCGAGCGAGGTCGCCGCGGTGTTCCGCTACTGACCGCGGCGCGAGATCCAGATCAGCAGCACGAGCACGACGCAGGCCCCGCCGAGGAGGACCGTGTCGATCCAGGCCTGGTCGCCGGTCGGGGCCGTGATCGGCACGCCCGCCGGGGCCCGGGACGCCGTCCACAGCAGGCGGGCCTCGTCGACCTCGAGCAGGGACGGCGCCGGCAGGGCCGCGACGCCCGCGAGGGCCTCGGCCGGGACGAAGCCCTCGCGGCCGAAGATGCGGTCGCGGTTGGCGGGCTGGGCCAGGCGGGTCACGAAGTCGACGAGGAGCTCCCGCGCGGACGCGTCGCCGGCGATGCCGACGCCGAGCTCGACGAGGCAGTGCGGGGACGCCGCGCCGGCGAGCTCCTCCCGCGTCGGCCGCGTCACCCCCCACAGCTCCGGCGCCTCGGCGAGGCGGGCGCGGACCGAGGCGAGGTCGTGCAGGTCCTCGGGCAGGGCCTGGGCGCGCAGGGCCTCGAGGGCCGGCGTGCCGTCGGCCTTGCGGAACGCCGCGAGCCACCGCCCGAACGACGGGACGCGGGCGAGGTCCGGGGCCACGAGGCGCGCGTCCTTCGGCGGCGGCGCGGCCGCGACCGGCGCCGGCCCGTGGAACAGGTCGAGGGCCGTCGCCCCGAGCAGGACCCACGGCACCTTGCCGACCGGGGCGAGGCGCTCGCGGACCGCGTCGGCTCGGCCCGCGTGAAGCCGAGGCACAGGTCCCAGCCTTGCTGCCGCAGCGGCTCCCCGAGCGGCTTCTGCGCGCGGTCGGTCAAGGTCAGCGGCTGGAACCGCCGGTAACGCGGCTCGGTGCGGACGAGCTCGCGGCGGAAGCCCTCGAGGGCCTTGAGCTCCTCGGGCTCGAGCCGGTGCCAGACGCGGACCGTCGTGATCCCGGTCGGGCGCGGGGCCTCCGCCGTATCGGCGTTCCGGTCGTCGCCTTGGCCGGCGGACAGGAGGCAGAGTAGGCTTGGGAGCAGGGCCAGGGCCGTCATGGCCGGTCCAATCTAACCGGCCACAGACAGCGACCCGACCAGGATTCCAGAGCCTTGAAGATCGCGATCCTCGGAGCCGGCGTCACGGGACTGACGCTGGCGCGGCTCCTCGACCAGGACGGCCTCGAGGTCACGGTCCTCGAGCGCGGCCGGACGGCGGGCGGCCTGTGCCGCAGCAAGGTCGTCGAGGGCTTCACCTGCGACCGGAGCGGCGGGCACATCCTGTTCTCCAAGAACCGCGCGGTCCTCGACTGGATGCTCGACCACGTGGGCCGCGACAACCTCGTCCAGAAGGACCGGCACACGCGGATCCGCTGGCACGACCGCTGGGTCCCGTACCCGTTCGAGAACGGCGTCGGCCACCTCACGCCCGAGGCCAAGTTCGACTGCCTCAAGGGCTACCTCGAGGCCGTGCGTCGGCGCGAGGCGGGCGAGCCCTGCCCCGAGGGCTTCCTCGACTGGATCCACTGGAAGATGGGCAAGGGCTTCGCGGACCACTTCATGGTCCCCTACAACCGCAAGATCTGGGAGTGCGAGCTCGACGGCATGAGCTCGGCCTGGGTCGCCGGCCGCGTCCCCGACGCCCCGCTCGACGACATCCTCAAGGCCGCGGTCGGCATCGACACCCAGGGCTACACCCACCAGGCCGTGTTCTGGTTCCCGCTCGAGGGCGGGTTCCAGGCCCTGACCGACGGCATCCTCGCCCACGTCCGGTCCAGGGTCCGCCTCGACACGCCGGTCACGGGCCTGCGTCGGACCGCGGCGGGCTGGCGCGTCAACGACGAGGACTTCGACCTCGTCGTCAACACGATCCCGCTGCCCGAGCTCGTCCCGGCGCTCGAGGGCGTGCCCGAGGGCATCCGCGCCGACGTCGGGGCGATGCGGCCGATCTCGCTCTACAACGTGCTCTACGGCCTGCGCCTCGACGAGCCGCTGCCGGACCTGTCGTGGATCTACCTGCCGTTCCCCGCCCAGGGACCGGCCAACCGCGTCACCTACTTCAGCAACTACAGCCCGCGCAACGCGCCCGAGGGCCACGGCTCGATCATGGCCGAGGTCACGTACCGCGGCGCGCTCGACGCCGACCAGGGCTTCGTCGACGAGCTCGGTCGCGCGCTCGGGCGGGCCGGGATCATCGACCCCGGCCGCGTCGTCGTGACGGCGGGCTTCCACAGCCGCTACGCGTACATCGACCAGGACCTGGAGTTCCCCGCGCGCATCGCCCGGGTCCGGCGCTGGTTCGACGAGGAGTCGGGGCTCTACACGGTCGGCCGCTTCGCCCGCTACGAGTACCACAACTCCGACCAGTGCATCGAGCGGGCGTTCCAGGTCCACGGCCAGGTCAAACGCCTGGCCGAGACCGGGAGCTTCCGCCCGCTCGAGCTGGCCTGAGGCCGCGTCGGCTCAGAGGCCGATCAGGACGCGGCCGAAGTTGCTGAGCGTGAAGCCGAGCTGGTTGGCCTGCTTGTCGACCGGGACCCACTGGAACCAGGCCTTGGCGCGGACCAGGCCCTGGTCGTTGGGGATCGGGAACTTGACGCTCGAGGCCCCGGTGGCGTCGGTCGGGAACCCGAACGCGAAGTCGAGGCCGACGCAGAGCAGGCAGGTCGGGGCGCCGATGACGCCGAGGTCGACCGGCAGCGGCGGGGACGAGGTCCCGCTCAGCAGCAGGAGGGCGGCCGACGAGGCCGGCGCGCCGGCGAGGTCGACCGAGAAGCTCGAGTTGAGCTTGCCGGTGCCGTTGAGGGCCAGCGTCGGGACGCCGTTGCTGCCCTTGCAGCCCTGGCCGAAGATCGCCGCGTCGGCCTCGGTCATGACGAGCTGGATCTTCTGCGCGGCGATGCTGCTCGAGCCGGTCGCCGGCGGCGTCGTCGCCCAGCCGACCGCGTAGACGCGCTGAAGCGTCGTGCTGCGGTGGAAGCCGGTGCCGCTCCCGCTCTCGAGGTTGGCGCCGGTGACCTCGATGTCGACGACGAGGTGGCCGTTGGAGGGGATGTAGAGGAACTGGCCCTGGAGGCCGATGCGGTTCCAGGCGTTGCCGGTGTGGTGCCAGCGGTACTCCTTGGAGTCGAGCACGGTCACGGGCTTGCCGAGGTTGGCGGCGAAGGTCGTCGACAGCGTCGTGCTCGCGGAGTAGCCCATCTGGATCTTGATGGTCTTGAAGTACGAGACACCGGTGCCGCAGGGCGCGAACCCGAGGTCGGTGATGATCTGCGGGGCGGTCGGCATCGACGCCGAGTCGATCACGCACTGGTACTTCTGGTTGCCCCAGGTCGAGATGGACGAGGCGGTGGATCCGAACGGGATCACGTTGCAGGTCCCGGAGGCCTGGTTGTCGGGGAAGTACAGCGAGGTCTGGGCGGCGGCCGTGCCGGCCAGCAGCAGGACCGCGGAGAGGAAGGAGAAGGACTTCATGAGGGACTCCTGGAGAGGAAGGGGAGGCTCCGCCGCGCGGAGGCAGGCGGAGAGGGGCCGGCGACGCCGGCAGGACAGGTCAGGGGATGGTAGGGCGACGTGCTGGGTCGCAGAAAGGTGGACCCGGACGCCCGGTAGGGTTTCCCGGGCGCCCCCACGGCCTGCTCAGAGGCCGATGAGCACGCGCCCGAAGTTGCTCACGGTCAGGCCGAGCTGGTTGGCCTGCTTGTCCACCGGCAGCCACTGCCACCACAGCTTGGCGCGCACGAGCGACGAGTCGTTGGGGATCGGCAGCTTGATGCTGGCGGTGCCCGAGGTGTCGGTCGGTGCCCCGGACGGGAAGTCGGGCCCGACCGCGAGCAGACAGCCTCCGGCTCCGAGGAAGCCGAGGTCGAGGGGCAGCGGCGGGGCCGAGCTGGCGCCGAGCAGGAGGATCGCGGCGGACGACGCGGGCGCGCTGGCGAGGTCGACCGTGAAGGTCGAGCCGAGCTTGCCGGTGCCGGTCAGGGCCAGCGTCGGGACGCCGTTGCTGCCCTTGCAGCCCTGGCCGTAGATCGACGCGTCGGCCGCGGTCATGACGAGGCTCGACCTTCTGCGCGGCCCGGGTCGTGCCGCCGTCGGTCGGCGCCGGTCGCCGGCGCCGTCGTCCCGGACCAGGCCGCATACGCGAAGACCCGCTGGATCTGTCGTGCTGCGGTGGAACCCAGCGCCGCTGCCGGACTCGAGTTGGCGCCGGTGACCTCGATGTCGATATTTCTGAGTGCCCGTTGACCGGGATGTAGATGAACTGGCCCTGCAGGCCGATGCGGTTCCAGGCGTTGCCGGTGTGGTGCCAGCGTACTCCTTGGAGTCGAGCAGGGTCTGGGCCTTGCTCAGGTTCGCCGCCGAAGGGTCGTCGACAGCGTCGAGCTGGTCGAGTAGCCCATCTGGATCTTGATCGTCTTGAAGCACGTCGTGCCGGTCCCGCAGGGCGCGAAGCCGAGGTCGGTGATGATCTGCGGCTGCCGGCATCGTCGACGAGTCGATGATGCACTGGGCATCTGGTTGCCCCAGGTCGAGACAGCCGAGGCCGAGGAGCCGAACGGGATCACGTTGCAGGTCCCCGAGGCCAGGTTGTCGGGGAAGAACAGCGACGTCGCCTGGGCGGAGGCCGTGCCGGCCAGGCACAGCCCGAGGGCGAGGAGGAGAGGGACTTCATGGCGAGGATCCTTGGAGAGGACTGCCCCGCCTCGCCGAGAGGGGGCGAGGGGTCGCGAGAAGACGCACGGAGAGAGCCCCGATCTGAGACCAGGCGGCGCCTCCGGTCGATCGGGGCGTTGCCGGCGCGACCCGTGATGCACGGGCCGTTCGGAGTGACCGGACGCTCAGAGCCCCATCAGCACGCGCCCGAAGCTGCTGACCGTGAAGCCGAGCTGGTTGGCCTGCTTGTCGACAGGCAGCCACTGCCACCAGAGCTTGCCGCGCACGAGGCCCTGGTCGTTGGGGATCGACAGCTTGACGCTGGCGGCGCCCGACGCGTCGGTCGGCGCGGCGAACGGGAAGTCGGGGCCGACCGCGAGGAGGCAGCCCTTGGCGCCGAGCAGGGCGAGGTCGATCGGCAGCGGCGGGGCCGAGCTGGCGCCCAGCAGCAGGATCGCGGCCGACGACGCCGGCGCGTTCGAGAGGTCGATCGACAGGCTGCTGTTGATCTTGCCGGTGCCGGTCAGGGCGAGCATCGGGATGCCGTTGCTGCCCTGACAGCCCATGCCGTAGATCGACGCGTCGGCCGCGGTCATGACGAGCTCGACCTTCTGCGCGGCCTGGGTCGTGCCCCCGTCCGTCGAGCCGGTCGCGGGCGCCGTGCCGGTCCAGCCGAAGGCGAACAGGCGCTGGATCGTCGTCCCGGTGCAGAACCCGCGGCTCGTGCCGACCTCGAGCTGGGCGCCGGTGACCTCGATGTCGATGACGAGGTGGCCGTTGGCCGGGATGTAGAGGAACTGGCCCTGCAGGCCGATGCGGTTGAACGCGCCGGACGTGTGGTGCCAGCGGTACTCCCTGCTGTCGAGGACGGTCACCGGCTTGCTGAGGTTGGCCGCGAACGTCGTCGAGAGCGTCGTCGACGACGTGTAGCCCATCTGGATCTTGATGGTCTTGAAGTACGAGGTCCCGGTGCCGCAGGGCGCGAACCCGAGGTCGGTGATGATCTGCGGGGCCACCGGCATCGCCGACTTGTCGACCCGGCTCTGGTACTTCTGGTTGCCCCAGGTGCTCGTCGACGCCGGCGAGGAGCCGAAGGGGATCACGTTGCAGCTCCCGGACGGCGTGCTGTCGGGGTAGAAGACCGAGGTCTGGGCCGGGAGCAGGGACAGGGGGAGCAGCAGCGCCGCGGAGAGGGCGAGGGCGTTCATGACGGGGACCTGGGGAGAGGGGAGAGGCGGAGCCCCGCGACGGACCGGGACGGGTCCGCGGGACGAGAGCGCGGATTCTACGTCGCGGCCGTGAACCGGTCGATCGGGACGGGGCCCCGGTCCCCGATCGGGTCCCTACCAGGACCCGTCCGGGGACCCGGGCCACGCGGCTCAGTAGCCGATGAGCACCCTGCCGTAGTTGCTGGCGGTCAGGCCGAGGTTGTTGGCCTGCTTGTCGAACGGCAGGAACTGGAGTACACGCGGTTCCGGACCAGCTGAGCGGTCGTTGGGCACGGGGAAGCGGGTCGAGGCGTTGCCGCTGGCGTCGGTCGGGACGCCGAACACGATGTCCGGCGAGACGTAGAGCCAGCAGCCCTGGCGCCGAGGATCCTGAGGTCGACCGGCAGCGGCAGCATGTTGCTCGCGCCGAGCAGGAGGATCGCGGCCCCGGACGTCGGAGCGTTGGACAGGTCGACGGAGAACGCGTTGTTGAGCTGGGCCGTGCCGGTGAAGGCCAGGGCCGGGACGCCGTTGCTGCCCTGGCAGCCGATGCCGTAGATCGACAGGTCGGCCGCGTCGATCAGGAGCTCCCACTTGATCCCGGACGAGGTCCCGACGGTGCCGGTCGTCGGGACGGTGGTCCACCCGAAGTTGTAGAGCCGCGGCAGGGCCGGGCTGGTCGCCGAGCGGAAGCCGGCGCCGGAGACGTTGGCGTTGGCGCCGGTGACCTCGACGTCGATGACGAGGTTGCCGAGGGTCGGGATCCAGGTGAACGTCTTCTGCAGGCCGATCCGGTTCCACTTGTCGGCCGTGACGGGCCAGTGGTAGTCGGTCGAGTCGAGCACGGTGACCGGGCTCGTCAGGTTGCTCGCGAAGGTCGTCGACATCGTCGTCGTCGAGCAGTAGCCGAGCTGGATCTTGATCGTCTTGAACTCCCGCACGGCCGTGCTGCACGGCGGGAAGCTGATGTCGGCGATCACCAGCGGCACGTTGCCGAGCTGGGTCGTCGTCAGGATCGTCTGGTACTTCTGGTTGCCCCAGGTCGACAGGCTGGTCGGGGTGCTGCCGAACGGGATCACGTTGCAGCCGCCGGTACCCGGCAGGTTGTCGGGGAACGGCAGCGTCGTCTGGGCCGACAGGCAGGCGGCCAGGGCCAGGGCGGAGATGGTGGTCCTGAGGAACATGTAGGGGTACTCCTGGGAAATGGAGGGAAGTCGCAGGGGCGGGCGCCCCGCGCAGATGCCCGCGATTCTAGGTCCCTGATCGGGGACCCGACCGCGGGCCTGTCCCGCCTATGTCACGACGGGGACCCCTCGGCACGGCGAGCCGTCGCCCGGCCGGAGCCGGGCGACGCGGTCGTGCAGGGGCCGGGCGACGCCGGGCGCTGAGGCCCGGGGCGCGCGGCTCAGTAGCCGATGAGGACCCTGCCGTAGTTGCTGGTCGTCAGGCCGAGGTTGTTGGCCGTGGCGTCGATCGGCGCGTACTGGAAGTACACGCGGTTCCGGACCAGCGAGCGGTCGTTGGGGATGGGGAAGCGGACCGAGGCGTTGCCGCTGGCGTCGGTCGGGACGCCGAACAGGAGGTCCAGCGAGACGTAGAGCCAGCAGCCCTTGGCGCCGATGATCCCGAGGTCGACCGGCAGCGGCTTCAGGTTGTTCGCGCCGAGGATGAGGATCGCCGCCTTGGACGCCGGGGCGCCGGAGAGGTCGACCGAGAACACGGTGTTGAGCTGGGCCGTGCCGGTGAAGGCCAGGGCCGGGACGCCGTTGCTGCCCTGGCAGCCGATGCCGTAGACCGACAGGTCGGCCGCGTCGATCAGGAGCTCCCACTTGATGCCGGACGAGGTCCCCGAGGTCCCGGTCGTCGGCGGCGTCGTCCAACCGTACTTGTACATCCGGGGCAGGGCCGGGCTGGTCGCCGAGCGGAAGCCGGCGGTCCCGCTGACGAGCTGGGCGCCGGTGACCTCGATGTCGATGACGAGGTTGCCCAGGGTCGGGATGTAGGTGAAGTCCTTCTGCAGCCCGATCCGGCACCACTGGTTGGCGACTTGGGGCCAGGCGTAGTCCGTGGCGTCGAGCACGGTGACCGGGTTGGTCAGGTTGCTCGCGAAGGTCGTCGACAGCGTCGCGCTCGAGCTGTACCCGAGCTGGATCTTGATCGTCTTGAACAGGCGCGTGCCCGTCCCGCAGGGCGGGAAGCTGATCTCGGCGATGACCCGCGGGATCGTGCCGATCTGGGCGGCGGTCAGGATCGTCTGGTACTTCTGGTTGCCCCAGGTCGACAGGCTGCTCGCCGTGTTGCCGAACGGGATCACGTTGCAGCCGCCGGAGCCGGGCAGGTTGTCGGGGAACGGGAGGGTCGTCTGGGCCGACAGGCAGGCGGCCAGGGCCAGAACGGAGAGAGGGGTCCTGAGGAACATGTAGGGGTACTCCTGGGAACTGGAGGGAGGTCGCGAGGGCGGTCGCCCGGCGCAGAGGCGGGCAATCCTAGCTGGGCCCATGGATCGGGACCACCGCCCCAGACCTGTCGCCCCGAAGTCCCGACCGTGCCGCGGTCAGCTCAGCGGGACGTCGCCCGGCCAGGGTCGGACCTCGCTGTCGTACAGGAGCTCGAGCGACCCGTCCGCGCGCCACCTGGCGTGCCCGGGGTCGTGCTCGTCGAAGGCCGGGAGCACCGCGTAGCGCAGCGCCTCCCCCGCGCCGGGCAGGGCGCCGGCACCGCAGCGATGGATGTGGCCGAAGACGAGGTCGGCCGGCCCCACGCCCCGCGCCTCGGCCAGCGCCGTGCGCAGGGGCCAGAGCGACTCCTGGTCGGCCGCGGCGACGACGTCGCGGCTGCGCGCCCGCGCGCGCTCGGCGGCCCGCATCGCCCATGCCATCGGCAGGACGCGCAGGAGCGCGCGCACCGGCGCGCTGCGCAACCGCCGCTTGGTGCGCTGGTAGCGCAGGTCGTTGCGGCACAGCTCGTCACCGTGGAGGCACAGCAGCGCCGGACCCTCGCGGCGCCGCAGGCACAGGCCGCCGGGCAGGACCCTCCCCCCGGTCCGGCGGGCGAAGCCCTCGCCGAGCATGAAGTCCCGGTTGCCCCGGAGGAACAGCAGGGCGCCGAGCCGCGGCGCGACCGCGGCGAACCGATCGACGATCCCGCTCCAGCCCGGCAGGGAGGCCTGCCGGTCCCCCACCCAGTGGTCGAACAGGTCGCCGAGCACGACGAGGACCGCGCCGTCGGGGAGCCCCGCCAGCAGCGCGTCGAGCACCGCGAGGGCCGCGCCGCGCTCGGGGTGCAGGTGCAGGTCCGAGACCAGCCGGACCTCCTCGTCGCCGAGGGCGAGCTCGTGCACGACGGTCTCGAAGACCTTCCGGGGCAGGGGCGTGGGCGCGGGGGTCACAGGCGGCGGACGCGCAGGAAGGTGCCGCGGACCGGGTCGAGGGCCGCGGAGACCCTGCGGCCGCGGCCGACGAGGGTCCCGCGCAGGGCGTCGGTGACCTCGGCCGCGAACGGCAGGTGCAGGACCATCGGCTGCGGCCCCTTACCGGCGAGCTCGAGGAACAGGACGTCGCTCTCGAGGCAGTTGGCGCGGACGACGCAGAGCCCGTCGCCGTCGGGCAGGAGCCGCCACAGCTTCTCGACGACGGTCGGGTAGCCGGGGACCTCGACGGCCACCGGCGGCGTCAGCCCGCGGCGGCGCAGCAGGCGCAGCAGGCGACCGCGCAGGTCGCGGCACGCCGTCGAGCGGTCGACGAGCAGGCGGTCGGAGGCGTACGTCGCCACGACGAGGTTCATCAGGACGGCCATGCCCTTCCCGCGCTCGCGCTCGAACCACAGCGCCTCGCCGTCGCGCAGCTCGGTGCGGGTCTGGAACAGGGACCGCAGCCCGGTCTCGGCCAGGGCCAGGCCGGAGGCCAGCGTCGGGCCGCCCGGCCGCGCCCGGCCCTCGAAGACCTGGCGGCGGGACAGCGCCGTCGCGCCGACGCCGAACAGGCGGTCGAGGAGCGCCTGGTCGCGGCGGTTGAGGTGGTCGTCGTAGCGGCCCGGCCGCTCGTCGGCCACGACGAGGCCGCCGGCGTCGACGAAGTCGACGATGGCCTCGGCCTCGCGGACCCCGACGCTGAGGGCCGACGGCAGGACCAGCACGCGGACGCCGCGGGCGTACAGCCCCGGGAGGTCGGCCGACGGCACGAACCGGAAGGGGTGGCCGAGGTCCTGCAGCAGCCGGATCCACGACAGCCGGTCGGCCTGCGACGTCGAGTGCGTGCGCTCGTGGCTGCCGAACCGCCGCGTCCAGGTCGGGCCGTCGCGGCTGCTGTCGAGCATCCAGTGCAGGCGCACGTTGCGCTGCTCCTCGAGGATCGCGATCCGGGCCGGCTCGGCCCGCGCGTGCTGCAGGGCCGCGGCCTGGTCGCTGGTCAGGACCGGCAGCTCGCGGCGCAGGGCCTGCCCGTACGCGCTGAGGGCCTTGGGGTCGCCGCCGTCGAACACGAGGCCCGAGCTCCACAGGATCACGCCGTCGAGGCCGTGGGCGTAGGCGTCCCACAGCCGCGCGCGGACCCGGTCCGCCATCGCGGGGTCCTGCTCGGGGAAGACCGTCTCGTAGTGCAGCGTGCCCGGCCGGAGGTACGAGCGCACGAGCTCGCGCGTGCCGCCGATGTCGTACGGCTCGACGTAGTCGACGCTCTCGAGCAGCAGGCGCCAGTCCCAGCCCCCGAAGGCCGAGGGGGCCTGGCCGCCCTCGAAGCCGACCGGGAGGCCGGGCGCGAGCTCCCGCGACCTGCGGCACAGCGCCTCGACCGTGTCGGCGAGGCAGCGGTCCATGAACGCGCGGAAGTCGTTCCAGTCGCCGAGGGTCTCGGGCATCAGGCCCGCGCCCAGCTCGCGCCCGCGGACCTCGTCGGTCGTCGGCGGCACGACCTCGGCGAAGGTCGGGAAGCGGCGGCCCCAGACCGCGGCGAGGGCGTCGACGGTGCCGTACCGCGCCTCGAGCCAGCCCCGGAACGCGGCGAGCGTCGTCGGGTCGAAGCAGAAGTCGAGCGGGTTGGCGAGCCGCGTGACCGAGATCTCGTCGTCGAGGGACACGAAGGCCGCCCCGTGGTCCGCGGCGCGCGGCACGCGCGCCCCGAGCAGCCCGAGCAGCTCGTGGCGGGTCGCCGGCGCGAGCAGCGGCCTGGGCCGCGCGAGGCTCTTCCGGTCCCGGTCGGCCTCGTACGCGAGCCGGGCGCGGTCGAAGTCGGGCTCGCGCAGGTGCAGGATGCCCTTGCCGGCCGCGTGGTCGAGGTAGAACGGGATGCCGAGCGTCGCGCACAGGACCGGGTCCTCGTCCTGGTCGACGCAGACCCCGGTCGCCCCGAGGCCACGAAGCGCCGCGGCGAGGTCGCGCGACAGCGGCGGGCCGCCGTTGCGCCACAGGAAGGCCTGGAAGCCCTGGCCCCAGCGCGGCGCGACCGGCGTGCCGTCGGCCCGCGCCCCGGCGTCGCCGTCCTGGCGGACGGGCCGAGTGCCGGCCGCGTCCCCGACCGAGGCCGAGGGCCGGCCCTGCCCGGCCGCGCCCGCGCCCGGGTCCCGGCAGGCCTGCGGCCCGGTCAGCAGGACCGAGGCCAGGGCCAGGCAGCGCGCCGCCCCCCCTACTCGATCCCGTAGTCCTTGAGCTTCTCCCACAGCACCTTGCGGCTGATGCCGAGCACCTTGGCGGCGTTGGTCCGGTGGCCTCCGACCGAGGCCAGCACGAGCTTGAGGTGGGCCCGCTCGGCCTCGACGAGCACCTCGCGCAGGGGCCGCGTCTCCTGGCCCGCCTCGACGGTGCCCTGGTTCAGCGCCGAGGCCTGGGGCACGAGGTGCTCTTGCGCTCGAGCACCTGCTCGGGTCCGGCCAGGCGATCGCGCTCGACGTGGTTCTCGAGCTGCGGATGTTGCCCGGCCACGAGTACGCCTCCATCGCCGCGAGGTCCTCGGGCCGGACCTCGTAGTCGCGGCCGCGGCCGTAGCGGCGGATGAAGTGGGCGGCGAGCAGCGGGATGTCCTCTGGCGCTCGCGCAGCGGCGGGAGCCTCGACCGGGACGACGTTGAGCCGGTAGTAGAGGTCCTCGGCGGAACCTCCTCGCGGACGTGCTGGTCGAGTGGGGGACCTGGTCGCGGCGATGACGCGGATGTCGACGGCGACGGTCCGCTCGCTGCCGATGCGCCGAACTCGCGCTCCCGCAGCACGCGCAGGAGCTTCGACCTGGGGTGTCGGCAGGCTCATGTCGTCGATGTCGTCGAGGAACACCGTGCCGCCGTCGGCGAGCTCGAACCGGCCCTTGCGGGCCCGGCTGGCGCCGGTGAACGCGCCGCGCTCGTGGCCGAACAGCTCGTCCTCGAGCAGGGTCTCGGGCAGGGCGCCGCACGAGATCGCGACGAAGGGGGCCCCCGCGCGCGGGGACAGCCGGTGGATCGCGCGGGCGAAGCGCTCCTTGCCGGTGCCGCTCTCGCCCAGGATCAGGACGTTGGCGTCCGACCCGGCCACGGTCTCGACGAGCTTGAACAGGTCCTGCATGCGCCGGCTCTGGCCGACGATGCCCTCGAAGGGGTCGCCCTCGCCGGTCAGCGCACGCTTGAGGCGGAGGTTCTCGTCCTCGAGCTCGCGCAGCTTCTGGATCTGCGCGACGCGCTCGAGCACGACCTCGTTGAGGAAGGGCTTCTGGAAGTAGTCGAAGGCCCCCATCCGCATGGCCTCGACCGCCTGCTCGACGGTCGCGAAGCCGGTGATGACGAGGACCTCGGTCTCGGGCCGGCGGGCCTTGGCCAGGGCGAGCAGCTCCATGCCGCTCTTGCCGGGCAGGCGGACGTCGGTCACGAGGACGTCGAAGACCTTCTCCTGGAGGGCGCGCTCCGCGCCGAGCCCGGTCCCCTCCCACTGCACGCTGTGGCCGGCCTCCTCGAGGTCCTCGCGCAGGGTCAGGGCGATCGAGCGTTCGTCTTCGGCGAGCAGGATCTCCAAGGACCGATGCTCCCAGTCGGGCGGTGCGGCGGGGCGCGAGGGCGGGAAGGGCCTGGGCGATCCTAGCCCGGGTCCGGGGTCAGTCCACGAGGACCCGGAGCGTGACCGGGCCGGTCGGGCCCGGGACCTCGACCTCGCGGCTGCGCCCGGGGAACCGCGCCGCCAGCCGCGCGGCCCAGGGCCCCCCCGCCCAGGCCGCGAACGAGCCCTCGCCGGCCGCGAGCTCGGCCTCGCCGCCGCTCCGGACCCGGCGGCCCCGGATGCGCTCCCAATCCCTGCTGCCGCCGTCGAGGAAGGTCAGGGAGCTCCCCGCCGGCACGACCCCGAGGGCCAGGAGCTCGTGGGCCCGGGCGATCAGCCTGGCCCGGGCGGCCGCGTCGAGGCGCAGGCGCGGCTCGGCCTCGGTCGTCAGGTACGGGGACAGGCCCGGGTCGAGCAAGAGCGGGCCGAGGTCGTAGACGCGCCAGCGGCCGGCCCGCCCGTCGAAGGTCCGGGCCTCGGCGAACGGCAGCAGGTGCTCCTCGAGGAAGCTCAGGTCGGTCGGCCGCAGCGCGGCCTCGAGCACGACGAGCCGCTGCGGGCGCCCGAGGGCGGCGAGCGAGCCGAGGCGGTCGAGGTAGGTCGCGAACGGCTGGTAGACGAGGTCGGCCGCGTCGAGCACGAGGGCGCCGCGCTCCTCGCCGAGCGCCCAGCCCGGTGGGCCCGGGGTCAGACCGTTGAGCATGTGCAGCACGGTCTCGGGCCCGAACTGCCCCTCGAGGTCGGCCGCGACGGCGCGGACCGGGATCGCCTCGCGCTCGGCCCAGACCTTGTTGCCCTGCCATAGCCCGAGGCCGGCGGCGACGACGAGCGCGCCGATGCCGGCGCCGCGCGGCAGGCGGGCGACGCCGACGGCCGCGAGGCCGGCGACGGACGGCCCGAGGTAGGCGAGCCAGAAGTCGTGCACGACGGCGTGGGCGCGGAACAGGGCGACGTGGAGGACGCCGGCGAAGCCGAAGGCCAGGATCGGCAGGGCGCCGGGGAAGCCCGGCCCGGTCGCCGAGCCCGCCTGCGCCTCGGGGTCCGCGGCGCGGCGGCGAGGCCGGGCCTGCAGCAGCAGGACGAGGCCGAGGGCGCCCAGGGCCAGCAGCGGGACGCCGAAGCTCGCGTGGAGGCTGACCAGCTGCGACCAGAGCCAGGCCAGGAGGCCGGGCAGCGGGGCGCGGTCCCCGAGTGAGAGCAGGACGTGGTCCCACCACGACACGCCGGCGCTGGTCTCGAGCCCGCCCATGGCCCAGGCCACGTGGGCGAGATGGATTCCGAACGACAGCAGCGCGGACCCGGCCAGGGCCGCGACGTAGGGCCAGGCCGCGTGGCGGCGCTCGCCGAGGGCGCAGAGCCCGAAGAACGGCGCGAGGTACAGCACCGGGTAGTCGACCAGGCCGCCGAGGACGAGGAACGGCAGCAGCGACCAGCGCCGGCCGGCCTGCCAGCCGAGCAGCAGCGCGACCATGACGGCGATGCACAGCGGCTCGTAGCTGAGGTCGAGGCCGTGCGTGAGGGTCAGCGGCGCCAGCAGCCACAACCCGGCGCAGACGCCGGGGTCGAGCCCGGTCCGCGCCGCGAGGACCCAGAGCAGCGCGACGGTCGCGAGGGTCGCGAGGAGCGGCAGCAGGCGATGGGCCCAGGGCGCGTCGCTGCCGAGCACGGCGAAGACGCCGGCCGTCAGCAGGTCGAGGGTGCCGGGGTGGTTGTTGTAGTGGATCCACTCCTCGGGCGGAGCCGGCTCGAGGTTGCGGATCTGGTCCCCGCGGGTCGCCGCGAGGCCGTAGCGGAGGTGGTTCTTGGCGATCCGGCCGTTCTGGCTCGAGATCCAGTCGGCGAAGCCCTCCACGCGGGCGAAGGGCGTGTCGAGCCGCGGCAGCCACAGGACCAGGGCCGCGAGGATGGCGAACAGGAGGACCCGGGTGCCGGCCCTGCCGCGCGGCCCGTCCTCGCTCACGGGGACGGGTCGTCCTGCGTGCGCTCGGCGGCGGCGTCGGGGGCGTCCGCCGGCGGCGCGAGGGGGTGGGCCTCGACGCAGTTGCCGCCGACGCCCTGGGCCTGCTCGAGGGCCCGCTCGGCCTGGAACAGGATGCTGTCGTGGAACAGCGCGTTGCGGTCCTGGTAGCAGGCGACGCCGATGCTCAGCGTGACGCGGATCCGCTTCGTGCCCGACTGGACCTCGGTCTCGGCCAAGGCCCGGCGGATGCGCTCGGCGGCCAGCGTGGCGCCCTCGAGCTCGGTGTGCGGCAGGATCCACAGCAGGCGGTCGTCACCGAACCGCCCGACCAGGTCGGTCAGCCGCGACCGCGCCCGGAACAGCTGGGCCAGGCGCTCCATCAGGGTGCGCCGCGCGTCCTGGCCGTACAGGTCGGCCAGCGAGTCGATCCGGTCGATGCGGCACAGGGCGTAGCACAGCGCATAGCCGTACCGGCGTGCCCGGGCGAACTCGGCCTTGGCCAGCTGCCGGATCCTGGCCGGCCCTGCGACGAGGCCCTCGGGCACGTTGCCGCCGTCCTCGGACGACGGCGACCGAAAGCCCCTGCGGAATCCCTCGTTCATGACCCTGTTCCCCTCCGGTCTCCCCGGTCCCTGATCGACCGGCCGGCGGAGCGCACCTTACCCCGCGCCTCGGGGTTCGGGCCACGCCGGCATGACCGCGATGTCATCGTCGGTACGGATCCCGAGCCGGCGGACGGCTCAGGGGACGAGAGTAAGGGGAAGCCCGTTGCAGGATGGGGAGGGCGGTTAGGGAGGGGAGTTCCCCAACCCACAACGGGCAACCGTGTCTCGTCAGTCGGGCCTGGGCGAGAGCCGGAGGCTCCCACACGGGCCCTCTCCGTCGCGGACGGGAGACCACGCCGGAGATGTTCGCCCGCCGCGGGTCGAGACCCGCGGCGAGCCGATCGCCGAAGCGATCGAGTCTTCCGGACCGGTTGCCAGGGGGTCAGGGTGCTGACATCGGGTGATGCCAGCGCTGCCAGGCCTCACAGGGCGTCGATCCAGACGACCAGGCTTGGATTGTCACCTTTCCAGGAGCGAGCAGAACTCGCTCTCGACCTCGCGGAGCTTTCCCTTCTCCGGCGAGGTAGGGGGAAGTATCACCCCGGCCAAGCGGTTGTCCACGGGTAGTCCACAAAAAATCGAAAGCCCCCGACCCTGCCCCGAACGACGGGCCCTGGCGGCCGGGCGGGACCCCCGGCCCCATGGGGCTCAGCCGCCCCGGACCCCGCGGACCCGGTCCAGGACGAAGTCCTTGACGGCGTATATGTCGAGCGACGGGCTGAGCTCGTGGAGGATCCACAGGATCCCGACGGCGACCAGGAACGAGACGCCGAAGGCGATCAGCTTGCCGAGCAGGACGGCCGAGAGCTTGGTCGCGACCGGGGTCGGGCGCCGTGACCGGACCACCGGGCCCGAGGTGGCCTCGATCATGACGTCGGACCGCAGGCCGACGAGGGTCTTGCGGAGCACGGCCTCACCGTCGCCGGCCCGCCCCTCGAGGCAGCCGTCGACGAGCTTCGAGCCGTCGAAGCTGTCCCCCGCCTCGGCCAGGTACCGGCGCAGGTCGGCCAGGACCTGGGGCGGCACGAGGTCGAGGGCCACGCGCTGTCGGGCGTACGCGGCCCGCAGCAGCAGGGAGCCGGTCTCGGGTGCTTCGCTCATCGCTCCTCCGGGTCGGGTGCGACCGCGATCCGGGGCGGGCCGGCGCCTTGTCCGCACCCTGCGGACGGCTATCCTGCTTGCCCTTTTGCTCGAACCACGACCGGTCGCCTCAGGGCGACGACCGAGGAGATCATGGAACGAACGTTGATCCTGGCCAAGCCCGACGCCGTCCAGCGCGGCCTCGTCGGCCGCATCCTGACCCGCTTCGAGGAGAAGGGCCTGAAGCTCGTCGGCCTCAAGCTCATGCGGATGAGCCAGGACCTGGCCGCCCGCCACTACGAGGCCCACAAGGCGCGGCCGTTCTACCCCGGCCTGGTCCGGTTCATGACCTCCTCGCCGATCGTCGCCCTGGCCATCGAGGGCATCGGCGCGATCGAGGTCTGCCGCAAGATGATGGGCGCGACCTTCGGCAGCAAGGCCGAGCCGGGCACGATCCGCGGCGACTTCGGGGTCAGCAACAGCTTCAACCTGATCCACGGCTCCGACTCGCCCGAGGCCGCCGAGCGCGAGCTGGCGCTGTTCTTCTCGGCCGAGGAGCTCCAGGAGTGGGACTGCTCGGGCTTCGCGTGGATCTACGACCCGGTCGAGGAGCTCGGCCAGAAGAGCTGAGGCTTGGGGCTGGCCGCTGAGCTCGGGACGGCCTGCAGGCTCCTCGAGCCGATGCTGGCCGGCCGCAGGCTGCGGGGCGCCGGCGTCGTCGCCGGCAGCCTCGACCTGTGCCTGTTCCTCGAGGATCCCCCCCACCCGCGGCTGCGCACGCTGCGCATCGCGACCGGGGGACCCGCCCGGGCCCGCTGCCTGCTCGAGGCCACGCGGCTCGGCAAGGCCGCCTGGCTCGACGGCGAGTCCCCCCGCCGGCTCGCCGAGGCCCTGGGCGGGGCCGAGCTGCGCGGGCTCCGCCGGCTGCCCGGCGAGCGGCGGGTCGAGGTCGCGCTGGTCGCGGCCGACGGCCGCGAGCTGACGCTGGTCGCCGAGTGCTTCGGGCCGCAGGGGCTGTGGTTCCTGCTCGACGCCGACGGCCTGATCCTGGCCGAGTCGAGGCGCCCCGGCGGGAAGCGCGCCGGCCTCGTGCCCGGGGCCCCGTACGAGGCCCCGCGCGCGGGCGCCGCCGGCGACGAGGACGAGGTCGCCCTGCCGGCCGATCCCCTGGCCTGGCTCGAGCGGGAGGCCGGACGCTTCGCCGCCCTCGAGCTCGAGGAGGACGTGAGCCGCCGGACCGCGGCCCTGGCCCGCGCCCTCGATCGGGAGCAGCGGGCCGTCGCCGGCCGCGTCGCCGGCCTCGCCCAGCGCCGCCTCGCCGAGGAGGGCCACGCCGAGGTGCAGCGCGAGGGTGAGCTCCTGCTCGCCGGTCCCGACCCCCACCGCAAGGGCCTGGACCGGGTCGAGGTCGCCGACTGGTACGACGAGGGCCGGTCTCGCGTCATCGAGCTCGACCCCCGCCTCGACCTGCGCCAGAACGCCCAGCGGCGCTTCGACCGCGCCCGCCGGCTGCGCGACGGCGCGGCGCACACCGAGGGCCTCCTGGCCGAGGCCCGCGCGCGGGTCGCCGAGGTCGAGGCCCTGCGGTCCCGGCTCGCCGCGCTCGAGGCCGGCGCGGCTCCGGACCTCGACGCCCTCGTCGCGCTCGAGGAGGCCTGCGGCCCCCTCCTGCGCCCGAGCGGCCGGAAGCGGCAGGCCGGGCCGCGGCGCCCGGTCGAGCGGCGCCCGTACAAGGCGTTCCGCTCCAAGGAGGGCTGGCCGATCCTGGTCGGCCGGACCAACGCCGACAACGACCGCCTGAGCATGTCGATCGCGCGCGGCAACGACTGGTGGCTCCACGTCGGCCAGGGCGTGGCCGGCAGCCACGTCGTGATCCGCGCCCCGCGCGACAAGCCGCCCCCGCTCGAGACCCTGCTCGACGCGGCCCACCTCGCGCTGCACTTCTCCAAGCTGCGCGGGCGCGGCGAGGGCGAGGTCCTGTACACGCAGCGCAAGCACCTGCGCAAGCGCAAGGGCGCGCCGCGCGGCGCCGTCGAGGTCGTGCAGGCCAAGACGATTAAGGTCCGCGTCGAGCCCGACCGGCTCGCGCGCGTGCTCGCGACCCTGGCCGAGGACGACGCGTGAGGCGGCCCCCGATCTGCCCGCTGTTCGGCGACTGCGGCGGCTGCTCGGTGTTCGAGCGCGACTACGGCGCCGAGCTCGACGCCCGGCTCGCGCGCGCGGCGGCCGCGCTCGCCGCCGAGGGCCCGCCCGACCTGCCCCCGCTCGCCCTGCTGCACGAGCGCGCCGGGCGCGCGCCGCGGCACTACCGCACGCGGCTCCTGTGGCCGGTCCAGGCCGGCCCCCGCGGCCGGCTGCGCGCGGGGCTGTACCGCAGCGGCACGCACGAGCTCGTCGAGATCGAGCGCTGCGAGACCCAGGACCCCGACCTGACGGCCCTGGCCCACGCCACGCTCGCGCTGGCCGAGGAGCACGGCCTCGAGGCCCGGGACGAGCGGACCGGCGCCGGCTTCCTGCGCGCCGTCGACCTGCGCGTCATGCCCGCCACCGGGCAGGCCCTCGTCGGGCTCGTGACCGCCGGCGGCGTCTGGGACGAGGGGCCGGCCTTCGCGCGCGAGCTGCGCCGGGGCGTGGCCCGGCTCGAGCGCAGGGGCGGGCGGCGCCCGTTCACGGTCGAGGGCGTCCTGCGCAACCTCAACGACGACCGCGGCAACCGCGTGCTCGGTCCGGCCTGGCTGCCGCTGGCCGGACGGGCGTACCAGGACGACCGCGCCGCGGACCTCGTGCTGCGCGTGTCGGCCGGGTCCTTCTACCAGAGCAACGGACACGCCGACCGGCTGCTGTACCGGCCCGTGCTCGCCGCCCTCGGCGGGCTCGAGGGCCAGCGGGTCGTCGACGCCTACGGCGGCGTCGGCTGCTTCGCCCTGCGGCTGGCCCGCGCCGGCGCGGCCTCCGTGACCCTCGTCGAGAGCCATGCCGGCGCCGTCCGGGACGCCGGTGGCAACGTGACCCGCAACGGGCTCGAGCAGCGGGTCGAGGTCCGGGCCGGCCGCGTGGCCGAGGTCCTCGGCACGCTCGAGCCCGGGCCGGACCTCTGCCTGCTGGACCCGCCACGGGCCGGGCTGATGGCCGAGGGCCGAGACGCCCTGCTGAGCCTTCGACCGGCCCGGATCGCCTACGTCTCGTGCCACGCCCCGAGCCTGGCCCGCGACCTCGGTCCCCTCGTCCAGGGCGGGTACCGGGTCACCACGCTGGCCGCCGCCGACCTGTTCCCCCGCACCTCCCACGTCGAGGTGGTTGCGGTCCTCGCGCGTCTGCCCTAACCTCTTCCGGCCCTTCTTGCCCCGACCGACCCCGCGAGAGCCCGGACCGGGCGAGACCCGATGAGGCGACCGACCCCGATCTCCATCCTCCTGCTCCTGGGCCTGCTCGGCTGCACCTCCAACCCCTTCGGGGGCATGAGCCAGGAGGAGCGCGCGCAGATCGAGGGCTTCGCGGAGCGCGCGGAGAAGTACGTCCAGAGCAACCGGATCGACCAGGCCGAGAGCCAGATCCAGCAAGGCCTCGCCCTCGACCCGGACCACTACTACCTCAATCTCTACCTCGGCCGGGTCCAGAACCTCAAGGCCGAGCGGGAGGCCGAGTGGTACCAGGTCGCCGTCGAGACGCTCGAGCGCGTCGCCGACATGCGCTCGCGCTCCGAGCAGGACTACCGCGTCTACCTCTGGCTCGGCAACGCCTGGCAGGGGCTGGCGACCTGCCACCGCAAGGAGGCCGAGTTCCTCGCCCGGCGCGCGCTCGACGTCGGGGTCGACCTCGACCGGGCCAAGGAGCTGCAGGAGAAGGTCGCCGAGCAGAAGCAGCTCTATCGCGAGTCGCTCGACAAGGCCCGCAAGGCCTACGCGGACCTCGCCGCGACCGGCGAGTCGCCGATCCAGGCCGAGCGCTTCCTGTTCCAGGTCGAGGCGATGTCGGTCGACGGGCTCGAGGGCGAGCAGCGCAAGGAGCACATCGAGGCCGCCGTCGCCCGCGGCGAGAAGTTCCTCGCGGAGGTCCGCAAGCGGCACCAGGTCTACGAGGACCAGGCCCGCCGGTCGCTCGACGCCGACGTCGAGGAGGAGTCGCGGATCCGGCGCAACGAATACCGCCGCCGCGAGATCGACACGCGCGGCCTGCTGGCCAGCCTCTACGAGCGGCTCGGGCGCATCGACGAGGCCATCGCCCAGCTCGACGGCGCCCTGGCCCTCGACGACAAGGACACCGGGGCCCTGTACCATCGCGGCCGCCTCCGCGCCGAGGCCGGCCGCAAGCCGGGCGCCAAGCAGGACCTCACCGAGTTCCTCCGCCTGACCCGCCTCCCCTTCGAGGCCGAGCAGGTCAAGCGCGCCCGCGAGCTGCTCCGCGAGCTCTGATCGCTCCCGAACCCGGCACACCGGACGAAGGGACCGGAGCATGGAGATAGGGGAAGCAGGAAGTCTTCCTCTACATCGTGAGACCGGATCGCGGCCGGAGCGGTCGTCCCCGTCTCCTGCGCTGGCGATCCCTCGTCTCCGACCGAGGGCCTCGGGATCCTCCGGCCGGCAGACGTCCCATTGCCACGTCGCGTGAGTCCCCCTGCGACGCCACGCTTCGTTGCATCCTCGCTCTCCGGCCGGTCGAACCCCTCCCGCCCTCGAGAGGACACCCGGTCGCCAATGATTGAGACGCGCTAGACCCGAACCTCGTCCGCGCCCGGCGCGACGCCGGCTCCGATCCGCGGTTCGACGACCTCGGCGAGGAACTCATCGACCTGGGCGTCGGCGCGCCCGATGAAGCGCCTCGGGTCGCAGAGCTCGTCGAGCCCGTCGCGCGCGAAGGCGAAGGCCGCGTCGGCCCGCAGCATGTCGAGGAGCGGGTTGGGCACGCCCTCCTCCTTCATCCGTCGGCCGGCCTCGACCGCGTGGACGCGGATGCGCTCGTGCAGGTCCTGGCGGTCGCCGCCGGCCTGCACGCCGCGCATCAGCAGCTCCTCGGTCGCGAGGAACGGCAGGTGCTCATCGAGGTGGCGGCGCATCATCATCGGGAAGGCTTGCATGCCCGCGGCGACGTTGGCGACGAGCATCAGGATCGCGTCGACGGCCAGGAAGGCCTCCGGGATCGTCACGCGCCGGATCGCCGAGTCGTCGAGGGTCCGCTCGAGCCACTGGGTCGAGGCCGTGTGCGCGGCCGAGCCGGCCAGCTCGACGACGAGCCGGGCCAGGGAGCAGACCCGCTCGGTCCGCATCGGGTTGCGCTTGTAGGCCATCGCCGACGAGCCGATCTGCTTGTCGGTGAACGGCTCGGAGAGCTCGCCCTCGTGGGACAGGAGGCGGAAGTCGACGCCGAGCTTGGCGGCGGACTGGGCGACCGCGCTCAGCGTCGAGAGCAGGGTCCAGTCGAGCTTGCGGGGATAGGTCTGGCCGCAGACGGCGACGGTCCGGCCGAAGCCCATGCGCTCGGCGACGCGGCGGTCGAGCTCGCGGACCTTGGCGTGATCCCCGCCGAACAGCGCGAGGTAGCTGGCCTGGGTCCCGGTCGTGCCCTTGGCCCCCCGGAACGGGAGCTCGGCGATGCGCAGGCGGACCTCGTCGAGGTCGAGGACGAAGTCCTGCATCCACAGCGTGATCCGCTTGCCGAGCGTCGTCGGCTGCGCCGGCTGGAAGTGCGTGTAGCCGAGGCAGCACAGGTCGCGGTGCCGGACGGCCTGCTCGCGCAGCCTGGACAGGACCTCGACGAGGCGCGCCTCGACGAGCCTGAGGGCCTCGCGCTGGATCCACAGGTCGGCGTTGTCGGTGACGTAGCAGGACGTCGCGCCGAGGTGCAGGATCCCCCGGGCCGAGGGCGCCTGGTCGCCGTAGTGGTGCACGTGCGCCATGACGTCGTGGCGCAGGTCGCGCTCGTAGGCGGCGACGGCCTCGAGGTCGACGTCGTCGCGGTGCGCGCGGAGCTCGTTCAGCTGGCCCTCGCCGATGTCGAGCCCGAGCTCCCGCTGGGCCTCGGCCAGGGCGATCCACAGGTCGCGCCAGACGAGGGCGCGGTTGCGGGCCGAGAACAGCTCGCGCATCGCCCGGCCGGCGTAGCGGGTGACCAGGGGGTTGTCGTAGGCCTCGTCCCGGCGCTCGCTCATGCCCGGATCATAGGCCGCGGGGCGGCGATGTCGCGCATCGCCGCCCCGCGCGGGTCGACAGCCGGGCCCTCGGGCCGGGCCGGGGTCTCAGGACCGGGCCAGCTCGTCCCGGCCGCCGCGGGTGTCGCGGCAGTCGTCGCCGCGGGCCGGGCCGAACACCCAGACCCTGCGCTCGACGGTCGTGTAGTGACCGGCGCTGACGAGCACGCGGACGAGCTTGCCGCAGCGATCGCGCTCCCAGCGATAGACCGGCGGGACGAAGGTGCGGTCGAAGACGACCTTCCAGTAGCCGGTGCGGGCCGGCGGGGCGTAGGTCCGGACGACCGGCGCGCGGTGCACGACCGGCGCGCGGTGCACGACCGGCGCGCGGTGCACGACCGGGGCGCGGTGCACGACCGGGGCGCGGTGCACGACCGTACGGGAGTCGTGCCGTGGCGCGGGCGGGCAGACCTCGCGGACGGCGACGCGGCGCGCCGGGCTGGTGACGGTCACCGAGGCCGCGGGCCGCGAGTGGCCGAGGGGCAGCCTCAGCTCGACGCTGGCGCGGGCACCGTGGCCGATGCCGAAGCCGACGCCGACCCGCAGGCCCTGGGCGCTGGCGCCCCCGACCGGGACTGCGGCTGCGAGAACGATCAGGATCAGGGCTTTCATGTCTCTCTCCTTGGCTCTGTCGTGCGGGTCCTGGAGAGCAGATCCCGTGCCAAGCCGTTCCATGGGCGCTTCGGGCGCAGGGCTTGCAGCCCCGGTAGGGAGCGCCCCCTCGCGGGACAGGAGGCCCTGCAGCGCGGGGGTCACCTCGGGGGCGGCCCCGCGCTCGGTCATCGACTCGCGGCGCCCGTCACAGCGAGGCGACGGCCGCGCTGGCCATGGCCAGGCCGAGCAGGACGAGGACCGGGACCGGCGAGGCCTTCCGGCGGCCGAGAGCCGAGAGCCAGGCGAGCAGGGCGACGCCCAGCGCGGCCCCGAACACGTTGGTCACGGCATCCACGGGGTCGCTGCTGCGGCCCTGGACCGTGCCCTGCAGCAGCTCCATGACGGCGCCGTGGGCGCCGGCCACGGCGACCGCGAGGAGGACGAAGGCGTGGGTCTTGGGCAGGCCGAGGTACAGCAACGCGCCGAGCGGCGCGTACAGGGCCACGTGGCCGAGGTTCCACAGGAACGACGGGGCGCGCGGCAGCGGCAGCCGGCCCGGCTCGCTCAGCAGCAGCTCGTGGAGCAGCAGCATCCACGCGATGGCCAGGGCCAGGAACGGCCAGGAGAAGCGCTCCTGCGGGCGGGCTCCGTCGTCGCGCTCCATGCGGGGAAGGCTCAGGCCTCCATCAGCATCGACAGGTCGACGGCCGGGGCCGAGTGCGTCAGCGCGCCGACCGACAGGCGGTCGACGCCGCAGGCGGCGATCCGCGCCGCCGACTCGAGCGTGATCCCCCCGCTGGCCTCGAGCAGGACCTCCCGACCCTCGTCCCTGGCCAGCGCCCGCATCGCCTGCACGACCTCGCGCAGGGAGTCGAGCTCCATGTTGTCGAGCAGCAGGATGTCGGCGCCGCCGCGCAGGGCCGCCCCTGCCTCGGCGAGGTCCCGGACCTCGACCGTGACGGGCCCGTATCGGCCGCCCGCGGCGACGGCCTCGCGCACCGTGCGCTCGTAGCCCTCGGGGCCCGTGCCGTGGCCCGACAGGGCGAAGTGGTTCTCCTTGAGCAGGACGCGGTCGAACAGGCCGTAGCGGTGGTTCTCGCCGCCCCCGACCCGGACCGCGTACTTCTGCAGGTAGCGCAGGCCGGGGGTCGTCTTGCGCGTCTCGAGCACGACGGCCCCGGTCCCCCGCACGGCCTGGACGAAGGCATGGGTCAGCGTCGCCGTCCCGCTGAGCTGCTGCAGGAAGTTCAGCGCGGTGCGCTCGGCCAGAGGAGGCCGCGGGCCGTGCCCGAGACCCGGAGGACCTCGTCGCCGCGGGCGAACTGCGCGCCGTCGGCGAGGTCGGTCGTGAGCTCGGCGTCGGCGTCGCGGCTGCGGAAGGCCTCGAGCGCGAGAGGGAGGCCGGCGAGGACGCCGTCCCGCTTGGCGACGATGCGGCCGGTCGCGCGGGCGTCGGCCGGGACGACGAGCTCGCTCGTGAGGTCTCCCCGGGTCGAGAGGTCCTCGTCGAGGGCGAGGCGGACGTGCTGCTCGATGATCTCGCGGGGGAGCTCCATGGGGCGCGCCCCGCCGGGTCCGGTCCGGGCTCGATGCCGGGACGGGGCTCGCGGGCGGGGCCTGCATCATCCCCCCCGCCGGTCGCGATGCCACTGCCGGGCACGCTCCCCAGCCAGGGGAGCAGGGCCGCGACCCGCTCGGGGCCCAGGCCGGGCACTGCCGCGAGCTCCGCCTCGCGGACCGGACCGCGGCCGGCCCGGAGCGCCTCGTCCAGCCTCCGGGCCAGCGTCGGGCCGAGGCCGGGCAGGCAGGCCAGGAGGTCCGGGCCCCAGGTGCGCGGATCGCCGGTGAGCGTGTGCCAGCCGGGCGCGCTCCCGGGCACCGGCCCGAGGTCGGCGCGCAGGCCGTCGATGAAGCAGCGGGCGAAGCCGAGGCCGAGGAGCACGGCGACGCAGCCGGCCCGCCTGCGATCCCGGCCCCTGACAAGCTGCCCCCGCCACCCGTCCATGCCCTTCGGATCGCCGGGAACGCGGAGCGTTTCGGGCTGATCGCGGGCGGGCGTGGAGCTCAGGCCTGCTCGAGCAGGCGCCGGCGGAACCCGTGGCGCGAGGGCTCGAGGCCGCGGAGCATCGCCGCGAGGCGCTCGCCGGCCTCGCGCAGCGCGCGGGCCGCCGGCGTCTCGGGGGACGCGATCAGCAGGGGGACCTTGGCCACGAGGGCGTCGCGGACGACCGGGTCCTCGGGCACCGAGCCCAGGTAGTGCAGCGGGAAGCGCAGGAACCGGTCGGCGACCTCGGCGATGCGGCCGTGGGCCTCGCGCCCCTCGGCCTCGTCGCGCACGCGGTTGACGAGCACGAGCACGCGGATCGCCGGCCGCCGCAGGACGAGGCACTTGAGCAGGGCGTAGGCGTCGGTCAACGAGCTCAGCTCGGGGTGGACGACGAGCAGGACGAGGTCGCAGCAGCGCAGGAACAGCATCGTCTGCGGTGAGATGCCGGCCGCCGAGTCGACGACCATGCAGCCGCGGTTGCCGGGCAGGGTCGCGAGGCCGCGGGCGAGCTTGCGCAGCTCCTCGTTGGCGAGCTGGGACAGCCGGCTCAGCCCGGAGCCGCCCGGCAGGAGGTCGATGCCCTGCGGCGTCGCGAGCACGAGGTCGTCGAGGGCGACCTCGCCGCGCAGGAAGTGCTGCACGTGCCGCTCGGGCCGCAGGCCGAGCAGCATGTGGCTGTTGCCGAGGCCGAGGTCGGCGTCGAAGACCTGCACGCGGCCGAGCTCGCGCGCGAGGTGCACGGCGAGGTTGACGCTCGTGAAGGTCTTGCCCGTCCCCCCCTTGCCCGAGGCCACGCCGAGGCTGGGGGGCTCCCTGAGGAGCCTCCCTGGCGCGAGGCCGCGCAGCCGGTCGAGGAAGCGGAACGTCCCCGCGAGGCTGGCTCCGTCCATCAGTCGGCGCTCTCCTGTCCCGTCGGCATCCCCCCCTCCGCCGGACGCGCCTCTTCGATCACGAGTCGAGGAAGGCGTCGATCTCCTCGTCGCTGAGCTTGGGTCCCAGGTCCTCGGCCGCCGGCAGCGGCGGCAGCTTGGGCCGCGTCGCCGGACCGAGGATCCCCGTCGCGTAGGCGACCCGGGCCCGGCGCAGCCGCTGTGCGACCTGCACGCCGGGCGTCGGCGCCGCCCGTTGTCCGTTGGCCCTGGCCGGGGCGGCCGGGGCCGGCTCCGCCGTCGCGGCCGGTTCCGTCCGGGTCGGCTCACCCGCCGCCGGGGCGGAGGCCGCCGCCGGAGCCGCGCTCGTCACGCCGTTCGTCGGCGTCCCGCCGTGCGCCGGCGCCGCGCCGTTCGCCGGCGTCGCGTCGTTGGCCGGCGCCGGGAGCGCGAGCCCGCCGTCGCGCTGGATCAGCGCGCGCAGCAGGCGGTCGAGGGCGCGGTCGACGTCGCGGCGGTGGTTGAGCGCGAAGCCCTCGTCCTCGTCCGGCAGCCAGCACCGCACCTCGTCGTCGGTGCAGACGATGCGGAGGACCGGGTCGCCGGAGCAGAGCACCTGGCGGTGGCAGGCATCGCCGAGGACCTCGAGCCGCGCCCCGAGCGAGGGGAGCCTGGCCAGGAGGTCGTGGACCAGCTCGGCGCGGCCGGCGTCGTGGAGGACCGAGGGCGCCGACGCGTCGCGGACGACGTCGAGGTCCTCCGACCACGGGGCCACGCCCCGCGTGTACCAGTGGCGCTCGCCGCGGACGAGGACCGAGCGCAGCTCGCGCACGGTCAGCGGCAGCGCCGCGAGGCCCTCGAGCCGGCGGTACGTGCGCGGGTCGAGGCCCTGGGCCGTGACCAGCAGCAGCCGATGCGGCAGGTCCCAGCGCAGGCGCGTCCAGGCGCCCTCGAGCAGGCCGAGGCCGCGGCGCATCAGGAAGGCGTTCTCGCGGAACCAGAGGTCGACGTCGAGCAGCTGGAGCGGCAGGTCGCGGCAGTCGTCCTCGGCGACGGCGAGGACCGCGACCGGGGCCCCGGCGGCGTCGCAGCCGAGGAAGTCGATCTCGAGCTCGTCCCCGAGCCGGACGTCGACCTCGAACAGGTCGAGGCCGGCCTCGAGGAGGTCGCCGGGGGACGGCGTCGCGAAGGCTCCGCCCTCGCTCGACGCGTCGGCGCGGGCGACCAGGGCGCCCAGGCGGCGGAACGACTCCCCGTCCTCGAGGAGGTCCGCCAGCAGGATCCGCGGGTGCGGAGGCACAGGACCTGAGATCATCGGCTTCTCCCGAAGACGTCCGCGGCGTCCCGCGGCCGGCCGGCTCACCGACCGGGATCGACGGCTCCCTCCCTGGAACCGCCCATCAACCGTCCATCCGTCTGTCTGTGCCCGGGACTCCTCCCCGGGCCGTCGGAAGGACCTGGTCCTCGGCCACTACCCCTTGGGGGTCGACCTGGAAGCTGGCCCTGTGTAACCGGGCGGCGGCGGCCGCACAAGGCCCATGCGGTCGGGAAGTCACCCCCCCATCGGGGTTTCGGGCCGGACGCGCCCCTCGGTCGAGAGGGCGTGGCACCAGGCCACGGCCAGCGCGTCGCTGGCGTCGAGCGGGAGGTCCCGCGCGCCGAGGCCGGCCTCGACCATGCGGGCGAGGGCCTGCTTGGAGGCCCCGCCGGCTCCGGCGACGCGGAGCTTGATCGTGGCCGGCGGGTACTGGGCCACCGGCAGACCGGCCCGGGCCGCGGCGACGAGCACGGCCCCGCGGGCCTCGCCGATGCGCAGGGCCGACTGGACGCTCTTGCCGAAGAACGCCTCCTCGACGGCCAGCACCGCAGGTCCGAGCCGGGCGATCAACCGGTCCAGGCCCTCGGCCAGGTCCAGCAGGCGGCGCTCGATCGGGACCCCGCTGTCGCCGAGGCGGAGCACGCCGGCTTCGACGAGCCTGTGGCGGCCGGGGCCGTGGACCGCGGCGACCGAGTTGCGGGAGCGCAGGACGCCCGGCGGGGCGGTCCGGCCGGAGACGAGCTCCAGGCAGCCGAAGCCGACGACCCGGGTGCCGGGGTCGATGCCCAGGATGCGCATGGGCGCAGCCTATCGGCGCGGTCCCCGGCCGGCGAGGACGAGGGCCGGCTCGGACCGGTGCCGGGCGTCGAGATGCGGGCCGATCGGGGTTAGGCTCGCGGCGATGGCCGTCCCCTTCGTCGCCCTGCTCCTCGCCGCCGGCTCGGGCTCGCGCATGGGCGCGGACCGCCCCAAGGCCTGGCTCGAGGTCGAGGGCCGGAGCATCGTCGGCTGGAGCGCGCTGCGGCTGGCCAGGATCCCCGGCCACGTCGGCACGGTCCTGGCCGTCGACCGCGAGTCCCTCGACCGCAGGGTCCCGGCGCTCGGCGGCGGCCGCGACGAGCTCCGGCTGCTCGCCATCGTCGAGGGCGGGACGACGCGGCAGGACTCGTGCAAGCGGGCCCTCGCCGCGGCCGGCCCCTGGCTCGAGGCCGGCCGGGTCGTCGCCGTCCACGACGCCGCCCGGCCGTTCTTCCCGATCCGCGAGGCCGGCGCGACCGTGGCCCGGGCCGCGGCGACCGGCGGCGCGATCCTCGGCCACCGGGCCCGGGACACGCTCAAGCAGCTCGACCGCGACGGCCTCGTCGAGCACACGATCGACCGGGGCGAGGTGTTCCATGCCGCGACCCCGCAGTGCTTCCGCGCCGAGCTGCTCGACCGGATGCTGCGCAGGCCGAGGCGCTCGGGCTCGAGGGCACCGACGAGGCCGCCCTCGCCGAGGCGCTGGGGATCCCGGTCGTCGCGGTCGACGGCCCGGCCACCAACCTCAAGCTCACCTGCCCCGAGGACCTGGCCCTCGCGCCCTGCCTGCTGCGCCTCGTCGAGGACCTCGGCTAGCGTATGGGCATGGAGGCGCCACGGATCGGGATCGGCTCGGACCTGCACCGGATGGTGCTCGGGCGGCCCTGCGTCCTCGGCGGCGAGCGGTTCGACTGCGAGGTCGGGCCCGAGGGCCACAGCGACGCCGACGCCGTGCTGCACGCGCTGTGCGACGCGCTGCTCGGCGCCGCGGGCCTCGACGACCTCGGCACGCTGTTCCCGGACAGCGAGCCCGGCAATCGCGACCGCAGCTCGACCGAGTTCCTCGCCGAGGTCTGCGCGCGGGTCCGCGCCGCGGGCCTGGCCCCGGCCTCGGTCGACCTCGTCGTGCACTGCGACCGGCCGCGGATCGGCCCACGACGGGCGGCGATCCGCGCGCGCCTGGCGGCCCTCCTCGACCTGCCGGTCGACCGCGTCAACCTCAAGGGCAAGTCGCTCGAGGGCACGGGCGGCGAGGACGAGGCCGTGTCGGTCCTCGCGGTGGCCCTCCTCGTGCAGGCCCCGGGCGCCTGAGCCGCCCTGGCGGCGGCGTCAGTCCTGCAGGACCTTGAGCCGGCGGTAGACGCCGTCGGGGCGGTCCATGAGGGTCAGGTGGTCGCCCTCCTCGACGATCCTGCCGTCGACGATGACGAGGATGCGGTCGGCGTCGCGCACGGTCGACAGCCTGTGGGCGATGATCAGCGAGGTCCGGCCCTGCATCAGGGCGTCGAGGGCCTCCTGCACCTTGCGCTCGCTCTCGGTGTCGAGCGCGTTCGTGGCCTCGTCGAGCAGGAGGATGCGCGGGTCGCGGATCACGGCCCGCGCGATCGTGATGCGCTGCAGCTCGCCGCCGGACAGCGCGGCCCCACGCTCGCCGACGACCGTGTCGAAGCCGTGCGGCAGCCGGGCGACGATCTCGTCGACGCGGGCGACCCGCGCGGCCTCGCGCACCTCCTCCTCGGAGGCGCCGGGCTTGCCGGTCAGGATGTTCTCGCGGATCGAGCGGTTGAACAGGAACGGGCGCTGGTCGACGATCGCGATCTGCTCGAGGTACGAGGGCAGCTCGTAGTCGCGCAGGTCCCGCTCGTCGACGAGGACCCGGCCCTGGAGCGGGTCGTAGAAGCGGGCCACGAGGTCGAGGATCGTCGACTTGCCGGCCCCGCTGGCCCCGACGAGCGCGACCTTCTCCCCGGCGTGGACCGTGAACGACAGGCCCTCGAGCACGGTCGTCGGGCCGTAGCCGAACGAGACGTGGTCGAAGCGGATGTCGCCGCGCAGGGCGTCGGCCGCGACGGAGCCGGAGTCGAGCACCTCGGGCTTGCTGTCCAGGATCTCGTCGACCCGGTCGAGCGCCCCCTGGCTCTCCTTGATCAGGTTGTAGCTGCGGGCGAGGCGCTTGACGTGCTGGTAGGTCGTCGCCAGCGGGATCATGGCCATCGTGGCCGTGCCGGGGCTGATCTCGTGGCTGTAATTGGCGAGGACGAGCAGGATGACGCCGAAGCCGAGCATGTAGATCAGGAAGGTCAGGGCCTGTGACAGGGCCCGCGCCCGCACGAGCTTCATCGTGCGCTGGAAGAACTTGTCGTTCTCGCGCTTGAACTCCGCGATCTCCTGGGTCTCGAGCCGGAACGCCTTGACCGTCCGGAAGCCCTGGAACATCTCGCTCATGACGTCGGTCGAGTCGCCCAGCGCCTCGAGGCTGCGCCCCGAGGTCTTGCGCACGCGCTTGCCGAGCCGGCGGATCGGGAGGATCAGGACCGGGATCGTCAGGAACACGACCACGGCCCGCATCGGGTGGACGGTCCAGGCCAGGAAGACGTTGGCGAGGAGCAGGAGCGGCTCGGCGACGACGTTCTCGAGCACGAGCGTGAACGAGGCCCGTACCTGGTTGGTGTCGTTGGTGACCCGGGAGATCAGGTCCCCCGTCCGCTGGCGGTGGATGAACGACAGCGACAGGCGGAGGATGTGCGCGCAGATCTGCTCGCGCAGGTCGACGACGACCTTGGTCGAGACGAGGTTGGTCAGGACCCGGAAGAAGTACAGGACGAGGGCGCCGATCGGGGTCACGAGGACGAGGATCAGCAGGTAGCCGAGGATCCGCTCGACCGGGCCGGCCGCCGGGTCGGCCCAGCTCCCCAGCCGGAACAGCTGCAGGAGGTCCTCCTTGAGGGCCTCGATCCCCTCGTAGACGGCCTCGCCGCTCTTGGGCAGCTCGACCGCCGGCGCCCCGTCCCCGGTCTGGAACAGCGTGTCGACGACGCCCTTGACGAGGAGCAGCGGCCCCTTCTGCAGCGAGGCGTTGGCCAGGCCGAGCAGCAGGACCATCACCACCAGGGTGCGGTGGCGGAGGACGTAGTCCTTGATGAGCCGGAACAGCCGCCCCATCGAGGCGGGCTCGGGCGCGGGGCGCGACGGCATGGACGGGAGTCTAGCCGGGGCCCCGGCCCGATCGGCGCCTTTTCAGCTCAGCGGATCGAGGTCCGGGCCGCGACCTGGTTGGCCCAGGTCAGGAACCGGGTCGACAGGTAGTCCTGCTTGATGAGGTCCCGCTGGTCCTTGTTGTCGAGGCTGATCCGCCCGCCGGGCTCGGCGCGCTGGGCGACGAAGCCGATGTAGTAGGCGTCCTGGCCGCGCAGGGGGCCGACGACGTTGCCCTCCTTGCCGTTGTAGAACAGCTCGTTGGCGACCGAGTAGCCCGAGATGAAGTCGGTGAAGTCGCTCTCGCGCAGCTCCTGGCGCAGCTCGTTGAGGCTCTTCATGCCGAGGAAGCCCCGGTGCTCGATGTGGGCCGGCCACTTGGACCTGGTCTGCATGAACTCCTCGAACGGGGCCTTGCCGGTCGCGATCGCGTCCATGATCCCCTCGGCCTCCTGCTTGGCCCTGGCCCAGCCGTCCTCCTGCCAGGTCCCCCGCTCGTCGTCCCAGGCCGGGATCCGGATCAGGTGGACCGAGACCTTGGCGTCGTTGAGGAACAGGGCGGCCCGCTCGAGGTGGGCCTTGAGCGCGTCGTCGTTGATCTCGTCCTCGATCATGCGCTCGTAGGACTTCTCGAGGCGCCAGCGGGTCTTGTAGACCTCGAAGCTCGGGTAGCCCTTGAAGGTCAGCGCCAGCATCTTGATGTTGAACGGCGAGTCCTTGTACGGCGCCTGGTACTCGTCGAACGCCTTCTTGAACTCCTCGTCGTCGAGCCAGGCCCCGGCCTTCTCGAGCTCGTTCTGCACGGCGACGCGCAGGGCGACGGCCACGAGGGCCTTCTCGTAGTCCTGGGGCTTCATCTTGAGCCCGAGGACCCGGGCCGCGTCGGCCGTCTTCCACTCCTGGCCGTTGTACGAGAAGCAGATGTCGGGCGGCAGGCCGTCGGACGCGTACTTGACGTCGCCCCACTTCTCGAGCGAGGTACGCACCCACTGGCGGCAGATCTGGAGGAAGAACGGCGGCATCTGCTGGCCGCCCTTGACCGACTCCTCGAGCTTCTGCATGAACTCGACGCCCTGCTGCCCGCCGGCGGCGATGATGCACTCCTTGGTGATGTCCGGCCAGTCCTTGGGCGCGCCGGGGAAGAAGATCTTGTCGAACAGGAGCGTCGTCCTGGTCATCGTCCGGAACTCCTCGGGCGTGATGCTCTGCATCGCGAGGATCTCGTAGATGTCCTTGTCCGGGTACTTCTTCAGGAACTCGGCCTTGGCGTCGGAGATGTTCTTCTCGACCTCCTGCTCGAGGACGTCGAAGTCGGCGCGCTTCTTCCGCCCCTCCTTGATCGCGGCCTCCATCTGCTCGTCGATGATCATCTCGATCATCTTCTCCATCATCTGCCGCTGGCCGACGCGGTAGAGCACCTGCCGCTGGATCTCGAGCGGCGAGACCTCGACGCCGTTGACGTACATCGGCTGCAGCAGCCGTTCCCGGACCTTCAGGGCCTTGGCCACGGCCTGGCGCAGCGGGTCCTGGGCCGCGTCCCCGGCCTGGGCCGAGGCCTCGCGGGCCGTCGCTGTGGACGGGGCGTCCTGGGCCGGGGGCTGGATCGGGGTCGTGACGTCCCGGGCCGGGGCCTGGGAGCCGGGCTGAGCCGGGACCGGGGCGGCCCAGGCGAGGGCGGCCACGAGGAACAGGGGCAGGGGGTGCTTCGTCGACATGTCAGGCATCCTCGCCGGGTCGGGCGGCGCGGAGGAAGGAAAGGGAAGGAGCTTAGCGCCGGGGAGCGCGCGGACCCAGGGTCCGCCGGCAGGGGCGCCCCCCGCCAACGGGGACCGGGGAGCAGGACTCCCCGCGGCCAAGGGGCGGCCGATCGGGGCCGTGCCCGGGGGTCCGGGCCGGAGCGGCCGGCGGGACCGGGGCCGCGGGGCTCCCGGGGGCACGGGGCTCAGCTCTTGAGGCGGGGGTCCATCGCGTCGCGCAGGCCCTCGCCGACGAGGTTGAAGGCCGTGATCGTCACGAAGGTCGCCAGGCCCGGCAGGATCGCCAGGTACATCTTCCCCGAGGACAGGAGCTCCCGGCCCTGCTTGCCGATCTCGCCCCAGCTCGCCATCGGCTGCTTGACGCCGAAGCCGAGGAACGACAGCGAGCTCTCGATCAGGATCGCCGTCGAGATGCCGAAGGTCGCCGAGACCAGGACCGGGGCCAGGGAGTTGGGCACGAGGTGGCGGAAGATGACCCGCGGGTTGGACAGGCCCAGGGCCCGGGCCGCGATGACGTAGTCCGACTGCTTGTTCTTGAGGATCTCGCCGCGGATCAGCCGGGCCGGGCCGGTCCAGCGGATCAGGCCGAGCAGGATGACGATCCCGTAGATGCCGGCGTTGAACGCCGCGGCCACGGCCAGGATCAGGAACAGGGTCGGGAAGCACAGGAAGACCTCGACGACCCGCATGAAGACCATGTCGACCCAACCGCCGAAGTAGCCGGCGATCGCGCCGAGGAAGATGCCGATCGTGCAGTAGATCCCGACCGACAGGATGCCCACCGTCATCGCGACGATGCAGCCGTGGATCATGCGCGCGGCCACGTCCCGGCCCGAGCCGTCGGTGCCGAGGTAGTGCTGGGTCCCGGCGAGCTCCGTGTCGGAGGGGCTCTTGTTGCGCTGGGCGAGGTGCTGTTCCTTGAAGTCGTACGGGATCAGCGGCATCAGGGCCCAGTCGCCGCCGGCGCCCTTGTGGAACCCGCCCCAGAGCTCGCCCTCGGTCCGGACGCGCCCGGTCAGGAAGTCCTTCCACTCCTCGTTGCCGAGGAAGTCGTAGCGCGGCGAGAACATCGAGACATCGCGCTGGAGCGGGAGGCGGACGAAGTCGGGGACCGGGAAGGCCTCCCAGTAGTCGACGAAGGCCGGGAAGCACAGGCGGCCCCCGATCGAGGCCACGATCGGCTTGTTGTTGGCCAGGAGCGGGGCCAGCAGCGCCGTCATCAGCATCCCGATGACGAGGACCAGGCCGACGACGGCCAGCCTGCGCTTGAAGAACTGGCGCCGGACGATCGCCCAGTAGCTCTGGTTCTGTCGCTTGTCGGCGTGGTCGGCCATGTCAGTCGAGGGAGATCCTCGGGTCGACGAAGACGTAGAGGAGGTCGGTCACGAGCAGCCCGATCAGGGTCAGGATGGCGGCCGCGGTCGTGTTGGCCATGACGACGAGGTAGTCGCGGTTGAGGATGGCCTCGAAGGCCAGCTTCCCCATGCCGTCGATCGTGAAGATCATCTCGATGATGATCGAGCCGCCGATCATGCCGGGCAGCAGGCCGCCGGCGAGCGTCACGATCGGGATCAGCGCGTTGCGCAGGGCGTGGGTGTAGAGCACGTCGTGCTCGGCGACGCCCTTGGCCCGCGCCGTGCGGATGTAGTCCTGGCGGATCGTCTCGAGCATGCCCGAGCGCATGTAGCGCGAGATCGCCGCGAAGCCGCCGACGGTCAGGGCCGTGATCGGCAGCACGAGGTGCTGCGCCTTGTCCCACAGGTACGGGATCAGCGACAGCCGCTCGCTGCCCTCGCTCCCGAGCCCGATGCTCGGCAGGACCGGCCAGTCGACGGCGTCGGGCCACCATCCGAGGCCCGCGACCAGGTCGGGCATGATCGTGCTCGACAGGAACAGGATCAGCATCGTCGCGAGCCACCACGACGGCATCGAGTACATGAGGAACAGGAGCGTCGACTGGGCGCCGTCCCCGACCGTCCCCTGGTGGGTCGAGCTGTAGATGCCTATGGGGATCGAGAACAGGAAGATCAGGAACAGGCTGATCGCGTTGAGCAGGAGCGTGACCTTCATCCGGTCCCAGACGAGCTCGGCGACCGGGCGGTTGTACTTGATCGACGTGCCCAGGTCCAAGCGCATGAACTTGTCGAAGGTCCAGTGGTACCAGGCGTCCCAGAACCACTTCTTCTCGCCCTTCTCGTCGAAGAAGCCCATCTCCTCCATGGCCTTGCCGAGCGCCTTGGAGGACTGAAGCTTGGTCCCCCCGCCGCCGGTCTGGACCTGCTCCATCTCGGCGCCCGGCTTGCCCGGCGCGGCCAGCATGAAGCCGACCGTGATCAGCGTGATCCCGAACAGCGTCGGGATCATCAGCAGCAGGCGCCTGAGGATGTAGCTCAGCATCGGACCGGCCTGGCTCCCGCTACTTGTGGGCCTCGATCCACCCCTGCCGGTCCCACTGCACCCAGCCGTCCTCGGGCCAGCCGTCGGGCCGCTCGAGCCGCTGGCCGCGGTCGTCGTACCAGCGGAGCTCCTCGGGGATGAACTGGTTCCACAGGGTCAGGCCGGCCCCGGTGACGCGGGCGTTGTGCATGCGCTTGTGCAGGAGCACCGAGACCTTGCCGAAGTACAGCCAGGCCACCGGGGCCAGGTCCGCGACGCGGTGGTTGATACGGTGGAACAGCTCGACGCGCTTCTGGCGGTCGAACTCGACCCGGGAGGCCTCGAGCAGCCGGTCCAGCTCGGCGTCCTGGATGCCGCTGTGGTTGCCGGCGTCCTCGCCGACCTGCGAGCTGTGGAACATCTCGTACGGGTCGGGGAAGGGGTCGGAGTGCGAGTTGTAGAGGCAGGCGGCCTCGAAGTCCCGTTTGTAGAAGTTGGTGATGAACGTCTTCCACTCGTTGGACTGTGGCTCGATGCGGATCCCGACCTTGGCAAGGTCGCGCTGGAACAGCAGGACGATGCGCTCGAAGAACAGGTTGCCCGACGGGTAGGAGAACGTGAACGCGAAGTCCTTGCCGTCCTTGTCGAGGATGCCGTCGTCGTTGGTGTCCCGCCAGCCGGCCTCGGCGAGGAGCCGGCGCGCCTTCTCGAGGTCGAGCAGGCGAGGCTCCAGGTCCTTCGACCAGCCCGGGTGGTTGGGGAAGAAGTAGTTGGTCGCGTAGGCTCCGAAGACGCCCTTGAGCACCTCGCGGCCGAAGGTCTCCCGGTCGATGCAGTGGGCCAGGGCCTTGCGGACCCGGGCGTCGTCGAACGGCGCGTGGCGGCAGTTCCAGTAGACGAGGTTCGTGCCGTTGCCGAAGAAGCTGTACTCGTGGTAGTCGTAGTTGTCCGTGATCGCCTTCTCCTTGGACAACGAATCGAACCAGTGGTCGCTCTTGACGACCATGATGTCGAGGTTCTGCTTGCGCAGCTCGTTGAGCCGGACGAGCTCGTCGATCAGGAACAGGAAGCGGATCGCGCCGTAGTTGTGCCGGCCCGGGTGGGCCTTGTGGATCCACGACCGCGGGTTGCGGAACAGGGTCACGTGGAGCCCGGTGACGAGCGAGCGGTCGGGGTCGTACATGTACGGCCCGGTGCCGACCGAGGGCTCCCGGATCGTGTTGTAGAGCTCGCCGAAGCCCTTCGTCCCGGGCTCGAGGCCGTAGCCGCCCGCGGGGAAGCTGGCCCGGTCGGCGGCCGCGAGCCGCTCCATCTCGTGCTGCGTCCACCGCTTGGAGATGACCCGCATGAGCCCGAGGGCGTACAGGGTCTTCCAGTACGGGGCCTTGCAGTGGAACACGACCGTGTGTGGGTCGAGGACCTCGCAGCGCTCGACGTTCTCGAACTCGACCCGGAAGGCGTCGGCCTTGACGTTCTCGTCCATGATGACGCCGAACGTGAACGCGACGTCGTCGGCCGTGAACGGCGTCCGGTCCGAGAATTGGACGCCCTCGCGCAGGTGGTACGTGTAGCGGAGCTTGTCGGCACTGACCTCCCACGACGTCGCCAGGCCCGGGACGACGTCGAGGGTGTTGGGCTCGATCGACATCATCGCGTCGTGGGCCAGGTTCAGGATCTGGGTGATCGACCCCTCGTTGGACACGTAGCGATTGAAGGTCGACGGCTCGGCCTGGTACCGCACGAACATCCCGCCGACCGGGCGCTCGACGTCGGGATAGCTCCCGTCCTCGTTGGGTTGCTCGGGGTCGACGATCCGCTCCGCCACCGGCTCCCCCGTGCCCCCGGCCCCGTTGCCGGTGACCGGCGCCGTCGGCACGCGGCCGCCCTCGCCGACGACCTGCACGGTCTGGATCTGCTTGTCGCGGATCTCCCTGGCGATGCCCTTGAGCGCCTCCTCGAGGCGGTCGCCGGCGGCGAGGTTCTCGTCCTGGATCTTCTCGGCGGCCTTGGTCAGCCGCGTCAGCTCGTCGTGGAAGCGGTGGAGCTCCCACAGGATCAGGACCAGGAAGAAGACCGTGGAGGACGCCAGGAAGATGCGGAGCTTCCCGTGGGAGGTGTCGGTCAGGCTCATGGCCGGACGATTCTCGGGGCTACGACCAGGGCAGGCAAGGCGAGCCTCGGCGTTGGCCCCGTACGTCAGCGTGGCCGACGTCCCTGACATCGGCCACGCGTCGCGCCCGGGCTGACCGTCGGCTCAGCCGTTGCCGCCCTTGGCGGGGGCATCCTGCTGCCCCTTGGGGGCATCGGAGGGCGCCTCGGGATCCTTCTCCGGCGGCTGCGGCTCCTTGCCCGCGCCGTCGGACTTGCCCGCGGACGGCGCGCCGCCGCCCTGCTCCTCGGGCGTCTTCCCGGTGCCCTCCTCCTTGCCGGCGTCCTCGCCGCCCTTGCCCTGGTCGCCGTCCTTGCCGCCGTCGCCGGCCTTGTCGGGCTGCTTGGCCTCGGGCGGGTCGAAGAAGTCGGCCAGCGACTTCTCGTAGCGGTTGACGTCCCACTCGCTGACCGTGAACAGGAGGTTGGGCTGGTCCTGCTCCAGCTGGAGGTGCGCGTAGTAGTCCTGCTTGCCCTCGACGCGCTTGCCGACGTAGAGGTGGTGCTCCTTGCCGTCCTTGGTCTTGGCGACGACGTGGAGCCGCGGCTTGGGCAGGAACCCGCGCTCGAGCAGGAGCCGCTGCAGGTCGGGGTCCTGCAGGTTGAGGACCTGGACGATGTCCGAGGCCCAGATCGCGCGCGCCCCGCTCTCCATCTCCTGGACCATGAACTCCTTGAGCTTGCCGGTGTCCTCGGGCTTCTTCTCGGGCGTCCAGCCCTTGCCCTCCTCGCGCACGAACTTGAGGTCGATGTCCTTGCCGCTCTCGGTCCGGCCCGCGACCTGGAG
>JAWKUM010000025.1:0-61605 GCA_041398545.1 Planctomycetota bacterium | reverse complement strand
GGCAGCGCCATGGCCAGGACCAGGGGAGCGCAGAGAGCGAGTGGTCTCAACATGGGAGTTCCTGTCTGAGGTATCGAGGTGCGAGACGGTCGCGGAGTGTGGGCGCTCGCCCCGGATCGGGCAAGGGGGCCGCGGCGACGTCAGCGCGCTGTTCGGGGGCGGCAGGATGAGCGTCAATCAGGCCGGCGGCTGCAGCGGCCGCGACATCGACGAACATCACCAGGTCCCGGCCAGTATCATCCTGACGACCGCCACGAGCAGGACGAGGAGTGGGGTCGCGACGAGCAGGGACGTGAGCAGGACGACCCAGCCCCTCGCCCGTGATCCCGCCGTCCCGAAGGTCTGGAGGAAGTGGAACAGGCAGGCGATGCAGGCCCAACCCGCGACGCAAGCCCGCAAGAAGCAGGGCGCGTCCGGAGGGTGACTTCCGGGTCATGTCGTGAGCATCCAGACCAAGATCCCCAGCAGGCCGATGGCCGGCACCGAGATGATCGCGATCACGAGCATCTGGATGTGGACCCTTCGGCGCGCGGCGTCGGTGAGGAGCTGCCAGACCCACAGGCTCGGGCCGAGGAGGGCCATCGCCCAGGCGTAGGGCCTCAGGACCGGCGCGACGTCAGGGTCCCTGAGGCCGAGGAGCAGCACGGCCGGCCACGCGATCGCGTACGGAAGCAGGGTCAGGACCACGGACCAGCGCGCGCCGAGCGCCGAGCCGCCCGGGATCAGCCCCCGGGGGCGCGCGATGAGGTCGCCGAGGATCAGCGCGACGAGCGGGAGCTGGGCGAAGGCGAGGGGGACGATGATCCTCGCGGGCCCCTCCAGCTCGCTCCGGCGGAGGGTGTCCCCGAAGACGTGCCACTGGAACAGGATGTTGTAGGTGATCCACGCCGCCGTGAGCACGCTCGGGATCAGCGCGAGCAGGGCCGGGATCAGGACGGCCGTGCGGTCGCCCGCGAAGGCGGGGTCACGGGCGATGCACAGCACCCACAGCTGCAGCAGGACCGGACCGACGAGCAGCAGGGCCCAGAACGTCCCCATGATCACGGGGCTCACCCGTCCCTCGGCGACGAAGACGACCCAGCAGAGGACGCTGTAGCCGAGCATCGGCTGCAGCAGGATCGCGAGGGCCCAGAAGCGGTCCCTCGTCCGCGGCTCACTGGGGGCGATGGTGGCGAGCAGGAAGACCCCGCCCAGGATCAGGACCAGGTAGGGACCCGCGACCCACGCCACCGTGAACCAGAAGAAGAACTCCGACAGCACGTCGGAGTTCTCCGGGACGAGCCTGATGAGCAGGCCCAGGCAGCCGATCAACGGCAGCCAGGTCAGCAGTCGGCCGATCCAACCACGCACCCGATCGGGACGACCGGGGACCGCGGTCGAGGCGGCCTCCTGTGCCTGTCGCTCCTCCGGAGGGACCTCGGCGCCGTCGGCCATGTGCAGGGATGCTAGCCGGGCGACCAGCCGGAGCCCCGGCGGAGGATCCCCATGGGGCCGGGCGCGGGGCCGCCCGGGAGCCCCCACCCCACCTGGGCAGGATTCCCTGCGAAAGTCCACCGAAGCGCTTGACCGATAGGTAGTGAGCGCTAACTTACTTCGCCTTCGAGGCCGCGTTGGCGGCCCCATCGGAGCCTGGGAGTCGAGCCATGACCGAGGACACGAGCGAGCGCAAGCGGGTGCCGGCCGAGGAGCGCCGGCGGCGGATCCTCGAGGCCGTCAAGCCGGTGTTCGCGGACAAGGGCTTCCACGGGGCCACGACCCGCGAGCTGGCCGAGGCCGCGGGCGTGTCCGAGGGCCTGCTCTACAAGCACTTCCCGAGCAAGGAGACCCTGTTCCAGGCGATCTTCGACGCCCACCTCGAGGCCAAGCTCAACCGGCCCGAGATCGGCGAGGCCCTGGCCACGCCCCCCTCCACCGGCCGCCTCGTCCGCAGCCTGGCGATCCTGATCGGCGAGATCGCGCGGCTCGAGGACGACTGCTTCGGCCAGCTCGTCCTGCGCAGCCTGCTCCAGGACGGGGAGTTCGCCCGCACGGTCCTGGCCGGCTTCCGCCGCGACTGGTTCGAGTTCTTCTCCGAGTCGCTGCACGCCGCCCACGAGGCCGGCGACCTCGTCGTCGCCCACGCGGACGCCGAGGTCGGCATCTGGCTGACCCACCACCTGGCCGCCGCGCTGAAGTTCTTCGCCCTGCCGGGTGGCCCTGTCGCCGACTACGGCGTCTCCCGTCCGGTCCTGATCGACCGCACCCTTCGCTTCGCCCTGCGCGGCCTCGGCCTGCGCGAGGAGGCCCTGATCGCCCAGCTCGGCCCGCCGATCCGGCCGACCGAGGACCCGGAAACCACGGCCGCCGCGTCGGCGAACGGCCAGACCAGCCGGAGGAAGCCATGAGCTCCGAGCCCCAGTCCCCCGCCCCCGTCGACCTCGGCCCCTTCGCGATCGGCGGCGACCACCCGCTGGTCCTGATCGCCGGGCCCTGCGTGCTCGAGACCCGCGACCACGCCCTGCGCCACGCCGAGGCCATCGGCGCGATCTGCGCCCGCCTCGGCGTGCCGTTCGTGTTCAAGAGCTCGTTCGACAAGGCCAACCGCACGTCGATCGCGAGCTACCGCGGCCCCGGCCTCGACGAGGGGCTGCGCTGGCTCGGGGACGTCCGCCAGGCCACCGGCCACCCGGTCCTGACCGACGTCCACGAGCCGCCCCAGGCCGCCCCGGCCGCCGAGGTCGTCGACGTGCTGCAGATCCCCGCCTTCCTGTGCCGGCAGACCGACCTCCTGTCCGCGGCCACGGCCGGCCGGCCGGTCCAGCGTCAAGAAGGCCAGTTCCTGTCCGGCGCCGACATGCGGCACCCGCTGCAGAAGCTGCGCGAGGCCGGCAGCGAGCGCGTGCTCCTGACCGAGCGCGGCAACGTGTTCGGCTTTACGGACGGCTCGTCGTCGGCCTCGCCAACCTCGTCGCGCTGCGCGCCCTCGGCGCCCCGGTCGTGTTCGACAGCGCGCACCTCGGTCCAGCGCCCCGGCGGCGGCGCGGCCACGACCGGCGGCGACCGCTCGCTGATCGCCCCGCTGTGCCGCGCGGCCGTGGCCGTCGGCGTCGACGGCCTGTTCCTCGAGGTCCCACCCGAGGACCCCGACAGGGCGCCGAGCGACGGGCCCAACATGCTCCCGCTCGCGCGGCTCGAGCCACTCCTGACCGCACTCCTGGCCCTCGCCGACGGGAGGCCGCGATGAGCCGCCCCCTCGCCCTGCTGCCGCTCACTCGCGGCGGCGGGCTGCATGCGCGCGAATCCGGCCGACGAGGAGCCGCTGCGCATCGAGACCCCAGGCCTGGGCCCGCGGCGTGCGCGACCGAGGGCGCCCCGGCCGAGCGCTGGTGGACGAGCTTCGGCGACGCGACCCTCGAGCCTCCTCGTCGAGGAAGCCTCGGGCAACCGCGAGCTCGTCGCCGCCGCGCAGCGCATCCGCATGGCCGAGGCCGAGGCCCGCATCGCCGGCGCCGAGCAGCTGCCGTGGCTGTCGGCCGGCGTCTCCGGCGGCCGCGAGCGCAACGTCCTGGTCGGCTTCCCGACCCCCGGCGGCGGGCCGTTCACGACGACGACCTCGCGCTACGGCGTGTCCCTCGACCTGTCGTGGGAGCTCGACGTCTGGGGCCGCGTCGAGGCGCGCAAGGGCCAGGCCGAGGCGGGCTTCGTCGCGACCCAGGAGGACTGGGTCGCCCTGGCCCACTCGCTGATCGCGCAGACGGCCAAGGCCTGGTTCACGCTGCGCGAGGCCCGCGCCCAGGTCGACCTCGCCGCGTCGACGGTCGAGAGCCGGCGCCGCACGCTCGACCTCGTGTCCGAGCGCTACGCCCAGGGCCGCCGGCAGGCCCTCGACGTGCACATCGCGCGCCAGACCCTGGCCCGCGCCGAGACCGCCCTCGCCCTGCGCCGCGGCCTCGCGGACCGGGCGCGGTTCCAGCTCGAGACGCTGCTCGGCCGCTACCCCTCGGGCGCGATCGAGGCCACCGAGGGCATGCCGGCCCTGCCGGGGCCGACCCCGGCCGGTATCCCGGCCGCGATCCTCGCCAACCGCCCCGACCTGCGCGCCGCCGAGCAGGACCTGCTGGCCCTGCGCTACGACATCAGCGCGAGCCGCGCCGAGCTCCTGCCGCGCATCTCGCTGACGGCCTCGGCCGGCACGGTGTCCAACCAGCTCGAGGACCTCGTCGACGGGGACTTCGGCGTGTGGAGCCTGTTCGGCAACCTCGTGCAGCCGATCTTCCAGGGCGGCCGCCTGCGCGCCCAGGTCGACGTCAGCGAGGCCCGCTACCGCGAGGCCCTCGAGCTCTACGCCAACCGCCTGCTGCTGGCCTTCGCCGAGGTCGAGGGCGCGCTGGCCGAGGAGCAGCACCTGCAGCGCCAGCTCGAGGCCGCGCAGGTCGTCGTCCGCGAGGCCGGCGCCGCCTACGACATCTCGCTCGAGCGCTACTCGCAGGGCACGGTCGGCATCCTCGAGCTGCTCGAGAGCGAGCGCTCGCTGTTCGAGGCGCGGTCGTTCCTGATCGACCTCGAGCGCCAGCGCCTCGCGACCCGCGTCGACCTGCACCTCGCGCTCGGCGGCGGCTTCGGCGACCTCGTGCCGCCGTCCGCAGAGGAGACCGCATCCACCCCCACCCCCGAGGGACACCGATGAGCACCCGCCAGAGGATCCGCCAGGTCCTCCAGTTCCTGCTGCCGATCGTCCTGCTCACCGCCGGCGCGGTGGCCATGGTCGGCCTCCTGGCCTCGCGGCCCGAGCCCGAGCCGCGCGAGGTCCTCGCGCCGACGCCGGCGATCGAGGTCCACCAGGTCGTGGCCCGGCCGCGGCGCCTCGTCGTCGAGGGCCAGGGCACCGTCGCCCCGCGCGTCCGGAGCCAGCTGACCAGCCGGGTCAGCGGCGAGGTCGTCGAGGTCTCGCCCAAGCTGCAGACCGGCGCCTTCTTCCGCCGCGGGGAGCTCCTGCTGCGCGTCGACGACGCCGACTACGTCAGCGCGCTGGCGATGCGCAGGGCCGAGCTGGCCCAGGCCGAGCTCGCCCTCGCCCTCGAGGAGAAGGAGGCCGCGATCGCCGCCGAGGAGTGGAAGAAGCTCGACCTCGCCAAGGGCGAGCCCGACCCCCTCGTCCTGCGCAAGCCCCAGCTCACCGAGGTCCGCGCCCGGGTCGCGGCGGGCGAGGCCGCCGTCGCCAAGGCCGAGCTCGACCTCGTCCGCACCCGCGTCGTCGCCCCGTACGACGGGCAGGTCGAGGAGCGGCTCGTGGACCTCGGCCGCTACCTGACGGTCGGCACGCCGCTGGCCCGGATCCACGGCATCGAGGAGGCCGAGGTCCGCCTGCCGCTGCTCGACTCGGAGCTGGCGTGGCTCGACATCCCGCGCGACCTCGTCGACCGCGGCGGCATCTTCGAGGGGCCGGCCGTGCGCCTGCACGCCGAGCTCTACGGGCAGCCGCGCGAGTGGCCGGCCCGCATCGTGCGCCTCGAGGGCGAGATCGACGCGCGCACCCAGATGGTCACGGTCATCGCCCGGGTCGACGACCCGTACCGCCTCCACGCGGAGGGCGGCGACGGCGTGACGCTGCCGATGGGGCTCTACGTGCGCGCCGAGATCCACGGCCGCGAGCTCCCCCAGGCCGTCGCGATCCCGCGCCGCGCGCTGCACGAGGAGGACACCGTCTACGTGCTCGCGACGCGGAAGGGGGACGGCGGCGAGCGCCTCGTGCTCGACCTGCGCAAGGTCGAGGTCCTGCGCAAGCAGGGCGACGAGGTCTACGTCGCCAAGGGCCTGGCCGACGGCGACCGCATCGGCCTGACCCACATCGAGGGCTTCGTGCCCGGCATGCAGGTCCGGCTCGCGGACCGGCCGGCCGCCGGCGCCGCCCCGTCCAACGGGCACGGCGCGGGCGACCCGCCCGCCGGCGGCGACGCCATGGACGGCCACGGGGCGCGCCTGCCCGGCGCCGGGGAGGAGCGGCGATGAAGCGCTGGATCGAGTGGTTCGCCGACAACTCGGTCGCGGCCAACCTGCTGATGGTGCTGCTCGTCGTCGGCGGCGTCATCTCCGGCTGGAACCTCCGCAAGGAGGTCACGCCCGAGATCGACACCGACATCATCCTCGTCCAGGTCCCCTACCCCGGGGCGACCCCGGCCGAGATCGAGGAGTCGATCTGCGCGCGCATCGAGGAGCAGGTCGAGGGCCTGTCGGGCATCAAGAAGGTCACGTCGACGGCGGCCGAGGGCATGGGCAGCGTCATGGTCGAGCTGATGCTCGACTCCGACGGGATGAAGCTGCTCAACGACATCAAGACCCGCGTCGACGCCATCCCCAACTTCCCCGAGGAGGCCGAGAAGCCGATCGTCCAGGAGATCGACACCAACAAGCAGGTCGTGACCCTGGCCGTCGTCGCCGAGACCGGCGAGGCCGACCTCAAGGCCCTCGGCGAGCGGGTCCGCGACGAGGTCTCGGCCCTGCCCAAGATCACCAAGACCGCCCTCGTCAACGTGCGGCCCTACGAGGTCTCGATCGAGGTCTCCGAGGCCCGGCTCGAGAAGTACGGGCTCGCCTTCGACGAGGTCGTCGCCGCGGTCCGCGCGTCGTCGCTCGACCTGCCGGCCGGCTCGATCAAGGCCCAGGGCGGCGAGATCCTCCTGCGCAGCCTCGGCCAGGCCTTCCGCGGCCACCAGTTCGAGCAGCTCGTCCTGCGCGCCGCCCCCGACGGCCGCCGCATCCTGCTCGGCGACGTGGCGACCGTCCGTGACGCGTTCGAGGACCAGGACCTCGTCGCCCGCTTCAACGGCAAGCCGGCCGTCATGATCCAGGTGTTCCGGGTCGGCGAGCAGAGCGCCTTCGAGATCGTCGGCGCCGTCGAGGAGTACCTCGCCGAGGCCCGCAACCGCCTGCCCGACGGGGCCAAGATCGTGCTGTGGCGCAACGACGTCGACTGGCTCGAGAAGCGCCTCGGCCTCCTGCTCCGCAACGGCTGGCAGGGCTTCATCCTGGTCTTCGCGACGCTGGCGCTGTTCCTGCGCTTCCAGCTCGCGTTCTGGGTCACGCTCGGCATCCCGTTCGCGTTCCTCGGGGCGCTGTGGCTGCTCCCGGCGCTGGACGTGACGATCAACATGATCTCGCTGTTCGGCTTCATCATCGTGCTCGGCATCGTCGTCGACGACGCGATCGTCGTCGGCGAGAACGTGTTCACGCGCATGGAGAGGGGCGAGCGCGGGCTGGCCGCGGCCCGCGCCGGCACGATCCAGATGATCAAGCCGGTGAGCTTCGCGGTCCTGACGACGATCGCGGCCTTCCTCGTCATGCTCGGCATCCCCGGCATCTACGGGCAGTTCGCGCGCAACATCCCGCTCGTCGTCATCGCCTGCCTGTGCTTCTCGCTGATCGAGGCGTTCTTCGTCCTCCCGGCCCACCTCAAGCACATGAACCTGGACAAGCGGCCGCCGCGGCTCATGCGGCCGATCGCCGCCGCCTGGACCGCGTTCCAGTCGCTGTTCCAGCGCTTCCTCGACTGGCTGATCCACCGCACCTACGCGCCCGCGCTCGAGCTCTTCCTGCGCTGGCGCTACGCGACCTGGCCGGCGGCCTCGCGATCGTCCTCGCCAGCGTCGGCGTCGGCGCCTGATCTGAGCCGCTTCTTCCCGCAGATCGACTCCAGTTCCTGTCGGCCGGCCTCGAGATGCCGCTCGGCTCGGCGATCGGCGACACGCGCGACGGCCTCGACCGGATCAGCGGGCCGCGCGCGAGCTGCAGGGCTCGGCCCAGGGCGCGACGTCGCCGGGCAGCATCTTCAATGCGTGTCGACGACGCTCGGCATCCCAGCCCTTCGCGACCGAGGCTCCGCCAGAACTCGGGGAGATGGTCGGCACCCGCCTCGCCAGCAACCTCGCCGAGGTCCTGATCCAGACCGCGCCGTCCGAGGTTGCGCGGCATCTCGAGCGAGGAGATCGTCCGCCGCTGGCGCGAGAAGGTCGGCGCCGTCCCGGGCGCCAACAAGCTCGAGTTCAAGTCGTCGATCATGAACACCGGCAAGCCGATCCACGTGCGGCTGGCCCACCCCAAGACCGAGACGCTGGCCGCCGCGGGCGCCGAGCTCGAGGACTGGCTGCGCTCGCGCCAGGGGACGATCGACATCTCCAACACGCTCGTCGAGGGCAAGCGCGAGCTCCGGCTGCGCATCAAGCCCGAGGCCGAGGCGCTCGGCCTGCGCCAGGTCGACCTCGCGCGCCAGGTGCGCCAGGCCTACTACGGCGACGAGGCCCAGCGCGTGCAGCGCGGCCGCGACGACCTCAGGGTCATGGTCCGCTACAGCGAGGCCGAGCGGCGGACGCTGGCCTCGCTCGAGGCCATGCACATCCGCACGGCCGCCGGCGCCGAGGTACCGCTCCGGACCGTGGCCGACCTCGAGTGGGGCCGCGGGCCGGCGACGATCACCCGCTTCAACCGCAAGCGCTCGATGGACGTCCTCGCCGATGTCGACCCGGCCCAGGGCGGCAGCGAGGCCCGGATCAAGGCCGCGATGGAGGCCGAGGTCCTGCCGCGCCTCGTCCGGCACTACCCGGGCCTGAGCTGGAGCTACGAGGGCGGCGCGGCCGAGCAGGCCAGCTTCATGTCCGGGATGATCGTCCAGGGCTTCTTCTCGCTGATCCTGATCTTCGCCCTGCTGGCGATCCCGCTGCGCTCCTACCTGCAGCCGATCATCATCATGAGCGTGATCCCGTTCGGCGTGACGGGCGCGATCTGGGGCCACGTCATCATGGGCGCCGAGTTCTCGATGATGTCGTTCATCGGCCTGATCGCCCTGACCGGCATCGTCGTCAACGACAGCCTCGTGCTCGTCGACTTCGTCAACCGGTTCCGCGAGGAGGGCCTGGGCACGGCCAGCGACGCCATCCACCAGGCCGGCATCGCGCGCTTCCGGCCGATCCTGCTGACCTCGCTGACGACCTTCGCCGGCCTGCTGCCGCTGATGTTCGAGACCGACATGCAGGCCCAGTTCCTGATCCCGGCCGCGATCTCGCTGGCGTTCGGCGTGCTGTTCGCTACGACGATCGCCCTCGTCCTGGTGCCCTGCCTCTACCTCGTGCTCGAGGACGCGCGGCGGGTGCTCGGCAGCTTCAGCCGGTTCATGATGGCTCTGGGGATCCCGAGGACAAGAGGAGGAGGAGTGGGCGGAAGCGAGCTGATCCAGCGGTTCCTGGCCGAGGGGCCGTACGCGGTCGTCGGCGCGTCCAAGGACCGCGCCAAGTACGGCAACAAGGTCCTGCGCGTCTACCAGCAGCACGGCCTCGAGGTCTACCCGGTCCACCCCAAGGAGGAGGAGATCGAGGGCCTCGAGGCCTGGCCGAGCCTGACCGACCTGCCGACGCTGCCGCGCGGCGTGTCGGTCGTGACGCCGCCGGCGGTGACCCTGAAGGTCGTCGAGGAGGCGGCCGCGCTCGGCGTCCCGTACGTGTGGATGCAGCCGGGCGCCGAGAGCCCCGAGGCCGTGGCCCGCGCGACCGAGCTGGGGCTCGGCGTGATCTCGGGCGGCCCCTGCATCCTCGTCGCGCTCGGCTTCAAGGAGTGACGCGGGGCGCCGCGGCGCGGCCCCGGCCGCGCGCGTGACCCCGCTCCCATCGACCTCGCCGCGCCACCGGCGGGCAGGGGCTGAGGCTCGGCTCCGGCACGGCCGAAAGAGGTCCGGAGGGGGGAGGCGCGCGCGGCCCGGACCGATCGGTCCCGGGCCCGCGGGCCGGGGTCGTCCATGTCCAGCTTCTTGTCGGCGGCACTGCTCGGGACCCTGCTCGTCACCGGGCAGGACGGCGTGGATCGGGCGCTCGTGGAGCGGCTCGGCCAGCCCGACCGGACTGCAGCCGCGGTCGCGGTGTCCCGGCTCGTCGACCTCGACCGCGACGGGCTCGAGGCCCTGGCCCGCTTCGCCCACCAGGCCCCCGCGCCCCGCCTCGCGCTCGTCGTCGCGGCCCTCGCCGCCGAGCCGCGCGAGCTCGGCCAGCTCCTGCTGCCGCTGCTCGACGCCCAGGACGCCGACGTGCGCGCGGGCGCCCTCGCGCTCCTCGTCGGCACCCGCAGCTGGCGTGCGCTGGCCCTGGCCCAGCGCCACGCGAGCGACCGCGTGCGCGCGCTGGCCGCCAAGGGCCTGCGCGGCCACGTCGCCGACGTCGAGGCCCTGCTCGTCGCCGAGCTCGCCGCGCTCGACGGGCGCCGGCTCGAGCGGGCCTTCGCCTTCGTCGCGATGCTCGGCGCCGACGGGGCCGAGGTCCTGGCCAGCCTGCTCTGCGACGAGGCCTGGTTCGTGCGCGTGTCGACGGCGCTGCGCAGCTTCGGGACCCCGGGCTACGTCGCCCTGCTGCGACGCTGGTCGGCCATGAGCGAGGCGCAGCGCCTGCGCGTCGCGGCCCAGCTGGCCAACCGCCCCGACCGCACGCGGCGCATCCTGCGCGGCGTCGCCCGCTTCGGCCCGATCGACGCGGCCGTCGTGGCCACCGACCGGCTCGCCGCCGCGAACGACGCGACGACGCTGCGCGAGCTCCTCTCGGTCGGCCGCCTGCAGGTCCGGCTCCGCGCCCTCGGCCACCTCGCGGCCGCCGGCGAGGAGTCGATCCCGGTCCTGACCGAGGCCCTGCGCGACCGCGACCCGGGCCTGCGCCGCGAGGTCTTGCACCGGCTCCTCGCCCTCGGCCCGCCGGCGACCGAGCCGATCGCGGACCTCGTCGACGGCGGGACCCCGGGCCTCCGCCTCGAGGCGGTCCGCGGCCTGCTCGCCGCCGGCGTCCCCGGCGTCCGGGCCCTGGCCGCGGCCAGGGAGCACCACGGGGAGGCGCCGCTGCGCGCCCTGCGGCCGGCGCTGCGCAGGCTCCTGCCCGACCTCACGCCGGACCTGGCCGTCGCGCTGCGCTCCGGCGATCCGGTCGCCGTGCCGTTCGCAGCCACCCTCGCCGCCGAGCTCGGCGCCTTCGACCTCCTCGTCGAGCTGCGGCTCGAGCTCGACGGCGTCGAGGTCGCCTCGGGCATCGTCGCCCCGCGGCCGGCGCCCGAGCCGCAGCACTCGACCGGGACCGACGACGCGCTCGCGACCTGCCTCGACGACCGGCTCCGCGCCGCCGGCGCGGCCGCCGTGCCCCCGCTCCTCCGCGCCCTCGGCCGCGGCGACTCGCACCGCCGCGGCCCCTGCCTCGACCTCATGCGCCGCCTCGGCCCCGCCGCCGTGCCCGGCCTCGTCCACGCCCTCGAGGACCAGGCCCTCCGCGACGCCGCCGGCTCCGTCCTCGACGCCCTCGACCTCGGCGTGCCGGCGGGCCCGGGGCGCTGAGGGATCAAGCTGCCGCCCCACGGAGGGGTCAGGGTCGCATCCATCGATGCGGAGATTCACAAGGGTGCGGTTGGACGACTACAGTGCGCGGCCTCATCCGAGACCCAAATCGAGAGACCATCCAGACCAGAATCGCTGTCGCCGTCCTCTCGTTCACCGCGCTCGCGGCGGGCGAACAGGTCCACACGCTCGACCATCCGAAGGACGTGACCGCACCCGCTCCGGGCGTGGTGATGCAGCCCGAGTACGCCGCCGCAGTCACGCGCATGGCGTACATCTGGGGACCGCCGATGGTCAATCAAGTGAATCGTCGGGCCACGATCACCTGAGCGCCGCAGCCTCGCCCGGGCCGAGGGCGCCCCGGTCCTAGCCCTGATCCGCGCCCTGTCCGACCACAACCTTCTTGACCTCTACCTCGGCCTCCCGGCCGGCCCGGGGCACTGAGCGACAGGCTTTCGGCATTCGCACAGGACCACTACGCTTGGGTGAGGGCCCTCACGTTTCGTGGAAATAACAAGGGGGCTGTGCCAGGCCAGCTACATGCTCACGGACGCGGACGAATCGGAACACCGAGCCTCGCACGAACCGCAGTATGGATGTCCACTTCGATCGGCTCGGCGACCTCTAGAGTGATTGCGACGCCATACGGAACCGCCTCGGAGAGCTTCCCAGCATCCTCGGAGCAGTTGACCTGGACATCGAGCGCACCGTCTTCGGGGATGATGATTCGCTTCTGGCTGAGGCGGTGAAGATGAGAAACCGTGCCGCGTCCTGCGAGTGATTCGTTCGCCTGGGTGGTGGAGTCGAACCAGTCGCCCGCGCTGGACGAGGAGAATGACAGCTTCGCCTTCCGGTATTTCCTGCTCCCCATATTCACTGGAGTAATCCAAGCGAGAGTCGTCACGAACCTCCGTCGCCAGTTTACGTTTCCAAGGGCTTCGGGCATGGGAACCTCGTAGCGATGCGCTTGGTCTTTGCTGAGATGCCCTCCTCCTATGAGCACAACGCGCTTCTCGGTTGCAAGCAGAGCCAACTCGGGATCTACGACACCGAAACCCGCGAGCGCAGCGATCCCACTTCGCCTCCGAGTCCAATGCTGGTCTTCATCGCCGTCCCAAAGACCAAGAGGATCGCGCCATCTCGCCGCATGGACCACGAGCGCCTTCACTATGCAGTTGACCACGCTGTCGTCGAACGCATCGTGCTCGCTCGTCAAGTCGCGAACTAGCTGGAAAACTTGCGCAGCGAGTCGAGTCGTCAGCGCGGTGGAGACGCTTGTTCCCCGAACCTGGGCGACGGCGGCGGTCTCTCCCGCCTTCCCTGGGCACGCCGCCCTCAGCCCGGGCGCGAACGGCGAAGTCACAGGTTCGAGCCCACAGCGTCCCGGAGGTGAAATCACGCTCTTTCGATACGTCTGCCGACCTCCGGGCATCAGCAAATCTGGCTTCACGCTTCTCATGTAGCCCAGCCCGATTCTCGTCACCGGGCTTGGGTAGGGATGCCCGCGCAGCACATCCAGATCGCGTGGCCCGCCATTCCCATCGACAGCATCTTCATGCGAGGCCCCGACAGTCAACGCGTTCACAGACTCACCTGGAGCCAGAATGCGCCGCTGCGAACGATCTGCGGCGATCGCAGAGAAGACGGCCTCAATGAGCGTGCCGTCCTCGCAAGCCTCGACATCTTGCTTCTCCACGTCGATGACCAGATTCCCGGTGTGGTTGCCTGCGCTCACGACGAAGACCACCTTGTATTCCCACGCAAACCAGTCGAGTAGACGAGCGAGCGGGCTCAGTTCACGAGAGAAGGCTCTGCTCTCATCCCCGATGGAGAGGTTGATGATGCGGACTTGTGGGGCTGCTGGCGGCTCATCGCCATCACCGACGACGATCCTGCGAAGCGCGCGATGGACAAGGTCCACGAACAGGGTGTCGTCTGGAGCCCGCTCGGCATTCCCTTGAGGTGATGGCCTAAGCACGGGTCGGGCGTAGAGGGGTATGCGAGGCCCCACTGCATCCGGCGCTAGGTCACCATTGCAAATCAAAGAGGCCATCGACGTGCCGTGGACCTGCTGACTCGCTGCGTAGTGCTGCTCGAAGCCATCAGGGTCATCGACATGGAGGAGGCCACGAAGACTACGGTGGTTCTCCATCGGAAGCCCGTCCAGGAGTGCCGCGACGGGCTCCTGAGTAGGCACATCGCCTAACGGACTACGATCATCGTCCGCGAGGATCGCAGTCGGCTCCGTCGAGACCTGCGACCTCGGCCGGATGAACATCACGTCTTCGCACAGCATCAAGCTTGGTTGGCTTGACGGTCTCCGGTCGTTCTCAAGCTCCTCCACCGCTTCGATCGCTTGATCCAGCGACGCACGCGGACACTCCACCAACACTCCGTGATACCGAATCGCACCCAGCACACACTGACTGACCACGGCCCCACGCAGCTCCCCGACTGCTCGGCCGATCGCACGGGACGCATCCTCGCGCTTCGCGGAGTTTGAACGATACCAAAGCTCGACCTCGAACCTACTCGTCTCGCTCCCGATGGCGAGGTCCTCGCGCCACGACTCCAAGATGCCGGTATCGAGAACGCGATCCCGAGCATCCCATCGACGGATTGCCCGTAGCGTGCGGAAGAGGTCGAGGATCTTGCCGGTCCCGCGCTCGGCCGAGGCTTTGGGATCAGCCTGCCAACGATTCCACAGCGAGATGAGCCGGTCGATCGCACGCTGTTCACTCATCACCGCGAAAACTCGGAGCGGAAACCGCTCCTCAGGCTTCCCGAGCACCCTGAAGTCATCATCCTGATCGGCCTCCGTGTCCCACTCGGCGAGCCACTCAAGGCCGAGGCGCTGAGCCTGTTTGGCTACGTCCTCAAGGGACCTTTTTGCCTCAAAGACGACAACGAACTCCGGCTCCAGACCGTGCATCGACGGCGCGAGTCCCTCGAAGCTCGACCTGATGTGATCGAGCGACGCCTTGAGCCGTTCCTGCTGTCGGGCTGGATCGGGATAGCGTTCCCTTGGAACGAAACTCCTACCCGCAACGCGCTCAACGCTGGTTGCTTTAGGAAGAACCAGAATCGGTCGATCGGACATCCCTCTCCCCGTCATCCTCGCCGGTCTTCGGCTGCGGAACGCGCGCTCTCCATTGCGCCAGACTGCTCTTCGTCAACCTCACCGCGTCGCAGCCGGGTAGCGAGAGGACACGCTTTCTCGCCACGTCCAACACGAACTCCTCCAACTCGGCGCAACTCAATCCGTGGAGTCGATCCGCAAGAGTCCTTGGAGACATGCCCAAGTCGAATCCGACGCGCTCACCGAGCTTGCCGAGCAACTCGGTCGCTCGCTTCCGGGTCGGTGTATCCAGTCGAACGCGCACCTGGAAGCGCCGCCAAACCGCTCGATCCAGCAACTCGTGATGGTTCGTTGCCGTGACGAGACAGACGTGAGAAGGCAAGCCGTCCACCTGGGTGAGCAACGAGCTGACAACTCGCTTGATCTCGCCGGTCTCGTGGGTGTCACCGCGTTCCTTGCCGAGGGTGTCGAACTCATCGAAGAACAGGACGCAAGGCCGAGTTCGAACCGACTCGAAAAGTCGCCCAAGCCGGGCAGCCGTCTCTCCCAGGTAGCTCCCGATCACTGACTCGTATCGAACCACTAGCAGAGGAACCATCAGCTCTCCGGCGATGGCCTCTGCCAGTGAAGTCTTCCCATTCCCGGGCGGGCCAACGAAGAGGAGCCTGTTCCTGGGGGTGAGGTTGTGAGACCGAAGAAGGTCTGCCCGCTGCTGCTCTTCGACCACCTCGCGCACCACAGCCGAAACATCGTCTTCGAGGACGAGATCGGCCAAGCGCCGCTGAGGAGTCAGCTCCAACAGCCACTCATGCGCTCGACCTCCAGGTGCAACTGCTCCGTTCTGCGACCCGAGATGGTTCAGCAACTCGGTCGCAAGCCGATCCGCCAACACGTCATGGCGCTTCGCACGCTCCTCCGCGATGACTGCCTCAGCGGCCTTGCGAAAGAGCCCTCGGTTGCCAGCGGCACCGGCTCGAACGAGAGCAACAAGCAAGTCGGAGCGAGCCATGAAGGGGACCGAGGAGAGGGCAGAGATGGTAGCGGGCGTGGTTCGGCGCGGCCGACCGGAGAATCCTCACCAAGCGAGCACCATGCAGATTGACCGGCCCTGCTGCGGACCACAGAATGTGTGCCACTCGATGCGAGGTCAAGCTCGACCACTCGAATCCATGCCACGACGCTCACCCAGCAGCCTTGACCGCGCAGTTTCCGGCCTGAGCGCAGACAAGATCACCCCCCGGCCGAAGCGGTCCGAGTCGATCAAGCTTCGCGTCACACCCGAGCAGAAGGAGCAGATCCACGCCGTCGCCGACGAACTGGAGATGACGGTGTCCGACCTGATCGTCCAAGTGGTCGAGCACGCCCTGCCGAGGCTGACGAGGACAAAGCGGGCCTAGCGATCGGGGTTGCACGCTGGAGAGGTCAGGGAGCCGTGAGCAGAGAAGGATGAGGGAACACCTCAACGAAACCGAGACCTGCATGAGGCTCATCACCCCGGCGCTGAAGTCAGCGGGATGGGACATCGATCGGCAGGTCCGTCGCGAGGTGGGCTTCACGGCGGGGCAGATCATGGTGCGCGGCTCGAATGTCGCGCGGGGCAAGCGCAAGCGTGCGGACTACCTCCTCCAGTGGAAGGCCAACTTCCCGCTCGCGATCGTCGAGGCGAAGGACACGAAGCACGGCGTCAGCGACGGGATGCAGCAGGCCCTGAGCTACGCCGACACCCTCGACGTGCCGTTCGTCTTCAGCTCCAACGGGAAGGGCTTCCTGTTCCACGACAAGACCGCGAGCGACGGCCCGCTGGAGCGAGAACTCAGGATGGACGAGTTCCCGTCTCCCGAGGAGCTGTGGCAGCGGTTCCGGACATGGAAGGGCCTGTCAGACGAGCAGGTGAAGTCGGTCCTCGCGCCCTACTTCGACGACGTGACCGGCAAGGAGCCGCGCTACTACCAGCGCGTCGCCATCAACCGCACCATCGAGGCCATCGCCCGAGGCCAGGACCGCATCCTGTTGGTTATGGCGACCGGCACGGGCAAGACCTACACGGCCTTCCAGATCATCTGGCGGCTGTGGAAGGCCAAGAAGAAGCAGCGCATCCTCTTCCTCGCCGACCGCAACATCCTCGTCGATCAGACCATTACGAACGACTTCAAGCCGTTCGGACAGGCGATGACGAAGATAAGGAAGCGGCAGGTGGACAAGTCCTACGAGGTCTACCTCGCCCTCTACCAGGGAATCAGCGGCACGGAAGAAGAGCAGAACGCCTTCAAGCAGTTCTCGCCGGACTTCTTCGATCTCGTCGTGATCGACGAGTGCCACCGATCGAGCGCCAAAGAGGCGTCGCGGTGGCACGAGATCCTGAACTACTTCTCCAGCGCCACGCAGATCGGCCTCACCGCAACTCCCAAGGAGACGCGGGATGTCTCAAACATCGGCTACTTCGGTGAGCCGGTCTACATCTACAGCCTCAAGCAGGGCATCGAGGATGGCTTCCTCGCCCCCTACAAGGTGATCCGAGTCGATCTCGACCGCGACCTCGAAGGCTGGCGGCCCGAGAAGGGCCAGCGCGACGACGCGGGCGAGGAGATCGAAGATCGCATCTACAACCAGAAGGACTTCGACCGCGAACTCGTCCTGACGCGCCGCACGGAGATGGTGGCGCAGAAGGTCATCGAGCTACTGGAGGGCTCTGGCAAGCCCTACGCGAAGACCATCGTCTTCTGCGAGGACATCGACCACGCCGAGCGGATGCGCGCGGCCCTCGTGAACGCCAACCCCACGAGGGCACAGGAAGACCGCCGCTACGTCATGCGGATCACGGGCGACAACGAGGAGGGCAAGCGCCAGCTCGACCACTTCATCGACCCTGCGCAGCGGTATCCGGTGATCGCGACGACCTCCAAGCTGATGAGCACTGGCGTGGACGCCAAGACGTGCGAGTTCATCGTTCTCGATCAACGCATCCAGTCGATGACCGAGTTCAAGCAGATCATCGGACGTGGCACACGAATCCACGAGGACACGGGAAAGCTCTACTTCACGATCGTGGACTTCAAGAAGGCGACTGAGCTGTTCGCCGACCCCGAGTTCGATGGCGCACCCGTTCAGGTCTACGAGCCAGACACTGGTGGGCCGGTTGTGCCGCCAGACGACGAGCCCTCACCTGATGACCCCGACGGCGACAACCCGGACGGACCGTTCCCGCCTGATCCCGGCGACGACGACGGTCCTCGCTACAAGTATCGCGTGTCGAACGTCCCGGTCTCCGTGGTCGCCGAGCGGGTCCAATACTACGGCACCGACGGCAAGCTCATCACGGAGTCGCTCCGGGACTACACGCGACGATCGTTGCTCGACCGCTACGCCTCGCTCGATGACTTCCTTCAGGCATGGCACAGCGCCGAGCGGAAGCAGGCGATCCTCGACGAACTGAAGGATGCAGGTCTTCTGCTGGAGGCCCTGGAGGATCAGGTCAGCAGCGGGATGGACCCATTCGATTTGGTTCTGCACGTCGTCTATGACCGACCGCCGCTGACGCGCAAGGAACGCGCGGACCGCGTGCGAAAGAGCGACATCTACACCAAGTTCGGCGAGCAGGCGCGAACCGTGCTCGACGCCCTCCTCGACAAGTATTCAGACCAGGGGATCGTGCCCATCGAGAAGATGCAGGTCCTCCAGGTGCAGCCGTTCAACACCCTCGGAACACCGCTCGAACTGGTCGGGTGGTTCGGTGGCCGTAGCCAGTATCAAGACGCCGTGACCCAGCTCGAACGCGAACTCTACCGGACGGAGGATGCGGCATGAGTGCGCTCAGCACCTCCATCAAGTCGATCCAGGACATCATGCGCAAGGATGTCGGCATCAACGGCGACGCCCAGCGCATCGAGCAGCTCGGCTGGATGCTCTTCCTGAAAATCTACGACGACCGCGAAGAAGAGCAGGAACTGCTCGACGAGGACTACGAGTCACCGATCCCTGACGAGTTCCGGTGGCGCAACTGGGCAGCGGACCCGGAGGGAATGACCGGCGATGACCTCGCCGACTTCATCAACAACCACCTCTTCCCCGCGCTCCAGGAGCTGCCCGCTGAGGGGGCCACGAAGGAGCGCGCGCTCGTGGTCCGGGAGGTGTTCAAGGACGCCTTCAACTTCATGAAGAGCGGCACCCTGCTCCGGCAGGTCGCCAACAAGATCCAGGAAGCGATCAACTTCAACGACAGCAAGACCCGCCACGCGCTCGGGGACATCTACGAGCAAATCCTGCGGGACCTTCAGGCGGCGGGAAACTCCGGCGAGTTCTACACACCACGCGCAGTGACCCAGTTCGCGGTGGACATGGTCGATCCGCAGCTCGGCGAGATCGTCATGGACCCAGCCTGCGGAACGGGCGGCTTCCTCACCTGCGCGATCGAACACCTGCGCCACCAAGTGAAGACGCCGAAGCAGGAGGCGAAGCTCCGCCGGAGCATCTACGGCGTAGAGAAGAAGCAGCTACCGCACCTGCTCTGCACGACCAACATGATCCTGCACGGGATCGACGTGCCGACGAACGTCCGGCACGACAACACACTGAGTCGCCCGCTGCGGGACTACGGCTCCAAGGATCGCGTTGACGTAGTCGTCACCAACCCGCCGTTCGGCGGGATCGAGGAGGACGGGATCGAGGCCAACTTTCCGGCGGAGTATCGGACCCGGGAAACGGCGGACCTCTTCCTCGTGCTCATCCTCACGCTGCTGAAGCCCGGGGGACGCGCGGCGGTCGTCCTGCCCGACGGCTCCCTGTTCGGCGAGGGCGTGAAGACGCGCATCAAGGAACGCCTGCTCTCCGACTGCAACTTGCACACCCTGGTGCGCCTGCCGAAGGGGGTCTTTGCACCCTACACTTCGATCCAGACCAACGTGCTGTTCTTCACGAAGGGCGAGCCCACAAAGAAGGTCTGGTTCTACGAGCACCCCTATCCGCCCGGCTACAAATCGTATTCCAAGACCAAGCCGATGCGGATCGAGGAGTTCGAGCCGGAGAAGGCGTGGTGGCAGGACCGCAAGGAAACGGAGCAGGCGTGGCGCGTGTCGATCGAGTCGATCCGCGAGCGCGGGTTCAACCTGGACATCAAGAACCCGAATGCTGCTGATGACGGGCCTGGAGACCCAGACGAGATTCGGCGGCAGCTGGAACAGGCAGCTGACGAGGCCGCAGCGATCCGTTCCAAGCTGTTGTCCACGCTCTCGAATGCCTTGGAGCAGCAGTGAGAGCACGCGACATCCTGGCATCTCACGGCGAACTGTTGGCGGGCGCAGAGGGTGGGGTGCAGTGCCTTCGCGATCTCGTCATCGACTTTGGGATGCAGGGGCTGCTTGTCGAGCAGGATTCCAGCGACGCACCAGCCGAAGCGTCACTTTGTGCTGCGCGCGAGGCTGCTCCTGCACGAGACAAGTCATGGAAGCTGGTCGAGCCTACGCTGGACTCAAAGGATCGTAACGACTGCCTGCCCACGGGCTGGGCGCTCGCGTCGATCAACGACTGTGGACGCTTCATCAACGGGATCGGATTCAAGAAGGCGGAGTGGAAGTCCGACGGCCTACCGATCATCCGTATTCAGAACCTGACGGACGAATCGAAACCGTTCAACTACGCGCAGGGGGACTACCCCGAAGATCATCTTGTCGAGGACGGGGACCTGTTGGTGTCCTGGTCTGCATCCCTCGACGCCTTCGTCTGGCGGCGGGGACCTGCCGTCGTCAACCAGCACATCTTCAAGGTCGTCCCGTTCCGCGAGCTGGTAGAGCCTCGCTTCCTCTACTGGCTACTACGCCGCACGATCCGGCAGATGGTCCGTGGCGAGCACATGCGCGGCATGGGGATGAAGCACATCAAGCGAGGCCCCTTCCTGAGCCACGCCGTCGCGATCCCGCCACTCAAGGAGCAAGCCCGCATCGTCTCCAAGGTCGATGAGCTGATGACGCTCTGCGACGAGCTGGAGGAGAAGCAGCAGCACCGCCACACCGTGCGCCGCCGCTTCCAGACCTCGGCGCTCGATGTCCTCGCGAACGCCGAGAGCGCCGAGGAGCTGGCGGAGTCATGGAAGCGCGTTCGCGACAACTGGGACGCGGTGACGGAACGCGGCGATGATCTCGGTCCCATCAGAGATACTCTGATGCAACTGGCCGTGAGGGGTCGCCTCACCGCTCAATCACCCCAGGAGAATGTCACGGGCGACTTAGTGCCGCCGGAAGCCGACATCGCGGTCCCTGACTGGCTCCCATCCAACTGGAGGGTCGCGCGCCTGGACGAAGTTGCCCTGGTCACCGGCGGCATCACGAAAGGGCGCAAGCTGGAAGGGCGTGAACTGGTCTCGATCCCATACCTCCGAGTGGCGAACGTTCAAGCTGGGAGCCTCCAGCTTGGCGTGATGAAGGAGATCGAGATCCCGGTCGAAGAGGTCGAGAAGTATCGGCTGGAAGCTGGCGACGTTCTACTAACCGAGGGAGGAGACTGGGACAAGCTGGGGAGGTCTGCGATCTGGCGCGATGAGCTTCCGCTGTGCGGGCACCAGAACCACGTCTTTCGCGCGCGACCACACCAACATCTCGTGACCCCTGAGTGGCTGAGTCTGTTCACCAACTCCCCGGACGGCAGGTCCTACTTCCAGACTTGCGCGAAGCGCACGACCAACCTTGCCTCGATCAACATGCGACAGCTCAGAGCCTGCGCAGTGCCGATTCCTCCGCTCTCGGAGCAGGTTCGGGTGAGGGAAGAGCTGGACCGACTGTTCATCCTGTGCGACGAGCTGGAGCAGCATCTCTCACGCCAGGAGAGACTCAGCTCCAGGCTCGCAGAATCCGCTGTCCACTCGCTGACTACTTGACCACGATGGACCTTGCCCGCCTCGAAAGGGCCCGCGAACTACGTCGCGCGCCTTCACCAAGACCGGAATCCGGCTCGGGCTCCATACGCGCGGTGCTGCCGAGAGCCCGTTTGACACAAGGTCACTTTCCGCCAACGTCCTACCCGGAAAGACCGGCATGACTTCGGTCTTCCTCAGCTCCGTGATGTCCGGCATGGAGGAGATGCGGGCCGCCGCCGTGGCCGCCTGCGACGCCCTCGACATCTCCGTCACAAAGGCGGAGGACTTCAGTGCCGACCCCTCGACGCCGCGCGGAGTATGTCTTCGCGGAGTCGGACAAGCGAACGGACTCGTCCTGTTGCTGGGTGAACGCTACGGATCGCGGCTACCAAGCGGGAAGTCACCGACGGAGGAGGAGTTCGACGAGGCTGTCCGGCTTGGCAAAGAGGTGTTCGTGTTCCGCACGAGCGATGAGTTGGAACCCGAGCAGGAGACCTTCCTGGAGCGGGTTGGCTCGTGGCAGGGCGGGCAGTTCTATCGGACCTGCACGTCGGCCACGGAACTGCAACGCGACATCGTGAGGGCGCTGCGGGCCTGGAGTTCCGCTCCCTCGACGCAGGAGGTAGACGCCCTCGTGCGCAGCAACCTCGCGCGCGTCACCCCTCAAGTGTCCCGGGGCTTCATCGAGACGGGAGGCCCTTGGCTGTCGCTCTCCTGGTCGCCGAACCAGCGGCTGTTCTTGGACGACGACATCATCTTCGAGCACCTGCCCGAGGCCATCGGCGACAAGTTAGTCGCAGGGCCGTCGAGACTGCTGCGGACTCGCCCCGAGACCTCACCTACGCAGGATGGGCTGAGGGTGAGAAGCGCCGACCGGGAGCCACCGCAGCTACGCGCCTGGATCGGCTCTGATGCCTCGGTGTCGGTCGGCGTCGAGATCGAACCGGATCACGACAACCGAGGGGCCAGTGTGATGTCGCCGATGTTCTATCTACCGCCGGACCAACTGGCCGAGGCGCTTGGACGGCAGCTCGCCTTCGTAGGGGAGGTCCTTCGTGAGGTCGATCCCGACCGCCGCTGCACGGCCGGACGCCTCCAAGCGAGTCTCGCCCGCATGGGCATGAGGACGATCGGAGAGGCTACGCCAGGACAGTCCTCGTTTCAGCTCGGCACGCCCGGGGATGCCGATCGCGACCAGCCTACGATCGTTCCGCCCGACCCCGTCACGGTCGCTCGATCAAGTCTCGCCCCGGGCAGCGAGCAAGCCGGTGTCTTCGTGAAGCGGTTCCGGCGACTACTCGGAGGGCCTCGCTGAGGCTGGGACACGCATGGCGAAGGTGGAAGTCGGGCAGAAGGTCTTCGTCGCTCAGAGCCGCCTCTCACTGCGGCGGGCACGGCCGAACTCGATCGTGGAGTGCGAGGTCGTGGGGACTCGTGATCGCTCGGCCATCGTCAGCCTTCCAGGAGAACGCGACCAGGAAGTTGCCACATCGCTGCTATTGCTGAACGCGCAACAGATCCTCGTTTTGTCGATCGGCGACCTCTCCACCGAGCGAACGCTCATCGAGCCGCTCACCAAGTCAACGCTTCAGTTCCTGAGGCTCCTGCTGACGGATGACTTCGTAACGCAGTATCGCCTGAGGAGCGTCAACGAGTTCTCGCAGGTCTGGGCGAAGGAGCATGCGCTCTACAACTGGATTCTCGTGATCGGCCACGGCTCAAAGCAGTCGTTGAGCTTCGCAGTGGACGGGTCGGTGCCACCAGAGCGATTCCGGCAGGTTATGGAAGCTCACCCTCCTAAGCACCCGGTGTCGATCCTCTCACTAGCATGCGAGACGGGTTGCGCCGACTTCGCCAAACATGTGGCTGAGTCGGCACAGATCGCGAGATTCATCGCTCCGTTCCACTCGGTGCATGGCGCGGTCGCATCTCACTTCGCTCAGACGTTCTTTACGAACCACTTCCTGGAGGGCTACACCGCGTGGAAGTCGTTTAGACGAAGCCGAAGCGGGACCCCTGACGGCACGAGATTCCGCTACTGGGATGCCGACGGCCTGCACACGCCCTGAAGCGGTCACCTCTTTCCGTGTCGCCGCAGGATCAACTGCACCGAGGACGCGCTCCACGCAGCGCCGGTCCGCGTCGGCACTCCCTCCTCGTCGAGGATGCGCGCGATCTCCCGTAGCGAGCGGCGCGGCTTGCCCCGGGGCTTCCGCGCGAGAAGAAGCAGGCGGCTCAGACCGTCCGCTTCCCCGGGCAGCTTGCCGTAGGGAACCGGCCCCTCGCACCGCCCGCGCTCTGCGCGAACTCGGTCCCGAGCGGCCCGGAGTTTCGCGACCAGCGCGGACTTCTCGAACTCGGCCACCGCCCCGAGCACCTGCCGGATCAGCTTCGCCGTCGGGTTCGCGTCGTCGCCAGCGGAGAGGTCATGCCCGCCCTCGGCCTCGATGACCTGGACGCCCGCCTTGCTCAGTTCGCGGAGGATCAGCTCGGCCTCGATCAGGTCGCGTGCCAGTCGGTCCGCCTTCTCGACTAGGACCAGCCGGACCCCGTTGCTGAGGATGCGAGCGAGGAGCGCCGACAGCCCGGGGCGCTGCGCGAGGGGCTTCGTGCCGCTGACTCCCTCGTCGGTGAACTCCTCTACGACGCTGACCCCGGCGCTCGCCGCGAACTTCGCGATCACTTTTCGCTGCCGGGGGAAACCGTCGCCTTCGACCTGGGCGGCCGTGCTGACCCTGATGTAGGCGACCGCCTGTTTCTGCTAGGCGATCTCTAACTGACCTTGCTACCGAGGATTCCGCTCCGCCGCGTGCAAGGAACTCTAGAACCTCGGACGGGCGGTCGGACGGAGTCTACCCCGACGCGCTGTCTCGGGACGCGGTCGGGGGACCGACACAAGCGACCGGACCTTGGCAGCTCGCCAAAGGTCGCTCGATACACATCGGCCTGCTCGGCTCAGGCGGCGAGCAGCGACTCCACAAGCTGATAGCGAAACGCTGCCCCCAGCTTCGCCGTCCCCTGGGACCGCCGGTTGGCGCGCATAATCTCCGCGTCACGCAGTTTTCGAGCGACTGTGCCAGCCAGAATGTTTCGGGTGACCCGGAGCTTTCTCGTTCGCTGCCGCGAGCTTCGAGCCCGCGCCACGCTGGATCGCACTTGTCGTGCCCACGAGCGTTGCTACAGGAGGGGCAGCATCAGAGCACTCACGATGACGACCCGAGCACCATCAACCGTCCCGCTCATTCTCCCATTGGTTCGCGATCGCCGATCCAAGCGCGAGTCGGTCCGCGTCCGCTTGTCTGCGCGGGAGAAGCACGAATTTCGACGACGCGCGAAGAGGCTGGGCTGCACCGTCACCGAGCTTCTTCTGGGTCTGGTCATGGAGCACGGCGACAGGGTCGTCGTGGTAGAGCGATGAAGCGGATCAGTAACACCCTCCGACGCCGCCTCATCGCGCAGCGCAGGGACATGCTCTGCGGCCAGACGCTGTTCAGCCGCAGCGAGTTGATCGCGGAGGCTGCAAGGCACGGATGTCCGGGCTCCACCCCTGATCCGCTTGACCGGGTGCTACTGCATCGCTGGTGGATCGAGAATTCGCATTCCAGCACCTCCTCGGCCGAAGTCACGTTCGCCGCGTTCAGGGCGGCGAATCGGATGCAGCGCGAGGCGGAGTTGAAGGACCTGTCGCCCCGCGTCCCATCGTGGGCCGATTCTGAATGGGCGGCAGAGGCATGGGCGACTATGCAAGATGGAGACTTCTTCGAAGTCTCGCTCTCGCGTGCGCTGTCGCGCATCTCCTTCATCGAACGGCTGGTTGATGCTGGGGTGACAGGATGACGAAGCTGCGCAGAGCACTCGGCTACTGCCGCGTCTCGTCCGATGAGCAACGGGAAGAGGGCGTGTCACTGAGCGTCCAGGAGGCGGCCATCTACGGCTATGCGAAGTCGATCAACTGCCATATCGCACCCGAGGACATGTTCGTGGTTGCGGAGTCGGCCTCGAAGGCCGGGACTCGCCCCAAGTTCCTGGAGATGCTGCGAAGAGCGCACGACGAGCCGGGAACGGTCCTGATCTTCGACCGAGTCGATCGTTCCGCTCGCAACCCGCTCGACACGGCGATTCTGATGGACCGCGCGAAGGAGGGGCTGATCGAGGTCCATTTCGTGAAGGAGAGACTCGACACATCGACCGCCCACGGCCGGATGGTCTGGAATACGTTGGCCGGAAGTGCCACCTACGAGACCGATGGACGGGCAACGGAGATCAAGCGTTCGCGACAGCGACTCTCCCAACAGGGCGCATTCCTGAACTGCCCGCCCTACGGATACCGAAGGCACCGCATCGACGGCATCCCATCCTTGGCACCTGACGGTGAGAACTCAGAGGCGGTGCGACGCGCGTTCGACCTCTTCGCCTTCGGGCCGAATCTGACCGTCCAAGCGATCGCGAACCGACTCCACGAAGAGGGCTTCGTCTACAAGGCCCCGAAGAACCCGAAGTTCTCGAAGCAGGCCCTCTCCTACATCCTCAAGAACCGCGTCTACCTCGGAATGGTGAGGGGTGATTCGGGCGGATGGGTGCCGGGAGCCCACGAGGCGCTGGTCGATCGACCGACCTTTGAGCGTGCTCAGGAACGTTTCCGCCCGCCGAAGCGAACCAAGCAGGAACACCTTTTTGGCTCATGTGTCGTCACCTGTGGGGTGTGCGGTAGAGCAGTGACCTGCGAGGCGAAGCACAATAAGACAAAGAACGGACCGGTGGTCTACCGGTATTACCGATGCGCCGACCAGACGCGCGAGGGCAGCCGTCGCCCTTACAGGCAGCGCGAGGAGGAGCTGGAAGCCCACGTCCGCGAGTTCTTCAGGACGATTCGCTTCGAGAGCGAGGACATGCGCGCGCTGTTCGCCGACGTGCTACGCAGGAAGACGATTGAGGCGCAGAAGTCGGCCCGCCAACGGATCGCCAGGATCAAGAAGCGGCTGACGGAGGTCCAAGAACACCGTCGGCGAGCAGTCCTTCTTCGGATGGCGAACGAGATTCGCGAAGCCGATCTCGCCATCGAGCAGGAACACGCCGATCACGAGGAGTCCGTGCTCCTCAGCCAGCTCAAGGCTGAGAGCCGGGCTGACTCCGGCGAGGGACACACTGCCGCCAAGGCGTTTTTACTCTCACAAGCTCTTGAGGAGCGGTGGGTTCGGGCCAATCTCGCGTCGAAGCGCCTGATCCTCAGTTTGGTGAGTTTGAACTTGGTGCTTCGGCCTGGAAGCCTCGAAATCGAGGCCCGTGCGCCCTTCGGTCTGCTAGTGCAGGGGGCCGAAGAAAGAAGTGATCGGAGCGAGAGGAATTGAACCTCCGACCCCCTGCACCCCATCGCGTCCGGGGACGCGATCTGGCTGTCGCCGCATCTCGTTGAAGCGGCCGGAGATGGCGTGTCTACATGAGATTAGCGACGTCTCGCTGGGTCGCAACAAGTCGCTCATGTTCTCGCCGAGTCGCGAGGGTTTCGTGGTAGTAGCGCGACCCGGCAAGAACCCGCGCGACCCCACGCGACTCAGGCTCGGCTCCGTAAACAGCCCGAGGTCGCAGCGACGCGCCAGGCAGAAGCTCGCAACTGCCCCGTAGCCCCGCGAGGAGAAAACGCCGCAGTCTCAATCGGTCGCTCGCCATCTCCCGCGTTTCGCGCGATCGTCGCGGAACAGCGGGAGACTGAACCCTACTGCAGGAATCGAGCGGAAGCGAGGTCCCTCCTCGCGCCACACACAGTCTCGCTCGACCATGCCGAGCGGCATTCTGCAGAACGTCGGCTCGATCGTCGTCAGCAAGACCGAAGGTCTCACCTCCGCAGCAGTCGCATCGCGTTTGCGACCACTAGCAACGACGCCCCCATGTCCGCAGCGATCGCACCCCAGAGTGACGCCACACCAACGAACGTCAGAGCCACGAACACGGCCTTTATTCCGAGCGCCAGGACCGCGTTGGCACGGATCACGGTCAGGGTGGCACGAGAGTGTTCGATCAGCCACGGCAGCTTGCCGAGGTCGTCGCCCATCAGGGCCACGTCGGCAGTCTCGATCGCCGCATCGGTTCCCGCCGCGCCCATCGCAACGCCCATCGAGGCGCGTGCCAGCGCCGGGGCGTCGTTGACGCCATCGCCCACCATCGCCGTGGGCCCGTGCTCGGATTCTAGTTCCGTCACGATCCGCACCTTGTCCTCCGGCAGGAGTTCCGCGTGGACTTCATCGACCCCGGTCTCCCTCCCCACGATTTCGGCGGTCGTGCGGTTGTCACCGCTCAGCAGGACGACGCGAGCGATGCCCGCGCGCCTCAGCGCCGCGATGGCTGCTGCCGACTCCGTCCGCACCCGATCAGCCACGGCTACGAAGCCGCAAACGTGAGTGTCGTTGCCGACGACCACGATCGTCCGGCCGCTGCGCGCGAGGCCTTCGAGGCGCTGGTGCACCTGCGCAGTCTCCTGTCCGCGCTCTTCGAGGAACCGATGCGACCCGAGCCAGAACCGGCGCCCGTCGATTTGCCCTTCCACTCCCTTGCCCTGGATGGCGACCACGTCCGTGGCGGCGCGAACGGTGACGCCGACCGCCCTGGCGTGCGCGAGCACAGCCTGTGCGATTGGGTGGAGGGAGTCGGCTTCGAGCGCCGCCGCTCGCGCCAGCAGTGATGGTTCGTCGTGATCCGCCAGAGGTACGACGTCTACGACTCTTGGGCGCCCTTCCGTGACGGTGCCTGTTTTGTCGAGTGCAACCACCTTGAGCCGTGACGGCACCTCGACCACCCGCCCGCTCTTGAGCAGAACACCGTGACGGGCGGCCGCAGCCAGGGACGCCACGACGGCCACCGGGGTGGCGATCACGAGCGCGCAAGGACATCCGATCACCAGCAGCACGAGCGCCCGATAGAGGCAGTCCGACCATTCGTGACCAAGGACAGGCGGAAGCACGGCGACAACCAAGGCGAGAGCCAATATCGACGGGGTGTAGATGCGGGCGAACCGCTCGACCCACTGCTCGGCGACCGAGCGTTGCGCCTGAGCCTCGCCGACCTGCCGCACGATCCGAGCCAGCGTCGTCTCGCCGGCGAGTCGTGTCGAAACCACATCGATCACGCCTGAGCCGTTGATCGTGCCGGCGAACACCGTGCTGCCGACCTCCTTCGGAACCGGCAACGATTCACCGGTGATCGGGGCCTCATCGACCTCGGTCGCCCCGCGCACGATCGAGCCGTCGAGGCCGATCCGTTCTCCTGGCCGCACGCGGAACCGCGATCCCGGCTCGACTTCACCAGGATCGACAACGACCTCGGCGGTGTCATCAGTCACGATGCGCACTCGATCCGGCGCCAGTCTCATCAGCGCGGCGACAGCTCGCCGAGCGCGACCGACGCTCCAACCCTCCAGCGCAAGCGACAGGGCGAACAGGAAGGCCACCGTCGCTGCTTCGAACCACTCACCGATCGCGATCGCTCCGGACACCGCGATCGTCATCAGCAGGTTCATGTCAGGCCGCAGCCGACGCAACGCATACCAGGCCTTTGGCACGACCACCCACATTCCGACGGCAACCGCGGCGCCATAGGCGCCACGTGCCAGCCAGGGCATACCGGTGGGAGTGTCGCTCCCCGTCGCGGCACCGAGACCCGCGAACCATGCGTGGATCAGGAACCCAGTTCCGGTCGCGAGGCCGCTCGCTAGCACCAACCACGCGCGGCCCGACAGTCTGCGTCGCGATCTGTCTGGAGCGTCGCGTTCGGTCCACGGCACGGCGCGCATTCCCGTTGCGGCTACAGCTGTCACGACCTGCGAGGTGGGAATACGCGCGGGCACCGAGATGCGGCCGTTCAGAAGATCGAATCCGACTTGATCGGGAGGCAGCAGGCTTCGCAACGCGTCGCGAAGCGTCGCCACCTCCTCGGCGCAGTCCATGCCATCGACTGCGAAGTGTCGAACCGCACCGGGGCTGTCAGGCGTCGTCATGGCCTCCGCCTACGACCCAGGCGTCGCGCCACCAATGCACGGCGCTGGGCATCTTGGTGACGAGGACGATGGCATGGCACGGCCGCGCAGATCGCCTGCTCATGGTCTGGACGGGGGGCATGGAAATGTAGGCGGCTCGCGTCAGCGGCTTCGCCTGGATTCTTGGCCCTCATTGCCGGGAAGCGTCTCGCGATCCGTCGCCTCACACCCGCACCGGCGACCCTCAGGAGCACACACCGGACAGCGAATGGCCCAACCCGATCCGTCGGGGTAGAGCTGCACACTCCCGCAGCTCGAGCACTCGAACTGACGAGGCAACCTCGTCGTGGTCGAGTAGTGACGCCCAGAGCGTCGCACCGTCAGCTCCTGGTCGATGAAGGACCGACACTTCGGACAGGGCATCTCCACTACGGCCGACGGCGCCTTGCAGCTAGAGCCAAGTGCGGCGACCAGTAGCGCGAGCGACAGCAGCTTGCTCCGGGATGGGGACATGTCAGTCTTCCTTGACGTCATCGGGAATGCGTTGTTCGGCATCTTGGCCCTGCTTCGGCTTGCCGAACCAGGGGTACACCGACGGTAGGACAAGCAACGTCAGGAACGTTGCGCTCACCAGGCCGCCGATGACCACGGTGGCGAGAGGCCGCTGCACCTCAGCACCCGCACTGGTCGCGAGCGCCATCGGAACGAAGCCTAGGGCAGCGACCATGGCGGTCATCAGGACCGGGCGCAGCCGCGCCAATGCGGCCTCCCGCGCGGCATCGCCTGCTGCGACACCGGCCTTGCGCAACTCGACGAGCCGGGAAACCAGCACCACCCCGTTCAGCACTGCAACGCCGAATAGGGCGATGAAGCCCACGGCGGCCGAGATCGAGAAGGGGTAGCCGCGAAGCGCCAGCGCGAAGATGCCACCCGTGGCAGCAAGAGGTACGTTCAGGTAGATGAGCGCCGCCAGCTTTGCCGACGAGAACGTCGTGTAGAGCAGCACGAAGATCAGGAACAGCGCGAGCGGCACGAGAATCGACAGCCGCTCAGCGGCTTCCTGCAGATTCTCGAACTGGCCGCCCCATTCGATGCTCCACCCGGGCGGCAGCTTGACTTTCTCCGCGACCCTTCGGCCGGCTTCCGCAACTGCGGATGCGAGGTCGCGACCGCGCACGTTGGCTTCCACCGTGATGCGCCGGCTCGTCTTCTCCCGGCTGATCTGTGCTGGTCCGGTCTCAAGCCGGATGTCCGCGACCTGTGCCAGCGGAACGAGCACGCGGTCGGAACTGCCTGCCTGTCCCGCCGCGGCCACCTTCAGTTCGCCGATGTGGTGGAGGTCGGCACGAACCGCGGGGTCGAACCTTGCTTGCACGAAGAATCGCTTCTGGTCCTCAAACACGGTCCCGAGCGGCTTGCCACCGACGGCCTCCACGACGTCGAGCACATCACGTGCGTTGATCCCGAGTCTGGCGATGGCCTGGCGGTCGAGCTGGAGGCGTACGGTCGGGAGACCCACGGTCTGCTCCGCCTTGACCTCTTCGAGCCCGGGCACGCGGCGCATCACCGCAGCAACCCGATCGGCGATGTCCTTCATCTGGTCCAGGTCACCGCCGGCCGCGAAGATCTTGGCTGCGATGTCTGAGCGCACACCTGCGATCAACTCCTGCACGCGCAGTTCGATGGGCTGCGAATAGCTGAACACCGCGCCGGGGACGCGGTCGCGCAGCTGCTCATCCAGCGCGGCGATCAACTCGTCGCGGCTGCCGAAGCGCCAGGTGCTCCTCGGCTTGAGCATCAAGTAGGTGTCGCTCACCTCGACTCCCATGGGATCGGTGGCGATCTCAGGGCGCCCCGTGCGCGACACGACGGTCGCGACTTCGGGAAACGACATCGCCACCTTCTCGGCCTTGAGGCTCAGCTCGTTCGACTGTTCCAGCGAGATGCTCGGCAGGCGCCAGATCTGCATCGAGATCGCACCCTCGTCGAGGCGCGGGATGAACTCGGCCCCGAGAAACGGTGCGATGGCGAGGCTGACGGCAAGCACCGCAGCCGCGACTCCTGCCGTGCGCTTCGGGCGGGTCGACAGGAAGGCCAGCGCTGGAACGTAGACTCGCCTGGCCAGCCGGAACAGCCAAGGCGTCTTCTCGGCGGGCTTCCGCAGGAGCAGCGTCGCCAGCACCGGCATCAGGGTCAGAGCGCAGACCAGCGATGCCGCGAGCGCGAGTACGACGGTCAGGGCCATCGGACGGAACATCTTCCCTTCGATGCCGCGCAGTTCGAGGATCGGAAGGTAGACGATGATGATGATCCCGACTGCGAACACCACTGGCCGTGCGACCTGGTGGCAGGCGCGGCGGACCTTCTCCAGATGATTGACGTCGGTTTGGTCGCGGTGCTTGTGCACGTAGCGGATGACGTTCTCGATCATCACCACGGAACCGTCGACGATCAGACCGAAGTCGATCGCGCCGAGCGACATCAGGTTGCCCGATACGCCGGCCTGTTGCATCCCGATGAAGGCTGCGATCATCGAGACCGGGATCGCGGCGGCGACGATGAGGCCACCGCGCAGGCTTCCTAGGAGCAGCAGGAGCACGATGACGACGAGCGCGCCGCCTTCCATGAGGTTCCAGGCGACCGTGCGGATCGTGCGGTCCACGAGGTCGGTGCGGTCATAGAAGGTGTCGATGGTGACCCCGCGGGGGAGGGTCTTCTCGATCTGTTGCACTTTCTCGTGCACGGCCTGGGCAACAGTCCGCGAGTTCGCGCCGATCAGCATCATGACGACGCCGACTACCCCCTCCCGGACGCCGTCGCGGGTCAGCGCCCCTTGCCGGATCATCGGCGCGAATTCGACCTTGCCGACGTTGCTGACGTAGATCGGCGTGCCCTCCTCGCCGTGGCCGACGACCACGTTGGCGAGGTCGGGAAGCCCGGCGATCAGGCCCTCGCCGCGGATCAGATACTGCTCGCCTGCGTGCTCGATGTAGCCGCCGCCGACGTTCTGGTTGTTCCGGCGCACGGCCTCGAACACATCGGAGGCGGTGAGGCCCCGCGCAGTCAGCGACTCCGAGTCGAGCGTGATCTGGTAGGTCTTCAGCTCGCCGCCGAAGGCGTTGACCTCGACGACTCCGGGCACGGTGCGGAGCTGATAGGCGATGTTCCAGTCCAGGATCGTTCGCAGGTCCATCGGCGAGTAGCCGTCGCCGCGCACCTCGAACTGGTAGATCTCGCCGAGTCCAGTCGAGATCGGCGCCATCTCCGGTTCGCCATAGCCCTCGGGAATGGCATCCCTGGCCTCGGTGAGCCTCTCGCCGACCAGCTGGCGGCACCAGTAGATGTCGGAGTCCTCCTCGAAGACGACCGTCACGGCAGACAGGCCGAACTTGGATACCGAGCGGATCTCCTCCACGCGGGGCAGGCCGCTCATCGCGGTCTCGACGGGGAACGTGATGAAGCGCTCGACTTCTTCGGGAGCGAGGCCTGGGCTGTTGGTCAGGACCTGGACCTGCACGTTGGTCACGTCGGGGACGGCGTCGATCGGGAGCTGGCGCAGGGCGCGGATCCCCAGGACGATCACGAGCAGCCACAGGGTGACGACGAGAAAGCGGTTGTTCAGCGAGAAGTCGACGATGCGATTGATCATGGTTGAGCCTCCGCTCTCAGTGCTCATCGCCTTCGCCGAGTTCCTCGCTGCGCGCCAGCGACTTCAGCGCGAACGTGCCTGCGATCACGACGGTCTCGGCAGGGTCGACGCCGGTCACGATCTCCACGAGGTCGTGGGCGCCTGCTCGCACCTGCACGGGTCGGCGCTGGTACGAGCCATCCTCGCCCGGAGTCTGGACGAAGACGAAGTTCTCCTCACCCTCGTGCACGATCGCGGCCTCGGGCAGGACGACGCGGCCGGTGCGGGACTCGACGACGATCTCCACCTCGCCGAACATCCCAGGCCGCAGCGGCAGGTCGATCGGCCAACCTTCCAGGGGGCCATTGGGAAGCACGATCCGAACGGCGGAAGTTCGCGTGGCGGCCGCGATGCGGTAGTCGATCAGCGCAACCTCGCCGGTCAGCTCGGCGCCCGGCAGGGCATCGACATGCACGTAGGCCTTCTGCCGTGGTCGCAGCCGTGCTAGGTCCTTTTCGTAGGCGGACGCGAGGACCCAGACGGTCGACAGGTCGTGGATCACGAACAGTGCGTCCTCGGTGCCGACGTGTTCGTTCCGAGTCACGTGGCGTTCGAGCACGACGCCGTCTCCCGGGGCTCGCAGCACCAGGCTGCCGTGCCGTTGACCTGGCTTGGCCAAGGTCTCGATTGCTGCATCCTCCAGCCCCAGCGCCCGCAATCGTTCCCTGGCTGCAACCTCCTCGATGCGTGCTTCGCGCAGGACCACCTCGAGATCGAGAAGGCGTGTGTCGCGTTCGGCTGCCAGGGTGGTCAGTTCGCGGTCTTTGGCGAGCAACGCCCGCTGCAGTTCCTTGTCGGCCTCCAGGAACGGTCGGATCGTGGCGATCGCTTTCTGCTGCAGTTCGTCTTCGCGCTCGTAGATCTTGCGCGCAACCCGGATCTCGCCGTCGAGAACACTCGTGAGCGTCTCGAGCCGCTGCGCGAACAGCTGCTTGGACTTGGCGAGCGTCTCTTCAGCGGCGCTGACGGACGCCCGCGCCTTCAGCCAGGAACTGGTAGCGTTGCCCAGTTCGACGCTCCAGATCTCGACGAGCGGATCGCCGGCCTTCACGGCATCGCCGAGGCCTTTGTGGATCGCCTGGACGATCCCCGGAATCGGCGGTGTGACATGGAAGATCCTGTCTTCGTTGCTGGCCACACGGGCGACGAGGTGCATCGTCTCCTCGATGGGCGCTGCCGCTGCGACGGTGGTCTCGATTCCAGCGGATTGACGCTGCACTTCGTCCATGTGCACTTCGGCTGAGTGCTCGTCACCTTGGGGATGGGCCTCGTCAGGGGAGGTGCCGGCTGCCGGCCCGCAACCAGACAGGGCCATGAGCCCGGTGACGACGGTCAGGAACAGGGGCCCAGCGAATGCAGAGCGGTTGGTCGGATCGTGCGCCATCAGTCTTCTCCCTTGTGGTTGCCAGCCTCGTCGGCCAGCACTGCGCCGGTAGCGGTATCGAGCAGCAGGCGCGCCCGTGCGGCGCGGATGCGGACCTCGAGGTAGTTGTTCTGGACGTCGAGGACTTGGCGCTGTGCGGTCAGGATCTCGATGGCCGTGACTTCCCTGACGCTCAGTGCTTCATCCGTGAGCCGAAGACTCTCCTGCACCTTCGGCAGCAAGGTCTCTTCGAAGTGCCGGACCTGGCGTACGGCTTCCTGTTCGCTGGCGACAGCGGCGTAGACATCGGCGCGCAACGAATGCACCGCTGCGCGCACCTCTGCCTCGACTTTCTCGCGCCTCGCCATCGCGGCATCGATTGCGGGACGGTTCCATCGGCTGAAGAAAGGCAGGACGATGGCGAGCCCGGTACCGATCGAGAGCTGGGGCCATTGCCGAGCGACCTCGAGCCGCAGCTCGGCCTCGCTGGCGTCGTACTCCGCCATAATCTGAATGAGGTCGGGCCGCTTCTGCAGCGCGGCGTTCACGAGCGCAGTGGTGTCCTTGTCGGGAAGGCTCGGCAGGACGAAGGGGTCGGCACCCATGGTTACGTCCAGCGGCGCATCCGGCGGAATGCCCAGCAAGCGATGGACCTCCTGACGCGCTGCGCGCTGCTCGCCTTCGAGGCGGATGCGCTCCTGCTCCAGGCCAGCGAGTTCAATGCCGGCGAGGTTCTCCTGGACGGCGGTTGCACCCCCAGCCTGGCGCGCTTCGGCGAAGAAGTCTGCGGTCCGCCGGGCCGTTTCCAGGACCCTGGCATTGAGCTGCAGCTTGGCCCGCACCGCCTCGAGATCGAGGCACGCAAGGTGGACGCTTCTTGCCAAGCTCCACTCTGCGGCCAGGACGCTGGAGCGAGCGCCCTGCAGGTGCGCTGAGGCCTGATCCTCTCGGGCACCGATCTCGCCTGGTCGAGGCACCGGCCAGGACGCGACCAGGCCCGCGACGTAGTCCGCCTGATGTGGAGTGCCGCCCGCAAACTGGATGGCCAGGGCATTCATCGACTCCCAGCCGATCGCCGGATCAGGCAGCAGACCGGCGCGAACGAGCTCCGCCTGGGCGATGCCCAAGTCGGCGCGTAGTGCCTTCAGCCCGGGGTTGTGAGCAACGGCCCAACCGGCTGCCTGCCGTGCCGTCAGCTGCGGCGTGGCCGCGCCGCCGGCTGCTGAAGAGTCGGTCGTCGCTGGGAGTTCGACCCGTTCGAGATCCCTCAGGATCGCCTCGGGATCTAGCGGTCGAGGCTCGTAGGCGACGCAGCCAGCCGCTGCGACGACTGGCAGCAGGAGCGCGGGCAGCGAACAGATGCGGGTGGGCGTTGAGTACGATCGTGCGGCAGGACGAGAATCTCGCATTGCATCCCCGGGTCCAATGGGTCCAGGCGGGCAGGCCGCCAGCCGCTTGCACCTGGGGTGCGGCTGCCGGCCACAACGGAGCGGCACCGGGCTTGTGCCCGGCGCAGACCGCCTAGATCAGCAGCACTGTGCTTGCGAGTAGCTCTGTTCTGCGATCGACTCGGGGTGGGCCGGTCGAGGGTCGACAGACACATCGACTCGGTGCGCTCACAACTATCACCGCATCCGTCGGCGGCGCGAGACACGCTGAAGGGGCGGCCGGGTTGCTGACAGCCCATCGCTTCGGTGTTGGGCCGAGTCCGAGACTAAACGCAACGTCCTCGCACCCGCATCCGCGCCCCGTTTGGATCGGTTGTGGATTGGGGTCGCCGGGCTCTCCGGCCTCATGGGCATCGGTTGGGCCGTTGCAGTCACAACAGCCCAGATGGGCGAACTCGATCCTGTTGTCGCAGCTCGGTCCGTTGCAGACTACGAACCTCCCCGGCACCCACGCGAGCAGCATGAGCAGGCACGCCCACACGGCGCTCTGGGAGCACCAGCGGACAAACCAGCGGCGGAGAGTACGGACTTGAGACACGCGTCGGGAGGTAGAGGACGCAGGTTCACACATTCCATGTCCTGAGTCAAGGAGCTGGCGTGCAAGCCGACGCCGTGGTGGACGAAGGCCTCGGCAGCTTTCGCGAAACCGAGGCAGAGCGCGACCAGCAGCGCGCTCACCTCGCGCCGGAGACCGGGAGCTGATGGCGGCGCCTCGACCGCACGAGCATGCAGGCGAGCCAGGTAGGCGCGGATCGGTCCGGCGCGGGCGAGGAAGCCGCGGCGCAGCGACTGTGCCACGGAGTGCCCTGGCGCCTCGGGGCGCACAGCTCGCAACGCCGCCAGGATCGGCTTGCCCGCCGCGTAGCCAGCCAGGAACGTCCCGACGATGGCGGCGCCGTGCTGACGACGTGGGATGCAGAAGTCCGGCAGCAGCGACAGCGTCCTACCGGTGTGCGGGCAAAGCAGCCGCCGCACCGGAACCCGTGCCGTGCGCCCCCCCTCGACCAGCACGCATCGACGGTAGTGGCCATGCAGGCGAAGGCGGTGCTTCTCCGGGCAGAAAGGGCATTCCCGGGATCGCTCGTCGACGAGCCCCTCCGGCGCCACAAGGTAGGCATTGAGCCCGCCACGCACAGGAAGTACCTTCTGCACCGCGCAACCCGCTGCGGCGCAGCCCATCCAGAGTCGCGCCGTATTGACCCCCGCGAGCGACGAACTCCGGGGGTCTTCTACGTACGCACCATCGCCGCACTGCGCCAGCTTCCTGCCGGCGCCAGCAGGAACCAGAGCCACTGCTCCCGCGCGATCAGGAGAACCAGATCCAGCAGCCTGGCGTCGTCCAACTCGTCCAGATGCTCAGAACCACTTCGCAGTGGCCCAGCGTGACCGCAGACAGCGCAAGCGCATCGGACGATCGCGATCGCCTACAGGAGCGGAACCCTCGGTCCCTCGGTCACCCTCGGTCCTCGGTCTGAAGGATCAGGGCGCTGGCGCGCTTGCGACCCTTCGGTCGTCGTGGGTCGTGGGCTCTGCGCGGCTGCGCGAACGCAATTCGCCGATGGACGAAGGACACGGCGTTCCGCGGCCAACTGGCGGTCGGATCGCATCCAGCTCGCGCGGAGAAGCGGCAATGCGACTCGCGTCCCGAGGGTCGAATCGATCGGGGACTTCCGACCCACTGCGTCCGCGGCAGGGAGTCGGTGGTTCAACGGTCGTAAGTCGTTGTCACTACTCGCGACAGCCGGTCCGAAACCGCTCCCTCGACGAGTAAAGTGGTAGTCGGGCGTTTTGCCTCGATTCGAGCCGCGTGTCGCGACCGACACAAGCTACTGCCAATTCTAGAGTAATGGTCGGAGCGAGAGGATTTGAACCTCCGACCCCCTGCACCCCATGCGCCCCAGCATCCGCCCGCCGGGGGCCAAAGCCGCTCCGGGTAGACCCAGATGAAGCTCCCGGCCCGCATCCCCGATCTCGTCGCGCGCATCCGGGAGCGCGCGCCGCGAGGGCCGGGCGAGACGGGCTGTGGGTCCTGGTGCCGTCATGCGGCTCTGCACGCGCGACCCGAGCGAGCGCTGTGCGACAGCGGGCGGGCAACTGGTCGGTGCGGCTGATGACCCTCGACGCGGCGCTCGAGGCCGTCGCCAGGCTCGTCGCCAGGCACAGGTGCTCGCGCGCCCGGTCGCCGGCCGCGTCGCGACGCACGCGCGGGCCGACCTGTTGTTCGACACGCTGCGCGCCTGCCGTCCGCGGACCTCGACCCCGGATGGCGCGGCCCAGGACTGGCCTCCTGCTACGCCCCGACACGCGGCTCTCGCTGCTCGGGACCGTCGAGACGCTGGCCGACCTCGGCTGGCCCGGGAGCGGAGCTGCACGACGGCAGCGCGACCGGGCGCCTCGTCGTGCCCTCCACGCGGCATGCGAGGGCCCGGCTCGCCGCGCTCGAGGCCGGACCAGCGCCGTTGATCGGCGGGCAGGCTGTTGTTCCACCACGAGCTCGCGCCCGCCTCGCGACCTCGACTTCGCGCCGGGATCCCGGTCTGGCCTTCCTCCCAGTCCCTTGCAGCCCCTGCTCGGCCTCCTCGTCGCCGCCCTCGAGGAGCACGTGGCGTTCGCCGTCGAGCAGATCCCGAGCACGGCGAGGCGGTCAACCCCATCGCCGCCCGCACCGCGACCCTCGTCGACGCGGACGCCGAGGTGCCCTTGAGCCGCTCGAAGCCAGCGCCTGCACCTGTTCACGGCCCAGGGCGAGAGAGGCTGCGCCGAGGCCGTCCACCGCGTCCGCGCCCTCGTCGCCGCCGGCGCTGCGGACCGCGTCGCGATCGTCGCCCCGTCGCTCCAGGCCCTACGCCCGCACCTGCAGGCCCTGGCCGACGAGGGCCTGCCCTGAATCCTGGGTCGGCCGACGCCCGGTCGGCGAGCCGCTGGCCGACTCGCGCTCCGGCTCCTGCGCTTCGTCCTCGACAACGAGGCGCCGAGCGTCGTCGAGCTCCTCGGTCACCTGCCTCCGCCGCGAGGTACTCTGGCCCCGCGGCCGCGCTATGCGAGACCGAGGCCCTGGCCCTGCTCGACCGCACGACGCGCAGCAGAGCTGCACGAGGCAGGCGCGAGGAGCTGCGCGACGCCGTGCGCCGGGAGGCGGAGGCGAGGCGGGCGGGCGGCGACAGGCACAGGAGCCCGACGCCGCGCTCATCGCCTGTACGCCGCGCGGGCACCTCGACCGGGTGCTGGGCGAGCTGTTCTCGTCGCCGAGCGCCGCCGCGGAGCACCAGGCCGCGGCCCTGGTGCATGCCCTGACTGGCGCTGCTGGCGCCGCGAGCGGCCGAGACCGACCTGCGCGACCTCCTCGTCGAGCGGGTGCTCAGGCTCGCCCAGCGCCGCTCCTCGGCCTCGACGAGCCGCTCGCGCCGCGCGCGCCTCCTGCTGCTGGCTCGAGCTCGCGTTCGAGGAGCCTAGGGCGCGCACCCAGCGGCACGCACGACGGCGTCGGCGCTGCTGCCGCTGGAGCGCCTGCACGGCCTCGACTCAAGCCTGTTCCTGATCAGCTTCGCCGCGGCCTGTTCCCCGGTCAGGTAGCCCGCGACGCCCGTTCCTGACCGACGACGACCTCCGCGCGCTCCGCGAGCTCGTAGGCGGAGGCGTCCCGACCGGCAGCCTCGCGACGGCCGAGGAGGGGCACTGGCCCTGCAGCGCTCGACCTCGCCGCCGCCCTGGCCCGCGGCCCGCGAGACCGTGACGCTGTCGTGGCCCCGCGCCGACCTCGGCGGCAAGCCATGGGCGCCGTCGGTCTGGCTCCGCCTCGTCGGCCGTGCCCTCGTCGGCGTCGAGAGCGTCGAGCGCCTGCTGGCCGGACCCGGCGACGGCCCGCAGAGCTCGAGGCCGTGCCGTTCGCGCCGCGCGAGCGCGGCCCGCCGCGCGGCACGTGGGACGGACGCACCGCTGTCGAGCGCGAGGCGCTGTACCCGGCCGAGCTCGAGGGCGGCTTCGACGCCACCACGTCGACCTCGCCCGCGGCCTCGCCGGCGCCGAGCCTGACGACGCGACACGCCGCGGGGACCTCGCCCTGCTCCAGGCGGAGCGCCGCGCAGACGAAGGTCCTCGACAGGTTCGTGCCGGGCCGCACGCGCGAGGTCGCCTTCGACGCTGTTCCTGCCGCCCTGCTCGACGCCTGCACCGCCGCTGAGCCCGACCCTGCTCGAGGACCTCGGACGCTGCCCGCTGCGGGCCTTCGCTGGAACACGTCCTCGAGGTCGCGCCGCTCCGCCCGAGCCCGACCGAGGCCGACCTCGATCGCCGCCTGGCCAGGCCATGCACGCGATCCTGCGCGCTCCTGGCGGACGAGCGCGAGGCCATCGCCGCCAGGCCCGAGGCCGCGCTGGCGAGGATGCGCGGGCGCAGGTCGCGACCGAGATCGACCACTGACGGCGGTCCTGCTGTCGGGCCTCGCGCGCCGCGTGCCGCTGCTGGCGGAGGAGAGCCTCGCGGTGGAAGCTCGCCCTCGAGCGGGTGCTCGAGCTGGACACAGCAGAATGGGCGAGTCCGGCCTCGCCGGCCGAGCTCGGGCGCGTGGCGCGACCGCCGGGTCGGGTCGGCGGCAGCGCCGCGACCACGCGCAGCCTCAGGCTGCAAGCCCGCATCGACCGGCTCGACCGCGGCGGCCGGCGCGCGGATCGTCGACTACAAGTCCGGCCCCGGCGCTTCGCCAGGACGGCATCTCGTGGCAGGTGCTCAAGGGCCGAAGGCTGCAGCTCGGTCTGCATGCTGATGCTCGCGGCGGTCGAGGACGGCGTCCGCGCGGCGAGCTCCGCGGCCCTCCACCGAGGCGCTGCGCCGCTTCGCCGACGCGCTGCCCGCGCAGGTCGCGCCCGCCCTGTTCGAAGGCGTGGCCTGGACGGCCTGCGCGAGACGCTCGGCGTGCTGCGACCTCCTCGACCGCGGACACCTCCCGCTCAGGTCCGGCCGGCACTGCGGCACCTGCGAGTTCCAGGCGACCTGTCCGCGGCACCACGCCCCGACGAGCGAGCGCCTGGCCGCGGTCGAGGACCTGGCCGCGTTCCGCGGCCTGCGGCGCAAGGGCAAGGACGCGCCGCTCCTGGCCATGCTCGGGCCGCTCGGCGACGACGACGCGGACGAGGAGGACGAGGCGTGACCGCCCGGCCCCAGGACCAGGACGCGCGCCGGACGGCGCTGACCGACTTCGAGCACGACCTCGTCATCACGGCCGGGGCCGGGACCGGCAAGACCGCGCTCCTGACCGGCCGCGTCGTCTCGGCCCTGCTCGTCGCCGACGTCGAGCCCGAGGCCCTGCTCGTCACGACCTTCACCGACAAGGCCGCGACCGAGATGGCCTCGCGGATCGAGGACGCCCTGGTCTCGCTCGCGGCCGAGGCGCCCAACCGGGACGCCGAGCGCTGCCTCGAGGCCTGGAGGGAGCGGCTCGCCGCGCACCCCGACGCCGAGCTCGCGCGGCGGCTCGCGCCCGGCGCCCTGGCCGCGCGCGCCCGCGGACTGATCGACGGCGACCGGCTCCCGGCCGTGACGACGTTCCACGCGTTCTGCCTCGGCCTGCTGCGCGACCACGCCCTCGACCTCGGCCTGTCGCCCGGTCTCCGCGTCGCCGACGACGAGCTGCGCGAACGGGCCATGGGCCGTTGCCTCGACGAGTTCCTGACCGAGGAGCTCGGGCGCTTCGCGGTCTGCGACGAGGCGACCTGGCGCTCGCTGCTGCGCCGGCCCGGCTTCGAGCGCCTGCGCGTGCTCGTCGAGGCCTACGCGCGGCTGCCGCTGGCGGACGCGCCCCCGTGGGTCGCCGGCGGGCTCGGGTCGCTGTTCGCCGAGGCCGGCGAGCTCGCCGCCGACGTCCCGCGCATGCGCGCCCTGTGCGCGGGCGTCAAGGCCAAGGGCTTCCGCGAGGCGATGCCTCCGGCGCTGGACCTCTGCGAGCGGCTCGCCGCGATGGCCGTACCCCCGCGCATCGACGACGCGCTGGCGGAGGCGCTCGCCGCCGCCAAGGGCGGCCGCAAGCCCCCGGTGCCCAAGCTCGACGACGGCCCCGACAAGGCCTTCGCGACCTCGCTCCGGGATCGGCTGTGGGACCTCTTCGCGCGGCTCCTCGCCAACCGCGAGCCGTTCGACGTCGAGCCGCTGCGGCGCGTCGCCGAGGCCTTCGCCGCGCGCTGGCGCCACGAGGCCGACCTCGCCGGCCTCCTGTCCCACGACGACTGCCTGACCAAGGTGCGCCGCATGCTCGGCGACGACCCCGCGGCCAGGCGGCGCATCGGCGGCCGCTTCCGCCAGGTCCTCGTCGACGAGTTCCAGGACACGGACCCGCTGCAGTACGAGATCCTGTTCCTGCTCGGGCAGGACGGCGAGGCCGCGGCGCCCGTGGCCGGGCAGGACCCCTACGCGGTCCCGCTGCGTCATGGGCTCTACTGCATCGTCGGCGACCCCAAGCAGAGCATCTACCGCTTCCGCGGCGCCGACATGCAGGCCTTCGACGACGCGGTCGGCCGCCTCGTCGACGAGGGCGCGCGGCGGCTCAGCCTGGCCGTCAACTTCCGCAGCCGCGCGGCCGTGCTCGCCTTCGTCAACGCCGCCCTCGGCGACGGCTTCATCGAGCGACCCGGCATCCAGCCCGCGTACGAGATCCTCCTGCCCAAGCCCGACGTCGCCCCGGACCTGCCGGTCACGGCCGAGCTCCTCGTCGGCGGCGTCGCCGGCAACGCCGAGGCGCGCCGCGCCGAGGAGGCGCTCCTGCTCGCGGCGCGGGTCGAGGAGCTCGTGCGGGAGTCGCCGCGGCGCGCGGACGGCGGCCTCGACTGGGCCTCGGTGGCAATGCTGTTCCGGTCGTTCACGCCGGCCGACCTCTACGCCCAGGCCCTCGTCCACCGCGGCGTCCCGGTCCTCGTCGAGGGCGGCCGACGGTTCTACGAGCGCTTCGAGGTCGCGCGCTTCCTCGGCCTGCTGCGCGCGGCGCTGCGCCCCTGGGACGAGGCCGCGCTCCTGGCCTTCCTGCGCGGCCCGCTCGTGGCCGCGACCGACGCCGCGCTCCTCGACCTCGCCCGCGGCGACGGCGGCCGCCGCGGCCTGGCCCGATTCTGGCGCGAGCCCGAGGTCCTCGACGGCCCCTTCGCCGAGGCCCGCGCCCTGCTGGCCGAGGTCCGCGACCTCCTCTACCGGCGCCCGCCCCACGAGGCCCTGGCCGCGTTGCTCGACCGCCTCGCCCTCGGCGTCGTCGAGGCCGCGAGCTGGGGCGGCGGCCAGCGCCTCGCCAACCTCGAGCGCCTCGTCGGCCTGGCCGCGACCTGGCGCGAGGAGGGGCTCCACGACATCGACGCCGTCGTCGACCGGCTCGCCCGCGAGGCCGCGGCGCAGAAGGACGCCGAGGAGAGCCCGCTGGCCGACCCCGAGCTCAACGCCGTGCGCCTGCTGACGATGCACAAGGCCAAGGGGCTCGAGTTCGAGACCGTCGTCGTGCCGGAGCTGGCCGCGCGGAAGGGCGGCCACCACGGCGGCCCGGCGCTCGTCCTCGACCGCGTCGACGCGGGCCAGCGGATCGTCGTCATGGACCCCGAGCTCGGCCCACCCGAGCGCGAGCACGTCAAGGAGCGCGCCGGGCGCCACCTCGAGGCCGAGCAGCTGCGGCTGTTCTACGTCGCGCTGACCCGCGCGCGCCGCCGCGTCCTGCTGTCGTACTGCGACCACCCCGACCCGGCCAGGCGCGGCGCCAAGCTGTGGCGCGACCAGCTCGTCGCCCTCGGGATCGACCTCACCGAGACGCCGGCGCACGGCGCGACCCTGGGCGGCCACCTCCACTGCCGGCACGCCGAGCCCTCGGCCGCGAGGCCGCCGCGCGCGCAGGAGGTCACGCCGACCGGCCGCCGCCTCGCCCAGGTCGCGAGCTTCACGCGGGTCGCGAGCCTGGCCCGCGAACGCCTGCGCCCGCCGCTCAGGGGGCCGAGCCGGACCGCCGCCCACGGCGAAGGGCCCGCGGGCGAGGAGCCGAGGTCGTTGCCGTCGTTCCTCCGCCCCGCCGGCGAGGGCGACCCGACCCGCATCGGCACGCTCGTGCACGCGTGGCTGGCCGGCGTCCCGCAGACCCTCCCGACCGAGCCGCCGGGCCGGGACGAGCTGCTGTCGCTCGGGATCGGGCTCGGCGGCGGGACGCCGACCGAGGCCGCCGAGGCCGCCACGATCCTGGCCGGGTTCCTCGCCTCGCCCCTGGCCGAACGGCTGCGCCGCGCGCGCGTGCTCGGGCGCGAGCTGCCGATGCTGTACGTCGACGACGACGGGCAGCGCTGGCACGGGAGCATCGACCTCGTGCTCGAGGAGGACGGCCGCATCGTCGTCGTCGACTTCAAGACCGACCGGGTCGAGGGCGCCGCCCTCGACGAGCGGGCCGCGGCCTACGCCCCTCAGCTCGCCCACTACGCCGAGGCGCTGCAGCGGGCATGGAAGCTCGACGCGCTCCCGGCCCGCGAGCTGTGGTTCCTGCGCGGGTCGGTCAGCGCTTCACCCTGAGGACGAGGTCGGTGATCGGCTCGGTCCCGACCTGGATCCGCTTCAGCCCGCCCTCGAAGCGCCCGCCGCCCTTCCAGCTCTGGCTCATCGGGATCACGAAGGTGCCGGGTCCCGGCACCCACAGCGCGAAGCTCCCGTCCGCGGCCACCGCGACCCGGTTGAGCCTGAGGTCGCCGCTGATGTCGAGCTGCTGGCTCGCGCCGATGCCGGCGACCCGCCGGTCGTTGCGCTGCCACCACAGCGTCGCGCCGGGCACGGGGCTGTCGTCGGGATACAGCAGGCGCCCGCTGACCCGGACCCCCTGGCCGAGCTCGAGCGCGACCGCGCGCGGTCCCTCCGCGCCGATCGGCAGCTGCGCGTCGTCGTACGAGCGCGCGCTCTCGCAGACGACCCGGAGCGGCAGCTCGGGCAGGTAGAGCTCGAGCCGCCCGCGCGGACCCATCGAGTGGCAGATCGGGTCGAGGCGGAAGTTCCGGTTCCCGGCCGGCAGCACGTGGCACAGCGCAGGCGGCACGCGGCCCTCGTCGTCCCGCACCTCGATCCGGGTCCGGGTCTGGCGGGAGCGGTCGACGCGCAGCTCCGCGACGTCGCCGACCTGGCTCAGGACGGGGAAGCAGAGCGGCTCCTCGAGGCGCCCGACGAGGCTCAGGCACAGGACGTCCTGGCCGTTGTCGCCGACGAGCGGCGGCACCGGCACGACGAAGCGCCCGTCGGGGCCGGTCCGATGCACGCGCGGGACGTAGACCGAGCTGTTGTGGTTGGTCGGGACGACGGTGGCGTACAGCCACGAGCGCAGCAGCAGCGGGGCCCCGGCCATCGGCTCGCCGTCCTCGCCGAGGACGACCCCGCGCAGGCTCGGCCCGGCGTCGGGCAGGACGGTCACGCGCAGGAGCTCCTCGGTCCGCTCGTCCTCCTTGGCCGCGACCATGCGGCGCGGGACCGGCAGCGGCACGAGGCACTCGGCGTGGCCGTCGGCCAGCACGAGGAGCCGCGCCTCGACCGGCCCGGGCCCCTTGGGATCGGCCTGCAGCCACAGCTCGAGGCCGCCGTCCTCGGCGGTGCGCCCGAGCTCGGACCAGTGCGAGTAGACCCACAGCAGCACCCGCGCCCCGGCGAGGGCGCGCAGCTCGCCGTCGACCTGGCCGCGCACGCGGACCAGGACGCGGCAGGGCGGGAGCAGCGGCAGCGGCTTGCGCTCGGCGTCGCGGGCGAGCTCGAGCCAGCGCGTCGTCACGACGCGGCCGAGGCGATCGAGGACCTCGATGACGATGCCCTCGCCCCCCACCGCCGGGAGCCGGAGCTCGCCGTCGACGACCTCGACGGCGCCGATCCAGCACTCGTCACCGGCGCCGACGACGGCGCGGTAGCGCAGCGGGCCCTGGTCCGCCCAGGCGTCGGTCCCCGGGAGCTCGAGCCTGACGACGCTGTTGACGCGGTCCTCGCGCAGCTCGATGGCGCTGCCGGGCAGGAGCAGGCCCACGACGTCGCTGGCCCGCACGAGGCCCGCGTCGTCGGGCAGCGGCTGCAGCACCCAGCCGAGGTAGATGCGCCCCTCGAGCAGCTTCACCGAGAACCGGCCGTCGTCCCGCGTCGTGGCGACGACCTCGTCCTGCCAGCCCGCGCCGTGGTCGGCCACGAGCTGGCGCGTGACCAGCCGCACCTCGGCGCCGGCCCAGGGTTCGCCGGCCGCGGTAAGGCAGCGGCCGATGGTCGGGATCCGCGGCCCCTCGGGCGGGGCCGTGACCTGCAGCAGGGCGCACAGCGACAGGGCGAGCATCTGGGTCAGCGGGCCTGCAGCACGAGCCGCGGGACGAAGGCGCCGTTGAGGCGCACGCGGCGCTGCAGCGGACGGACCTCGGGTCCGTCGACGTGGAGCTCGAAGTCTCCCGACGGGAGCGGCTGCATGCAACGGAAGCGCCGCCGCAACGGGGCCGAGGCCGGGTCCCCGGTCGGGCGATCTTCGGGATTCAGGCGCAGGCTCTTGCTCCAGAAGTCGCCCGGTCCGGGCAGGGCCTCGTCGAGCACGAGGTCGACCTCGAGCTCGTCGAACCACTTCGCGTCGGTCGCCTCCAGCTCGACTACGTGGAACAGCCCCTGCTCGAGCTGGATGGCCGCGAGGGCCAGGGTCTCCCCGGCGCGCAGCTCGAGCCCGAAGCGCGCGACCGGCGGGTGGCCGCTCGCGAGCACGATCAGCGAGTAGCGCCCCGGTGGCACGGCGCGGAACGTGAGGCCCCCGTCGCGCAGCCTGGTCCGGCGCCAGGCTGCGCCCCTGCGCTCGCCGAGCGCGACGAGCCGACAGGACACGCCGCCCCGTGGCCTGCCGTCGGGGCCGAGCACGCGGACCGACAGGGCCGCGGTCGGCAGGTCACCGGCGGGAACGACGATGCGCTGCTCCACTCCCTCGCGCCAGCCCTCGACGAGGTCGGGCGAGTCGATGGTCCGCACGCCGAGGTCGTCACTCCCTGCCCGCAACCGCAGGTTGAACATGTGCTCGGGCACGGCGTGGAAGGACAGTCGCCCCTCGGCGTCGCTGCGCGCCGACAGCCGCACGGAGCTGGAATAGATGGTCGGTCTGATGTCGCCGTCGAAGACCTGGACCGAACGCTTCAATGCGGGGCCATCGTGCAGCGTCACCCTCCAGCCCGGCAGACCCCGGCCCCGCTCGTCGACGACGCGCAGCCGGAGCACCCAGCCGTTGCCGAGGACCGGGTTCCATCCGAGCCGGCGCCCCTCCTCGGAGACGTCGACCGTGGTCTGCACCGCTCCGTACGCCGGGTGCGAGGCCTCGACGGTCCACTCGCCCGGCTGTGCCGGCAGGCGGTACCGCCCCTCCGCGTCGCTGTGGACCTCCGGTCGGTCGGCGGCCCGTGCGAAGTGCTCGTCGGCGGCGAAGCCGGGCCGCGGTGGGCGCAGGATGTGGAAGTCCATCTCGACGCCGTAGCGCTTGGCGGTCGCCTGGACGACCTGGGACGAGGAGCTGAGCCGCAGCCGCGCGCCGGCGACGGGGGCGCCGCCGAAATCGGTCACCCGGCCTTCAATCCAGCACTCGGGCTCGAGCCGGAACTCGACCTCGGTCGGCCCCTCGTCGACGAGCCAGAGCCTGTGGGTCGCGAAGGCGTGGCCCTCGGCGCGGGCCAACAGCTCGACGCTGCCGAGCGGCAGGCTGTCGAACGCGAAGCGCCCGCGCGCGTCGCTGCTCGCCTCGCGCCAGACCCTCCAGCGTCGCTCGAGGCCGTCGGCGTCGGTCCTCGTGCCCGCGTCCGGCAGGAGCGCGCTCCGCGCGGCCTCGAGGTCGTCCGGATAGGTCCCGGGGACGTTGCGCAGGCGGACCCGCGCTCCGGCCACGGCGCGACCCGCCTCGTCGAGGACGAGCCCTCGGACCGACGGGCAGCCTCGGCGCACGACGAGGACGAGCGGCGCGTCAGGCCGCAGCACGCCGACGAGGCGTAGCTCCGCGGACGGGCGGTAGCCGGGTGCGAAGGCCTGGATGCAGAGCTCGTGCCAGCTTCCCTCGAGCTCGAAGCGGCCCGCCGCGTCGGTCCGCGCACGGAGCCGGGGGCGCCCGAGCTCCGGCGGCACGTCGGCGTCGCGGGGCTCCGCGCGGGCCCAGACCTCGGCGCGGGCGACCCCGCGCCCGTCCTCGTCGACCACGAGCCCGCTCAGGCGATCGTCGAGCTCGGTCTCGACCCGCGTCCGCGCGGCACCGGTGCCGCGGTCCTGCCCCTCGGCCTCGACCACGGCCGGTCCGGTCGCGGTGACCACGCCGGGCTCATCCCTGCCGGCTCCCCGATCGACGCCCGCGACCCCGCGCGGCTCGGCGGCACCGTCCAGGGCCAACCAGAGGGCGAGGGCCAGGAGCGGGAGCAGCAGCAGGAGGGCGCGACGCACAAGGGGATTCCAACGCGGGAGCGGCCCGCTTCATCCCCCGGGTAGGACGGAAAAGCGCCCGGGGTCCTCGCGGACCTCGGGCGCGTCCTCTTCCAGGCCGGCGTCCGAGTCTCCCCCAGGAGCGCAGGACGCCGGCTCTCCTGCAGGACCTCGCGCGGCCGCTCAGGAGTTGCGGCGCTCGGTCCCGATGCCTTGGAACTCGAGGTGGACCGGCATCAGCGGGTCACGGGACTGGCCGGGAGCGGGGGCGGGGGCGGGCCCCGGCTCGCTCGGCACGCGGACCGGATGCCTCGGGCCGGCCGGCCGGGGCGCGCGGGCCGGCTCCGGAGCCGCGGGGGCGGGGGGCTCCGGGAGCATCTCGGGCTCCTCGATCTCCTCGACGGCCTCGGGCCGGCGGTCGCCGCGGTCGGGCCGCCCGCGGCGGCCGGTCTCGGGATCGCGCATGAACGGATCGGGCCGGGCACCCGGCTCACCGGGCAGGAACCCGGTCGAGCCGCCGCGTGCGCGGCCGGCGAGGTACTTCTCGAGCAGTTGGCGCAGAGCCTTGATCTCCTGGCGGATGCCGCGGAGCTCCTTGGTCATGGCGGCGGTGTCGTTGCCTCCGGTCGGCCGCGGCGCGGCGGCCAGCGGCTGGGTGGTGAGGCTCCTGGCGCCGAGCCTGCCGACCTCGGCCCACTGCTTCTGCATGGCCCGCTGCTGATCGGCCCACTGCTGCTTCATGGCCTGCTGCTGCGCGACCCACTGCTTCTCCCACCGGGCCTTCTGCTCGGTCCACTGCTTGAGCTGGGCCTGGGCCTCGGCCTCCTTGTCCTGGAGCTGCTTGAGGACCGTGATGCGCTCGAGCGGCGACAGCTCCTTCTGCTTGGCCAGCTCCTTGTTCAGCTTGACGACCCTCGGGTCGAGCTTGGCTTCGTTCTGCCTGGCCAGGAACTCGAGCACGCGGATCTCCTGCTCACGGGCGCTGTCCCCGCCCTTCTTCGCGATGGCCTTGCGCTCGGCCTCGAGGTCCGCGAGCTGGGCCCTGAGCCGCTCGACCTCGGCCTGGAGCTTGGCGAGGTGGGCCTTGCGCCCGTCCTGGCCCTGGACCTCCTGCATGACGACGTCGACCGTCGCGGGCTCCCCGGCCTCGGCATGGTGCACGCGGTTGACGGCGATCTCGTGGATCAGGCCGTTCTGCTCGCGGATCAGGTTGGAGAGGTCGTCCTGCAGCGCGCGGATGCGCTCGTGCCGGCCCTGGAACTTCGCGAGGGCCTCCTTGTCGAAGCCGTCCGGGTGCTCGCGCAGCGCGATCTCGACGTTCTTCTGTTGATTGCGCAGCGTGTCGATCAGCGACTCGAAGTCCTTCTGCTGCAGCTTGCACGCCTCGAGCTTGCGGACCAGCACGTCGTAGTCCTGCTGGACCCTGGCCAGGTCCGTCAGGGCGACGTCGGTGGCGACCGCGGCGACCTTCGGCGCCTCGGCGGCCGTGACGTCGTTGGTCCCGCCACCCTGCCTGAAGTGCTCGTACCACGCCTTGGCCGCGGCGCGGGGGTCGACCTTGACGCCGGTCTGGCCGCCGGCCGTGGTCACGGCGCCGGCGTGCGGCCCCTGCGGCGCCTTGCTCGCAGGCTGGGTGCTGCCGCCGTCCTGCCACCCGAGCAGGGTCAGGCCCGCGACGGCGACTCCGATCGAAACGATGTTCATGGCTCCGTCCTGTCGTTGTCCTCGGCTTGGGCGCCTCCGGCCGCCGGTGACCCCGCGGGTCGGGGCGGCACGGTCGCGGGAGCCAGGAAGACAAGTCGCGTGCCGGGTCGCGCGCGGAGTTGGAGATCGCCGCAAGTCGTTGTGGACCAAGGCTGAAGACCTGCAGCTCGGTGGTGGCTCGGGTCGCTCGCGCAGAGACCTGTAGGGATCTCCCACAGGTCGGGCGTAGGCGATCCCCTCACCTGCTCCGCTCCTCGCCGGCTCCCGAGAGCCGCCGGTCGAAGGCCGCGAGCCGCGCCTCCAGCGCCTGGATCCTGCCGGCGACCGTGACGCGGAGCTCCTGCGGGACCTCCGAGAGCATCGCCTTGACGGTGCTCCACTCGTCGAGGGTCTGGCGGTACTCGGTCTCGAGTGCAGCCCGCTCGGTCCTCGGATCCGCCGGCGCGGACCCGTCGCCGGCCGGGTCGGCCGCGACCTCGCCGGCATCCCCCGGCGGCGGTGGCGGCGCCGGCGGCCCGAACCGCGAGGCCAGCCCGGCGGCGAAGGCCCCGGCCAGGACCAGGGCCACGGCGACGCGCAGCAGCGGGAGCCTGCGCGCCTGCCGCGCGCCGCCGTCGAGCAGGGCCAACGCGGCGCGCGGCGACTGCGGGCGGCGCTCGGGTCGCTTCTCGAGCAGGCCCTCGACGAGGGCCTCGAGTCCCGCCGGCAGGTCGGGGCGGGCGCGGGCGAGCTTCTGCGGCCGCGCCGTCAGGTGGAGCTGGGCCGTCGCCATCGGGGTGTCGGCCGTGAACGGCGGCGCGCCGCACAGCAGGAACCAAAGCGTCGCGCCGAGGCTGTAGAGGTCGGAGCGCAGGTCGAGGTCCGCGTCGCCGCGGACCTGCTCGGGCGACACGTACTCCGGCGTGCCGAGCAGGAGTCGCTGGGTCAGCTGGCTGTTCTCGTCGACGAGGCGCACGAGGCCGAGGTCGCAGAGGCGGACGCGGCCGCCCGGCTCGAGGATCAGGTTGGCCGGCTTGATGTCGCGGTGGACGATGCCGAGGCCGTGGACGTGGTCGAGGGCCACGAGCACCTGGCGCGCGATCGACGCCACCGTGTCCGGCGCGAGGGGGCCGTCGCGCTCGACCCTGCGCTGCAGGTCCTCGCCGTCGACGAGGTCGAGGACCATGTAGCGGTACGGCGGCGCCTCGCCGGCGTCGAGGACGTTGACGAGGCCCTCGTGCCGGATCCGCGCCAGCGCGCGGACCTCGCGGTCGAAGCGCGCGGCCGTGACCGGGTCCTCGGCCAGGCTCGGCAGCAGGACCTTGAGCGCGACCTCCTTGCCGATGTTGCGCTTGGTCGCGCGGTAGACCGCGCCCATGCCGCCGCGGCCGAGCAGCGAGACGATCTCGAAGCCCGGGATGATGTCGCGGGGCGGGGCTCCGGGCTCAGAGGCCATGCCTTCGAATCTTGTCGTAGAGGGTCGAGCGGTCCACCCCCAGCAGGCGGGCCGCGGCCGACTTGTTGCCGGCGCTCCGCTCGAGGGCCAGGAGGATCTGCCGGCGCTCGCAGTCCTCGAGGGTCGCGAAGGCCCCGTCGTCACCGCCGGGTCCCGGGCCGCCCCGTCCGCCTCCGCGGCCGGCGTCCCCGCCGCCGAGCCTCAGGTCCCCGGCCTCGATCTCGGGGCCCCGGCCGAGCAGCAGGGCCGCGCGCAGGACCTGGCCCAGCTCGCGCACGTTGCCCGGCCAGCCGTGCTCGCGAAGCCGCGCCTCGGCCGCGGCGGCGAGCGGCCGCGGCGGCAGCCCGTCGCGCTCGGCCCACAGGTCGACGAAGAACCGGGCCAGCAGCGGCAGGTCCTCGCGGCGCTCGCGCAGGGGCGGCAGGCGCAGCTCGACGCCGGCGAGCCGGAACAGCAGGTCCTCGCGGAAGCGCCCGGCCGCGACCTCGGCGCGCAGGTCGCGGTGGGTCGCGGCGACGACGCGCAGGTCGACGGGCTCGGTCGCGTCCTCGCCGAGCCCGCGCACCTCGCGCTCCTGCAGCACGCGCAGGAGCTTGGCCTGCAGGGGCGGCGGCAGCTCGGCGACCTCGTCGAGGAACAGGGTCCCGCCGCTCGACTCGCGCACGAGCCCGCGCGCGTCGCGGTCGGCGCCGGTGAACGAGCCCCGGCGGTGCCCGAACAGGATCGACTCGGCCAGGCTCTCGGGCAGGGCCGCGCAGTTGACGGGGACGAACGCGCCGTCGCGCCGCGGGCCCTCGTCGTGCAGGAGCCGGGCCAGGACCTCCTTGCCGGTGCCGGTCTCGCCGACGAGCAGCACCGGCAGGTCGCTGCCGGCGAGCTTGCGCGCCTCACCGACGAGGGCGCGCACGGCCGGGCTCTGGCCGAGGAACCGGCCCTGCTCGCGCTCCTGACCGGGCGACGCGCCCTCGCGGGCCTGGAGGCCGAGAAGCGCGCGGCCGAGCGCGCCGAGCAGCACGAGGTCGGCCTCGGTCAGCGAGCGGGCCTCGCCGAGGGTGTCGCCGTAGATCCACGCGCGGCAGCCGCGGCCGGGCAGGTGCAACGGCGCGAACGCGGCCGAGCAGAACAGGTGGCCGCCGGTCGAGCGGCTCGGGTCGAGGGCGAGGTCGACGACGAGGGCCGGCTCGCCGCGCTCGAGGGCCAGGGCGACCGGCTCGCGGATCAGGCCCTCGCCCGCGGCCGCGCGGGCCGCGAAGCCGGTCGCGCCGGCCTCGTCCGGGTCGTCGCCCGGTCCGTACGCGAGGCGGGCGAACGGGCCCTCGCCGACGCAGGCCTCGAGCACGGCGCCGTGGAGCTCGTCGCCGCGGGCCGGTGACAGCAGGACCTTGGCCACGGCCTCGAACCAGGGCTCGCGCGGCCCGGGGCCGGCCTCGCGCAGGGCGGCGAGGTCGAGGGTCGCGCCGCGGCCGCCCGAGGTCCGCGGCGGCGAGCCCTCGGGCCGGCGGTCGGCGACGAGGCGCAGGCTCGTCGCGCCGAGGCGCAGCACCGCGCCGGCCTCGAGCCGCGCCTCGCCCTCGACCGGGAGACCGTCGATCCAGGTCCCGTTGCGGCTCCCCAGGTCACGCAGGCTGAAGCCCCGCCCGTCCCGCCTGAGCTCGGCGTGACGGCCCGATACGAAGGGGTCTCCGAGGTCGAGGTCGGCCCCCCGACCCCCGAGGACGCAGCGGTTCCCGGGGTCGAGGATCCGACCCTTGAGAGGACCGCCGAGGACCTGCAGGCGGAGGGGAGTCATGGCTGCGCCATCCAAGACCAGGGACCATCGATCCGCCAGTCCCGGATCCGGGGCCGCGGTCGACGTTCGTCGTTCGCGGACGTCTTGCAGGCCAGGGACGCCGGAGGCGAGGGACGCCTCCGGACCCGTGGCTAGAATCCCTCCTCCTTCGGAGGAGGACTCCCGCATGACCCCCGGACGCGTGCGCAGCCTGATCGCGATCTCCCTGCTCGCCCTCGTGGCCCTGACCTGCGGCCGGGCCGAGGAGGAGGGCTACACCACGCCGTTCGGGCCGGGCAACGGCATCGTGCTCCCGGCCAACGGCATGCCGGTCAACGCCGACAAGACGCTGACCCCGGGCAAGCCCGACCTGCGCAACCGGGGCGGCCAGCCCTACGGCCTGCAGGTCCGGCCCAAGCTCGCCGGCATCAACCTCCCCCTCGACCGCGGCACCCCGTCCAACCTGGCCTTCGTGCGCGGCCTCCCCAACCTGACGTTCAGCGCACCGACCTTCGTGACCCACGCCCCGGACGGCACCGACCGCCTGTTCGTGCTCGAGCAGGGCGGCCGGATCATGGTCGTGCCCAACGACGACCAGGCCACGTCGGCCAAGGTCTTCCTCGACATCCGCGCCCAGGTCTGGTCCGGCGGCGAGCACGGCCTGCTCGGCCTGGCCTTCGACCCCGACTACGCGACGACCGGGACGTTCTGGATCTACTACTCGGTGACGAGCCCGCACCGCTCGATCGTGTCGCGCTGGCAGGTCGACGCCAAGGACCCGGACAAGGCCGACGCGACGAGCGAGCAGGTCGTGCTGACGCAGGCCCAGCCGTACACCAACCACAACGGCGGCATGATCGCCTTCGGGCCCGACAAGATGCTCTACATCGGGTTCGGCGACGGCGGCTCCGGCGGCGACCCGCAGAACAACGCGCAGACGACCTCGGTCTGGCTGGGCAAGATCCTGCGCATCGACGTGCGCGGCCAGGCGACCTACGCCGTGCCCAAGGACAACCCCTTCGCCGGCAAGACCGGCTGGGCCCCCGAGATCTGGGCCCTCGGGCTGCGCAACCCGTGGCGCTTCTCGTTCGACCGGGCCACCGGGCGGCTGTGGGCCGGCGACGTCGGCCAGAACACCTGGGAGGAGGTCGACGTCATCGTCAAGGGCGGCAACTACGCGTGGCGGATCTTCGAGGGCACGCACAACTACAACAACCCGACCAACCGCCAGCTGTCCGAGTTCGACGGCCCAGTCCTCGACCTCAACCGCACGCTGGCCCGCTCGATCACCGGCGGCTACGTCTACCGCGGCGGCGCGATCGACACGCTGCGCGGCCACTACGTCTACGGCGACTACGCCACCGGCAACGTCTGGGCCCTGTCGTACGACGACCAGAAGAACGTGATGCTGGCCAACACGCTGGTCGGCACCGTGTCGACGATCTCGTCGTTCGGGGAGACCCGGGACGGCGAGCTCCTCGTCGCCAACTACAACGCCGGCCAGCTCTACCGCGTCGTGCGCAAGGGCAGCCAGGACCCCGGCGGCAAGATCCCGGCCAAGCTCAGCGGCACGGGGCTGTTCCAGGACACGGCCAAGCTCGTGCCCAACACAGGCCTGATCGCCTACGACGTCAACTCGCCGCTGTGGTCGGACGACGCCGCCAAGCAGCGCTGGATCGGCGTGCCCGACGGGACGACGATCGACTTCTCCGAGGACGGCAACTGGGCGTTCCCGGTCGGCACCATCCTGGTCAAGCACTTCGAGATCGACACCGGGGGCGCGAGCCTGACCCGGCTCGAGACCCGCGTCCTGATCCACGAGACCAACGGCTGGGCCGGCTACACCTACGTCTGGAACGCGGCCCAGACCGACGCCGACCTCGCCCTCGACGGCGGGACGACCGCCCTCAAGGTCAAGGACCCGACGGCGCCCGGCGGCTTCCGCAACCAGACCTGGACCTTCCCCGACTCGGCCAGCTGCATGCAGTGCCACACGTCGGCGGCGGGGTTCGTCCTCGGCGTGCGCACGTCCCAGGTCCACCGGACCTATCCGTACCCGCTGATGGACGACGACCAGCTCCGGTCGTGGAACAACATCGGCCTGTTCACGTCCTCGCTCGACGAGAAGCGGATCCACACGATGCCGCAGCTCGTCGACCCGCGGGGCCCGTACGGCAACCTCGAGCAGAAGGCCCGCTCGTACCTCGAGGGCAACTGCGCCCAGTGCCACCGACCCGGCGGCCCGACGCCCAACGACATGGACCTGCGCGCGTCGACGCCGATCCTCGAGGCCGGCCTCCTCGACGTCGCCCCGACCTCGGGCGACCTCGGCCTGACGACGCCGCGCCGCGTGCTGCCCGGCAAGAAGGAGAGCTCGGTCCTGTGGGAGCGCATGCGCCGCCTCGACCAGCACCGCATGCCGCCGCTCGGCTCCTCGGTCGTCGACCAGCCCGGCGTCGTCCTCGTCGGCCAGTGGATCGACGGGCTGTAGGGCGCGGCGCCCGCGCCCTCAGCCCCGGTCCGGCAGCGACAGGGTCGCGCTGAACTCGTCTGCCTGCAGCGCGAACTCCAGGGAGCCGCGTAGGGCGGTGGCGACCTCGGAGGCGAGCGAGAGCCCGAGGCCGGTGTGGCGGCGCTCCGTCCGCGAGGCGCTCTTCTGCCAGAACGGCTCGGCGATGTGCTCCAGGTCCGCGCGCTCCAGGTCCACGACCCGATTGTGGAACGTGAACACGACGCGGTCACCGGCGCGCCGGGCCCGGAGCAGGGCCGGGCTCCCCGGGGGACCGTGGTCGACGGCGTTGGCCACGAGGACCGACAGCACGACGTCCAGGAGCGCGGGGTCGCTCACGAAGGCCAGCCCGGGCTCGACCTCGACGTCGACGCGCACGTCCCGGCGCCGGGCCGCGGCCTCGTGCCGCCTGACCGCCGCCTCGACCGCCGCGCCGGCGTCGACCCGCTCCTCGACGCCCCCCAGGCTCCCCTCCTGGCACCGCGCCAGGGTCAGGATCGTCTCGGCCAGCCCGTTCATGTGGACCGCCACGTCGTGGGCCCCCCTGAGGGCCTCGAGGGCGTAGTCGGTCTTGTCCGGCCACTTGAGCGCCACCTCGGTCAGGCTGCGCAGCTCGGCGATCGGGGTCATCAGCTCGTGGGCGATGTTGGAGGTCGTCCGCTTCTCGCGCTCCATCGCCTCCCGGACCCTGCCGAGCAGGACGTTGAGCCCCGTCACCGTCGGCCGCAGCTCCTTGCGGTCGGCCTCGAGGTCCAGGCGCTCCGGCAGGTCGGCCGGGTCGAGCGAGGCGACGTCGTGCCCCAGCCGCGTGAGCGGCCGCAGCCCGCGCGTCAGGACGACGTGGAACAGGACGAGGTTGCCGAACGCGACGAGCGTGCCGACGACCAGGACCGAGTACCACAACGCGGCGAGGGCGCGGTCGAGGCGGCCCCGCCCCTCGGCGACGACGATCGTCGCGACGACCCCCGTAGGCCGGGGAGGGTTCTCGTCCTCGTTCTCCGCCTCGACGGGGAGGACCTCGACGCCGACCCGGCACGCCCGCCCGGCGCGCCCGTCGGGCAGCCGCAGGTTCCAGTACTCGTGGACGCCGAGCTTGCCGGGCTGGAACGGGAGGTCGTGGTCGAGGAGCGACTTGGAGCGCTCGACGACCTCGCCGTCGGCGGTCCAGGCCTCGAAGTAGGCGGCCTCGGGCCCCGGCCTGAACTCCGGCGTGAGCTCGTCCGCGAACTCGAGCTCGACGCCGTGGTCGGTCGTGGTCATCAGCGTCGCCAGCGACCCGGCGCCGACCGCGAGCGCCTCGTCGAACTGGCTGACGAGCACGCCCTCCGCGGAGCGGTACCAGACCAGCGCGGAGACCAGGATCAGGGCCCACGAGGACAGGAGGGTGAAGACCAGGATCCTCGTGCGGATCGAGTTCATCGGCCCTCCGGGGCGAACAGGTAGCCCTCCCCCCGCACGGTCTCGATGGGGTTGCCGTAGCCGTGGGCCTTGAGCTTGGCCCGGAGGCTGCAGACCGCGGAGTCGACCGCGTTGCTGCTGGGCAGGGCGTGCTCGTGGTAGATGTGGTCCTCGATCTCGATCCGGCTGACGACGACGTCGGGCTTGTGCGCGAGGTAGTTGAGCAGCCGGTACTCCCGCTGCGTCAGCGCCACCTCGTGCCCGTCGACCGACACGCGACGCGACGCGGTCTCGATGCGCAGGTCCCCGAACTCGAGCACGGGCGCCTTGGTGGCGAAGGCCCTGCGGACGAGCGCCTCGACCCTCGCCAGGAGCTCCTCGAAGTCGAACGGCTTGACCAGGTAGTCATCCGCCCCGGCCCGCAGGCCCTCGACGCGCTCGTCCACGCTGCCCTTGGCCGTGAGCAGGAGGACGTGGGTCGGGACCGAGTCCTGCCGCAGGCTCCGCAGCACCGACAGCCCGTCCAGGCCGGGCAACATGATGTCCAGGATGATCAGGTCGTAGGGGTTCTTGCGCGCGTAGGACAACCCGGACCGGCCGTCGGGCACGGCGTCCACGGCGTAGCCCGCGTTGGCCAGGCCCGTGCGGATGGCGAGGCGCAGCCGCTCGGAGTCCTCGACGAGCAGGATCTTCATGCCCCGATCCTACAAGCCGGCTCCGCGCGGGCCGCACGCCGGTCCATTACGCGGGGATGACGCGGGGTCCACCCCACCGGCGGTCACCCACCCGTCATGCACCCACCCGCCGCCGCGCGTACGGTCCGGCCATGATGATGGGGACGACCGAACCGAACCGCGGGCTGGTCCTGGCCTGGGCCCTCGTGGTCGCCTGCAGCGCCTGGCTGCTGTTCACGACGCCGGTGTTCCCCCAGGAGGCCTACTACTGGCTCTACGGGAAGCACCCCTCGCTGTCGTACCTCGACCACCCCCCGATGGTCGGGTGGCTGAGCTACGCCTCGACGGCGCTCCTCGGCGACGGGGTCCTCGGCCTCAGGGCGCCGGCGCTCCTCAGCGCCCTCGGCACGACGTGGGTGGGCCTGGCGCTGATCGACGGCCTCGGGGGAGGCGCCAGGGCCAAGGCGCTGTGGGTCGCGTCCTCGGTCGCGGTCCCCGCCTTCACGATGACGCACTTCCTGATGCTGCCGGACGGCCCGCTGGTCTTCTTCTGGTCGCTGACGGTCCTCGCCCTCTGGCGGGCCAGGTGCTCGGCCGCCCTCGCGTGGTGGATCACGGCCGGCGCCGCGGCGGGCTGCGCCCTCCTCAGCAAGTACACGGCCGCGTTCCTCCTGCCGGGCGGGATCCTCGTCCTGCTGCTCGACCCGCAGCTGCGGCGGCAGCTGCGGTCGGCCGGGCCGTGGGTCGCCCTGGCGCTCGCGGCGGTCCTGTTCCTCCCGGTCGTGGTCTGGAACGCGGAGCACCACTGGGTGTCCTTCGGGTTCCAGACGTCGTCGCGGTACGAGGGCATCGAGCTCGGGACCCACTGGCTCCTGCAGTTCGCCGCGGGCCAGGCCGCGCTCCTCCTGCCCCTCCTCCTGATCGCCTGGGCCGCCCTGCCCTGGATGCTGGGCCGGCTCGTCGCCGGCTCGGTCAAGGCGTTGTGGTTGGCCTCGTTCGGGCTGCCGCTGTTCGCGTTCATGCTCGTCAACTCGCTGGCGATCCACGTCAAGATCAACTGGGTCCTCCCCGCCTACGTCACGTTCGCCGTCGCGGCCTGCCTCTGGCTCGAGCGGTGCGCGCTGGACGGGTCCCGGCCGCGCCTCGTCAAGGTCTTCGCCGCGAGCCTCCCGCTCATCGCGGCCCTGTCCCTGGCCGCGCCACTGGCGGGCTGGTACCCCCAGGCCGGGAACGAGGTCTGGACCGGCTGGGGTCGGCTCGCGGCGAAGGCGAGCCACTGGAAGCACGTCATCGACGCGGACCGGGGCCCGGGCGGAGGGACGTTCTACTTCTGCGAGAATGACCACGACAGCAGCATGCTGTGGCGGAACCTCCTGCTGCGGACGCCCGCGGACCCGGACCCGACCGTCGTGGCCGCGCAGAACGTGTTCGGGTACCGGGCCCTCGAGTACGACGACTGGGCCCCGCTCGGCGCCGAGCTCGGCCAGGACGCGGTCTTCGTGCTCACCAACCCGGAGAGGCGGCAGCACAACCTCGACAAGGCCCGCACCCTGTTCCGGTCGGTGCGCCTCGCCGAGCACGTCGACATCCAGGGCCTGTTCGGGCGGATCGTGTCGGCGGACATCTACCTGTGCCGGGGCTACACCGGTGCCTAGCCGGCCCCCCACGGCGGCCGGGACCACCGGCGCCCGCGGCGGTCCGCGGCCGGGCCTGCTCCTGCTGTGGGCCCTCGTGGCCTGCGAGACGTACACGGCCAAGCCGATCGTGGAGGAGGACGTCGAGGCCCGCCTCCGCATGCCCACGGCCGAGGTCCTCTACGAGCGGGCCCGCGGCCTCGAGCACCCCCTGCTCGAGAGCGTCCCCCTCGAGGTCGGCGACGGCGTCACGCCACGCGAGGCCAGCATCCTCGCGGTCCTCCTCAACCCGGACCTCCGGGCCATGCGCGGCCGGAGGTCCCTGGCGGCGGCGCAGGTCATCCAGGCCGGCATCCTCCCGAATCCCCGGCTCTCGTACCAGTGGGACACCCCGGTCGGGGGGCTGACCGCCGGGACCACCGACGCGTTCAACGGGGAGCTCGCGTGGGCCGTCAACGGCCTGATCACGCGCGGGGCCCGGGTCAGCGCCGCGGAGCTCGAGGGGCGGGCCATCGACCTCGACGTGTCCTGGGCCGAGTGGCAGACGGCGCTCGCGGCCCGCAAGGCGACCGTCTCCTGCCTGGCCCTGCAAACCCAGGTCGAGCTCGCCGACGAGGCGGCGGGGCGCGCCGAGGCCAACCTCGCGCTGACCAAGCAGGCCGCCGCGCAGGGCCTGCTCAGCGCCCTGGACTCGTCCGCCGCCGAGGCGGCCTGGAACGGCGCCCGGGCCAGGTCGCTGGAGCTGCGGAGGCAGCTCCGGGAGCGGACCTCGCAGCTCACGTATCTCCTCGGGCTCCCCCCCACGACCGCGTTGACCCTGCAGGCCGGGAGCCTCGCCGCGGACCCGGGCGGCGTGCCTCCGTACGAGGACCTCGTCGCGGGCCTCGAGCAGCGGCGCCTCGACCTCCTCGCGTTGCGCCTGGCGTACGAGAGCCGGGAGGCGTCCGTGCGCGCGGCCATCCTCGGCCAATACCCGCAGATCGAGGTCGGCCTGCTCCACGCGCGGGACAACAGCGACCTCTACACGACGGGGTTCGGGATCGCGATCGACCTCCCGATCTTCGACCGCAACCAGGGCCGGATCGCCGAGGAGCGGGCGACGCGGGCCCTGGCCTACGAGGAGTACGTCGCCCGGATCGCCAAGGCCCGCGCCAACATCCACGCGCTGCTGGAGGCGGTGCGGGCCATCGAGGCACAGGTCCGCGTCGCCCGCGACTCCGTGCCGGGCCTGACCCGCCTCGTCGACGCCTACCGCTCCGCGACGGCGCTCGGGCAGGCCGACGTCCTCAGCTACTACCTGGCCTGGAACGCGTTGAGCGACACGCGGATCCGGATCATCGAGCTCGAGAAGGACCTGGCCGAGGCGCTGATCGGCCTGTCCGTCGAGTGCGGCGCCAACGACCTGGCCACGCTCCGCTCCGCCGAGTGAGGCGGCCCCCACGCACCGCATGACCCCGGAGGGACACCCGCATGCCTGACCCCAGCAGAGTCGGTTGGTCGATCGCCCTCGTCGTCGCGGCCACGGCGATCGGCGTGGTCCTGGGCTTCGACCTGGCGACCCGCTCCCCGCGCGGGGAGCCGGGCGCCGGGCGCGGCGAGCCGCCGGACGCCTCCGCGCGCGGCGTCCTCGTGGTCACGGCCCCCGTGACGACGGCGGACGTCTCCCGGCACATCCTCGGCTACGGGACCGTGGGCACGACCTCGAGCGGCCTCCGGACCAGGAGCCTGCCGTTCGACTGCCTCGTCGTCCGGGAGGCCGTCAACGCCGGGCAGGAGGTCGCGGTGGGAGAGCTCCTGCTCGAGGTGCGCGCCAGCCCCGCGGAGCGCCTCGGCCTCGCGGCCGCGGAGGCCGAGCTCCAGGCCGCGAAGGACCTGCTCGGGTTCGTCGAGAGCAAGCTCGAGTTCAAGCTCGCGACCAGGCAGGACCTCGTGCTGGCGAAGCTCCGCCTGGACCAGGCCGAGCGCTCCGTGACCAACAAGAAGAGGCTCGGCATCGACGGCCCCGTCGAGGTCCGGGCCGAGCGTGGGGGCATCGTCACCGAGATCGGCGTCCGGCAGGGACAGCTGGCCCCGGCGGGCACCGTGCTGGTCTCGCTGACCGACGAGGAGCATCTGATCGCGGACCTCGGGATCGAGCCCGAGGACTGCGGGTACCTCGCGGAGGGCCAGCAGGTCGAGATCTCGCGCGTCCGCGTCGCGGGGGCGGCGCGCCTCCACGGCAAGGTCGACACCATCACCCGGTCGGTGGACCCGCGGACGCGGCTCGTCCGGGTGCTGATCGAGCTCGAGGCCGAGGCGGACCTGATGCTCAACGAGTACATCGAGACGCGCATCGAGGTCGGCTCGCACGCCGCCCTCACGGTCCCCCAGAGCAGCGTCCTGCGG
>JAWKUM010000024.1:0-68076 GCA_041398545.1 Planctomycetota bacterium | reverse complement strand
GTCGAGCGCACCCGCCTCCTGCTCCACCTCGTCGACTGCTCGGAGCTGGCCGACCAGGACCCGGTCGAAGCCTTCCACGTCGTCCGGGACGAGCTCGCCTCGTACAGCGCGACCCTGGCCGAGCGCCCCTGGCTCCTGGCCGGGACCAAGGTCGAGGGCGACGCCGCCCGGGCCCGCTGCGCCGAGCTCCAAGCCGCGGTGGGAGCGGAGGTCTGGCCGATCTCGGCCGCGACCCACGAGGGCCTGGACGCCCTCCTCGGAGCCCTCGTCGCCCGGCTGGCCGCGCTCCGGGCCTGATCCTGTCGGCCCGGCTCCACCCCGGCCGGCCGCTGGTCGATAAGTCCGGCGGGCTCCGCCCTCGACGGCGACCCCGCGAAGGCCATCGAAGCGACAGGAAGGGACCGATGATCCGACTCGAGGAGCTGCTGAAGTTCATGGTCAAGGAGGGGGCCGCGGACCTCATCCTCAAGGCCGGCGCCTGCCCCGCCGTCCGGATGAGCGGCCAGGTCCGCTTCATCTCCGACCAGCCGCTGCCCCAGAGCTTCACCAAGCAGTACCTGGACTCGCTGGTCGGCAAGGACGGCCACGAGAAGTTCCACGAGGAGGGGGCGCTCGACCGGGCCGTGGCCGTGGACGGCGTGGGCCGCTTCCGCTGCAACATCTTCCGTCAGTCGGGGCGGATCGCGTTCGTGTTCCGCCACGTCAAGGAGAACGTGCCGTCCTTCAAGGACCTGCACCTCCCGGTCGAGCCGCTGCAGAAGCTCGCCAACCTCCGGCGCGGCCTCGTGCTCGCCACCGGCGTCGCGGGCTCGGGCAAGTCGACGACGCTCGCGTCGATGATCGAGTACGTCAACAAGAACCTGCCCCGGCACATCATCACGATCGAGGACCCGATCGAGTACCTGTTCGAGGACCACGTCTCGATCCTCAACCAGCGCGAGATCGGGACCGACGCGCCGACGTTCGCCCAGGCCCTGCGCCAGGCCCTGCGCCAGGCCCCCGACGTCATCATGATCGGCGAGATGCGCGACCGGGAGACCGTCGAGGCCGCGCTGGCCGCGGCCGAGACCGGCCACCTCGTCCTGTCGACGCTCCACACGGTCAACGCCGTGCAGACCGTCGAGCGCATCATCTCGTTCTTCCCGCCGCACCAGCACGACCTGATCCGCCTGCAGCTGGCCCTCAACCTGGCCGGCGTCGTGTCGCTGCGCCTGATCAAGCTCAAGGACGGCGTCGGCCAGATGCCCGCCGTCGAGCTGCTGATCAACACGCCGACGGTCCGGGACTTCCTCCAGGAGGGCAAGACCCGGTCGCTGCCGAAGGCCCTCGAGGAGGGCACCTACTACGGCACGATGACCTTCAACCAGTCGCTCGTGCGCCTGTTCGAGGCCGGGAACATCACGTACGAGGACGCCCTGGCGAACTCGGACAACCCCGACGAGCTCAAGCTCCAGATGCGCGGCATCAGCCGCGGCACGGTCAAGGTCGGCGGCCAGTAGGGCCCCGGTCGGGCCCGGGGGAAGAAAGTCGCCCGGGTGGCGTCGGAGGGGCGCCGGGCCCCGATCCGGCGGGGCCGCTGCCTCGCCATCGGGGCCACGGCCTCCTAGGATGGGCCACCTCCGATGCGCACCGAGACCTTGAGCCTGGGCCTGTACGTCCTCTCAGCCGGCCTCCTCGGCCTGCTGGGCTACGAGCTGTCGACCGGCTACACCCTCGACTGGGTCGGGGTGCCCGGCGTGGGGCCCAAGAGCCAGCCCCTCGAGGACTACGTCAAGCAGGTCACCGGGGCCGAGCACAAGCGGGCCGAGGGCGACCGCCGCTGGTCCTACGGCCAGCGCTACCAGGCCTGGTGGAGCCTGATCGCGACGGCCAACTTCACCGGCAAGCTCCCGCCCGAGCCGGTCCCGGACAAGCCCGAGCAGGCCGCGCCCGAGAAGGTCGAGACGCCCCAGACGCCGCTCAAGGACATCCTGACCGTGCTCGTCGTGCTCGGTGGGGAGGGCGGCATCCAGATCCGCTACAACGACGGGGTCGCCGTCGAGCCGCCGCCGGCCCCGACGATGGACGGCCAGCCGCTGCAGATGGTCAACCTCGGGGCGGTCTACCAGGTCGTCCGCTTCGACGAGGGCCTGTACAAGCCCTACCAGGAGATCAAGCCGATCCGCCTGACCATCGACACCGAGACCAACACGGTCGGGGTCGTGTTCTCGCGGCCGCACTTCGACCCGGCCAAGCCCGACGAGCGCGTCGAGGAGACGGTGTTCCTCGGGGAGCTCGACCTGAGCGGCGAGGTCATCACCGGCGTCCCCGGCAACATCCCCGGCGCCGGCGGCACCGGCGCCGGTGGGGGGGACACCCAGGCGATCCGCCAGGGCACCTGGGAGGACCCGGGCCGGGAGACGCGCCGCGTCGGCGACACCTGGATGGTCTCGCTCGACGACCAGGACTACCTGGGCAACGTCGACGAGGTCATGACCGACCTCGCCGTCGACGACTACTACCAGGAGTTCGACGACCCGGTCAACGCCGGCAAGAAGGTGCGGATCCAGGGCGTCGCCGTGCGCAAGGTCTCGCCCCAGATGCGGCGCTTCGGCGTGCAGGAGGGCGAGATCCTCGTCTCCGTCAACGGCGAGAAGGTCACCTCGCGGGCCAACGCGATCGCGACCGGCAAGCGGCAGTACAACCGCGGCGTGCGCACCTATCAGCTCAAGTTCCTGACCAGCACCGGCCGCGAGGTCGTGCGCACGTACCAGGCCCCCGACAAGAAGGGCCAGTAGGTGAACGCCAGGTCGGCGCGCAGGCTGACCCTCGACCTCGGCAACCGCAGCGCCAAGCTGCGCCTGTTCGAGGGCGCCCGCCTCGCCGGCGCCTGGCGCCGCTTCGCCGCCGGCCCCTGGCCAGTCATCGAGCCGCCCGACGAGCTCCTCGGCGTGCGCGTCCCGGGCCGCGACGTCCGCGACCTGCCCGAGGGTTGGCCGGCCGTGCGCTGGGTCGGGATCGACTTCCCGCTCCCCGGCGAGGTGCTCTACGACCGACCCGAGGAGATGGGGGCCGACCGGCGCCTCACGGCCTGGGCGGCCGGGCGGTTCTTCGGCCCGTGCCTGGTCCTCGACTGCGGCACGGCGGTGACCCTGACCTGGGCCGACGGGGAGGACCGGATTGCCGGCCTCGCCATCGCCCCCGGCCTCAGGACGCTGGCCGAGGGCCTCGCCGCCGCGGCCCCGGCCCTGGCCCGGCACCTCGAGCCGGACGCCGAGCCCGGGCCCGGCCTGCCCCGAGGCAGCCGCGACAACCTCGCGGTCGGGCTCAGGGTCGGCTACGCCGGGATGCTCCGCGCCCTCGTCGCCGACGCCGCCGCCCGCCTCGGGCTCGAGCCCGCCCTGTGCCTTACCGGCAGCGACGCTGCCCTGGCGATGGCCGCCCTCGACCGGGGCCGCCTGGTGCCCGACCTCGTGCACCACGCCCTGCTGCTCTGCGCCGGCGTCGAGACGTGCCCAGGGTCGAGCTCCTGACCCCGCGCGGGGAGGCCGCGCTGGCCGTGGTGCGGGTCTCGGGGCCCGGGGCCCCCGCGCTGCTCGCCGAGCTGGGCATCGCCGAGGTGCCGCCGCCCGCGAGCCTCGCGGTCCGTCGCCTCCGCATCGGCGCGGGGCCGGGCGAGCAGGCCGTCGTCGTCGGCACCGAGGACGGCACCGAGCTGCAGGTCCACGGCAGCCCGCTCCTCGTCGCGCGCCTCCTGGCCCACGACGACGGCGGGCCGCCGGCCCCGGTCGGGCTGCGCCAGCGCCTGCTCGACCTGGCCTGCCGTGCCCCCGGTCGCGAGGGGCTCGCCCTGTGCCTGCGGCAGCTCGAGCCCGATGGCCTGCTCGGCATCGTGCGCCGCGCCGCCGCCGACGGGCCCGGCCCCGCGATCCTCGCCGAGCTTCGGCCGCTGGTCGCGGGCGGCGACCTCCACCGACACCTGATGCGGCGGGCGACGGTCGCCCTGCGAGGGCCGGTCAACGCCGGCAAGTCGACGCTGGCCAACCTCTGCGCCGGGCGCCCGCGCGTCGTCACCGGCCCGACGCCCGGCCTGACCAGGGACCCGGTCGCGGTCGACCTCGTCCACCGCGGGTGGCCGCTCCGCATCCTCGACACGGCGGGGGAGGGGGCCACCGACGACGAGCTCGATCGGGAGGCGGCCGCCCTGGCCCGGCTCGCGGCCGACCGGGCCGACCTCGTCGTCCGGGTCGAGCCGCGGCGCGGGACGCCGGCGGGAGCAGGGGCGGAGCAGGCCCGGCTCCGCGTCCTGACCGAGGCGCCGGCGCCGAGGGGCGCGGTCCCGCCCATCCCCGGTCCCGCGGACCTCCGGGTCGACCTCGTCGCCGAAGGCGCCGCCGCCGAGGCCGTCAGGGAGAGGGTCCTCGACGCGGTCCTCGTCGCCCTGGGCCGGCCGAGCGTGCCGCCGCCGCCCGCGCCGGCCTGGCTCGAGCCCGACCAGCGGGACGCGCTCCTCGCGCTCGCCGACGCGGCCGAGGACCGGGTCAGGTGGTCCCGGATCGCGCGGTCGCTGCTGGATGGACGGAGTCCTGGTTGACAGGGCCGCCGCCGCGGCTTTGACTCCCTCTCCGATGCGGCCTGCCAAGCGGGACTACGTCTCGACCGAGGATCTCTCGAACGACGAGGTCCTCGCCCTGTTCCGCTACGCCGACGAGTTCCACGAGGACCTGCGGGCGCACTCGGCGACCTGCCCGGGCACGATCCTCGCCACCCTGTTCTTCGAGCCGTCGACCCGGACCCGCCTGTCCTTCGAGTCGGCGATGCTGCGCCTCGGCGGCGGCGTCATCTCGGCGGCCGAGGCCCGCGCGACGTCGGCGGCCAAGGGCGAGACCCTGGCCGACACGGCCCGGATCGTCGGAGGGCGCTACGCGGACATCATCGTCCTGCGCCACCCCGACGAGGGCTCGGCCAAGGTCCTCGCCGACTACGCCGAGGTCCCGGTCGTCAACGGCGGGGACGGCGGCCACGAGCACCCGACCCAGACGCTGTGCGACCTGTACACGCTGTGGAAGGAGAAGGGGCGGCTGTCCGACCTCGAGGTCGTGCTCTGCGGCGACCTCAAGCACTCGCGCACGATCCAGAGCCTCGTCCACGCCCTGGCCCGCTTCGGCGCGCACATCGTGTGCATGCCGTTCCCGGGCCTCGAGCTCCCCGGCCACGTCCTCGAGCGCCTCCAGCGCGACTTCGGCTCCGAGATCCAGCGCGCCGACCTCGGCGACCTGCCGGGCATCGGCAAGGGCAAGGACGCGATCTACGTCACGCCGAGCCGGCCGCACCAGCAGACGCTGTTCACCCGCCTCTCGGCCCAGCAGATCGAGCGCATCGACGCGATCTACATGACGCGGTCGCAGCGCGAGCGGCAGGAGGGGGGCGGGAGCGAGGACTACGTGACCCTCGGGCCCGAGCAGCTGGCCGAGAAGCGGTTCCAGGAGACCAGCGTGCTCCACCCCCTGCCGCGCGTCGGCGAGATCAGCTACGAGCTGGACCGCGACAAGCGCGCGGTCTACTTCCGCCAGGCGGCCTTCGGCGTGCCGATCCGCATGGCGCTCCTGGCCTTCCTGCTCGGCAAGATCGACCTCGGCAAGGCCCGGCCGCCCAAGCCCACGGCGCAGGGGACCTACCGCTGCGACGAGGGCCTGCGCTGCCCCAACGCCTCCTGCATCACCAACCGCGAGGGCCGCCGCTACCTCGTGCCCGAGTTCCGGATCCTGCGCGACGTGCCGCCGATGCTGGCCTGCGCGTACTGCGGCCTCGAGCAGCAGCCCGCCTTCGTCGGCCATGTCCGCTCGCGCAAGCTCCACCGCGGCAACGCCCCCGAGGCGGCGCGGATCAGCCCCGAGCGCAGGGTCTACTTCCTCGACCACGACGAGGCGGTCGCCAAGGGCTTCGGCCAGGACGCGAACGGCTGACCGCGATGGCCTCGCCCCTGCTCCCCTGCGTCGAGCGCGAGCTCGGCGACGCCCCCGACCGCTCGGTCGTCTGGCTCCACGGCCTCGGCGCCGACGGCCACGACTTCGAGCCCGTGCTGCCGTACCTCGGGCTGCCCGAGGGGGCGCCGGTCCGGTTCGTGTTCCCGCACGCCCCGGCCATCCCGGTCACGCTCAACATGGGGATGGTCATGCCGGCCTGGTACGACATCGTCGAGCTCGACCTGCGGCGGGAGGCCGACCTCGACGGCGTGCGCCGCTCGGCCGCGCGCATCGGCGACCTGCTCGCCCGCGAGGTCGCGCGGGGCTCGCGCCCGGACCGGATCGTGCTCGCCGGCTTCTCCCAGGGCGGGGCGGTCGCGCTGTACATGGCGCTGCGCTGGCCGGAGCGCCTGGCCGGCTGCCTGGCCCTGTCGACCTACCGGGTCGGCGGCGAGCCCGACGCGGCCGAGGCTGTGGCCAACGCCGACCTGCCGGTGCTGCAGATGCACGGGACCCTCGACCCGATGGTCGCCGTCGAGCGCGGGCGGGAGTGCCGCGACGCCCTGCTCGCCACCGGCCGCCCGGTCGAGTGGCGCGAGTTCCCGATGCAGCACGAGGTCTGCCTCGAGGAGCTGGTCGTGGCCGGCACCTGGCTGCGCCGGGTGCTCGGGCTCGACTGAGCGCGCGCCCGGTCAGCGCGCGGCGCGGGGGCCGAGGCTGCCGTAGATGTGGCCGAGGTCGAAGCGCCTGAGCTCGAGCCGGTCCCCGAGGGCGGAGAACAGCTCACGGGCCTCGGCCCAGCGGAACGGGTGCCCCATGTAGCCCTCGTCGATGAGGCCCTCGGGCACGGCGACCGCCTGCGCCTCCATGTCGCGGATCTCCTCGTGCACGGCCGCGGCCTGCTCGGGCTGCTCGAGCCCCTCCGGGTCGGTGGGGTCGGCCAGGAGCTGGAACCGCAGCAGGCCCTCGGGCCGGAGCAGGGCCAGGGCCTCGGCGCTGAGCGCCTCGACGAGCTCGCGTGGGCAGTGGATGAACACGGCCTGGGCCAGGGCCAGTCCGTAGCGCCGGTCGGCCGCGGCCGCGGGGATGCCCCGGCCGTCCGACTCGAGGAACCGGGCCCGGGCCTCGCCGGCGAGGCGCTGCCGGGCCTCGGCGACCATCGGCGCGGCGACGTCGATGCCGGTGTACCCACGGACCCTGGCCAGCAGCGGCGGGACCAGCCGCCCGACCCCGCAGCCGATCTCGAGCACCTCGACGTCGGCGAGCCAAGCCGGGTCGAGGCCGCTGAGCAGGACCGAGGCGTCGGTCTCGGCCTGGGCCGCCCAGCGCGCCGGGTCCTGCCAGCCGGGGTGGGAGGCCACGAAGAAGTCGCGGGCCTCGGAGCGGGCGCGCTGGGTCCAGGCCTGCTTCAGGCGCGCGGCCTCACGGGACTTTGGGTCGGGTTCGGGGGGCATCACGGGTCCGGGGAGGAATCCTAGCCCGACGTCGGTCCGGACCGGGACTCCGGTCCACCCGGTCTCCGGCCGGAAGCGAAGCAGCGTCCTCGGGCTCATGGCCCGGGGTCGCCTGCGGGCTCGCACGCACTGTTCGAGCGGGATCGCACAGGCAGGCGTCCGGGGCGCCCCCGGCACCGCCCGAAAACGTTCGCAAGTGGCTATGGAATATAGGCTTGGAGAAGCGTGCGGTTGTCCTCCGTCGCGGTACGGGTGTTGCTCGTGCTCCGGGGCCCCTTGTTCCCCAGGCTCGTACCCAGGCGAGGCTCCCCCCGATGCGACGGGATATGCTTCGATGCGTTGGCGGCTGCGCCGGCGCCCCTGAACGCGGGCAAACGACTCCCCAGGTGACGTCCCGGATGCAGCAGTCCCGGCGCTCTTCGGTCCCAGGCCCGTCGGACCCGGTCCGACCGCGCACGAGCTCCGTCGTACGTCACGGTATCCCTGTGGAGATCCAAGGTTTGACGCTGGCCAGCCGGTCCCGAGAATGGTCCGCGCCCCTGTCGTCCCCTTCCCTCCACGCCACGCCCCACGCGGCGTCCGGCCCCGCCCTGGGCCGGGCGGACGCGGACCTCCGGCCCGGGTCGACCCGGACCGGGACCTCCCAGGATCGGGCCGCCACCCCCAGGGGTCGGCCGACCGCAGCTTCCCGTAACGAAGGCAAGGAACATGCGATCTGACGCCGGATTCGAAGGTCTCCGTGGCAAGCCCCGCGGGCGCAGCCTGCTCGCGGCCGGCCTGGCCCTCGGCCTCGTCCTCGTACCCGCCGGCTGCGGGAGCGGAGGCGGCGCCTCCGGTGAGCTCAAGGCCGGCCTCGAGCTGGTCTCGATCCACAGCGGTCGCGTCGTCGACGTCTACGGCCTGGTGGGGGACGCGCAGGGCAACAGCACCGGCGCGATCACCCTGTACCAGACCGACGTGCTGATCGGCTCGAACATCGTCGACGAGCGTGAGGTCAACAGCAACAAGGCCGACTTCGAGATCCAGTACGACTTCATCGGCACGGACCCGGAGACGCTGCAGCCCAAGCTGCTGATCACCCGCGTCATCGGCAGCCCCGACTTCAAGACCGCGTACGACGCCCTCGACAAGGAGGCCATCCTCCTGACGCCGGGCACGTACGGCCAGGACACCAAGCTCCAGCCGTTCAGCGTCAGCGGCCGCAACTGCGCCCTCCGGCTGACCTTCAACCAGCCGCTCGGCCTCCCCAAGGACTTCTTCCTCGAGTTCGACGAGATCGGCCGGCCGATCGGCCTCAAGAACCCCGAGGCCGTCGAGATGCTCGAGATCGTCGGCGACCCGACCGACGGCGACCCGATCGGCGACTTCAAGCGCATCCCCTGCCGCATCGCGCACCGGGACCGCCTCATCTTCATCGACCCGGTCCTGCTCGGCGCCGAGGGCAAGCGCCTCAACGTGCCCAACCGCGCCTGGGGCATGCCCGAGAGCCCGACGAGCACGCTGCCCAACATCCGGCTGACCCTGGCCCTGGCCGGGCCGCTGCGCATCCCGGGCCTGAGCCAGCGCACCGACCCGCGCTTCATCGGGACCAACCTCGCCGGCCGCGTCGCGCTGATCCGCGACTTCCGGGCCGGCAACGCCAAGGACACCAACGATCGGCTGCAGAACGGCTTCATCCGCGAGAAGCTGCCGCCGCGCATCGTCGGCGACATGCGGATGCGGCTCGAGCGGGTCGAGAAGCTGTCCGAGACCCTGCAGATCCTGACGATCTACAAGGCCGGCATCATCCACGAGATCGACCGCGGCGACGTGCTCAACCTCCACCCGCTGGGCAGCAACACGAGCGTGCCCGTGGCCGTGACCGAGGTCATCCTCGACCCCGAGGACGACCGCGACAAGCCGGAGGTCGACCGGGTCAGGGTCCGCGTCCGCAGCGTCGACGACTGGCTCGCCTACGACCCGTCCAAGGACCCCGGCTTCCCGGCCGACATCGACGAGCGCAAGGCCTGGCTCCTCGACCACGGCCCGCTGGTCATCCTGTCGGCCGAGTTCTTCGGCGGCGAGCCCGGCAAGGGCATCGGCGACCGGCCCGAGAACTTCCTGACGTTCTCGCCGCAGCCGATCCCCGACCCCGGCCAGACGACGACGCCCCCGGGCCGCAACGTCTCGCCGTTCGCGAACATCGTGCTCAAGCTCAGCAAGCCGGTGAACATCGCCACGGTCAAGCCGCTCGACACGCTGATCCTCGCGACCGAGCCCGACGCCGAGAAGGTCCTCGACCCCAAGCTCGGCACGCCGCACCTGATCGCCTCGCAGATCTTCGACGAGGACGGCTCGGCCACCGCCCTGCGCATCGCCCCGCCGATGGGCTTCTACCTCGACGACTCGATGCGCGGCGACACCAAGAAGACGAGCTTCCCGTACTACCTGCACGTCATCGGCGGCTTCCAGGGCATCCTCGACTTCGCCGGCAACCCGATCGACTTCCAGCGGCTCGACCAGGGCTCGCAGGAGCGGTCGTTCTCGACCTTCGAGTTCCACCTCGACAGCAACGTCGAGAACAACGTCGAGCGCTTCCCGGACAACCGCGTCATCAACATCGTGCGCCGCTTCGCGGCCCTCGACGAGGACGAGAGCGACCCCGAGGTCCTCGACTTCTTCGGTCCGATCGCCGTCGTCGGCGGCCAGGCCATCGGCCGCCCGCTGTCGCGCGGCAGCTCGTGGGTCGACGACAAGAACCAGCTGCCCTCGCCGCCGAACCCGCCGTTCTCGTTCTGCGGCAGCGGCGAGACCTCGGTCCTGACCGGCGGCAACCCGGTCGGCGGCGCCATCCTCAACCCGCTCAACCCCTGGGGCGCGCGCCTGCAGAACGTCTGGCGCGAGATCGACCTGAGCCTGTCGAGGACGGACCCGATCGACTTCAACCTGGACGTCGAGCAGATGTTCTGGGCCCCGTACCAGGGCATCCAGGAGGTCATCTACGACATCTTCGACCGGGAGACCCTGTACATCGGCCACAGCGAGTACCGGCCCGACAACTGCATCAACGTCGGCGCCGCCCTCCCGGCCTACACGTCCTCGGGCCTGCAGTTCTACTTCGACCACAACTGGGCCCGGAACCTCAAGCCGTCGGCCAGCAACATCACGACCCCGAGCGCGAACGACATCGAGGAGCGGCCCGAGCCGCACATCGCGTTCCAGGACCAGCAGATGGTCGTCCAGCAGAGCGACGTCGTCTGGGACCCGACCAACAACAACCGCTTCCTGCCGTTCCCCAAGTTCCGCAAGCAGGACGGGTACTTCGTCTTCCGTGACGAGGCGCTCGACCTCATGGGCGGCGGCCTCGGGCGCTCGCAGCTCCTGAGCCCGTTCGGGCCCAACCCCAACAGCAGGTTCTGGGACGGCTCCTCGCGCGTCGCGCCCGAGGACGGCCGGATCGGCGTCATCGGCCTGCCGATCATGGCCGACTTCTGGTCCTACGTGGACAACAAGGACCTGCCCAAGGACGACCCGTTCTTCGCGACCGGCGCCAACGGCCTCCAGCTCTCGATCTGCGTGACCTCGAGCGCGGTGCCCTACTTCCGCGTCTACTCGGGCGGCAGCCTCGTCCAGGGCCAGAACGCCAAGTACGTCCGGCCCGGCGACAAGGACTGGGAGTACGCCTCGGGCGGCTGGAACCCGCTGACCGGGGCGCGCACCGCGGCCGGCGACCCGACCCAGTACTGGATGCGCTTCGACTGGCTGCGCCGCAAGTCGTACATGACCTACGGCTTCCTCCGCCTCGAGGACCCGCACGACAACGCGACCCACAACTACGGGGACGTCCGGCTGGGCTCCGACAGCAGCTACAGGATCGCCGCCAACGAGGTCTGCCGCTTCCAGGCGCTGTTCGAGCCCTCGCTGTCGACCCTGCCGACAGGCACGCGCATCGAGGCGCAGTACCGCGGCGCCACGACGGCCAACGGCTGGGGCGGCGGGATCGTCCCCTTCGACCCGTACCTCCCCGGCGACGCCAACGTGCGCAAGGCCAACGGCGGCCGCTGGCAGTACAAGTACAACAACCAGATGACCAAGTACACCGCCGAGCCGAACGACCTGTTCGACCAGCGGTACCTGACCGACTTCGCGATGAAGACGTCGGACCCGCGGGTCATCAACTTCCGCTTCCTGTTCGAGAACAACCCCGACGCGGCCAACCCCAAGCCGCCGGTGCTCGACAGCTTCGCGCTGACCTACCGCATCGAGGAGGCCGTCCAGTAGCGGACGCCCCTCCCCGACCCGACCGACGAGAGACCCCGAGATGAACCCCGTACCTCCGAGCCGCGAGCCTGGTCCAAGCGCCGATGGCGCCGGGCCGGCTCCCCGTCCCCACGGGGGCCCGGGACGGCGGGGTAGACTTTCCCCGACCTCCTCCGACCGTTCCGCGGCCTCCGGCCGGCGCGCGGTCCCTTCCTTCGTCCGTTCCCGGAGTGCACGCCCTGTCTCCCCCGACCGGGGAGCCGGGCTCCTGCCGGTTGGGCCCCGCCCCGGGTCCCCAGCCGCTCCTGTCCCGACCAGTAGAGACCTTCCGATGAAGCGCTCGGCACTTCCCCTCCGTCCCTTCCCGGCTGCGAGGCCAGGCCTCGGTGCCATCGTCCTCGGCTGCCTCTCCCTGCTCCTCGCCGGCTGCAGCGGCAGCGACGGCGCGTCCGGCGATGCGCGGACCGGCGGCCCGTTCGAGGTGCTCAAGACCGAGCCCGCCAACAACGGCCAGCTGTTCCTGAACCAGCCGATCCGCTGGACCTTCTCCAACCCGGTCGACGTGTCGACGGCGAGCTTCAACTCGATCGCCTTCTCGGTCTCGGACGCCGGCGGCAACCCGGTCTCGGAGCAGGTCGCGGGCACCTTCCGGAACGGTCTGGACGCGAACGGCCTCGAGGACAAGTACGTCCTCGAGTTCGTGCCCAAGCTGCCGACGAACGACACCTACACCGACGGCGGGTTCCGCCCGGGGCGCATCTACACGGCGACGATCGTGCGGACCGTGCACCCGCAGGACCCGGTCATCCGCGACAAGCGCGGGCAGTCGCTGTGGGAGTTCTCGCCGCACCAGTCGCTGAGGTTCCGGACGGCCTCGGGCAACACCCCCGGCGAGCTCTTCCTCGACACCAAGATCGGCGGCCCCCGGGTCATGACCTGGGAGGTCGGCCCGAAGGTCGGCAACCGCGTGTCGCTGAACCGGCTGGGCACCGCCCCGGTCGAGGTCGTGCTCCACCTCGACCAGCCGCTCAACCCCTCCAGCCAGAACGTGCCGGTGGGGCAGGACCCGAGCCCGGAGAAGGACCGGGCGCGGTCCAAGGGCCGGATCTACATCGAGTACGACGACCCGGTCCTCGGCGACCGCCGCTGGATCCGCTCGGTCGTCGAGATCCCGCACAACGACGCGACCGGCTCGACCGTGGTCCTGCGCCCGGACGCCATCCTGCCCAACAACGCGACGGTCCGCGTCATCGTCGAGGCCGAGCTCGAGCACATCGCGGGCGAGTCCAACGTCAAGGACGCGTCGTACGAGCGCCTGGTCGGCTCGTTCCAGACCGAGACCGCCTTCGAGTCCCAGTTCGACGCGGTGACCTTCCAGTTCAAGAACAGCTCGATGCTCGACGAGACGGCCGCGTTCAACGACCCCGTCGCCGAGCTCGAGCAGGGGCTGCTCAAGGCCTCGTTCGACTTCGAGGGCATCCAGACCGGCTTCAACTGGGCCCCGACCTCGCGCGAGGTCGTGCTGGACACCAACTTCCAGCAGATCCAGCCGACCAACGGCCCGCCGATCGCGGTCGCCGGCGGGATCTTCGCGCTCAACGACATCACCATCAAGAAGGACATCTTCGTCAAGGCCAAGGGCACCAACCCGCTGGTCTTCCTCGCCAACGGCGAGGTCCGCATCGACGGCCGCCTGGCCGTGGACGGCGGTGACGGCGACGACGTCCACACGCTCAACTCGGCCAACTTCCCGACGGCCGGCGGCACGGCGGGCCCGACCGGCGGCAACGGCGGCAAGGCCAGCCAGGACGTCACCAAGTCGACGCAGGCCGGCGAGACCGGCTTCGGCGCGGGCCAGATCCCGGGCGGGGGCGGCACCGGCGGCGGCATCGCCTGCGGCAGCACCGGCACCAACGCCATCGGCGGCGGCGGCGGCGGCGGCAGCAACGCGTCCAAGGGCGACCCGGACTTCCCCGCCTCGGGCTTCACGCAGAAGCTCGGCGACGGCGGCAACGGCTCGGGCACCAACGGCGGCAAGGCCGGCCCGATCATCTTCAAGGACGAGTTCGACGACAACGACTTCTGGGGCCGCCTCGTCAAGGACGACGGCACCGTGGTCGTCGGCGAGCTCACCTCGGCCTCCGCCGGCGGCGCCGGCGGCGGCGGCGGCGGCGACCAGACGCCCGCCTCCTCGTGCCAGGCCGGCAACAACTTCGTCAACGACCGCAAGGGCGGTGGCGGCGGAGGCGGCGCCGGCACGCTGATCATCAAGGCCCTCGGCCCGATCATCGTGTCGGAGACCGGCTGGATCTCGGCCGACGGCGGCCGCGGCGGCGGCGGCGAGTGGGCCGGCTCCTCGACCTACGGCGGCGGCGGCGGCGCCGGTGCCGGCGGCATGGTCGTCCTGATGTCGGCCTCCCGCATCGACCTCCACACGCACGGCGGCACCTTCGCCGGCGGCGACTACGAGTTCTCGGTCTCGGCCGACGGCAACATCAGCCGGGTCTCGTCCTACTCGACCGTCCGCACCAAGAAGTACGTCGGGCTGACCTCCAACAAGAACAACGCCGGCGGCTACGGCGGCATGGGCATCGTCCAGCTGATGACCCCCCCGGGCACCGACTCGGACAACACCGGCACGACCCTGGACGACAACATCCGGGTCATCAACGGCACGGCGATCCTGACCGGCGCGCAGAAGACCAGCTACCTGGTCAAGGGCGACGTCCGACCCGACCCGTACTTCCTGCCGGTGACCTACGGCCGCTTCTCGTCGGCCGAGACCAAGTGGGTCTCGACCCTCTACAGCGAGCGCCGCGAGAACGTCGCGCCGCAGAGCGCCGGCCCGCGCGTCATCGACAGCAAGCTCGGCAAGGCCGGCCCGGAGTGGTTCTTCTCCGGCCTGTCGACGACCGGGTCCAACAAGGGCTGGCTCGTCACCGACCCGACCAGCGGCGCCCTCGTGTTCCCGGCCGAGAAGCTCGTCGGCGGCGGCACGCGCGCCCAGATCTCGAGCTTCCAGAGCCACGCGGCCGACTACTACGGGGTCAAGGCCCACGTCGTGAAGCTCTCGGCCAGCGTCCTGCCCGACCCCAAGACCGGCGGCTGGAGCTACTCCAACTACCGCGCCCGGGTCTACAACGGCACCGAGCTGCTCGGCGAGTACCGCGTCCTCACCCACACCGAGGACGAGATCTGGCTCGAGGCCGGCGCCAACCCGATGCACCCCGACTCCTCGTCGCTGGAGATCGCCGCGAAGTTCGTGTCGGTCGAGACGCAGGGCGTCGAGGGCCTCGGCGAGACCTACGAGGTCATCCAGGGCGTCAACAAGTACCGCTACCCGATCGCCAACGTCCAGGTCGGGTTCGCCTTCCACGACGACCCGTCCAACCCGAACGTCCAGGGCAGCAAGGACCTCAACCGGTTCCCCCAGGAGATCGGTGACTTCCTGTTCGACCTCGACCTGAACAACACGGCCCTCCGCGAGCAGCTGCGCAACCTGCACTATCGCTTCGCGAAGGTCCGGTTCCGCTTCAACCTGAACTACAACCCCGAGAACCCGGACATCACGCCAGGACCCAACCCGGTCCAGCCCGGCGTCGAGCGCCCGGGGATCCGCTTCGTCGTCCTGCCGTACCGCTTCTGAGCCGGGCCCCGGCCAGGAGACCTCGGCCCGCTCCGGCGGGCCGCCTGTCCCCTTTGCTTCGACCGACAAAGGAAGAGCCAAGGTAATCAGCATGCTCATCCCCGCACGATCCGCTTTCCTGAGGGCCCTGGGACTGGCCATCGCCCTCGGCAGCTCCCTGCTGACCGTCGCCTGCGACGGCGGCAAGAGCTCCGACACCGCGACGGCTAAGACGGCCGACCGAGCCAAGATCCAGTACCTCGAGTACGGGCGGATGGTCGACGTGTTCGCCTACCGCCGGATCGACCCCAAGGTCCCCGGCAGGCTCGACCCGAGGAACCGGCTCCCCGTCCTCGTCGAGCGCGACGTCCTCATCAACCCCGCGATCATCGACGAGGACCCGTTCGCCAGCGACACGGCGCGGTTCCGGTTCCTGCCGTACGACCGGCAGGTCGGCCACCGCCAGCTGCTGGTGCTGTTCGACGACACCGACGCGGACGAGAAGACCCTGTTCGAGAACGCGGTCGAGTCGGCCAAGACCGGTCTGGTCTCGGTCGGCGACTACGCCGAGTTCCAGGTCACCTCGGGCAACCCCCCGCTGGTCCCGGCCGACGCGGCGATCCAGATCACCTTCGACCGGCCGCTCGGCCTCGACACGGAGTTCTTCAAGGCCGTGCCCACCGCCGTGCAGCTGCTCGAGCTGGTCGGCGACCCCGAGCTCGTCTCGGCCGGCGGCGCGTACCGCAGGCTCACGGTCCACGTCACGTCCAAGAACAACGGCAAGCAGCTGATCCTCGACCCCGAGGTCAGCGGCTTCGAGGCCAAGGACACGATCCCCAACCCCTGGGGCCTGCCGCCGTCGCAGAACACGACCTCCGCGAACATCCGCGTGGCCATCCCGACCGAGGGCCCGGCCACCTCGCAGATCAAGGTCGCCCCGGACGGGCTCGACGAGCTCAACTCGGTCGACGTCAACGGCAACGTGGCCGTGATCCGCGACTTCCGCGCCGGCAACGGGGCCGACCCGACCAACGGCAACCTGCCCGACGTCCACGCCCCGACGCTCGTCGCCCGCAAGACCATGGGCCTGCTCGAGGTCGATATCGCCAAGCGCGAGATCGTCGTCAACAAGCGCTACGCCGACCTGGTCTTCCGCGGCCGCCTGCCCTTCGTCGACGGCCCGATCGCCGACTTCGACAAGCTCCCGCTCGGCCCCCGCGCGGTGCCCCAGGGGCGCGCGTTCGACAGCGGTGACTTCATCGCCCAGGAGCTGGTCTCCCCGTTCACCGGCGAGACCGTCCGCATCCAGGGCGAGGTCCTGCAGAACTACGACATCCCCATCGGCGAGAGCGACTCCGACCTCGCCCAGGGCGGCGGCAACCCGACGGTCCGGCTCCTGCTCTCGACCGTCAGTGCGACCGACTCCCGCGGCAACGTCATGACGATGCAGGGCAGCGGCCTCGACCCCCTCGGCACCGAGTGCGAGGCCGTGGTCCACTACCGTGACCAGATCTTCCTCGCGGGCGTCAACAAGGACGTCGGCGACGCCGGTCGCAAGGCCGAGTTCCTGCGCTTCACCCCGGCCCCGCCGCGGCTCGACGGCAACCGCAACCCGCTGCCGCCGAACGAGAACATCTCGCCCCAGGTCCAGGTCGTCGTCGAGTTCAGCAAGCCGATGTCCCTGGCGTCGGTACGCTCGGACGAGAACGTCATCCTGGCCAACCGGACCGGCGACGAGTTCTCCTACATCCGGGACTTCCCCAAGGTCGGCACCGTCGCGGTCGAGCCCACGATCCCGACGGACCTGCGCGGGGACGGCATGGCCCTCAACATGTCGATCCCGCTCGGCCTCCTGCACCGGGCCAACCAGACCGAGTCCTACTACGTCCACGTCCAGCCCCGCGCCGGCGGCCCGACCGACCGCTCGGGCCAGGCCCTCGACGTCTTCGACGACGAGACCGAGATCGACGCCGTGACCTTCGGGTTCAAGCTCGACAAGGACGCGGGCGAGAACCTCGTCGGCGCGATCGTCCGGCGGTTCAGCTCCCCGGACGAGGATGGCACGAGCGAGCAGGACGTGCTCGTCGACTACTTCGGCCAGTACCAGGTCCTGACGGGCCTCGGCCGGATGATCGGCGCGCCGACCAACCGCTTCTCGAAGCTGGCCGACTCGTCGACGCTGCCGAACATCCTTCGCGGCGACATGGGCGAGTGCAAGGACCCCAACGAGCCGGTCACGCCGCCGAACGCCCCGCCGGACACGCTGTACCACGGCCCGCTGATGATCGTGCAGCCGCCGAACCCGCCGGGAGGCTGGGTCATCGAGCCGCACATCCCGCAGGGCTCCCGCGTGCAGCACACCTACCGCGAGGACGACTTCCAGCTGTCGCACCGGCTGGCCAACGACTTCGAGCTCGACGTCGAACAGCTCTACTGGACGCCCTGGATCCTCAGGTCGCCGGCCCTGCTGACCTACGACGTGCTCGACCGGTACACCATGACGCTCGGCACCGCCGAGAAGCGCCCGGACGTCCGCGTCCTCCTCAACGGCGACCCGCCGAAGTGCGAGCGCGACGCCGCCTGGATGGCCCGCAACGGCCTGACGACCAGCTTCGAGGGCAACTACCTCGACAACAGCACGCGCGTGCGGGTCGTCGCCAACAAGGTCTACCGGATCAACCCCTCCGAGCAGTTCGCCTCGGCCAGCGGCGTGGTCATGATCGGCTACCCCAAGTTCGAGAAGAGCTACACCTGGCGTGACCGCCGCTACGTCGGCTACGACCCGGTCAAGGGCGTCGTCATGGGCCTCGGCGGCTCCGCCCTGCCCAACGACTCGAACGTCGGCGACCGGACCCTCGACATCACGACGCCGTGGCTGCCGGAGCTCGACGACAAGGGCGACCCGATCTCGGTCAACCCGCAGCACCTCAACTTCGGCTCGGGCTACTCCAACATCCAGGCCGACGACTTCAAGGGCACGCTGACGCAGGACCACAACCCGATCGCCCTGCCGCTCCTGGTCGACATCCAGGTCTGGCCGGACGACACGCAGAACGGCCTCGCCACCGGCGACAACATGTTCATGCTGGCCGGGTTCAACGCCCCGCAGCCCAGCCCGGAGGCCGGGTTCTTCAACAACACGATCCCGTGGGCCCGCGTGCAGAGCAGCGGCGGCTTCGACCTCAAGAACAACGAGGTCCTGGTCGACCCGGGCAACGCCAAGGTCGCCAACGGCGGCTGGCTCCAGAACAACGTCTTCGGACGGTTCCAGGCGCCCGCCGGCGACGGGATGATGTATTGGGCCCAGGCCGACTTCGTCCGCAAGCTGTCGGTCGTGACCGCCGGCTACGTCGACACCCTGACGCCCAACAAGAACGAGATGACCCCGATCACGGGCTGGAGCGGCGCGAGCTACGGGCGCACCGGCTACCCGGACTTCAGCTCCATCTCGAGCGGCGCGCTGCGGCCCAGCGACCTGACGGTCCTGACCCAGCCGTCGTTCCAGGACCTGCCCGGCGGGACCTCGATCAACATCGAGTTCCGCGGCAGCGAGTCGTTCGACAAGGACGACACGGTCTACCGCCCGATCGACAAGGAGACCGCGACCAACCGCGGCAACCTGCTCAGCCCGGACTTCGCCGAGGAGCAGTACCGCTACCTGGTCTCGAACCGCGTCACCTCGGTCGGCCTGACCTCCTACGTCGACAAGATCGACAAGCTGGTCTCGGAGAAGAAGGCCACCGCGCCTCGCTTCCTGAACTGGCGCATGACCTTCCTCAACAACACCCAGGTCACGCCGGCGCGCGTGCCCTACCTGGACTTCTTCGCGGTCAAGTACCGCCTGCGCGCCCCGCTGAACTGATCGGATAGAGATAGCCCAGACCGTTCGGCGCCGAGGCGCCTCGGACACTTCCCCACCCAGGGCCCAGGGCGACGAGGGCCACCGCGACGAGGCCGGTTCCACGTGGGACCGGCCTCCTCCCGAGCGGACCGGCATCGGGAGAACTGGTCCCCTCCGTTTGGAGTCCGTCCGAGGCTCAGCCATGAAGCGTCCAGCCCGCACCCTCCGGGGTGCACCCATGCGGTCCCTCCTCCCCGTCGCCCCCGTCCTGCTGGCGGCGCTCCTCTCCGGCTGCAGCGGCAGCGGGGACGCCTCCGGCGAGGCGCGGACGCGCGGGCCGTTCCAGGTCCTGGCGAGCGAGCCGTCCGACAACGGGAAGATCTTCCTGAACCAGACGGTCCGGTGGACCTTCTCCAACCCGGTCGACATCAACACGGCCCACTTCAACTCCATCGCCTTCGCGGTGACGGACGCGGGCGGCAACCCGGTCTCCGACCAGGTCTCGGGCTCGTTCCGCTACGGGCGGGACACGAACGGCGTCGAGGACAGGTACGTCCTCGAGTTCGTCCCCAAGCTCCCGACCGACGACGCCTACACCAACGGCGGCTTCCGGCCGGGCAGGGTCTACACGGCCACGGTCGTCCGCTCCGTCCACCCGCAGGACCCCGTCCTGCGCGACAAGTGGGGGGCGTCGCTGTGGGAGTTCTCGGCCCACCAGTCGGTCCGGTTCCGCTCGGCCTCGGGCAACACCCCCGGTGAGCTGTTCCTCGACACCAAGCTCGGCGGCCCCAAGGTCACCGGCTGGAGCGTCGGGCCCAAGGTCGGCGAGCGGGTCTCGCTGAACCGGCTCGGCACCGTCCCGGTCGAGGTCACGCTGCGCTTCGACCAGCCGCTCGACCCGGCGCGGCGGAACGTGCCGGTCAACCAGGACCTCCGGCCCGAGATGGACCGCCTGCGCGAGAAGGGGCTCGTCTACCTCGAGTACGACGACCCGCTGTTCGGCGACCGGCGCTGGATCCGCTGCAAGGTCGAGATGCCGGCCAACGACGCCACGGGCGCCACGGTCGTCCTGCGGCCCGACGGGATCCTGCCCAACAACGCGACCGTCAGGGTCCTGGTCGAGCCCCAGGTCCAGGACATCTCGGGCGAGTCCAACACCAAGGACCCGCGCTACTCGAGCCTCATCGGCAGCTTCGTGACCGAGGTGGCGTTCGAGTCCCAGTTCGACATCGTGTCGTTCGACTTCAAGCGCACGGACCTCCTCGACCCGTCCGCGGCGTTCAACGACCCCGTCGCCGAGCTCGAGCTGGGCGTCCTCAAGGCGTCGTTCGACTTCGAGGGCACCGAGACCTCGTTCAACTGGGCGCCGACGTCGCGGGAGACCTTCCTCGACACCAACATCCAGTCGGTCCAGCCGACCAACGGCCCGCCGTTCATCGTCACGGGCGGCGTGTTCATGCTGAACGACATCCACATCAAGAAGGACATCCTCGTCCAGGGCAAGGGCACGAACCCCCTCGTGTTCCTGGCCAACGGCGAGGTCCGGATCGACGGCCACCTGGCCGTCGACGGCGGCGACGGCGACGACGTCCACACGCTCAACTCGGCCAACTTCCCGACCGCCGGCGGCACCGGCGTCTGCGGCGGCGGGCCCGGCGGCAAGGCCAGCCAGGACGTCACCGCGTCGACCCAGTTCGGCGAGGACGGCTTCGGACCCCGCGCCATCCCCGGCGGCGGCGGCAAGGGCGGGCAGATCGCCTGCGGCGGCAACACGACGACGATCATCGGCGGCGGCGGCGGCGGCGGCAGCATGGCCACCCAGGGCGACCCCTGGTTCCCCGCCTCGGGCTTCGTCATGCGCACCGGCAAGGGCGGCGACGGCGGCACGAGCAACGGCAAGGGCGGCGCGGCCGGCCCGACCGTGTTCAAGGACACGGACCCGGACAACGACTTCTGGGGCCGGCTGGTCGAGGACGACGGCACGATCGTCATCGGCGAGCTCAAGTCGACCGTCGGCGGCTCGGGCGGCGGCGGCGGCGGCGACCAGACCAACGCCACCAACTGCAAGGAGTCCGCGGCCAACTTCGCCAACGACCGCAAGGGCGGCGGCGGCGGCGGCGGCGCGGGCATCCTCGTCATCAAGGCCCTCGGCCCGATCATCGTGTCCGAGACCGGCCTGATCTCGGCCGACGGCGGCCGCGGCGGCGGCGGCGAGTGGGCCGGGTCGTCGACCTACGGCGGCGGCGGCGGCGCCGGCTCGGGCGGCATGGTCGTCCTGATGTCGGCCTCGCGGATCGACCTCCACACCCACGGCGGCACCTTCGCCGGGAGCGACTACCAGTTCTCGGTCACGGCCGACGGCAACATCAGCCGCGTCTCGTCGTACTCGACCGTCCGCACGGCCAAGTACGTCGGCATGACCGGCAACAAGAGCAACACCGGCGGCTACGGCGGCATGGGCATCGTCCAGCTCATGACCCCGCCGGGCACCGACTCGGACAACACCGGCACGGCGCTCGACGACAACATCCGCGTCATCCAGGGGACCACGGTCCTCACGGGCGCGCAGAAGACCGCCTACATCATCAAGGGCGACGTCCGGCCCGACCCCTGGCTGCTGCCGGTCGGCTACGGCCGCTTCTCGTCGGCCGAGACCAGGTGGATCTCGACGCTCTTCAGCGAGCGCCGCGAGAGCGCCACGCCGGCGACCGCCGGCCCGCGCGTCATCGACGCCACGCTCGGCAAGGCGGGGCCGGAGTGGTTCTTCTCCGGCCTGTCCCTGGCCACGACCAACAAGGGCTGGCTCGTCACCGACCTGACCAGCGGCGCCCTCGTGTTCCCGCCGGTCGCCCTCGAGGGCGGCGTCAAGCGGGCCAAGATCGCGTCGATGGCCAGCCGGGCGGCCGAGTACCACGGGATCCCGGCCCATGTCGTCAAGCTCGACGGGGACCTCCTGCCCGACCCGAAGGCGGGGGGCTGGAGCGTCGCCAACTACCGCGCCCGGGTGTTCGACTCGGGCAACACGGAGCTGGCCCAGTACCGCATCCTGACCCACACCAAGGACGAGCTCTGGCTCGAGGCCGGCATCGCGCCGCTGCCGGCCGACGCGCAGACCCTCGAGGTCGCGGCCAAGTTCCTGTCGGTCGAGACGCAGGGCGTCGAGGGCCTGGGCGAGACCTACGAGGTCATCCAGGGCGTCAACAAGTACCGCTACCCCGTCGCCAACATCCGCCTCGGCTTCGCGTTCCACGACGACCCGTCGACGCCCAACATCCAGGGCAACAAGGACCTCAACCGGTTCCCCCAGGAGATCGGCGAGTTCCTCTACGACCTCGACCTCGACAACACGGCCCTCCGCGAGCAGCTGCGCACCCTGCACTACCGCTTCGCCAAGGTCCGGGTCCGGTTCAACCTCGACTACAACCCCGTGGCGCCGGACACGACGCCCGGGCAGAACCCGGTCAAGCCCGGCGTCGAGCGTCCGGGCCTCCGCTGGCTCGTGCTGCCGTACCGGTTCTGAGCCGGCGCGGCCCGCAGGCGGGCCACGGGCAGGGGGCGGGCTCCTCGGACCCGCCCCCTGCTTCGCATAGGATGCCGGCATGCGACCGGCCCCGATCCTCGGCCTCCTGCTGGCCGCGCTCACGGCCTGCGGCCCCGCCGCGCCGGAGCACGGCCTGGCCCTGGTCCGGATCGAGCCGCCGGCCGGCCCGCTGTTCCTGAACCAGAAGGTCGTCCTCGTCTTCGACCGGCCGATCGACCCGGCCTCGATCACCGAGGACACGTTCCAGGTCCTCGACGAGGCGGGGCACCAGGTCCCCGGCCGGTTGCGCAGCGGCGGCTTCACGGCGACCTTCGTCCCGATCTCCCCGCGCAGCCCCGAGCTCGGCGACGGCTCGTTCCAGCCCGGCCGGCTGTACCGCCTCCGTCTCGCGACCTTCCCGCGGGCCAACGCGATCCGCGGGGCCGGTGGCGAGCTGCTCACCACGGCCGGGTCGCGCGCCTGGCGCGCGGTCTCGCCCGACGAGCTCCCACCCGGGGCGCCCTCGGCCCTGCTGCCCGAGGACCGGGGGCCGTTCCGGCTGCAGGGCCTGCGCGTCGTCGACGGCGGCGCCGGGATCGTGCTCCAGCTCAACCACGCCGTGCACCCGGCCTCGCTGAGCCCGGAGGCCTTCCGCCTGCTGCGCCGCTCGGGCGCGATCGAGATCGCGCTCCGGGGCGCGCGCGTCCTCGACCGCGACGCGGCCGCGGGGCCCGGCTTCCCCGTCCTGCTGCGGCCGGCCTTCCCGCTGTCGCCGGGGCTCTACAGCCTGCTGTTCGAGACCGGCAGCAAGGGGCTCTACGACGCCGCCATGACGCCGCTCGAGATCCCGACGGGCATCCTGTCCCACCCATGGCAGAACGGCGGCTCGGTCGAGCTCGTCGTCGACGCCGAGGACCGCACCTGGCCGGTCCGGGAGGAGTTCACGGGCCGGCCGGTGATCGAGGACCCCGAGGAGGCCGGGCTCTACCTCAGGCTCGAGGGGGCGCTCCGCACCGGGCGAGACGGGCTCCGCTGGCCGGACCTCGGCCTGCGCGACTTCGACAGCCACGGGCCGTTCACCGCGAGCGAGCCGACGACCCTGCTCGGGGCCGACGTCCCGCTCCGCGGCCAGCGCCCCCTCGGCACCCGCTGGGACTTCGAGTCGTTCCACGTCCCGCGCGGCACGCGCGTCGTCGTGATCCTCGACCGCAACCTCGAGCTCCGCGTCGCCGGCAGCCTCGTCGTCGACGGGGAGCTCCTGTTCCGGCTCGGGGGCCGGGCCAGGGCCGAGCCCGGTGCGCCGGGGCCGGTCGTCGCCGGAGAGCCGCCGGCCCTGGACGACGGCGGCGGCCCGCGCATCGAGGTCCGCGTCGGCGGCATCTGCCGGCTGACCGGCCGGATCGGCCTCGACCCCGCGGCGGAGGGGATGGTGCCGGGCCGGATCGTCGGCGACGGCCCGTTCTTCGGCGCCTTCGACCGGGACAGCCGGCTCGCGGCCTGGGAGCGGCCGCGGACGGGGACCGGCGACGGGCCCCTCGAGCCGCGGCTCCTGCCCGGCCGCTGGGGCTTCCTCGGCGGGTGGCGGCGCATCGACCCGCCGCGCCGCCTCGCCGGCGAGCTCGCGCTCGACGGGAGCCTCGACGAGGGCGACCTCGAGATGCGCGTGCAGGTCGAGCGACCCGACACCGGGCCGAGCGCGTGGGTCAGGCCGGACGTCCTGCCGAGCCTCGGGCGCGTCCGCGCGGTCCGCGTCGCGCTCGCCCTCGACGGCCGCCAGGCGCGCAGCGGGGTCCTGCTGCGCTCGTTGATGCTGCGCTGAGGCCCGCAGCGGCCGCAACGGGGGCCTCCCGACGCGCTTTTGGCGGGAAACGGCCGCCGCCGCGGCTACAATCCCGCCGTTCCCGTTGTTCGGTGGGGGATCACCCCCACGAAGGGCGCAGGATGGCGGTCCTGCACCCGAGGACCGAGCGGTCCCGGAGATCGGGCGGCCCCGCGTGAGCGGGGACAGGGGAGATCTTCTTGGAGTACCTGCTCGCGGCGGTCAGCGCCGTCTTCGGCTCGATGGTCGGTTCGTTCCTCAACGTGGTGATCTACCGCGTCCCGGAGAAGGCCTTCTTCGAGAGGGGTACGCGCTCCCGCTGCCGCTCGTGCGGGGCCCGGATCGCCGGCTGGGACAACGTCCCCGTCCTGTCGTGGCTGCTCCTGCGCGGCAAGGCCCGCTGCTGCGGCGCGCGGATCAGCGTCCAGTACCCGCTCGTCGAGGCCGGCACCGCCCTGGCCTTCCTGGCCGTCTGGCTGCACCAGGGCAGCGGCCGGGTCTGGACGGCGGGCGAGGGCTGGGTCCCCGCCGCCGTCGGGGAGCTCCTGGCGAGCTGGTTCCTCGTCGCCGTCCTGATCGCGCACTCGGTCATCGACCTCCGCCACCGCATCCTGCCCGACGCGCTCAACTTCATCGGCCTCGTCGTCGGCGTCGTGCTGAGCGCGGTCCTGCCGCGGATCCACGCCGGCTCCTGGCCGTACGACGCCCTCGCGGGCGCCGGCCCGGCCTCGGCCGGGCTGCTCACCGGCCTGGCCGGGGCGGCCGTCGGCGCCGGCCTGCTGTGGCTCGTCGCGTGGGGCGGTGAGCGCCTCTACAGGACCGAGGCCATGGGGCTCGGCGACGTCAAGCTGATGGCGTTCCTGGGGGCCTTCATCGGCCCGGTCGGGGTCCTCCTGGCCATCGGCGTCGCGGTCCTGCTCGGGGCCGTGGTCGGCATCGTCGCCGTCGCCGTGACCCGCGACCCCAAGATCCCCTTCGGCCCGTTCCTGGCCATCGGCTCGCTCGCGAGCTGGTTCGCCGAGCCGGGCCTGCGCACGCTCCTCGTCGAGGACTGGCCGCGGTGGCTGCAGCAGAGCGCCGCCGGGCCCTTCGTCCTCGTCGGCATCTGTCTGGTCTGCCTCGGCGCGATCCTGTTCCTGAGGAGGTTGCGTCGCTGAGGGCTCATCCGTCGAGTCGAGTGAGGCCCCTCCGGGGCCATGGAGAAGAAGCCATGATCGCGAAGCTCTCGCGCACCACACTGCTGATCCTGCTCGCGGGCACGCTCATGCCCCTGACCGGTTGCCGGGCCAAGCTCCAGGCCCAGCTCCGCGACCGCGAGGAGACCATCCGGTCCCTCGACGGCCAGCTGGCCAAGCTCCGCATGGACAAGGAGCAGGCCGAGCGGGAGCGGGACGCGGCCCTGGCCCAGGTCCGCGACATCGAGAAGGGGGCCGCCGAGGCCTCCGCCAAGAAGCCCGGCAAGAGCGCCATCGACGAGCTCATGAACGAGATGTCGGAGGAGAACCGCGGCAAGGTCAACGTCTCGTATCGCCACGGGCACCTGTCGATCGGCGTGCCCAACTCGGTCAGCTTCGCGCCGGGGAGCACCAAGATCTCGAGCGAGGGCCGGAACGTCCTCGACGAGGTCGCGCGCGTGCTCAACAAGCGCTTCCCCGGGCAGCGCATCTGGATCGAGGGGCACACGGACACGACCCCGATCCAGAAGACCAAGGACAAGTACCTCAACAACCGGCACCTGTCGGCCATGCGCGCCGAGGCCGTCGCCGAGCACCTGACCGGCAAGGGCGTGGCCGAGAGCAAGATCGTGATCGTCGGCTACGGCCAGCACGACCCGGTCTCGCCGAGCAACCTCTCGGCCAACCGGCGCGTCGAGATCGTCATCGGCGACTGAGGCCGGACCGGGGGGGGGCGGCCGGCCCCGACCGGCCGCCGGGCGGGGTCCTGACCCCGCCCGGGCCCCGCGGCTCGTGGATTCCGTCGCCAGGGGGCGGGCCCTATAGTGGTCCGCTTCCGCCCGCGCACAGAACGAAAGGAATCCGCGGATGCCACACCGAGTCGACGAACTCCGCACCTTCTCCCTGCTCGGCCACGGCGGGTCGGGCAAGACCGCCCTGCTCGACGCCATGGCCTTCCAGACCAAGGCCTCGCCGCGGCACGGCAACACGGCCGACGGGTCCTCGATCTCGGACACGGAGCCGGAGGAGCGGGAGCGCCACCAGACCCTGACGACCCACCTGTTCCACATCGAGCACGAGGGCCGGACCCTCCAGCTCGTCGACAGCCCGGGCCACGCCGACTTCCTGGCCGACGCGATCTGCAGCCTCCGGGCCGTCGAGACCTGCATCTTCGTCGTGGACTGCGCCAACGGCGTGACCTTCCACACGCGTCGCCTGTGGAACGAGGCCACCCGGCTGGGCAAGGGCCGGGTCGTCGTGCTGACCAAGCCCGACGCCGAGAACGTCGACCTCGAGGCCCTCCTCGACGGGATCCGGACCCAGCTCGGCGAGCGGGTCGTACCCTTCAACCTCCCCGACGGGACCGGCAAGGCCTTCTCCGCGGTCAAGCCGAGCCTCGACGTGGACTCGCCGTACCACGAGACCCTGATGGAGGGCGTGGCCGAGTCCGACGACGCCCTGATGGAGAAGTACTTCGCCGAGGGCGAGCTCAGCAACAAGGAGATCGAGGCCAACCTCCCGCACGCGATCGAGGCCGGCACGATCCAGCCCCTGCTGACCGCCTGCCCGACGAGCATGGTCGGGATCCCCGAGCTCCTGCACTTCCTGGCCGGGGACTGCCCCTCGGTCAAGCAGGCCCTGCCGCGCAAGGCGGCCAAGGACCCGGAGGGGGCGTTCGACGTCGAGATCACGGCCGACGAGGCGGCGCCCTTCGTCGGCCTCGTGTTCAAGGTCATGTCCGACCCGTTCGTCGGCAAGATGTCGTACATCCGCTGCCTGCGCGGCAGCTGCAAGCCCGAGCAGGGCTTCGTCGTCGCGCGCTCGGGCCAGAAGGCCAAGATCGGCGGCTTCCTGCGCATGCAGGGCAAGGACACCGCCGAGCTCGACATGGTCACGGCCGGCGACATCTTCGCCGTCAGCAAGGTCGAGGAGCTCAAGATCGGCGACACGGTCTGCGCCGAGGGCACGCTCGTCCACCTGCCGCCGTTCGAGGTGCCGACGCCGATGGTCGCCGTCGCGGTCGAGCCCAAGAGCCGCAACGACGAGCAGAAGATCGGCCCGGCCCTCGAGAAGCTCGCGGCCGAGGACCCCTGCTTCCACATCGGCCGTGACCCGGACACGGGCGAGGTCCTGGCCGAGGGTCTGTCGAGCCTGCACCTCGACATCATCTTCGGTCGCCTCCACCGGCGGTACAAGGTCGAGATCGAGAAGCACGAGCCGCGGGTCCCGTACCGCGAGACCGTGACCTCGCAGGCCGACGGGCACCACCGGCACAAGAAGCAGAGCGGCGGCCGCGGCCAGTTCGGCGAGGTCTACCTCCGCCTGCGCCCGCGCGACCGCGGCGAGGGCTTCAGCTTCGTCGACGCCGTCGTCGGCGGCTCGATCCCGCGCCAGTTCATCCCCGAGGTCGAGAAGGGCGTCGTCAACACGATGAAGAAGGGCGTCATCGCCGGCTACCCCGTCGTCGACTGCGAGGTCGAGCTCTACGACGGCAAGTACCACGACGTCGACTCCGACCAGCTCTCGTTCCAGCTCGCCGGCGGCCGCGCGTTCATCGACGCCTTCGAGAAGGCCCGCCCGATCCTGCTCGAGCCGGTCATGAGGCTCGAGATCCACGTGCCCGCGCGCTTCACCGGCGACATCTCGTCCAACCTGTCGAGCCACCGGGCCCGCATGACCGGCATGGACGCCGAGGGCGAGGACCAGGTCATCAAGGCGACGATGCCGCTCAAGGAGGCCCGCGGCTACCAGACCCAGCTCCGCTCGATCACCGCCGGCGAGGGCAGCTTCACCATGGCCTGGTCGCACTTCGAGCCGATGCCGGCCAACCTGCAGCAGGAGATCGTCGCCCGGGCCAAGAAGGCCCGCGAAGAGGACTGACCCCGCGCGAGGGCTACCTGGCAGGGACGAGCTCGAGCTCGAGGACGGACCAGCCGTCGAGTTCGAAGTGCTCGACCTCGATGTGGACCTCGCGGGCGCGGTCGAGGTCGAGGCGGGCCTCGTGCTGCTTGGGGGCGTGCCAGGTCCAGTCCTCGATGACGGGCTTGCCGTCGACGCGGACGCGGATGCCGTCGTCGCTGGTCGTGCGGAGCAGCCAGGAGCCCTTGGGCAGGGGGACCCGGGTCTCGGCGAGGGTGCCGAACCGGTCGTTGCCGATGCCGGCGACGGCCTCGGCGTCCCAGTGGCCGAGGCCGGCCGGGCCTCCGGAGCCGTAGCGCAGCGACAGCCGCGGCAGCTCGGCCACGGGCGCGCCCTCGGCCTCGCGGAGCCAGGCCGCGTGGTCCTCGCGGGGGTCGGTCTTCCACGCGAACACGCGGACCTCGAAGCGGCAGCCGAGCAGCAGGCCCGCGAGCGGGAAGGTCGCGCCTCCGCCGTTCCACGTGCAGGCGTAGGCCAGGGGCCCGGGCCGCTCGGCCCAGAGCTCGAGCCGCCAGTGCGCGCCGTCGCGCCGCTGCTCGACCCCGAGGCCCTCGGGCATGCCAGGCCGCGCGAACTCGACCGCCGGCGCCTCCGTGACGCCCCAGAGCTCCCAGGCCACGCCCCGCGACGTCTCGCCCAGCGGGCGCAGGAACGGTCCCTCGTGGTCCCAGGGACCCCACTCGCCGACGACGATGTTCTCGCGGCCCTCGAGCTGCTTGCGCGCGCCGACGGGGTGCGTGTCGCCGGGGATGTCGTCCAGCTTCAATCTCCCGGCGAGGATCCCGGTGACGTCCTCCCAGTTGTCGCTGCCGTCCTCGAGCTTGACCTCGGTGCCGACCTCCGAGAACACATTGCCGGTGGTCTCCGTCTTCCTGGCACGACGCAGGTGGATGGCGACCTTGTCCTTCTCGAAGCGGTTCAGGTTGATCTCGTTGGCGAAGCAACCCTCGTGGTTGGCCTTGGCCCAGGGGGTTGCGAGGATGCCGGGGTCGTCGTCCTCCCACAGGTGGACGCCGCACGTGTTCGCAACGAAACGGTTCTCGTGGATGTGGTTGTGGGCCCCGTGCTCGATGTTGACGCCTCCACGCTCGAGCCCGTAGCCGGCCTCCCCGTTGCGCTCGAAGTGGTTGTGATCGATCCACATGTGGTTGGAGTAGCCGCCCCAGATGCCGCAGATCGCGTTCCCGACGAATCGGTTCGATTCGATGGACTCGCCGTAGGCGAAGGTCTGCTCCAGGCCATGCGCCGCGGCGTACGAGAACTCGTTCCTCAGGAACTTGTTTCTTCGGTTGCCCTGCATCTTGTAGGGGAACATCCAGTTGGGGTGCTTCTTCTGCCCCAGCGCCTCCTTGCCCGAGAAGCCGAAGAAGCCGTCGCCGCCGTGGGTGCACGAGTTCTCGATGATGGTGTTCTCGCGACACTGCTCGAACATCAGGATGCCGGCGCTGTCCTGGCCGCGGTTGTAGACGCCGTGGCTGTAGCCGCGGACGCAGAAGTCGAAGGCGTTGCGTGAGATCAGGTTCTTGCTGCTGCGCCACAGCGCCAGGCCCCAGCCCGACAGGAACGAGCAGTCGTTGTCGTAGACCCGGGCGCCGGTGACCCGGTCGAGGACGATGCCGTTCTGGCCGCGGCGCACGCGGACCCGGCGGACGACCGGGTCCTTGGTCTCCTCGATGCACAGCGCCGCCCCGTAGCGGGTCCGCCACTCGTGCCCGTCGTTGTCGTGGGGGAACAGCCAGTCGGCCCCGTCCTCGCGGGCCGCGGTCGAGCCGAGGCGCTGGCGGAAGTTGTCCGACAGGTCGAGGTCTGCGGCGACCAGGCCCTCGGAGCGCCGGACCAGGACCCCGACCTTGAAGCCGTGGACCCGGAGCCCCTCGAGGCGCAGGCCGGGGCAGTCCTCGGCGACGATGCCGAGGCCCTCGAGCCGGTCCCAAGGGGTGCCGGCGGCGGCCCCGCGCAGGGCCTGGCCCGGCGCCATGCGGACCACGAGGTCCCTGCCGCGGACGTGGACGACCCCGTCCCCGTTGGCGTCCCGCACCGGGGCCTCGCAGACCAGCTCGCAGCTCGCGGTCACGACGGTGTCGTCGCCCCGGACGACGAGCCGAGGCAGGGGGGCCGTGGCCGGCTCGCCGGCGGGAGCCTGGGCGGGAGCCTGGGCGGGGGCCTGGGCGAGGACCAGGGCGGCGGCCATGGCGAGGAGGGGGACGGTCGATGGCATCGGCGGCTCCGGGCGGCGGTCGAGGCAGAGCCTCGCCCCTGGACCGGGTCGGGTCCAGCCCCGGCCCGGCGCCCGGCCGGACCGGAGCGCCCGCGGGGCGGGCCGCCGGCGTCCGTCGGGCCCGGTCCGCCCGCTTCGCCTAAGCCCCGCCCGCCGAGCGGTCGATAGGGGAGCCGGACTCCCACAAACCACCCTGGCACGGAAGAGGGGCGATCGATGGTCTCGATGGAAGAGCTGCTGAACCTCATGGTCCAGCGCGGCGGTTCGGACCTCCATATCTCGGTCGGTTCGCGGCCCAAGATCCGCATCGACGGGAAGCTGTACGACACCGAGCACGACCCGCTGACCCCCGAGGTCACGCAGAAGATCGTCTACTCGGTCCTGACCTCCGACCAGATCGCCAAGTTCGAGAAGGAGCTCGAGATCGACTTCTCGTTCGGGGCGGCCAACCTCGGCCGGTTCAGGACCAACGCCTTCGTCCAGCGCGGCACGGTCGCGGCCGTGCTCCGGGTGATCCCGTTCGAGGTCTATGACTTCGAGCAGCTGGGGCTCCCTCGCAAGGTCTGCGAGTTCGTCTGCAGCCTGCACAAGGGCCTGATCCTCGTGACCGGCGCGACCGGCTCGGGCAAGTCGACGACCCTGGCCTCGATGGTCGACTACATCAACCAGACGCGCCAGGGCCATATCGTCACGGTCGAGGACCCGATCGAGTTCCTCCACCGCAACCGCAACTGCCTCGTCAACCAGCGCGAGGTCGGCGCCGACACCCTGGGCTTCCCGCGCGCCCTGCGCTCGGTCCTGCGCCAGGACCCCGACGTCGTGCTCATCGGCGAGCTCCGTGACCTCGAGACGATCGAGGCCGCGCTGACGCTGGCGGAGACCGGCCACCTGACCTTCGGCACGCTGCACACGTCGGACTGCGTGCAGACGATCAACCGCATCGTCGACGTGTTCCCGGCCCAGCAGCAGCAGCAGATCCGCACGCAGCTGAGCTTCACGCTCCAGGCCGTGCTCTGCCAGCAGCTCGTGCCCAAGAACTCCGGCAAGGGCCGCGCCCTGGCCGCCGAGCTCATGATCGCGACGCCCGCCATCCGCGCGCTCGTCCGCGACGACAAGGCCCACCAGATCTACTCGATCATCCAGACGGGCGGCAAGTTCGGGATGCGCACGATGAACCAGTCCCTGTACGAGCTGTACCGGGGCAACGTCGTCAACTACGAGGACGCGCTCGCGGTCTGCCACGACCGCGCCGAGTTCCAGCGGCTCACGCACCGCTGAGCCGACGGGAGCGGACCCGACCACCGAGAGGACGAGAGGGAGCAAGGCAGGGACGAATGGCGAGCCTCGACAAGAAGCTGGGATCGATCCTGGTCAAGGAGAACAGGGTCAAGGTCGAGGACATGGGGCGCCTGCTCAAGAAGGCGTCCACCGAGAAGCGGCCCATGTCCGAGGTCCTCGTCCGCGAGAACGTGATCTCGGCGGCGGACCTCCTCGGCGTGATCGCGATCCACGCCAACCTCCCGCCGATCGACCTCGAGAAGGTCCAGATCAACGACGAGCTCAGGGACAAGATCCCCGAGGACGTCTGCCAGACCTGCCGCGTCGTCCCGGTCGAGAAGATCGGCGACTACCTCACGATCGCGGTCGCCAACCCCTTCGACATCCTCAAGCTCGACGACATCCGGATCATCACCGGCTGCGAGCTCAGGCCCGTCGTCGCCCTCGAGGACAAGATCGAGGCCGCCCTCCAGAGCCTGTTCAAGTCCACGTCGGAGGCGATGAGCGAGATCCTCGAGGACTTCGACGACGCCGACATCGACACGATCGACCACCGCGAGGAGGGCGACGACCTCGACCTTGGCAACCTCGACGGCGCGTCCCCGGTCGTCAAGATCGTCAACAAGATCATCCTCGACGCCGTCAACAACAAGGTCTCGGACATCCACATCGAGCCGTACGAGAAGCGCGTGGTCGTGCGCTACCGCAAGGACGGCTCGCTGATGGACGTGATGAACCCGCCCAAGAAGCTGCAGAACTCGATCGTCTCGCGCATCAAGATCATGTCCAAGCTGGACATCGCCGAGAAGCGCAAGCCGCAGGACGGCAAGATCCAGATGAAGCTCGGCAACAAGAAGATCGACTTCCGCGTGTCGACGTTGCCGGTCGTCTTCGGCGAGAAGGTCGTCCTCCGTATCCTCGACTCGTCCAACCTCACGCTCGACCTCGACACGCTCGGGTTCGAGCAGAAGTGCATGGACGACTTCAAGTGGGGCATCAGCAAGCCCTACGGGATGATCCTCGTCACGGGGCCCACCGGGTCGGGCAAGTCCACGACGCTCTACTCGGGGATCCACGCGATCCACAAGCCCGACATCAACATCGTCACGGTCGAGGACCCGGTCGAGTACACGCTCGAGGGCGTCAACCAGGTCCCGGTCAACCCGATCCAGGGCCTGACCTTCGCCTCGGCCCTGCGCTCGATCCTGCGCCAGGACCCCGACGTGATCCTCCTGGGCGAGATCCGCGACAAGGAGACGATCGAGATCGCGGTCAAGGCCGCCCTCACGGGCCACCTCGTGTTCTCGACGCTCCACACCAACGACGCGCCGAGCACCGTCACGCGCATGGTCGACATGGGGCTGGATCCGTTCATGGTCGCCAGCTCCGTCAACGTCATCTGCGCCCAGCGCCTGGCCAAGAAGCTCTGCGACTCCTGCAAGCAGCCCGTCGAGGTGCCCGAGAAGCGCTTCCTCGAGCTCGGCGCCAAGCAGGAGGACCTCAAGGAGCTCAAGGACGGCGTCTACAAGGCCGTCGGCTGCAACCGCTGCGCCCACGGCTACAAGGGCCGGTTCGCCCTCCTCGAGACGCTGCAGTTCACCGAGCAGATCAAGCGCAAGATCATCGAGGAGGCCAGCGCGCTCGACATCAAGGCCGCCGCCATGGAGGAGGGGATGGTGACCCTCCGCCGGGCCGGCCTCCTCAACGCCATCCGCGGCAAGACCTCACTCGAGGAGATCCTGAGGGTCACGATGGCAGACGGCTGAGACAGGGGCCGTTTCCCGACCGGCCTCGAGTCCGGGCGGTCCGACGGCCGAAAGAGCTTCCACCCGACCGGAAACCCGACCAGCAACGAGCGATACCATGGCGACCACCTACACCTACACGGCCAAGGACGGCGCGGGCAAGACCGTCTCCGGGACGATCCGCGCTCCCAGCGAGGGCGAGGTCGTCGCCGAGCTGCGCAAGAAGAACCTGCTCCCGGTCAGCGTCAAGGCCGGCAAGGGCGGGCTTCCTGTCGATGTCGGTCGGCAAGAAGGACAAGACCCGGGGCTGGCAGAAGGCCAGGCCCAAGGCGTCCCTGGCCGAGATCGTGCTCTTCACCCGGCAGCTCGCCACGATGCTGTCGGCCGGCATCCGATGCTGGAGTCGCTCGACATCCTCGCCGAGCAGGCCGAGACGCCGGGCTTCAAGAAGGCCCTGGTCGGCGTCGTCGACGAGGTGCGGACCGGCGGCGACCTCTCGGTCGCCTGCAGCCGCTACCCCAAGTGCTTCTCCGACATCTACGTCAGCATGCTCAAGGCCGGCGAGGTCTCGGGCCAGATCGACATCATCCTCGACCGCCTGGCCGAGTACGTCGAGGCCGCCCAGCACCTCAAGCAGGAGATCAAGTCGGCCATGACCTACCCGGTCGTGTCCCTCGTCCTGGTCATCGGCATCGCCGGCTTCCTGATGATCGGCATCGTGCCGCAGTTCAAGCCGGTGTTCGAGTCCCTCGACGTCGAGCTCCCGGGCCTGACCGTGGCCGTCATGGACACCGCCCAGTGGCTCAAGGCCTACTGGTACATGGTCATCGCGGGCTTCGTCGCCGCCATGTTCGCGCTCGGCGCGTGGAAGAAGACGCCGAAGGGCGCCTACGCGATGGACGCGATGACGCTGCGCCTGCCGGTCTTCGGGCCGCTGTTCAAGAAGGTCGCCCTGGCGCGCTTCGCCCGGACCTTCGCGACCCTGGTCAAGTCCGGCGTGCCGATCCTTGCCGCGCTCGAGATCGTGTCCGAGACCGCCGGCAACAAGGTCCTGACCGAGGTCATCGACCGCGCCAAGGGCAGCGTCCAGCAGGGCGAGACCCTGTCCGACCCGCTCAGCGAGTCGCCGATCTTCCCGCCGATGGTGACCAAGATGATCTCCATCGGCGAGCGGTCCGGCTCCCTCGAGACGCTCCTCGAGAAGATCGCGACGTTCTACGACGAGCAGGTCAGCTCCGAGGTCAAGTCGCTGACGTCCCTGATCGAGCCGATCATGATCGCGATCATGGGCTTCCTCGTCGGCGGCATCGTCCTGGCCGTGTTCCTGCCGATCTTCAAGCTGCAGGCCGCCCTGGCCAAGTAGCGCCCGAGGAGGCACCCCCGATGAGCATGGAGAACCGCTCCACGGAGCGGAGGAACAACGTCCTCCTCTACGGCGGGGCGGTCCTGGCGGTCGCGGCCCTCGTCTGGATCGGCTGGGTCGTGCCCCGGTCGGTCGAGGGCGAGAGCGGGGCCCGGCTGTCCAGCGCCCAGGCCTACCTGTCGATGGCAGCCGGCATCCCGACCCGCGACGCCGACGGCAACCGCCTCGCGGAGACGACCGACCAGCGCAAGAAGCTGGCCTGGAAGGCCCGCGAGGAGAACCTCGGGAAGGCCCTGGACCTCCTCGACCAGGTCGAGGAGCAGGACCCGGGCATGGCAATCACGCGGGAGATGCGCGGCTACGCCTGCTGGCTGCGCGAGGACGCCGCGGGGACCCTGCGGTGGTACCGCGAGGCCCTCGTCACCGAGGACCACGGCCCCGACCTGGCCCACAGGGTCCGACTCCACATCGCCCGGATCGAGCTTCTGGGGCAGCGCGTCGACGCGGCCTTCCAGGCCCTCGCCGAGGTCGCCGAGGAGGACCGCGGGACCGAGTGGTGGGTCGTCAAGGCGCAGGCCCACCACGCGCGGCAGGAGGGCCACCAGCGGAGCCAGGCCCTCAACGAGGCGCTCCAGCGGGCCGGGAACGAGGATTCTTCGATCAGGCTCGTCGCGGCCGCCGCGTTCGAGATGTCCGATGCCATGGCCGTCACGGCCTACGAGGCCCTGCAGGACAAGTCCGCGGCCGACTGGTACCTCGTCGCCAGGCTCAAGATGGAGGGTGGCCAGGCCGATAGGGCCCACAACGCCCTGCGCAAGGCGCGGGATCTGGACGCCGCCTACACGGCCCGCCTGATCCGCAAGGACGGGAGGACCTGGCAGAAGGACCCGGTCGCGCAGGAGTTGTCGCACACGGAGGGAGGAAGGAGGACAGCGGCCGAGCGGCCTGCCAAGTGAATCCCGGGAGTGTCCGGTGTCGGGGTCCGCGAGGTCCCGTTTCGGTTCGTTCAACACTGCTTCAGGAGCTTCAACCATGACCAAGCGGGAATCAGGATTCACGCTCATCGAGCTGATGATCGTGGTCGCGATCATCGCCATCATCGCGTCCATCGCGATCCCGAACCTCATGTCGGCCCGCATCAGCGCCAACGAGTCGGCCGCGATCTCGACGCTCAAGAACCTGACGTCGAGCCAGGCCCAGGTCCAGGCCTCGGGCGTCGTGGACACGAACGGCAATGGCGCCGGTGAGTACGCCTACTTCCAGGAGCTGTCGGGCGGCAGCAACGTCCGCTCCGACTCCGACGCCGACGGCGTCTCGGACGCGATCTCGACGACGATCCGCGTCAACCCGCCGGTCCTCTCCGGCGCGTTCGCCAACATCGACTCCGGCGGCCGCATCCTGCGCTCCGGGTACTACTTCCAGATGTACCTGCCCGGCCCCGGCGGCACGCCCGTCGCCGAGACCGCGACCATGACCGGCGTCGCCTCGGCCGAGTCCGAGGTCCTGTGGTGCGCCTACGCCTGGCCGGCCAGCCGCGGCAACAGCGGCAACCGCGTGTTCTTCTGCAACCAGGCCGGTGACGTCCTGTCGTCGAACAACGCGACCGCGCTGTTCAGCGGCACCACCACGACCCCGGTCGGCAGCTCGGCCTTCCTGTCGGGCCGCACCACCATGAGCTCGACGGTGGCCGTCAACGCCACGGGCAACAGCGGCGACCGCTGGACCGTCGTCAACTGATCAGGATCCCGCGGGCGGCTCCGGCCGCCCCCAGGAGCCGCGCCCGGACCCCGGTGCCCAGCAGGGCCCCGGGGTCCGTGCACGTACCGGGCCCGGCGCCGAATCCCTCAACGGTCGGGCCCGAGATGCCGATGAGAAGGCCATGACGACCCCGTCCCGGACCGCCCCCGACTCGCCCGCCCTGACCGGCCTGATGGAGCTGGGCCAGGAGGCGCCCGCGCAGGCCCCGGCGGGGCAGGCGCGACCGGCGACGCGGACGCCGCTGGTCTCGGTCGTGATCCCGGCCCTCGACGAGGAGCCCAATATCGGGCGCCTGCTCGGCGAGCTCCAGGCCGTGCTCGAGACGATCGAGGGCTGGCGCTTCGAGGTCATCGTCGTCGACGATGGCTCGCGCGACCGGACGGCCGAGGTCGCGGCCACCTTCCCCGGCGTGCGGGTCCACAGCCACCCGACCAACCTCGGCAACGGGGCCTCGGTCAAGCGCGGCATCCGCCTCGCCCGCGGCGACTGGATCCTGCTGATGGACGGCGACGGGCAGCACCCGCCGCAGGACATCCCGGCGATGCTCGCCAAGGTCCGGGACCGCGGCTTCGACATGGTCGTCGGCTCCCGGGCCGGCAGCGGGGGGGCGCTCCACCGCAACCTCGCCAACCGGATCTACAACGGCCTGGCCAGCTACGTCACCGGGCGCCGCATCCCGGACCTGACGAGCGGCTTCCGGCTCGTCCGCGCCGACGCCCTCAAGGGCTTCGTGCAGATGCTGCCCAACACCTTCAGCTACCCGACGACGATCACGCTGGCGATGTTCAAGGCCGGGTACGCCGTCCACTACCACCCGATCCAGGTCCGCAAGCGCGGCGGCCGGTCCAAGATCCGGCTGCTCAAGGACGGCTCGCGGTTCCTGATGATCATCATGAAGGTCGCGACGATGTTCGCGCCGTTGCGGGTCTTCCTGCCCCTCGCCGGCACCGTCTTCGCCGTCGGCCTCGGCTGGTACGTCTACACCTACTTCGTCGACCACCGGTTCACGAACATGGGCGTCCTGCTCCTCGTCCAGTCGGGGCTCCTGTTCTGCCTCGGCCTGATCTCCGAGCAGATCGCCCAGCTCCGCTTCGACCACACGGGCCCCGGCCGCGCCGGGGGGGAGGACGGGAAGTGACCCGCCGCGTGCTCCTGTTCGGGACGTTCGACCTCGAGCAGGGCTATCCCCGCGCCCGGTCCCTGATCCAGGGGCTCGAGGCGATGGGCGTCGAGGTGCTGACCCTCAGGCGCGACCTCTGGCCGACCCGTGGGCGCCGCCTCGACCTCGTCCGCAACCCGATGCGCTGGCCGGCCCTCGGCCTCAAGGCCCTGATGACCCGCGCGGCCCTCGTCCGCGACCTCCGCGCGCGGATCGCCGAGCAGGAGATCGACGCCGTCGTCGTGCCGTACCCGGGCCACCTCGCGGTCCGCTGGGCGCGCAAGGTCTTCGACGGCCCCGTGCTCCTCGACCTGTTCCTGTCGCTGGCCGACACCGTCGTCGGCGACCGCCGCATGTTCCGGGCCGGGGGGCGCATGCACCGCCTGCTGCGCCACATCGACCGCCGCGCCTGCGCGGCCGCGGACGCGGTCATGCTCGACACGCCGGAGAACGCGACCTTCGCGGCCGAGCTCTGCCGGCTGCCCGAGGAGCGGTTCTTCTTCGTGCCGATCGGCGACCCGGACGCGCCGGTGCACCCGCACCCCTTCCCGATGCTCGAGCCCGGCCAGCCGCTGCGCGCCGTCTACATCGGCACCGGCGTCCCGCTGCACGGCATCGACACCGTGCTCTCGGCCGCGGCCCGGACCGAGGGGATGCACCTGACCTTCATCGGCGGGACCCCGCGCGACCGCGCCCACGCCCGCGCGCTCGGGCCGCACAAGACCACGGTCATCGAGGACTGGCTCGGCGCCGACCGGATCCACGCCGTCCTGGCCGGCCACCACGCCGTCCTCGGCGTGTTCGGGACGAGCGCCAAGGCGCGCCGCGTCGTGCCCTACAAGCTCGTCCACGCCCTCGCCGCCGGCCGGCCGGGCGTGACCGCCGAGACGTCGTCGATCCGCACGCTGCTCGAGCCCGGCCGGGACTGCTACACCTGCCAGCCGGGCGACGCCGCCGGCCTGGCCCGCGTCTTCCGCGGCATCCTCGCGAACCCGGCCCTGGCCCGCGAGGTCGGCCGCCTCGCGCGGCGGAGCTACGAGCTGCGCTTCTCGCCGCGGGCGATCGGCGCGCGGCTCGTCGGCGGGCTCGCAGCCGTCTCGGGCGAGGACTGGGGGCTCCCGTCTCCGACGTCGACGCCGGCCGCCGCCGAGCCGCCCTCGGTCGAGGACGTCCCGGCTGCGCTCCGGGAGCCCGCCGGCGACTTCGAGACGTCGGAGGCCGTCTGGTCCGGCGACGCCGGGCCCGACCAGGGCGCGCCGTAGGCCTCGAGCGTCGCGGCCAGCATCCGCGCCGGGCTCCGGCAGGCGTGGACCTCGAGCCCGCCCTCGACGCAGCGGCGGCGCAGCGCCTCGTCGCCGTCGAGCTCGAGGATCGCGCGGGCCAGGGCCCGGACGTCCTCGGTCGGGACGAGCAGCCCGCTGCGCCGGTCCTGCACCAGCTCGACGACCTCGCCCTCGGTCGAGGCGATGACCGGCAGCCGGGCCCGGAAGGCCTCGAGGTAGACGAGGCCGAGGGCCTCCGTGCGCGACGGCATGACGAAGGCGTCGGCTCCGGCGAAGGCCAGGGCCATGCGCTCGGGGCGGAGGCGCCCGAGCCACTGGATCCGGTCCGCGACGCCGAGCCGCTCGGCCAGCGCGCGCAGCTTGCCCGCGGCGCGGTCCTCGCCGGCCACGTGCAGCACGACGCCGGGGCGCCGCGCCGCGACGAGCGGGAGGGCCTGCACGACGAGGTCGAGGCCCTTGCGGTACCAGTTGCCGCCGGCGAACAGCAGGGCCGGCTCGCCGTCGAGCCGCCGGGCCTCGGCCCGGACCCGCGCCGGACCGACGCAGAGCTCGGCCGGGAGCATGCGCCCGGGGTCGGTGCCGTAGACCTCGGCGAGGCAGCGGCCGGTCGCCCGCGAGTTGACCAGGAGGCGATCGAGGCCGGCGTAGGTGCGGCGCTCGAGGCGGGCCAGCCAGCGGTAGTAGAGCCAGCGGCGAAGCGGGTCGGCGGCGCGGCCCCAGAGCTCCCACGGCCAGCGCGGGCAGCGCGCCGCGTAGTCGTCGTGCACGGTCCCGACGAGGCGCAGGCCCCGGGCCCCGGCCGGGCGCTCGAAGGCGTGGGCCTGGCGGGCGTCGAGGAAGTGGACGAGGCCGAAGTCGGGTCCGAGGCTGCCGAAGCGGCGGGTCAGGCGCCGGCCGAGGGTCCAGAACGAGTCCTGGGTCGGGTCCAGGCCCGGCCGGGGGCCGAGGTCGATCCAGTGCAGGTCGCCGAGCCCCTGTGGGTCCAGCTCCTCGGTCCAGGTCGCCACGCTGGGCCGGAGGCCGCGCGCGGAGAGCCCCTCGAGCAGGAGGCGCGCGTAGGTGCCCACACCGGAGTGCACGCTGCGCACCTGTCCCGAGACCAGGAGGAAGGGGGGGCTCATGTCCGGATCATCGACGGGGTCCGAAGCTCCGCTTGAGCATAGGGCACAGGTCCCGGCCCCGAACGGCCGATATCGAGGGGGTCTCCCCGCCGTCGGTCCCGCTGCCCCGAGCCCCGAGTCCAGGCCCATGAGCCCAGCCCCGAGCCGAAGCCGAGCGCGGTCCTGGCCCGTGGTGGGCGCGCTGGTCCTGGCCCTCGTCGCCGTGGCCCAGTCGGGCGCGCTCGGCAGTCCCCTGCAGTTCGACGACGCCCACGCGGTCGCCGACAACCCGGCCATCCGCTCGCTCGGCAACCTCGTCGACTTCTTCACCGACCCGTCGTGCTTCTCGACGACCGGCCGCATGTACCGCCCCCTCGTACTGACGACGCTCGCGGTCGAGCACGCGGTCGGCGGCGGCGCGCCGCTCGTCTACAAGCTCGGCAACCTGGCCTGGCACCTCGCGACCTGCGCCCTGCTCCTGGCCTGCCTGCCCTCGCTCCTCGCGCGGGCCGGCGCCGCCCCGCGGGCCGGCCGGCTCGGCGCGGCGGTCGCGGTGCTGCTGTTCGGCCTCCACCCGGTCCACGTCGAGAGCATGGCCCTCGTCTCGGCCCGCTCGGAGCTGCTGATGGCCTTCGGCCTGTGCCTCGCCCTGCACGGCTGGCTCGCCGCCGCGGGCCGCCCCGGGGTCCAGGCCGCGTGGCTCGCCGTCGGCACCCTCGTGGCCTGCCTGGCCAAGGAGACCGGCGTGTTCGTGCCGATCGTCGTGCTCCTCGCCGAGGTCCTGCTGCCCGACCGGCGGCACCCGACCCCGCCCCGGGTCGCGCTTGCCGCCCGCGCGGCCCCGGCCCTCGCCCTCGTGCTCGGCTACCTCAGCCTGCGGCACCTGGCCTTCGCGCTGACGACGGTGCCGACCCACAGCCTCGCGGTCACGGTCTCCGACCCGTGGAGCGGCGGCGGCCGCAGCCTCGCCGACCAGTGGCAGGGCATGGGCTGGTTCCTGCCGCGGGCCTGGGCCCTCGTGCTCGCGCCCCTCGACCTCAGCGTCGACCACACGGTGTTCTGGGCCAGGTCCCCGCTGTCGCCGGCCGTCCTCGCCGGCTGGGCCACGGTGCTCGTGCCGGTCGCCCTCGCGCTGGCGTGGCGGCGGCGCGTCCCGCTGGCGGCCTTCGCGCTGCTGACGGCGGTCGGCGTCAGCCTGCCGTGGATCCTCGTGCCGCTGAACCAACCGCTGGCCGAGCACCGCCTGTACGTGCCGGTGCTCTGCGCGGCCGTGCCGCTCGGCGCCCTGCTCGGCCGCGGACTGCTCGCGGCGCGCCCGGTGCCGGCGCGCGTGGCCGTCGTCGGTCTGGCCCTGCTGCTCGGCGTCGGCAGCCTCGCCCGCGGCCGGCTGTGGCACGACGAGGCCGCGCTGTGGGCCGACACCCTCGAGAGCTACCCCTCGTCGTTCCGGGCCCGCAACGGACTCGGCCAGGCGTTCGTGGCCGAGGGCCGCCTCGACGACGCGCTGCGCGAGTTCGAGGCCTGCGTCGACCTGTACCCGCTGTACCTGCCGGGCGTGCAGAACCTGTGCGAGGTCAGGGTCCGGCTGCTCGACCGCGAGCGCGACCCGGCGTTCCACGACGAGACCGTCCGGCTCTGCGAGGACCACGCCGAGTGGCACTGGAAGGACCCCTTCGTCCGCCTGCTGGCCGCCCGGGCGCGCGCCGGCCGCTACGGGCTCACGCACGACCCCGAGGACCTGCGCGCGGCCGTGGCCTGGGCCTGGTCCCCGCACGCGATGCTCGCGCCCAAGCTGCTCGTCCACCGCACCGCCGCGAGCTTCCTGCGGCACGCCGACGAGCCCGGCGCCCTGCTCGAGGCCCTGGCCCTGCACGAGGCCTGGGACGAGCGGGGCCTGACCGTGCGCGACCCCGAGGCCCTGCGGGAATACCTGGCCGAGCGGGGCGCGCTGTACCTCGAGGCCGACATGCCCGAGGCGGCCGTCGGGCTCGGGGCCGAGCTCCACGCGCAGGACCCGACGACGCCCGCGGGCATGCTGCTCATGGCCGGCGCGGCGCGGCTGCGCGGGGACCGCGCGGGCTACGAGCGCCTGCGCACGCTCCTGGGCCGGGCCTACGGGCTGGGCGAGGACGCGATCCCGGGGCCGCCCGCGGCGTCGAGCTCCCCGAACAGGTAGCGGGTGTTGGCCAGGAGCGTCGGCCCCAGGGCCGCGGGCTCCACGCCGCGGACCTCGCACAGCCGCTCGAAGGTCCAGCGGACGAACGCCGGCTCGTTGCGCTTGCCGCGCCGCTGCTGCGGCGCGAGGAACGGCGCGTCGGTCTCGACGAGGAGGCGCTCGGCCGGCGCACGCCGGGCGGCCTCGCGGAGCTCGTCGTTGCGCGGATAGGTCAGCGGGCCGGCGAAGGACAGGTGCAGGCCGAGGTCGAGGCAGGCCTCGGCGTCGGCGACGCCGCCGGTGAAGCAGTGCAGGATGCCGCGGACCGGGGCGCGCGGGCGCAGGAAGTCGACGAGCTCGGCGAAGGCGTCGCGGCAGTGGAGGATGATCGGCTTGCCGCAGTCCTCGGCGAGCGCGAGGTGGGCGCCGAGCGAGGCCAGCTGGACCTCGAGCGGCACGCGGTCGCGGTAGAGGTCGAGCCCGGTCTCGCCGACCGCGACGACCTCCGGCGCACGGCAGAGCTCGGCGATGGCGCCCATGTCCCGCGCGTGGTCGGCGCAGTCGTTCGGGTGGAGGCCGGCCGTCGGCCGCAGGGCCGCGCGCCCGCGGGCGCGCTCGACGGCCCGACGGCTGCTCGCGAGGTCGATGCCGACGTCGACGAGGGCCACGAGCCCGGCCTCGCGGGCGCGGGCGAGCACGTCGTCGAGTTCGCCCTCGAGGCTGTCCCAGCCGAGGTGGCAGTGGGTGTCGACGAGGGGGGGCAGGTCCATGGTCACGGGGCGCGGCTCGGGCTCAGCAGTAGTCCTCGACGAGGCGGCCGAGGAGCCGCTTGACGTTCGCGTCCACCTTCTCGCGGGCGTAGTGAAATTCGGCAGGCCAGCCGCACGCCGCCCGGCCTCCAGGTCGAGGACGATCGCGGCTTCATCTTCATGCGCATGCTCGGCTTGCCGAGGTCGCCGACGGGGTCGTCGAACAGCTGCTTGAGGTACGGAACGGCGCGCCTGCTCTTGAGCTGCTGGAGGCCGTTCAGGATCGCGCCGTAGGTCGAGACGTTGTGGTACGGCTGCAGCAGCAGGGCCAGGAGGGTGTCCTCCTTCTGCGGGTTGTCCGACTGCAGGTAGTACATGACGTTGTTCCAGTAGCCCATGTAGCTCTGGGCCGCCATGCCCGCCGGCAGGCGGTGGAAGTCCTGGCGCAGGTACGGGGCGTCGGGCTTCCTGAGGCCCTTGTGCGACTCGTACAGCAGGATCTCGCGCAGGAGGTCGCCGGCCTTGGTCCGATCGAGGACCAGGAGCTCGCGGGCCGCCGCGTTGCGCAGGAAGCTCGGCATGCTGGGGTTGGTGAGGACCTCCACGGCGAGCTCCTCGGCCTGTCCGCGGTCGACGTCCTTGGCCAGCTCGAGCAGCTTGGCCTTGAGGCCGTTCTTGGCGGAGCCCTCGGACAGCGCGGCGACGAAGCGCCGCTGGAGGGCCTGGAACGCGTCGGGGCCGTAGGCCCTCAGCGCCTTCGTCCCGAGGGCGAGCCGCTCCTCGAGCTTCGGGTAGAGGACGAGGTCCTGGCCCGACTCGGCCAACTTGCCGGCCCAGTACTCGATGTAGTCGAGGATCGCGTGGAGGCTGTCCTTGTCGGGCTCACGGGTGAAATGCAGCAGGGCCAGGGACTCCTCGATGGCCTCGAGGCGCCGGCCCTGCTCGGCGAAGGCCGCCTCGACCGAGCGCATGCGCGGCAGGAGCACGAGCTGCGCCCAGGCAAGGAGGCCGGCGACGACGGCGAAGGCGGCGAGGAAGGTCAGGGCGGGACGCGAGTCGTCCCTCTGGTCCTGGGTCATCGGGGTCCTGCGCGGGCTGCGGGGAGGGGGGGGCCGGCGGAGGATAGCAACAGCCGTTCCACTTGCCCCGGACGAAGCCCCTCGGGGCGCCCTCCCCAGCCCTTGCTGGCACCAACCTTGCAGCGAAAGCGCACGTCCCCGGCGTGACTGCACGCTTCCGGCCCCTGCCGGACGAGGATGCCTTCCAAGTCCCTGCCCTTCAGTGCTTTCCGACGAGACCCCGTTCGAGGGGGGGAAAGCCCGGAGTGCGGCCTTGGAGCGGATCCTGTGCAGAACCGCACATTCGTTCTTTGATTCCTGCCGGATCGGCGCCCTTGCCGGTCACCGACTGCGTCGGCGTTGCCCATCCCGGGGCTATACTTCCCCGAGTTCCGTCCCAGGGCTATCCTCGCCGTTGGCTGGTGACCCCGGGGGCGCCTCCCCGGAACCGGTCTCCTGTCATCCCAAGCCCCCTTGCCCTCGGGAGTTGCGGATCAGGCGCCGAGCGCCGGGCAGGTCGGGCCCAGGCCCTGCCCGATCCGCGAGAGCACAGCGCAGCGGGCCCGGGTCGTGCTCCGGCCCGGCCGCCCGAAATCCAATACCCTCCCCCGAGAGTCTCATGAAGACCCGACTGCCAGCTGGCCTGGTCCTGACCCTCCTGACCCTGATCCCCTTCGCCGCCACCTCGTGCAGCGGCTCGGGATCCACCGGCAAGGCCTCCGTGGAGTGCGGCGCGGGCGAGCCCGGGGTCTGCCTCACGAGCTGCAACCTCGGTTGCTCGGTGACCGGGTGCAGCATCAACGAGGTCTTCCAGAACCAGCCGATCATCCTGACCTTCAACCAGGACATCCTGCCGTCGTCGGTCGACAACGAGACCGTCCAGATCCGGACGGCCCAGGGGCGTGAGCCCGTCGGCTCGTTCTTCGTGCAGAACAACGTCATCACGTTCGTGCCCGAGGTCAAGGTCGTGCAGACGCCGACCGGGCCCGAGCTCGACTTCGGCTTCGCGGCCAACGAGACCTACGTCCTGACGATCCCGGACAAGAGCCTCGGCCTCAAGACCATCACGGCGCGCGACGGCGGGCCGATGCTCAAGACCTTCACCTGCACTCTGTTCTCCAACGGCCAGATCAAGGACTTCGACGGCAAGGCCCCGTGCGCGTCGATGATCGTCCCGGCCAACCCCGAGAACGTGCCCGTCACGACCCCGATCGTCATCGAGTTCACCGAGCTCATCAACACGACCTCGCTGTTCGGCCAGAACGGCGAGCTGACCGGCGTGACCTTCGGCATCGCCCAGTTCGACAGCCAGGGCGTCTGCAGCAACCAGGAGATCCCGCTGCCGGGCGCGTGGTCGCTGTCGACCAACAAGGCGACCCAGCGCACGGTCCTGACCTTCCAGCCGGCCGGCGTCCTGCCGGGCGACAAGTGCGTCCGCGCGACCCTGACCCAGCAGGTCCAGGACCTGTCGGGCAAGCGGGCCTGCTTCAAGGTCATGACGTTCAAGACGAGCAAGACCGACATCAAGACCTTCGAGGTCGTCGAGACCTTCGCCGACGCCAAGAAGAGCCGCGACGACCTGCAGAACGGGGCCGTGTGGACGGCCACCGGCGCCGTCCCGGTGACCCTCGGCGGCAGCGGCATGCTCGGCGAGTTCGACGTCCGCCACGGCCAGGACACCGGCACGTTCGACGCCGCCGGCCGCAAGATCTACGACTGGTCGACCGACAACCAGACCATCCCGGGCACGACGACCCTGTCCGGCCGGCCCGTGACCGTGTCCAACGGCGTGTTCGAGTTCACGTCGTTCCTGCTCGACGAGAAGTCCCACATCCGGTTCAAGGGCACCTCGCCGGTCAAGATCAAGGTCACCGGCACGATGCGCGTCGAGGGCGCGATCTCCGTCGACGGCGAGGACGCCTCGTTCCCGTCCAACGGGTCGCTGCTGACGACCGGCCAGGACGGCCGGGCCGGCGGCCCCGGCGGCGCCCAGGGCGGCCAGGGCGGCGACTCGTTCGGCAAGACCTCGCCGTCCATCGACGGCAAGCCCGGCAAGGACATCGTCCTCCCGACCGGCCACCCGCTCGCGAGCGTCGCGGCCGGCACCGGCGGCGGCGGCAGCAAGGCCAACCCGACGACGAGCACCGGGCTCAAGTACAGCTACTACGACTTCGTCTGCGCGCAGATCTCGGCGGGCGGCGCCGGCGGCGGCTTCCTGTCGGCCGGTGGCAAGGGCACGACCCGCGAGAACAGCAACAGCTCGGGCGGCGGCAAGGCCCAGACCTACGACTTCGGCCCGGACGCCGACGGCGGCAAGGCCGTCAGCCTGGCGAGCATCCTCGGCGGCACGCTGACGGAGCCGAGCTCGTTCTACTTCCAGATCGGCGGCGCCGGCGGCGGCGGCTCGGGCTCGGTCGGCACCGGCTCGATCAAGAACTCGAGCACGCAGTGGAGCATCGGGACCGGCGGCGCCGGCGGCGGCGGCCTGCTGCACGTCCAGGTCGGCGGCACCCTGATCGTCCCGTCCCGCGGCGAGGTCTCGGCCCAGGGCGGCAGCGGCTTCAAGACCTCCCCCGACAGCAAGGGCTTCCACCCGGTCCCGGGCGGCGCCGGCTCCGGCGGCTCGATCCTGATGCAGACCTCGGGGATCCTCGCGGTCAACGGCAAGGTCTCCGTGCTCGGCGGCACCGGCGGCCAGCTCCTGACCTCGTCGGGCAACGGCTTCACGACCGTGGACGGGATCGGCGGCGCGGGCGGCTACGGCTTCATCCGCATCGAGGCCGACCCCAAGCCCGACTACAAGTCGTTCGACAAGCTCGAGCCGACGACCTACGCCGACAACGCCGGCCTGCTCCGGGCGCCCGACTACGACAAGCAGTCGATGGTCGCGACGCTCTGGTACGACACCGGCCTGCTGTTCCCGCCGCGGTTCAACACCTACGAGATCCAGGCCTCGGTCGACGGCAACGACGTCGTCTTCACCGACGCCGAGAACGGCCAGAAGGCCGTGTCCGGCCAGCCGATCGTCGTGTTCTTCCAGGGCGGCCAGTACGACAGCGTCACCAAGGCCGCCGTCCCCGGCACCGAGTCCGAGTGGCACGAGGGGACGGTCAACCCCCTCAGCCTCTCCGGTGCCAACACGTTCCGCATCCTTATCCTGCTCGACGGGACCAAGGCGATCGATCCGTCCAAGACGGTCGTCAAGAAGAGGTCATCGTCCGCTACCAGGCTTGAGAGTCCCCAGGAGTCGATGATGAAGCGCCTGTTCTCCGGGCTCGCCCTGTTCCTCGGCCTCGTGTCCTGCTCCGGCGGGGGCGGGGACGCGTCCTCGATCCGGCTGCTGTGCAAGGACGCCGGCGACTTCTGCGTCGTCGGCTGCAACCTCGGCTGCACGCTCGATGCCTGCAGCCTCGGCCAGATCGCCGAGAACCAGCCCCTCGTCTTCGAGTTCAGCCGGGACGTGGACCCGGGCTCCCTGACCTCGCAGAGCTTCCAGATCCGGACGGCCACCGGCATGCCGGCCGACGGCCAGTTCGTCGTCGACCGCAACCGCGTGTCGTTCGTGCCGAGCCTGCGCACGGTCAACGGGGTCGCGATCTTCGGCTTCCGCCCGAACGAGACCTACACGATCCGCCTGACCGGCGGCGCCGGGGCGCGGTCCCCGATCCTGTCCACCGCGGGCGCCCCCCTCGGGCACACCCTCGAGTGCCAGGTCACGTCCAACCTCGGGATCATCGACCTCGACGGCCAGAAGCCGGCCGGGAAGATGACGACGCCGAACCAGCCGGACGAGGTCAGCCAGGACACGCTGATCATCCTCGAGTTCACCGAGATCCTGAACACGCAGCAGTTCGCCGGCGGCGGCGCCGGCAACGGCATCACCTACTCGGTCATCACCGTCGACCGCGACGGCAACTGCAACTCCAAGCCGCAGCCCCTGCCGGGGACCGTCTCGCACGTCGTCGACACGCTCGGCAACAAGTCGACCGTGATCTTCCGGCCCGCGGTCAAGGTCCCGAGCAAGGCCTGCGTCAAGGTCCGCATCACCGACCAGCTGCTCGACCTGTCGGGCAAGGGCGCCGTCCCCGCGGAGTTCTCGTTCCGCGTCAAGCAGGGCTCGGTCAACGACCAGTACGTCGAGGAGACCTTCGCCAGCAAGGCGAGCAAGGACGCCTCGATGTCCGGCGCGGTCTGGGGCGACGGCAAGCTCGTCCCGGGCAAGCTCGGCGGCACCGGCATCCACGGCACCTTCAAGGCCAACTCAGGCACGCTGGTCAAGAAGGAGGGCGAGGTCGAGTACTACCAGTTCGACACCGACAAGTTCCAGATCCCGCTGACGCTGACCCTGCACGGCGAGGCGTACTGGCAGAAGAAGCTCGGCCCGGTCAACTTCCTGACGGTCACCAACGGCCGCCTCGAGTTCAGCGAGTTCAAGGTCCTGCCCAACGAGGTCGTGATCTTCAAGGGCAAGAACTTCCCGGAGATCCGCTGCATCGGCGACATCTCGATCGAGGGGCAGATCATCCTCGAGGTCAATGGCGCGATCGGCGGCTACCCCGGGCGCAGCTCGGGCAAGCTCGGCTCGACGGGCTCGCTGGGCGGGGCCAGCGGCGGCCAGGGCGGCGACTCGCCCAAGGCCAGCAACCCCGTCATCGCGGGCCGCCCGGGCGGGGACGTCGTCCTGCCCGCCGGGCACCCCCGGACGACCGAGGCCAAGGGCACCGGCGGCCCCGGCTCGCCGGCCAACCCGCCGTCCGGCAAGGACACCGACACGGTCTGGTTCGGCGTCGGTGGCTGGGGCAACCGGCAGACCGCCGCGGGCGGCACCGGCGGCTGCCTGTGGAGCCCGGACGGCAAGTCCTACCTCGGCACGCAGGGCGTCGCCGAGGCGACCACGACCAAGCCCCTCGACCCGTACAACAGCAAGGAGTTCGGCGCGGCGGGCGCCGCCGGCAAGGCCTTCCCGGTCCTCCCGGTCGTGACCAACGTGCCCAGCTCCGTCCTGTTCCGCATCGGCGGCTCGGGCGGCGGCGGCGGCGGCGCCAACACCTGCGGCTCGTTCTCGGGCTCGGCCGACTGGCGCGCCGGCCACGGCGGCGGCGCCGGCGGCGGCATCCTTCACCTCATGGCCGGCAACGACGTCGACGTCGTGGGGACCGCCAAGATCCTGTGCAATGGCGGCCCGGGCAGCGGCGGCGCCGATGTCGCGGCCGTGGTCGGCTGCGGCGCAGGCGGCTCCGGCGGCTCCATCCTGGTCCAGGCCGGCGGCCTGCACCGCATCGCCGGCGAGCTCAGCGTGCTCGGCGGCAAGGGCGGCACCGGCCAGGAGACCTCGTTCCTGCAGATCCGCAGCACCGCCGGCGACGGCGGGGCCGGCATGATCCGCATCGAGGCCGACCCGTCCCCTGACCACAAGTCGTTCGCCAACCTCAAGCCCGCGGCGACCGCCGACAACGTCGGCCTGCTCCGGGACGTGGACTACGACCCGATCACGGTCGGCACGTCCAACTGGTACAACACCAAGCAGCTGTTCGCGCCGCTCTACGTCGGCTACCGGATCGAGGCCAAGGTCGACGACGTGCCCGTTGTCTACAGCGACATGGACACCCAGCTGCCCAAGGCCGTCGAGGGCGAGCCGATCGTCTTCCTCGTGCAGTCGGTCCAGCTCGACCTGCAGACGGGCAAGCCCCGCAACGACGCCTTCCCGACCGTCTGGTACGAGGGCGACATGAACCCGGTCAACGTCGACGACGACCGGGGCAACGGCTTCCGCTTCATGCTCCGCCTCGACACGGATCAGGGGAAACACAAGATCGAGGTGACCAAGGTCCGGATCAGCTATCGCGGCTGATCCGGCGCGGGCCGATGATTCCGGCATGGAGTCCCGGCTCGCGGTCCGCCACCTGTTCGACGGCCTGACCTGGCGCGGGCCCGTCGAGCTGGTCCTCGCGGGCGGGCGCCTCGCGCGCGTCGCCCCGCCGGGGCCCGGCGGACCGCGGCCCTGGGGCGTGGTCGTCCCGGGCTGGGTCGACGCGCACGTGCACCTCGACCTGCCGGCCCCGGAGCGGCCGGTCCACGGCGAGTTCACGACCTGGATCCGCGCGGTCATGGCCTCCCGGGCGACGGCCGGCCCGGGCGTCGCCGAGGCCAACCTCGCCGAGCTCGTCCGCGGCGGCGCGACCTGCTTCGGGGACATCGACGCCACCGGGGCGACGCGGGCCCTGCTCGACAGGCATGGCGTCGCCGGGCGCGCGTACCGCGAGCTGCTCGGCTTCGACGCCGGCGAGGACGAGGCCCGGGCCGCGGTCGAGGGCGCCGTCGCGGCCCTGGGGCCCGAGGACGGCCTGTCGCCGCACGCGCCGTACTCGGTCTCGCCGGCCCTGTTCCGCGCCGCGGCCGCGACCGGGCGCCCCCTGGCGATCCACGTCGCCGAGCTGGCGGAGGAGGTCAGGCTGCTCGCGCGCGGCGACGGCCCGCTGCGGACCCTGCTCGAGGAGCTCGGGCGCTGGCCGGCCGGGCACCGGGCCGGCGGCCTGTCGCCGGTGCGCCACCTCGACGCGCTGGGGGCGCTGTCGCCGCGGACCCTCTGCGTCCACCTCCAGCACGCCGGCGCCGACGACCTCGCGCTCCTGGCCGCGCGCGGCGCGGGCGCCTGCGTCTGCCCCGGCACGCTGCGCTGGTTCGACCGCGAGCCGCCGCCGGTCGACCGCTGGCTCGAGGCCGGCCTCGCGGTCGGCATCGGCACCGACTCGCTGGCCAGCAACGAGCGCCTGTCGATGGCGCGGGAGCTGGCCCTGCTCGACGAGCTGTGCCCGGCGCTGGGCCCGGGGAGGATCCTCCGCATGGCGACCGGGATGGGGGGCAGGGCCCTGGGGTCGACGACCGCGGGGCGCCTCGCCGAGGGCGGGCGCTTCGACGCGCAGGCCTGGCGTGAGGCCCCGGCCGACGACCCGCGCGAGCTCGAGCGCTGGCTGGTCCGGTCGGCAGCGAGGCCCGACACGGTCTTCGTCGCGGGCCACGCGGTCGTATAGTGGGGCGTCGCTCCGCAACCAGCCGAAAGGACACCATTTGTTCCGACCAGTCCTCGAGTTCCTCGAAGCCCACGACGACTACCTGATCTCCGGCCACGTCAACCCCGACGGGGACTGCCTCGGCACCGCGGTGGCCCTGTACCACTTCCTCGAGTCCCTGGGCAAGAAGGTCCAGATCGTCAACGCCGACCTCCGGGACCCGAGCTTCGACTTCTTCGATCGGCACACGCCGATGAAGGTCCACTCGCCGGGGCTGCCCCTGCCCCAGCACAGCGTCCACTGCCTCGTGGACTGCCACCAGCTGTCGAGGCTCGGCTCGGTCGGCGAGGCCGCGCGCCGGCTCACCGGGATCGAGCGCCTCGTCGTCGACCACCACCTCGGCGCCGACCAGGGCGACGGCGACCACCTGCTGTGGGACATCGACGCCCCGTCCTCGGGCTGCCTGATCTACGACCTGTTCCGGGAGTCCGGCGCCCCGCTGCCCCTGCCGGCGGCCGAGGGCGTGTTCGTGTCGATCGTCGCCGACACCGGCTGGTTCAAGTACTCCAACACGACCGACGAGTCCCTGGCGATCGCGGCCGACCTCGTCGCCCGCGGGGTCGAGCCGCACAGGATCCACCGCTGGCTGTACCAGCGGAACCCCGCCGGGATGCTGGCCGTCCGGGCCCAGGGCCTGCAGCGGATCGAATTCTCCGAGGGCGGCCGCCTCGCGGTCTGCGCCCTCGACAAGGAGTTCATGCGCAAGGTCGAGGAGTGCGCCTACAACACGGACTCCTTCCTCGACGCGATGCGCGAGGTCGGGAGCGTCGAGATCGTCGTCCTGCTCAAGGAGAAGGCCAACGGCCGCGTCAAGCTCTCGCTGCGCGGCAACGACGAGCAGGACGTGGACCGCATCGCCCGCGAGTTCGGCGGCGGCGGGCACCGGAAGGCCGCCGGGGCCGAGCGCCCCGGACCCCTGGCCGCCGTGCGCGAGGCCGTCGTCGCCGCGTGCCGGCAGCAGCTCGGCCAGGGCTCGCCGACCTGAGCCACGCGCGGGGCGCGCGCCGCGCCCCGCCCCCCGGACCCCAGCCACAGCCTTGTTCGCGCTGATCTCCGACCTGCACGCCAACCTGAGCGCCCTGGAGGCCGTGCTCCGGCGCATCGAGGAGCTCGGGATCCCCGAGGTCTGCTGCCTCGGCGACCTCGTCGGCTACGGCCCGGACCCGGAGGCCTGCATCGACCTCGTCCGCGAGCGGTGCCGGTTCACGCTGCGCGGCAACCACGACCTGGGCTGCATCGAGGGCAGCCTGCACGAGTTCAACCCGCTGGCCCGGGAGAGCCTGCTGTGGACGCGCAAGAGGCTGCGCCCGCGGCTGCTGTCCCCGCGCAGCAAGCGGCGCTGGGACTTCCTGGCCAAGCTGCCCGAGCGCGTCGACCGCGACGGCATGACCTTCGTCCACGCCTCGCCGCGCGACCCGATCCGCGAGTACGTGCTCAAGTCCGACGGCTTCCTCGACCCCGAGAAGCTCGAGGCCAACTTCGCGCGCATCGAGGGGCCCTGCTTCGTCGGCCACACGCACCAGCCCGGCTTCACGACGCGGGACTACCGCTTCCACCAGGCCACGAGCGACCGGCTCGTCTGGGACCTGCCGCAGGAGCCCTGCATCGTCAACGTCGGCAGCGTCGGGCAGCCGCGGGACGGCGACCCGCGGGCCTGCTTCCTCGTCGTCGACGAGGGCCGGCTCCTGTACCAGCGCGTCGAGTACGACCTGCGGCGCACGCAGCAGCGGATCCTCGAGGAGCACCTGTCGCCGTATCTCGCGGAGCGCCTCGCGCTCGGGAGGTGAGCGTGGACAACCGGCACGCGCGGATCGTGCTGACGACCGTCGGCAGCGAGGAGGAGGCCGGGCGGCTCGCGCGGCTCTGGGTCGGCAGCCGGCGCGCGACCTGCGTGACGCGGCTCCCCGGCGCCGTGTCGCTCTATCCCTGGCAGGGCAAGGTCGAGGAGGCCACCGAGGTCCTGCTGCTGGTCAAGGCCGCGGTCGAGGACGACGCCGACCTCGAGGCCCTGCTCGCGTCCCTGGCCGCCGACCACCCGTACGACGAGCCCGAGCTCCTCGTGCTGCGGCCCGAGGCCGGCAGCGCCGGCTACCTCGACTGGCTGCTGGCCTGGCGCCGGGGCGGGGACGCGTGAGCGCTACCGGGGCGGGGGAGGACGTCCGCCGCGTCGGTCGGCGGCTGTTCTGGCTGCTGGCGCTGCTGTTCGCGCTGCTGGCGCATGGCTACTTCGACAACCCGGACGCCGAGACCGAGTTCCAGTCCGCGCGCGCCCTGCTCAGACGCGGAAGCATGGCGCTGTCGCCGACGGCCGATGACGCGAGCAAGGCCGAGAAGGCCCTGGTCGCGGCCGGCCACGGCGTCATGCGCGGGCGGGGTGGCGAGTACTGGTCGTGGTTCGGGCCGGGGCACGCGCTGGCCATGACGCCGTTCTACGCGGCCGGCACCGGCCTGGCGGCGGTCTTCCCCGACGTCGACCGCGAGGCGTACGAGGAGCGGCAGGCGACGCTGCGCATGCCGTGGAAGCAGGCCGTCGGCGAGGAGTTCTGGGCCCACCTCGTGGTGTCGTTCCACTCGCCGCTGTTCGGGGCCGGGATCGGCCTCGTCCTGTTCACGCTGCTCGGCCACCTCGGCTTCGGGCTGCGCACGCGCGTCGCCGCGACGCTCCTGGCCTGCCTCGCGACCCAGCTCGGGCCCGAGACCCGCGAGTCGATGGCCGACACGACGGCCGGGTTCTTCCTGCTGTGGGCGATCGAGCGCGGCGTCCGCATCGTGCGCGGGGCCGGGACCGCCGGCGCGCGCGCCGGCCTCTGCGGGCGGATCTCGGCCTCGCCCGTGACGGCCGGCCTGATCGCCGGCTACGCGTTCACGTGCCGGCCGAACCACCTCCTCCCCCTGGCCGCGCTCGGCCTGTACCTGCTCGTGCACGGCCTGCGCCGCGGCGAGCGCCGCTACTGGCTCGGCTACGGCTACGCCCTCGGCTTCGCGCCGTTCTTCGTCGCGATGCTCGGCTTCAACGCCTGGCGCTTCGGCAGCCCGCTCGAGTTCGGCTACACGGCCGGCACGGCCCAGGGCTACTGGGACATGAACCCGGTCCACGGCTTCATCCTGCTCGGCCTGTCGCCGGGCAAGGGCGTGCTGTGGTTCACGCCGCTGCTGTGGCTCGTGCCGACCGGCCTCCGCCGGCTCGGGCGCGAGCGTCGCGGCGAGTGCTGGCTGTTCGCCTCGGTGCTGCTCCTGCCCTGGCTCATCAGCTCCAAGATGACGGGCTGGCACTCGAGCCAGGCCTGGGGCTGCCGCTACCTGACGCCGGGTGCGGCCCTGCTCGTCGCGGTCGCCACGGCCGGCCTGCTCGACGCGCTGGCGCGGCGGCGCCGGCGCGTGCTGGAGTCGCTGTTCGTCGGGCTCTGCGGCCTGTCGCTGCTGTGGAACCTCGGCGGCTGGGCGACCCCGTACCGCGGCTGGTTCTCGCTGATGCTGCAGCCGCGGGCCGTCGAGACCATGTTCCCGGCCACGGTCCGCGCCGGGGGCGACCCGGCCCAGGCCCTGTTCGCGACGCCGCGGATGACGCCGCTGTTCGGCCACCTGGCCTACGCGTGGCTGTCGGTCCAGGGCGAGATCCCGGGCCGCCGGCCGTCCCTGGTCTACGGCATGCTCGCCGGCAGCCGCGGCGAGGAGGTCGAGGTCCCGCCGATCCCGTCCTGGCCCGAGGACGGCAACATGCGGCACTTCTGGTGGCGCGGCCTGGCGTTCCGCTTCGACAGCGGCTTGCCCTACGCCCTCGGTGGGGTCATGGTCGTCCTGCTGGCCTTCGTCGGCTGGCGCCTCGCCCGGTCCGTGCCCAGGGCCGAGGCCAGGGACCCTGCGACCGAGGACCCCACATGGGGAAGCGGACCCCGCTCCTGATCGCCGTCGGCGCGGCCCTGCTGGCCGTGCTCGTGCTGCGACCGTGGGAGGCGGGTGGCGTGTCGGAGCCGCGGTCTACCGGCACCGACGCCGAGACCTCGACCACGGAGGCCGCGGGCAACGTGGCGGGCGGTCGGGCGACAGGCAACGACGTCGCCGGCGAGGACGTCGCCGGCGAGGCCTCCGGACGGCGCCCGCTCGACGTCGCCGGGACCGAGGCGGCGTTCGAGCCGTTCGACCTTCGCGGTCGGGTCGTCGACCGCGCCGGCCAGGGCGTCGGCGGCTGCGAGCTGCGCCTCGGCGAGGGGGAGCGTGGCGTGGACGTGCGGGCCTCGGCCGACGGGACCTTCGAGCTCGCGTCGCGCTGGCCGCCGCGGAGCAGGGTCCGGGTCGCGGCCTCGGCACCGCTCGTGCTCGTCGACGGAGACCGCCTGCTGCGCAGCGTCACGGTCGAGCGGCAGAGCCCGCTCGACCTCGTGGCCGTGTGGCCGGGCACGCTCACGGGTACCGTGCAGGACCGGGACGGCCGACCGATCGGAGGCGCGGTCGTCGTCGGCTTCGGGCCGGGGTTGACGCACCGGGTCCTCACGTGGAGCGACGCCGCGGGGCGCTTCGCCGCGCGCGCGGTCGCCGTGCTCGACCGGCCGCTGTCGGTCCAGGCCTGGACCAGGGACCTGGCCGTCAGCCAGGTCGTCGAGCTCGAGCTCCACGCGGGCGGACACCGGGCCCTGGCCCTCGTGCTGCAGCGCCCGGCGAGCCTGACGGGCAGGGTCGTCGGTCCCGGCGACGCTCCCGTGGCCGGGGCCCTGGTCCGCCTCGGGACCGGGGACCGGTCCCACGTGCCAGGAGGCCCGGCCGCACCCGTGTTGATGGAGGCCACCTCCGGGCGACCCGAGGGGGCCTGGGACGGCGTCGTCGCCGAGGACCCGCTCGCGATCCGCAGCGGAGCAGACGGGAGCTTCGCCTTCGCGGCCGTGCCTCCGGGGGCCTATCAACTGCGCTGGGACCAGGACGTCGGCCGGAGGCTCGAGCCCGTATATGACGACGGGCCGCCGACTCTGCGGCTGACCGAGGGCGAGCAGCGCGGCGGGCTCGTGCTGCGGATGCGCGAGCCGGGCGACGCGGCCTGGCGGATCCAGGGCCGGGTCCTGGACCCCGACGGCGGGCCGGTCGCGCGCGTCTCGGTCTACGCGGTCCCGGCCGGGACCGCACGGACCCCTGACGACGTCAAGCACATGACGGGCATGGTGTTCACCGACGCCGAGGGGAAGTTCGTGTTGCAGTCCACGGAGGGTGGCGTGCTGCGCGTCGCCGTCGCGTCGGTCTCGTCGCCGGAGCAGCTCGCGTGGCGCAAGCCCCCGGCCGTCGAGGTCGCGGTCGGCAGCCGCGACGTCGAGCTGCGCTTCTCCGTCGGCAGGGGCGCGACGCTGCGCGGCCGCTTCGTCGCGCCGCCGGGCGAGGCGCTCCCGGCGGCCATCGACGCCGCCCTCATCGGGGCATCGGTGCTGCGCCTGCGCGCCGGCCCGGACGGCCGCTTCGAGGTGTCCGACGTCCCTCCCGGCAAGTTCCGGCTCGAGTGGCGCCAGGACCCGCTGATGCTCGCGCCGCGGCAGGTCGAGGTCAACGAGGGGCTCGACCAGGACCTCGGCGACCTCGCGCTCGTCGCGCTCGGCAGGATCGAGGGCCGCGTCGTCGACGGCGCCGGCGCGCCGCTCGCCGGCGTCGCCGTCGTGCTCGACCGCGGCTGGTTCCCCGGCCTCGAGCGCAAGCCCGAGCTCGCGGCGATGCACACCGGGACCGACGGTAGGTTCGAGGTCCGCGGCCTGCGACCGGACGGCACGGTCTTCGTGCTGGCCAAGGCCGGCTGGGCGCCGATCCAGAAGGTCCTGCGCACCGCGGCCGAGGGTCGCATGCGCGACTGGCGCATGGTCCCGGTGACCAGGCTGCACCTGCGCGGCCTGCCCAAGGACGAGGAGTACGCGGTCTGGCCGGCGACGCCCGGCCGCCCGCGCCAGGGGGCGGTCCGGCTCGTGCCGACCGGGCCGGCGGCGACCTACGGGGACATCGCCGACGAGGCCTTCCTCCGCGGGCGGGTCGTGGGCTACGCCCTCGAGGCCGGGACGGCGAGCTTCGAGGCCGTGCCGGTGGGGGCCTGGCGGGCCGAGCTGCTCGGGCTGCGCGACGGCAGGCAGGTCGTGCTGGCCACCCGGGACCTCCGGCTCGAGGCCGGGGCCGAGCGCCGGTTCGAGTGGGACTGAGGTCCGGCGCCTCAAGTCGGGAAGCCCGGCTGTCGATCAAGCCGACAGTGCCCCCCGGAAGCCCCCTTGGCTCCGGCCCTTCGCCGCGGAGGAGCCCCATGTCCCACCGTCACGTCGTGCCCGTCCTGGTCCTCGCCGCCGCCCTCGCGTCCGCGTCGAGCCCCGGTCAGGGAGGAGCGGCCGACGGCCCGCAGGCCGGCGCCGCCAAGGCCGAGGCCCGGTCCGCCGACCAGGACCGCGTCGTGCTGCGCAACGGCCAGGCCTTCGTCGGCCGCATCGTCGAGGAGGGCGAGGACGGCCTGCGCATCGAGGTCGCGCCCGGGCAGCGCATCGGCTTCCGCAAGCACGACGTCGTCAAGGTCGAGCGCGCCGAGCGCCGGCCGCAAGCGCACGAGGAGCCGCAGCCCGAGGTCGCCTGGGGCCTCCAGCTCGCGCCGGCCGGCCGCTGGTTCCGGCTGCGGGACGAGGACGGCGCGCTCGTCGGGACGCTGCACCTCGGTGTCGAGCGCGAGCCCGCGGGCTATCGCTTCGAGGAGGAGTGGTACTTCCTCCAGCGCATCGCCGTCGACCTCGGCCAGGGCAAGGCGGACCACGCCCGCGCCAAGCGGCTCGCCGAGCAGGTCCGCGGGACCGAGCCGTCGGCCCGGAGCCGGCTCGAGGCGACGCTGGTCACGCGCATCGAGCGCGTCGACCGCGACGGCCTGCCGCTGTCGACCTACGTCCGCGAGGCCGTGCTCGACACCGCGCGCGAGCGCGTCGTCAAGGAGCGGATCCGCCAGGGCGAGATCACCGACGGGACGCTCGTGCTGAGCGACCGCAGCTTCGACGGCCTGCGGGGCCGCACGATCGGGTTCGGGGAGGGCACGACCTTCGGGCTCTGCGTCGAAGAGCGCATGCGCCAGGCCGGGCCCGACGCGCCCCGGGCCGTCCACGCGACCGTCTACGACCCGCTGACCGAGAGCTTCGAGGTCGGACAGTGGACGCTGCAGGCCGGCGAGCCGGTGCCCGAGTCGCGCTTCCCGGCCACGGTCCCGACCAAGGGACGCGCGGTGATGATCGAGAGCCGCCTGCGCGAGCGCCGGCGCCGCGAGTGGGTCGCGCCCGGTGGCGTCGTCCTCCTCGTCGAGGTCAACGGCGTCGAGCTCGTCGCCGAGCCGGTCACGGCCGAGAGCTGCCTCGGGCTCCGCTCCGCCCGCAAGCTCGACGACTTGCTGCTGTCGCCACTGCGCGTCGAGCTCGCCGGCTTCGAGGTCTTCGCGCCGCGGGCGACCTGGGCCATCGTGCGCCCGACCAAGGGCTCCAAGCTGATCCGGCTCGTCCCGAGCCGGCCGGAGCTGCAGGTCGCCCTCCGCCAGGTCCAGGCCCCGCGCGAGGTCCAGGGCACCCTGAGCACGGTCGGTGAGGCCCTGATGCGGCGCTTCGCCCTCGACCACGCGTGGTGCGAGCCCGGCGACCGGCGCGTCGTGACGATCGGCGGGCGGGACTGGTTCCGGATGGAGGGCAGCGGCAAGGACCCGGCCGTCGGCGACAGCGGAGCCGTGCTCTACGCGACCCGCGGCCTCGAGGGCTACCTGTTGCTCGAGTGCGCCGGACCCGCCGACGTCCTGGCCGAGCTGCGCGACGAGATCGACGAGCTCGTCGCCTCGGTCCGCGCGAGCGGCGACCTCGTCGTGGCCGGGGACTGAGCCCGGAGCCGTCGACCGGAGCGTCGACCTGTCGATCTGGCAGGCGCCGGCGTTCTGGCAGGAAACCGTTCCGTTCGCGAGGGTGCGAGGGGAAGGGTTTCCCGGGAAACTCGGGGTGCGATGTCTCCGAGACCCAGGGTCAGCTTCGTGGTGCCGGTGCGCAACGGGCGGGGCTGGCTCGGCGACTGCCTCGACTCGGCGCTGGCGCAGACGATGGGGGACCTCGAGGTCGTCGTCGTCGATGACGGCAGCACCGACGGCTCGCGGGTGGTCGCCGACGACCGGGCCCGCGGGGACCGCCGCTGTCGCGTCCTCGCCGGACCGGGCGGGCCCGAGGGGGGCGCCCTCGTCGCGGCCCTGAACCTCGGCGTCGAGGCCGCGCGCGCGCCGCTGGTCGCCCGGCTCGACGCCGACGACGTCGCCGCGCCGGAGCGGCTGGCCCTGCAGTGCGAGCGCCTCGACCGGGACCCCACGCTGGCTGTCGTCGACGGCCGTATGCGGCTCACGGGCGTCGGCGGGGCCGAGCCGGGCGAGGGCATGCGGCGCTACGCCGACTGGGTCAACGGCGTCGTCACGCCCGACGACTTCGACCGGGCCCTGCTGCAGGAGAGCCCGGTCGTGCACCCGGCGGCGACGTTCCGCCGCGACGTCGTGCGCGCGGCCGGCGGCTACCGCGACGGGGCCTTCCCCGAGGACTACGACCTGTGGCTGCGCCTGCACCGCGCCGGCCACCGCCTCGCCAAGGTCGAGGCCTGCTGCGTGACGATGCGCGACCACGGCGGTCGCCTGACCCGCAGCGACGCGCGCTACGACCGCGCGGGCTTCCGCCGCGTGGCACAGGCGTGGATCGAGGCCCGCCTGCTGCCGGAGCGGACCCGCCTCGGCCTGTGGGGCGGCCCCTCGGGCGCCCGCCCCTGGCTGCGCTGGCTCCGCGAGCGGGACCGGACGCCGCGAGCCTTCTTCGACATCGCGACGCGGCGCCTCGGCGGCCACAAGGGCGATAACGTGCCCGTGGTCTCCCCCGACCGCCTGCCGGAGCTCGACCTCGACCTCCTCCTCGTCGCCCTCGCCGGCCGCGGCGCCGTCGACCTCGTCCGCGCCGACCTCGCCCGCCTGCGCCCCGACTGGCGCGAGGGTCGCGACTGGTGGGCCGTGGTCTGCTGAGCCGGGCCGGCGCTCACAGCCGGTGGCGCAGCGACAGCGCGAGCGACAGGGCCTCGACGTCGATGTCGGCGAGGCCGAGGTCGTCGGCGACCGTGCGCGCGAGGCGGAGGACCCGGATGATGGCGCGGGCCGACAGGACGCCGTCGCGGCAGCGGTCCACGAGCAGGCGGCGGGCCCGGGGCACGAGCATCGCGCGCAGGGCGCGCTCGTCGAGAAGGGCGTTGAGCAAGCCGCCGTTGCGCGCGCGCTGCAGCGCGCGCAGGCGATCGACCCGCTCGCGCAGCGCCGGGCTCTCGGGCTCGGCCTCGGCGGTCCCGAGCAGGTCCTCGGCCTCGACCGGCTCGAGCTCGAGCAGCAGGTCGATGCGGTCCAGGATCGGCGTCGAGATCCGCGCGCGGTAGCGCTGGACCATCGGCTCGCTGCATCGGCAGGGCAGCCGGGGGTGGCCGAGCAGGCCGCAGGGGCAGGGGTTCATCGCGGCCACGAGCTGGAACCGCGCCGGGAACCGGAACGCGGCCGTCGCCCGCCGCAGCACGATCGAGCCCTGCTCGAGCGGCACGCGCAGGGCCTCGAGCGACTCGCGCCGGAACTCCGGCAGCTCGTCGAGGAACAGCACGCCGCGGTGGGCCAGCGACACCTCGCCCGGCCGCGGCGGGCTGCCGCCGCCGACGAGGCCGGCGTGGCTGACGCTGTGGTGGGGGGCCCGGAACGGGGCCAGGCCCTCTGCGAGCCGGGCCTCGGCGCGGGCCTCCGAGCCCTCGTCGAGGGCGTTCTCGACGCGCAGGACCTCGAGCGCCTCGGGCCGCGACAGCGGCGGCAGCAGGCCCGGCAGGCACGAGGCCAGCAGGCTCTTGCCGCAGCCCGGCGGGCCCGACAGGAGCAGGTTGTGGCCGCCGGCCGCGGCCAGGAACAGCGCCCGGCGGGCCAGGGCCTGGCCGCGCACGCGGCCCAGGTCGGGGGCCGGGCGCCGGCCGTGGGCGCCGGCCGCGACCGGAGGCGTCGGGGGCAGGATGGCCTCGGCGCCCTGCCCCAGGATCGCCAGGGCCTCCTCGAGGTGCCGGGCCGGCCGGACCGCGACGCGGTCCCCGGCCACGCGCCGGGCCAGCCCGCCCGACTCCTGCGGGCACAGGACGGCGTCGAGCCGGAGCCGACAGGCCAGCTCGACGCGCGCGATCGTGCCGGGCACCGGGCGTAGGCCGCCGTCGAGACCGAGCTCCCCGAAGCACAGGGTCCCGGCGAGCCGGGCGGGGGGCAGCAGGCCGGCGAGGGCGGCGAGAGCCAGGGCGATGCCGAGGTCGAACGATGAGCCGGCCTTGCGCGACCGGGCCGGGGCGAGGTTGACGACGACCTGGCCCCGGGGGAAACCCAGGCGCAGGGCCTGGAACGCCGTGCGCACCCGGTGGTAGGCCTCGCGCACGGCCGCATCCGGCAGCCCCAGGATCCGCGGCGGGTTGGCCTCGTCGCCGAGGCAGGAGGCCTGGATCTCGACCAGCCGGGCCTCGATGCCCCACAGGTCGGCGGCCAGGAGCTGCACGAGCCGGCGCTCGGGGCGGCCCTGGTTGAGCTCGGCGAGCAGGTCCACGCCGGACCGATCGCCGGCGTCGGGTCCCGTTTCGCGGCGGCCTCAGGGCCGCGGGATGTGCCGGTCGCGGTCCTCGAGCAGGCGGCGGAGCTCGTGCTCGAGGGCCTGGAGCTCCTCGAGCGACGGCATGACCGCGAAGGCCCACTCGAGCAGGCCGGGGTCGATGCTGCGCAGGCCGGCGATCGTCTCGGCCAGGTCGATGTCGACCGGACCGATGCAGGCCACCGCCTCGTGGCCGCCCCGGCGCAGGAAGGCCTCGAAGGCCTCGTCCCGGTCCCGGGCCAGGTCGACGAGGAGTCCGGCACGGGCGAACCGCTCGCGCAGCTCGGGCCAGTCGCTCCCCGGACCCCCGAGGAACAGCATGCAGAGGGGGCGCTCCCCGGTCGGCAGCAGGTCCATGCCCCTGTATCGGCCGGGCGGGGTCGGCAGCGGAGCGGGCCGGAGGCCGCCCGCTGGAGGCCGTCGCAGCGGGACCACGAAGCCGCTCGAGCCAGGAACCGCGCGCACCGGCCGCCGTCCGTCCCGTTCTTCACCGGCCTCCACCCTCGACCCCGCGGTGCCCGGAGCCCATCCTGCGCAGGACCCCGACCCGGAAGCAGCCATGACGCCGATCGGACCCCTCCGTTTCCTGCTCCTCTCATCCCTGCTGTGCCTGCCCCCGTCCCAGAACGGGGACCGCGAGATCCGCAACAGCCTGCTGGCAAGAGACTACGGTCGGGCGGTCACGCTCCTGGGCCAGGAGCTCGAGCGACAGCGCGGGGCGGAGGAGCCCAAGCACGTCGACCGGCTCCTGTTCCTGCTGGCCAACACCGAGCTCGTCGCCGGCAAGCTGGCCGAGGCCGAGAAGGATTTCCACGCCCTGCTGAGCGCCCACCCCGACTCGCGCTGGCGCAACCTCGCCGAGTTCGGCCTGGCCCGGGCCCTGGCCAAGGGCCACCGGTTCCAGGACGCGGCCGAGCTGCAGCAGAAGGCCATCGCCCGGCTGCTGTCCGACGAGCGCCGCGTCGAGCTCAGCGAGACCTACGTCGGCCTCGCAACCGAGGCCCTCAAGCAGGACCCGCCGGACCGCAAGGGTGCGATCGCCTTCCTCGACCTCGCGATCGGACTCGAGCTGCCCGAGGCCAAGGAGCGCGAGCACGCGCGCAAGGCCGCGGCCCTGGCCTTCGAGGCCCAGGACTGGAACGAGGCCGCGCGGCGCTACGAGGCCCTGGTCCTGCGCGACCGGTCGACCGTGTTCGCGAGCCTGCACGGCAAGCCGGTCTACGACCTGCGCCTCGAGCTGGCGCGGTCCTGGCGCCGGGCCGGCCGCGTGCCCGAGGCCGCCGCCTGCTCGAGGACCTGCAGCGCGATCTGGCCGGCGGCGAGGCCGGGGCCGGCGACCTGCCCGGCGTCCGGCTCGAGCTGGCCCGGTGCTTCGGTGTGCCCGACGGCGGCAACGAGCTGGCCCGCGGCATCGACGTGCTCCGCACGTTCCTCGACAGCCACGCCGCCGACGCCCGCGCGATCGAGGCCGCGTCGCTCCTGGCCGCGTCGCAGGCCAGGCTCGGCCGGCTCGAGGAGGCGCTGGCGACCAACGACCTGCTGCTCGAGCGCTGGGGCAAGGCCGAGGGACCGGAGGTCGCCGAGGCCTGGGCCAACAAGGGCCTCTGGCTCGGCGCGCTCAAGCGCTTCCACGACGCCGCCCAGGCCTGGCAGGCGTACCTGACCCGGTTCCCGTCGCACGGCCGCTGGGTCGAGGGCCAGAAGGCGCTGATCGACCTCGAGCTCGAGGCCGCGCACGAGGAGTTCCGCAAGGGCAAGGAGGGCTACGAAGAGGCCGAGCGCCTGTACCGCCGCTTCCTCGAGGCGCACCCGCTCGACCCGCGGGCCGCGGCCATCGCGCTGACCCTGGCCCGGATGCGGGTCGAGGTCGAGGACTTCGCCGAGGCGCGGCGCCGCTACGAGGACTGCGCCAGCCGCTACGCCGGCCGGCCCGAGGCCAGCGAGGCCGGCTACCGCGTCGGCGAGCTGCTCGAGACCAGGCTCAAGGACCTGCCGGCCGCCGTCGAGGCCTACGAGAAGGTCACCGGGCCGTGGCAGAACCAGGCCCGTCAGCGCCTCGCCGTGCTGCGCGAGAAGCGCCTCGTCCTGCGCACCGAGCGCGTGTTCCAGACCGACGAGAAGCCGGTCGTCAAGGTCGTGTCGCGCAACCTGCCCAAGCTGCGCGTGCGCGTGTTCAAGCTGGCCCTCGACGACTTCTTCGAGGGCACGCTCGGGCGCACGGCGATCGAGGCCCTGGCGATCGAGGCGATCTCGCCCGACGCCTCGTTCGAGTCGGCCGTCGACCCGTACGTCCGCTACGCCGAGACCGAGCGCGACGTCCCGCTGCCGTTCGACGGGGCCGGCGCGTACGTCGTCAAGGTCGACGACGGCGAGCTCGAGAGCTCGACGCTGGTCCTCGTCAGCGACCTCGCGGTCGTGACCAAGACCTCGCGCAAGGAGCTGTTCGTGTTCGCCGAGGACACGCGCCAGGTCCGCCCGCAGGCGGGGGCGCGGATCGTCGTGACCGACGGGGCCAAGGTCCTCGGCGAGGGCGTGACCGACGAGCGCGGGGCGTTCCGCTTCGCCGGCAAGGAGGTCGAGGGCGCCGGCCGGCTCTACGTCCTGGCCTCGACGGCCCAGGGCAGCGCGGCCACGACGATGGACCTCGGCGACCTGTACGTGTCCCAGGGCCTCGTCGCCAAGACCTTCGTCTACACCGACCGCCGGCTGTACCGGCCCGGCGAGGTCGTGCACGCCAAGGCCGTGCTGCGCGAGGTCGACGGCGGGCGCTACGTCCTGCCCAAGGACGAGGCCTACGAGGTCGACTGGCTCGACGCCGGCGGCCGGCTGCTGTCGCGGCAGGAGGCCCGGCTGAGCCCCTTCGGCACGCTCGAGGTCGCCTGCGGCGTGCCGTCCCAGGGCGGCCACGGGAGCTACACGGTCAGGGTCCACCGCAAGCGCGACCGCTCGACCCTCGGGGCCGCCCAGGTCACGGTCGGGGACTTCTCGACCCCGCGCGTCTCGCTCGTGCTCGAGTCCGAGCACGAGGTGCTGCTGCGCGGCGACAAGCTGGCCGGTCGGGTCGAGGCACGCTTCTTCTTCGGCGGGCCGGTCCGCGACCGGGCCGTCCAGGTCGTGACCCACATCGACGGGGTCCAGCGCGTGCTGCAGGGCCGGACCGACGCGGCCGGAGGCTTCGACTTCGAGTTCGACACCAGCGAGGCCCTCGGCGAGCAGCTCCTGACCGTCCAGGCCGCGATCCCGTCCGAGCAGGCCTACGTGCAGAAGGGCTACCACCTGCGCACGACCGCCTTCGACCTGGCGCTCGAGCTCCCGAGCGACGTCTACCTCGTCGGCGAGGACCTCGAGGCCCGGGCCACGGTCGAGGGGCCCGGCGGCAAGAAGCTCGCGCGCAAGCTCCGGTTCGAGCTGTTCCGCATGGAGGCCACGAGCCGGGGGCAGCGCGAGGTCCCGGTCGCGACGGCCGAGGCCGGCAGCGACGCCGAGACCGGCCGCGCGACGGCGCGGTTCGCGCTCGAGAAGGGCGGCACGCACCGGCTCCGCGCCTCCGCGGTCGACCGCTTCGGCAACACGATCGAGACCAGCCGGACCTTCTTCGTGTCCGGCAAGGACGACGAGGTCAAGCTGCGCCTGCTGTCGCGCGTGCAGTACGCCAAGGTCGGCGACGAGCTCGCCGTCCGCGTCGTCAACCGCGCCGGCCCGCGGCTCTGCCTCGTGACGTACGAGGGCGACGGGGTCCTGGCCTTCGAGGCCAAGGTCTTCGGCGAGGGCGAGACCGACTACCGGATCCCGCTCGACGAGCGCCACGCGCCCAACTTCGCGCTCGGCCTCGCGATGGTCGACGGCCGCGAGCTGCACCAGGCCTCGCGCCACTTCCTGGTCGCGCGGCCGCTCGAGGTCAAGGTCGTGCCCGGCAGCGAGCGGGCCCTGCCCGGCGGCAAGGTCAAGGTCGACGTCGAGTGCCGGGATCCCTCGGGCAAGCCCGTCCCGGCCGAGCTCAGCGTGGCGGTCGTCGACGAGGCCCTGCTCGCGCTGAGCCCGGACGACAGCCCGTCGCTGCAGGACGTGTTCTACGGGGCCGAGGTCCGGCGCAGCCTCGCGATGCGGACGCAGAGCTCGTGCACGTTCGCCTACGAGGGGCAGACGCGTGGCGTCAACGCCGCCCTCCTGGCCGAGGAGGCCGCCAGGGAGCGGTCCCTGCGCGAGGCCGAGGAGCGCAAGGCCTGGGCGCACAGCGACGACTTCGTCACGGGCCGCAGCCGCAGCAAGGAGTCCATGGACAAGCTGGCGGACATGCCGGCGCCGGAGGAGGCACCCGAGCCCGACGCGCAGGACGCGTTCAACGACGTCGCCCGCGTGGGCGGGGGGGCCGGCGGGGCCTTCGGCGGTCGCTTCGGCGGGCGGCGGGCCGGCGGGCGGCCCGGGCAGTCCGCAGCCGAGGGCCAAGACCGCTCGATCAACTTGGTCACCTTCGGGGGGATCGAGGCGCTACGGCGTGCGCAGGCCGAGCAGAGCCCGAGTGCGAGCCCGATCCTCGGCTTCTTCGATGACGATCTGGACGGTGACTTCAGGGGCCGGACCGAGAACTACTTCTCCACCCCGTTGCGAGATGAGCTTGAGAAGCTCAACGCCTTCGGCATCGGGCAGCAGCTCGTGGTCGAGGGCAGGGCCGCGACGGCCGAGGCGGCGGCGACGCCGCGGGTCCCGAGCCAGGCCTTCGCGGTCTGGGTCGGCGCGGTCACGACCGGGGCCGACGGCAAGGGCAGCGTCGAGATCGTCCTGCCCGACAAGGCCGGCAGCTGGAAGCTGCGCGCCCGGGCGGTCGGCAACGACGCCTGGTTCGGCGAGGACGAGGCCGAGCTCGTCACGGCCAAGGACCTGTTCGTCCGCGTCGGCCTGCCCGGCGTGCTGACCGAGGGCGACGAGGCCCGGGGCGAGCTGTCGCTGCATCGGCAGGGCACGGCCGGGGTCGACGCCGCGTACGCGGTCCGCCACGGCGACACCGAGCTGTGCGCCGGCAAGGAGCACCTCGACGCCGGCGCCGAGGTCCGTCGGCCCCTCCCGTTCAAGGCCGCCGAGGCCGGCGACCACGTCCTGACGGCCAAGGTCGAGGGCGGCGGCGCCGAGGACACGCTCGAGCAGCCGCTGCGGGTCCTGAGCTGGAGCCTCGAGGAGCAGGCGTCGCGCTCGGGCGCGGTCAGCGGGGCCGAGCGGGTCGCGCTGAAGCTGCCCGAGGGGGCGACGTACCGCGCGCCCGAGCTCCTCGTCGAGCTCGGCCCCGAGGCCCCCGACGCCTTCCTCGTGGCCGGCTGGGCGCGCCGCTCCGGGCTCAACGCGTCGCGGCTCCTGTGCTACGTGCCCGAGACCCACGCCAATCGCACGGCCCTCGCGCTCGCGGCCCTGTCGCTCCTCGGCTATCGCCAGGAGTCGGCCCCGGACGAGAAGGCCTCGCTGATGCTGCTCCGCCACCGCGTCGAGAGCGCGATCGCCGAGCTGCAGAGCCTCGAGAACAACGGCGAGATCGCGTGGATCGGCCGCGGCGGGATCGACGCCCGGACCTCGCTCCTGGCCTGGCTCCTGCTCGAGCGGGCCCGGGCCAAGGGCTTCGTCGTCGACGAGCAGGTCGTCGCGCGCATGCGCAACCGCCTGTCGGCCTTCCTCCGCGACCGGGACACCGGCCTCGCGACGCTGGCCTTCCTCGTCACGGCCGAGGCCGGCATCGCCGACTTCGCCCGCTTCAACACGCTCTACCGCTCGCGCGGCAACATGGACCTCGGCGCCCGGGCCCGGCTCGTGCTCGCGGCCCACGCGATGAAGCGGCCCGAGCTCGGCGTCGAGCTCGTCGAGCCCCTGGCCGCCGAGGTCGAGCGCCAGCTGCCGGCCCTGACCCTGCAGGCCGAGGACCGCAAGCGCGTGCGGCTGCACCCGTACGAGGACCTCCTCTGGGCCCTCGTGGCCCTGGCCCGGGC